>NZ_BAAAOW010000007.1:0-234450 GCF_039530785.1 Brachybacterium phenoliresistens
GCGAAAGCGGCTTGAATTTGCTACGCCAAGAGAGGTATTCTCCGAGCACCTGTTGCGCTGACCGTTAGAACCCGCCGTCGAGAAGTGGAACGCCCGTCTGCAATTCCTGGAGCGCCGCGGCCACGGTCCCCCGGCGCTGCAGGCCTGATCTCATCCTGAGGGCAGGGCAGGCTCCGGGCCGGGCGGGATCCGGCGGTCTCGACTCGAGCCCTGGTCGGGATCAGCGGGCCGGGACGACTCGGTGCGGGAGTCGGGTCAGGGCTGCGGGCCGGTGGCCACGGGGCGCGCAGGATCGGCGCTCCAGCGGGACCAGGATCCGGGGAACAAGCGGGTGCGCCGGTAGCCGGCCCGCTCGAGGGCGAGCAGGTCGTGGGTGGCGGTGACGCCGGAGCCGCAGTAGACGATGACCTCGTCCTCGGGATCCAGCCCGGCCTCGGCGAAGCGCTGGGCCAGCTGGTCCGCCGCGAGGAAGCGGCCGTCCGCGTCGACGTTGCCGGGGAAGGGCACGTTGACCGCCCCGGGGATGTGCCCGGCGCGGGGGTCGATCGGCTCGACCTCCCCGCGGTAGCGCTCGGGGGCACGGGCGTCGACGACCGCGACCTCGCCGGAGGCGACCTCGTCGATGCTCGCGATGGCCGCGGCGGGCCAGGGGCGGTCGCTGAGGTCGCCGGGAGGCGGGGTGACATCGGCCGTGGAGAGCTCGCCGTCCCACGCGGCGAGACCGCCGTTGAGCAGAGCGGCCTCGATGCCCAGCGCGCGCAGCATCCACACCAGGCGGGAGGCCTGGGAGCCGTCGGAGTCGTCGTAGCCGATCACGATCGTGCCGTCGTCCACGCCCGCGCCGCGCAGCACGGCGGTGAGATCCTCGGCCGCAGGCAGCGGGTGGCGGCCCTCGGCGGCCGATGCCGGGCCGGCCAGCTGGATGCCCAGGTCGATGTAGACGGCGCCGGGGATGTGCCCGGCGAGATACGTGTCCCGTCCCTTGGAGCCGTCCAGGGCCCAGCGCACGTCCAGCAGCCGCACCGGGGCCGCGTCGGCGCGGTCCGCGAGCAGGGCACGCAGCTCGGGCAGGTCGATGATCGGGGAGATCGCAGGAGCCATGGATCGAGACTACGCGTCCAGACGCAGGTCCAGGCGCACCAGGCGGTGGTCGGAGGTGCGCGGGGACTTCGCCGCATCGGGCCCGATGAGGGCCCCGCCCGGCTCGGAGGGCCGCGGCCAGAACACGCCGGAGCCCACCACGGTCAGCTGCGAGGTCGGCAGCACGTAGTCCACCCGCAGCGGGCCGGGGCCGTCCGGGGCCGGGGTGAACGAGGCGGTGCGCTCCTCGTGGGCGGAGCCCGTCGGCCGCGTGTCGCGCAGTCGGGGGTGGCTGAGCAGCTGGTCGATCGCGCCGGGCCAGGAGTCGCCGTCCGTGGGATCGGCGTTGAGGTCGCCGAGGACCACGGCGGACGTGCCCACGGGCAGCCCGCCGGCCACGCCGGCGTCGTCCACGATCCAGGAGGCGGCGGAACCGCCGGCGAGGTAGTCGGCCCACAGCCGGATCTCGTCGTGGTTGCGCCGGGCGTTGCGGCGCTCGGGCCCGTCGAAGGAGGGCGGGGTCGGATGCGAGGCCAGCACGTGCAGCACGCTGGAGCCCACGGAGACGGGCACGTCCCAGTGGGACTTCGAGGACAGGCGCAGGGCGGAGATCTTCTCCGGCGAGTAGAAGCTCTCGGGGATGAGGTTGCTGGGCATCGACGCCCACGGGAGCTTCTGGAAGGTGCGCACGTCGTCGGTGCGGATCGGATAGCGCGAGAGGACCGCCATGCCGTACTGGCCCGGGAAGGCGCCGTAGCCGTAGGCGTCGCCCGGGCCTGCGAGGGCGCCGTCGCCGTCGAGGTCCAGCCCGCTGGGCTCGCCCGTGTTCACCGGGGCCGTGTACGCGTAGGGGTAGTGCACCGGCGTCGCGCCGCCCTGGGAGACCTCCAGGTAGTTGCGGCGCAGCAGATCCACCGCCTCGCCGGCCTCGTCGTGGTCGATCTCGTTCAGCAGCAGGATGTCGGGGTTGTTGACCTGGATGACCTGGGCGATCGCCTTGGCCTGCGCGTCCGTGCGGCGCGACAGGTCCCTCACCAGGTCCCCGGCCTTCTCGCGGAACAGGGACACGTTATAGGTCGCCACGCGCACGTCCATCTGCCGGCCCCAGCCGCCCAGGGCAGGCTGCGCGAGAGCTTCGACGGAGGTGAGCGCCAGGCCGGTGGCGCCGGTGGCGGCGGCCGCGAGGGCGTGACGGCGGCTGATCCGAGGCGACATGCCTCCATTGTGCACTCGCCGCCGCGCTGCGGGAAAGCGTCGGTCCGCCCGATGGTCCGCGGCGGGCCCGCGACCGGTCCGCCCGATGGTCCGCGGCGGGCCCGCGACCGGTCCGCCCGATGGCAGACTGCGGGCATGAGAATCGCCGTCCTGGGCACCGGTCGCATGGGGACCGAGCTCGCCCTCCACCTGCTCGAGAACCATGATCTGCGCGTCTGGAACCGGACCCCGGAGCGCACCGCGCGCCTGGCCGAGGCGGGCGCCGAGGTCGCCGCGAGTCCGGCCGAGGCCGTCTCCGGGGCGGAGGTCGTGGTCACCTCCCTGTTCGGGCCCGACGCGGTCCGCGAGACCGTGCTGGAGCCCGCGCTGATCCCCGCGGGGGTGCCCTGGGTCGACACCACCACCGTCTCCCCGGCCGATGCCGAGGAGTTCGCCGCCGCCGTGCCGACCTATGTGGCCGTGCCCGTGGTCGGGTCCCTGGGGCCGGCCCGCGCCGGGAAGCTCGGCGTGTACGTCGGCACCGCCGATGCGGCTCTGCGGGAGCGGATCCTGGATCTGGTCTCCCCGTGGGCGGATCCGGAGCGTCTGCGCGGCGTGGACAGCGCCGCGCGGGCGGCGGTCGGCAAGCTGCTGGCGAACCTCGCCCTGGCGGTGAGCGCCGAGGGCCTGCGCGAGGCGCTCTCCCTCGGCGATGCGACCGGCCTGGACCCCGAGGAGGTGCTGGACATGCTCGGCGGCACGGGCCTGGCCTTCATCGCCGGCATGAAGGGGCCGTTCGTGCGCGGCGAGCGCGGCACCGAGGGCGGGGACTTCAGCGTCAACGCGATCGCGAAGGACGCCCGGCTGCTGCTGGACACCGCCGGGGAGCTGCCTGCGGTGCGCGCCGCCCTGACCAGCCTCGAGCAGCAGCAGGACGCCGGGCGCGGGGAGCATGACTTCTCCGCGATCCTCACCGACCGCCCCTCCCCCGGAGCCTGAGCCCCGGACCTCCGCCCCAGGGGGTCCGGCGGTTCCCCGCCCCCAGGGGTCCGGCGGTTCCTCCGCCCCCAGGGGCCGGCGGTCCCGCTCTCCGGGAGGGGGCCTCAGCCCGAGATCTGCATGCGCCGCACCCGCTCGAGGTGCCGGGACTCGTTGGCGCCTCCCATGCGGCTGCCGCTGACGCGACGGCGATGCTTGATCTTCGCGTCCCGGGTCATCATGTTGCCGACCTCGACCTTGGACTCGCTCTCGAAGCGATAGCGCTTGTCCTTGTTGCGGTAGCGGGAGTAGATCCCCAGGTACACGAGGATCCCGGCGATGGGGCCCGCCGCCAGGACCCCGAAGGGATAGTCGCCGTCCGAGCCGCCGGCCAGCAGCATCGGATCGGCCAGGATCATCAGGTCCGTGATCATCGAGGTCTCCTCCTCACGCGAACATCGACAGGATGCCGCCGCCGACCGCGAGCACGGTGACGATGGTGGCGACCAGGCACGAGGCCCCGATCGCGCGCGGCTGGCTGATGGGGATCGAGCCCATGGTCTGCCCGGTGCGCCCGTTCACGGCGACGTAGTGGGACAGCCTGCCGTCGTACTGGCTGTACAGCCACACCGGCAGGAGCACGGCGACCCAGCGCGCCCCGCGCACGGAGACGCCCTCGGCCTCCCACTTCACGCCGCGGTCGTACTTCCCCAGGGTCGGCTGGGCCCGGGCGCGGGCGATCGCGAGGAACTTCTCCACGACCTCCTCGTCGATGTCGCCGATGTCGAGATCGCGGCGCTCGGAGGTGTGCCCGGTGAGGTAGTTGCTGTTGTAGACGAGGGCGTCCTCGACGTCGAAGGGCTGGATGGCCCGCAGCACGTAGTTGGTCGCCGACTCGTTGCGGTCGCGGTGGTAGCGCGTCGAGGACTGGGTGGCGAGGTCGTCGACCAGCAGGTCGAACTTGCGCGCCACCTGGTAGACGTCCACGTCGTAGTAGGTGCGGGTCTCCTCGCGGTCGCCCACCTTCACGCGTTCGGTGTAGGTGCGCACCGTGTCCTCGCCGGTGCCGGCGAGCTCGGCATGGATGTTCGCGTCGACCATGAGGTAGGGCATGTACACGCCCAGCACGTTCTCCGGCGTGAAGTCCCGCAGGAAGCGCCGGTCGGCGAAGGTGCGCCGGGCCCCCACGAACTCCTTCACCTTCTCGACGGCCTGCTCGCGGCTGAGGAGGAAGGGCAGCACCGCGTCGGGCACCGCGCCGTTGGGCACCTGCGTGTTGATCGACAGGGTCTGGCGGCACCAGTGGCAGCGGGACTGCAGCTGCTCCTCGAGCTTGATCACGACATCGGCCCCGCAGCCCTGGCACTTCAGGGTGACGACGTCCTGGTCCTCGACGATGTCCTCGCTGCCGGCGCCGATGGTGACGCCGCGCAGGTCCTGGATGGGCGAGGTGAAGCCGAAGGCCTCGTGGGCGTTGGGCTCGTTGAACGCGTAGCGGCAGTAGGAGCACACCAGGGCGCGCTGCGGGATGTCGTAGGCGATGTCGCTCGACCCGCAGCGGGGGCACTTGTCCAGCCCGTGCTCCTTGCGGATGCGGGTGCGCTCCTCGAGCGTCGGACCGGAGGGATGGGCCGCCTCCTCGACCTGCGCGAGCAGGTCCTCGGCCGATGCCGCCGGCTCCTGTCCCGCCGCGGGCCCTCCGTCGCCCGCCGGCTCCCCGGGCCCCGGGCCCATCGGACCGCCGGAGCCCGCACCCATCGGCCCAGCGCCCGGAGCGCCGGGGGTCGCCGGCCGCTCCCCCTGCGGACCCGGCCCGTTCACGTCATGGCTCATCGTCGCCTCACTGCTCCCCTTCGTACCGGCTGGACGGTCCCGCGCCGACGGTCTCCCGCGTCGGCGCCATCGGACCAGGATCGGTCATCGGACCAGGATCTTCTGCACGCGCGCCAGATGCTGGCTCGAGTTCGCGCCCACCATGCGGTCCTCGCGCTGGCGGTTGTTCGCCCCGAGGCGGACGTCGCGGCTGCGCAGGTTCGCCACCTCGGTCCGGGTCCCGGACTCGAAGACGAAGCGCAGGGGCACGTTGCGGTGGCGCCGGGAGAGCACCAGGTAGATCACCAGCGTCGTGATCGGCCCGATCACCATGCCCGCGAGGATCATCAGGAGGCCCAGGGCGCTCATACCAGCGCCTCCCCGATCATCAGGAGCAGCCCCAGCATGCCGAGCGCCGCGCCGACCAGGGCGCCGGGCACGCACGAGGCCAGCCACAGCTTCCCCTGGGAGACCGGCACCGACCCCTGGGTCAGCCCCGAGCGTCCGTTCACGGCGATGTAGTGGACCTCGTCGCCCTCCGGCGGGCTGTAGCTGTACAGCCACACCGGCACCAGCACCGTCAGCCAGCGGGTGCCGCGCACGGCCACGCCCTCGTGCTCCCAGCGCACCCCGCGGTCGTAGCCGACGACGGTCGGCTCGAGGCGGGCGCGGGCGATCGCCAGGAACCGGTCCTCGACCTCCTGGTCGACGTCGGTGACGTCGAGGTCGCGCCGCTGCGAGGAGAACCCGGAGAGGTAGTTGCTCGAGAACGCCACCGCCTGGTCGGTGTCGTACGGGGCCAGGGACTGGACGACGTGGTTCGTGGCCCGGGCGACGTTCCCGGCGAAGCTGCGCGCCGAGACCACCGCGAGGTCGTCGATCAGCAGGTCGAAGGACCGGTCGACCTGGTGGACGTCGGCGTCGTGGTAGGTCACGTAGTGGTCGCCGCGCTTGACCTGGTAGGTGCGGGTGGTGACCTCGCCCTTGCCGTGCAGCTCGGCGTGCACGTTGCCGTCCACCACCAGGTACGGGATGTACACCCCGAAGACGTTCTCGGGACGGAAGCCCTCGGTCACGTACGTCTTCGCGAAGCGACGCCGGCTGCCGATGAAGTCGCCGATGCGCCGCACCGCCTCCTCCCGCGACAGGGCGAAGGGCAGCACCGCATCGGGCACCGCACCGGTGGCGACCTGCGAGGAGACCGAGAGCTTCTGGCGGCACCAGTGGCATCGGGCCTGCAGCTGGTCGCTCACGCGCAGCATGACATCGGCCCCGCAGCCCTGGCAGCGCAGGGTCATGAGGCTGGCGTCCTCGCGCACGTCCATCGTCGCCGAGCCCAGCTGATGGCCGCGCAGCAGGGCGATCGGCGCGTCGAGGCCGAAGCTGCGTTCCGCGTTGGGCTCGTTCCATCGGCTGCGGCAGTGGCTGCAGTACAGCGCCCGCAGCGTGATGCTGTAGCCGATCTCCGTGGAGCCGCAGCGCGGGCACTTGTCGAGGCCGTCCGCGACCGGACGGCGAGTGTCGAGCACCGCGGTGCGGGCCATCGCCCGCCGCGTGGCCTCGCCGAGCGCCGGCAGACCGGGCGCGCCCTGGCCCATCGCCGCATCCGAGACCGGCGCCGCGCCGGCCCCCGGGGCAGCGCCGGCCCACGCCGACGCGCCCGCACCCGGGGCAGCGCCCGGCCCCGGGGCGGCGCCCGCACCCGGGGCAGCGCCCGGCCCCGGGCTCACGCTCTGGCCCGGGAGGCCGATGGACGGCCGCCCCGGCATCGGCCCGGCCGTCTGCTGCCCCGGCCTCGGGGCGCCGGGACGCTGACCGGGCGCCGGCCAGGGCTGCGGCCGCGCCCACGACTGCTCCGCCATGCTCAGAGACCGAGCGCCTTCTTCTTCGCCGCGTCGTAGTCCTCCTGCGTGATGAGGCCCTGGTCGAGCATCTGCTTGTACTGCGCCAGCTGCGCGACGGGATCCGCGGGGGCGGCACCCGCGCCCGCCGCGGCGGGCTGCGCCGCCGGGGCTGCGGGAGCGGCGGGGGCGGCCGGGGCCGGCTGCTGGTCGACCGGGCGCACCATGCCGCCGGCGGCGCCCATGCCCGCGCCGAACATCGCCAGCCCCGCCCCGCCGCCGGTCTCCCCGGCGGCCTGCACGCCGCGCGCGGCGGCCTGGTTGACGAAGGACTGCGAGCGGGCGCCGGAGAGCGCATCGGCCTTCTGCACATCGGCCAGCAGCTCCCGGGTGCGCTGGTCGTACTCGATCGCGGCGATGGCGACCTTGACGATCGCGAGACCGCGGTCGCTGGCCCAGCGGTACTCCTCCTCCACCACGGCGGAGAGGGACTGGGCGAAGCCCACCGCATCGGACTGGATGCGGGTGATCCGGTTGCCCTTGTCGGGGTCGTTCACGTAGCGGGAGAACGCGGCCGAGAGCGAGGAGACGACCTCCCGGAACAGCTGCCCGCCGGCGGGATTGTTCACGTCGGAGAAGTCGAAGACCCCGGCGCCGGCGGTGATGAAGGCGGCGGGCACGTAGTTGTGCACGAACAGCAGCGGGTCCAGGATCCGCAGCGTGTACGAGCCGCGGGTCAGCGCACCGACCTGGGTGTTGAGGTAGGCGTCGTCCCAGTAGATCTCCGACTGGGTGCCGAAGCGGTTGTCGGGGATCTCCTTGAGGTTCACGAAGAACGCGAGCTGCTGCGAGGAGGGACGGCCGCCGAACTTGAAGCGCTCCCACGAGGTGCCCACCGTCGAGCCGACCAGGTCGTCCCCGGCGAAGACGGAGCGGGAGTCCGGGGAGTCGGCCCGGAACTCGTAGCCGCCGGCCTCGGTGATGAAGCCCGTGGCCCGGCCGTCGACGATGGTGATCAGGCCGTAGCCCTCGGGCACGAGGATCTTCGAGCCGTTGGAGATGATGTTCTCGCTGCCGCGGGTGTTCGAGCCGCGGCCCGCGTTCTGCCCCTGGGGCACGGACGGGAACAGCGCCGCGGTCGCCGGCAGGCCCCGCGGGACCGTGTGGAAGTCCTTCCACTGGTCCGCGAACATGCCGGAGATCGCGCCCTTGAACGCCTGGATGAAGCCCATGTCCTACCCCTTCGATCGGTGTGTGCTCGGGCACATCGTATCGGGGCGGTCTGACCTCGGCCTGTCCGTCAGCAGGTCCCGCCGGCGCCGCGCGTGCCCCCGCGCGGCGCCGGCCGGAGCCGTGGTCGGCTCAGCCGGTGATGTCGAACTTCGCGAGCGCGCGGGTGCGCCCGGAGTTCTGCAGCTCCAGCAGCTGGGCGTAGATCCCGCCGGAGGCGGCGAGCTCGGCGGGGGTGCCGATCTCGTCGATGTGCCCCTCACGCAGGGTGATGATGCGGTCCACCCCGGCGATGGTCGAGAGCCGATGCGCGATGATCAGCGAGGTCCGCCCGCTCATCAGCTCGTCCAGCCCCTTCTGCACCTGCCGCTCCGCGCGGGTGTCCAGGGCGGAGGTCGCCTCGTCCAGCACGAGGATGGGGGCGTCCTTGAGGATCGCGCGGGCCACGGCGATGCGCTGGCGCTGCCCGCCGGAGAGCTTCAGGCCCCGCTCGCCGATGAGCTGGTCGTAGCCCCCGGGGAAACGGCGGATGAAGCCGTCGGCGTTGGCCCGCACCGCCGCGGCGCGGACCTCCTCCTCGCTCGCGTCGGGCCGTCCGTAGGCGATGTTCTCGCGGATCGTGCCGGAGAACAGGCTGGCGTCCTGGAAGACGACGCCGATGCCCGAGCGCAGCTGCTCGAGCGGGATGGTGCGCCCGTCGTGCCCAGCCACGTCGATGCTTCCGCGCCCGGGCTCGTACAGCCCCAGCAGGAGGTTGACGATCGTGGACTTGCCGCCGCCGGACTCGCCCACCAGCGCGATCCGCTCCCCGTGCTCGAGCCGGAAGTCGATGTCGTGCAGCACGTCCTCGTCGCTCTCGTAAGCGAAGTCGACGTGATGGAACTCCAGGGCGGGGGCGCCGGGCACGGGCTCGAGCCGTGCGGCGGCATCGGGCAGGACCTCGGTGCGCGGGTCGTCGGCCGTGGCCATCACCCGGAAGTAGTCGCGCGACCCGGCGATCGCGCGCTGGGACGCGTCGATCACCCAGCTCATCGACTCCACCGGGGACTTGGCCATGTTCATCAGCTGCACCAGCAGCACCATCTCGCCGAGGGTGAAGTGGCCCTGCACCGTGCGCACGAAGATGATCGCGTAGATCGCGAAGAAGACGACGTTCAGCACCGAGCGGCGCAGCACGTCCATGCGGTGCCAGTGGGAGGACTGCTCGCGGGTGGTCGCGTCGGTCGAGCCGAAGCGGCGGGAGAAGTCCTCCAGCTCGCTGCGCTCGCGCACGAACGACTTCACCACCCGGATCTGGCCGATGACCTCCGCGAAGCGGCCGGAGGCGATGTCGACCTGCTCGTTCTTCTCCCCCTCCAGCCGCTGCCACTTCTTGGAGGTCAGGGCGGTCAGCCACACGTACACCGGGAAGATCACCAGCAGCAGCACCGCGAGCGGCCAGGCGTACCAGGCGCTGATCACGAGCACGGCGGCGGTGGTGATGAGCATCGAGGCGAAGGCGTTGGACATCGTCTTGGCGAAGCCGGTGACCTCGGCGATCGACCGGTTCAGGCGGGCGACGATGGTCCCGGTGATCTCCGTGTCGAACCAGCGCTGCGGCAGGTGGAGCAGCTTGTCGTAGTAGCGCACCGAGAGGATCGTGCGCATCCGGTTGCTCATCACGTCGCCGAACCAGCCGCCGACGTTCGAGATCAGCGTGGTGGCGAGCTCCGCCACGAGAACCGCCAGGGCCAGCACGATCACCGTGCGCACGGCGGTGTCGGTGGGGGTCTGGCCGGAGACGGCGCCGGAGACGGAGTCCGTCGCGCGGCCGATGAGGAAGGGGACGACGAGGGTGGTGGCCGAGGTGAGGATCGAACAGACGACGACGGCGACGTACAGCGGGGTCAGGGAGCGGGTGAAACGCAGGATGTGGAGGAGGGACGACACGCCATGAGGCTACGTGCTGGCGAGGACAGGTGGTGTCCGCCCAGAGCGGACAGGGCCCCCGGGTCAGGGGGCGGCGGTGCGGGCGGCGTCGAGGGCGAGGAGGGCCGCGCCGCCCAGCGGGTCCGCGGCGGCGGGGACGACCTCCGCGGCCACGCCGCGATCGCGCAGCTGCTCCGTCAGGCAGGCGGTGAACGCGTCGCTCAGGGCGAGGGATCCGGTCAGCGCCACCGGCACCGGGCGCGCGGCGATCAGGGGCACCAGCAGCGCGATCCCGTCGACGGTGCGCCCCACCAGGTCGGCGAGCGCCGCATCGGCCGTGGCCGAGGCGCCGGCGAGCGCGGTGATGACCGGGGCCAGGCCGCCGTAGATGCGCTTGACCTCCTGGCGGTCGGTCCCGCCGAGGGCCAGGACCGCCGCGCGCAGCGCCGGCACGTCGGCCGCCCCGAAGCGCTCGAGTGCCCGGGCGACGAAGGGGTCCCCGGCCTCGGCGTCCCCGGCCAGGACCCGGTGCATCGCGGAGAAGGCGAGGTGCCGCGCCGCTCCGGCGTAGTGCTCGAACTGGCCGCTCTCGACCTCGCGGCCCTGCTCGTCGATCGCCAGGATCATCGATCCGGTCCCCGCGACGACGACGATCCCGGCCGCCCCGCCGAGGGCTCCGCGATGCGCGATCACCGCGTCGTTGACGATCACGCGAGGGCACTGCAGACCGGGCAGGCCGTAGACCTCCTCGACCCAGGCGTTGCCCTTCCCGCGGGACTGGTTCGAGCCCTCGCGCTCGTAGCCGGCGGTGCCGACCCCGAGCGCGGCCGCGTCCTCGATCGCGAGGCCCGCCGCGGCGAGCGCGGCGCGGATCGCGCGGGCCACGTTCTCGGCGGCATCGTCGTTGTGCATGGGGCTGCCGCCCGCCCCGGAGACGCGGGAGAGCTGCCGTCCGTCCAGGGCGTAGCAGCCGACGCGGGTGTGCGTGCCGCCGGCGTCCACGGCGATCACGAAGGGGCTCTCGGCGCTCATGCGCGAGAAGGTACCAGGGTGGGGGCGCCTCGCCGGGATCATCGGCCGATGGGCCGGGCGTCCGGGTCGGGGGCGCCGATCAGCAGCAGTCGTGGGGGCGGGCCTGGTCGTCCACCAGTGCCGAGACGGGCTGGGCGCAGGCCTCGCCGCGCCATGCCTCGAGGCCCTCGCGCACGGCGAAGGCGGCGATGACCAGGGCGGCCACGGGGTCGGCCCAGGTCCAGCCCAGCAGCGAGTTCAGCAGCAGCCCGATCAGCACCGCGGCGGACAGCAGCGAGCAGATCAGCGTCTGCTTCGCATCGGCGATCGCCGAGGCGGAGCCCAGCTCGCGTCCCGTGCGGCGCTCGATCCAGGACAGCATCGGCATGACCGCGAGGCTCACGGCCGCCAGGGCGATGCCTGCCCCGGAGTGCTCGGGGGTGGACAGCCCGAGCAGGGCCCGCAGCGCATCGGCCGAGACGATCACGGCGAGCCCGAGGAACGCCACCGCGATCAGCCGCAGGGCCGCCTTCTCGCGGCGGCTCGGATCGGGGGCGGCGAACTGCCAGGCGACGGCCGCCGCGGAGAGGACCTCGACGATGGAGTCGAGGCCGAAGCCGATCAGCGCCGCGGAGCCGGCCGCGGCGCCGGCGCTCAGCGCGATCACGGCCTCGAGGACGTTGTAGGCGATGGTCGCCGTGACGATCAGGCGGATCCGCCGCTGCAGGAGGTGACGGCGCTGAGCGGTCAGCACGTGCACGACTCCCCCGCGCAGCATGCGGGGTCCACGAAGAGCACCAGGCGCAGCATCTCCTCGAGGGCGGCGGCGATCTGCGGGTCGCTGAGCCGGTACCAGGTGCTGCGGCCCTCCCGCACCCCCTCGACGAGCCCGCAGCCGCGCAGGCACGCGAGCTGGTTGGACATCACCTGGCGGGAGACGCCGAGGGCTTCGGCGAGGTCGGAGGGGATGGCGGGCGCCTCGCGCAGCGCCAGCAGGATCCGCACGCGGGTGCCGTCCGACAGGGCGGAGCCCAGGCGGGCCAGGGCCGCGGAGTGGGTCAGGGCGACGGTCTCGATCACGCCGACGACAGTACACGATCTCGTGTACTGTCGCGGCGGGCCGTTCAGCGCTGCTTCGCCTCCGCGACGCCGATGAGGGCGCCGAGGCTGGTCCGCTCCCCCGCCCGGCGCCGTCGCACCGCGCCCTTGCCCAGCGCATAGGGCACCAGCATGCAGAACCCGACCGCGCTGACCAGGAGGATCGCCACGACCATCTCGTCGTGATCGGGGGCGGAGCGTGCCACCAGCAGCGCGGCGGCGATGTTGCGCTGGCTGGTGAGGATCGCCGGGCCGTCGGCGACGGTGAGGGTGGGCCCGGACAGGTCCCCCGCGATCCGGCCGCCGAGGAAGGCCAGGGCGATCACGCCGATGGGCAGCAGGATCACCGGGGAGAGCACGAGCTCGGCGACCAGCCCCGAGTTGGCGCCGAAGCCCGAGAGGAACATGAGCACCGCGCTGACGGCGGCGACGCCCCCGGCGGTGCGGGCGAGGAGGTCGGCGTGCCGCGGCAGCAGGTGCCCCAGACCGATCCCCGCGACCATCGGCGCGAGCATCGTGCCCACCAGCAGGGCGGCCACGTCGAAGGCCCGCACGTCCACGCCCTGGACCAGGAACGGCACGGTGACCGGCATGAACAGCACCGTCCCGACCAGCAGCACGGCCATCGGCCCGGCGACCTCGTCGTAGGGGATCCGGGCCATCGTCCCCAGCTGCAGCACGAACGGCGCGCCCGCCGCGCACAGGGCGATCACCAGCCCCTCGCGCACGCCGAGCGGGGCGACGGGGCTCAGCATGCCGATCAGGACGACGCCCACGGCCGGCACGACGACGAAGTTCGCGAGCGCGACCGCGAGCACGGAGCGGCGGTCCTTCAGCTGCGCCGAGAAGGTGTCCACGGGGGTGCGCAAGCCCATCGAGAGCATGGAGGCGATCGCGAAGACGGGTACGGAGATCGTCACCAGGAGTCGGAGGACGGCTTCGATCGCATGCACCGTCGCAGACTATCTCTCGCCGCAGGGCCGGTGCCGGTCCCCGCTGGCCCGCCGGGCACCGCCGGGACAGGTCACAGCCAGCCGTTGTCGGTCGCCCGGCGCACGGCCTCGGCACGGCCGGCGACCCCGAGCTTCCCGATCGCGGAGGAGATGTGGTTGCGCACCGTCCCCTCGGACAGGAACAGGGTCGCGGCGATCTGCGAGGTGCCGGCGCCGTCCGCCGCGGCGCGCAGCACCTCGGTCTCCTTGGCGGTCAGCGGGCTGGGGCCGACGGACAGCGACTGGGCGGCCAGGTCCGGGTCCACCACCCGCAGGCCCTGCTGGACCCGGCGGATCGCGTCGACGAGGCGCTCCACGGGGGCGTCCTTGACCATGAATCCCTCGGCGCCGGTCTCCATCGTCCGGCGCAGGTAGCCGGCGCGTCCGAAGGTGGTGAGCACGATGATGCGGGGCCGGGCGGCGCCGTCGGCGCGCAGGCGCCGCGCGACCTCGATGCCGTCCTGCGGCCCCGGGCGTCCGTCGGCACCGGTGCCCGGGGGCATCTGCACGTCCAGCAGCAGCACGTCGGGGTCGGTGTCCGCGACGACGTCGAGCGCGGCCGCGGCATCGGCCGCCTCCCCCACCACCTCGAGATCGGTCTCCAGCCGCAGCAGCGCGACCAGCCCGGAGCGGAGGATCGACTGGTCGTCGGCGACGGCGAGGCGGATCACGGGACCCTCGCCACCAGGCGGGTCCCCGAGGGCGTGGACTCCACGTGCAGGCGGCCGCCCGCCTCCTCGACGCGGCGGCGCAGCCCGTCCAGGCCGCTGCGGACGGTGCCGGGCCGGATCCCCGTGCCGTCGTCCCCGATCGCGACCTCGTCGGACCGGACCTCGATGCTGGCCCGGCCGGCCCGGGAATGGCGCACCACGTTGGTGACGCCCTCGCGGATCACGTAGCCGAACAGCTCGGCCCGCGCATCGTCGAGCTCCGGCAGCGCGGAGGGCACCTGCGCCTGGATGCCGGCGGCCTCGAGGACGCTGCGCGCCGAGGCGACCTCGGTGGCGGCGCGCACGGTCCGCATGCCGCTGGCGGTGGAGCGGACGTCGGCCAGGGCCTGCCGGGCGGTCCGCTCGATCTGCTCCAGCTGCTCCCGGGCGCCGTCCGGATCGGCGTCCACCAGGCGCCGGGCCAGCTGCGCGGAGACCGTCACCGTGGTCAGGGAGTGGCCGAGGATGTCGTGGAGGTCCCGGCCGATGCGCTCGCGCTCGGCGACGACGGCGAGCACGGCGTTGCGCTGCTCGGCCGCCTCCAGCTGCCGCTCGAGGCGCTCGCGCTGGATGCCGGCGCCCACACCGAACGCCATGATCAGCGCGACCACCGCCAGGATCGCCGCCGCGTACTGCTCGCCGAGGATCCCGACGACGGCTCCGGCCAGGACCAGGGGGATCAGCGTCGGCACGGCCCGGCGCCACGGCAGCAGCAGCACGTGGGTCATCGCCTGGTAGACGACCAGGTACGCGACGGAGACCCCGATCAGCGGCACCAGCAGGGCGATGAGCAGCCAGCTGGCCAGGTACCAGAGGGCCCGGACCCGGGCCGGGTACAGCGAGATGCCGCAGGAGTACAGGAACACGACGCCGTAGACCAGGAGCACCGCGGTCGCGACGATCATCGGCGCGACGGAGCCGGAGGCGAACCCGAAGCCGATGATGATCAGCAGGTACACCAGCGAGGGCGCGGAGAAGACCAGGCCGCCGGACTCGACGGCGGCCCGGTGGACGCCCCGCATGGTCAGGGGGCGGTCCTCCGGGCGCGTCTGGCAGGTCCCGTCCATGGGGACAGTCTCGCTCATCGGCGGGAGCCGCCCCGGGACCGACGCATGCCGAGCAGCACCGTGAGCGCGAGGGCCGCCACCCAGATGCCGACCACCAGCAGGCCGATCGCCGGCGCCTGCGGGCCGCCCAGCGCCCAGGCGCCCCACCGGCTCATCCAGAACGTCGGCAGGCCCTGCCCGAGGGACTGCATCCAGCCGGGGAACATCTCCAGCGGCATCCACAGACCGCCCGCGATCGCCATCAGCATCATCACCACGACGCTGCCGGCGCTGGCGGCGCTGCCGCGCAGGAACATGCCCAGCACCAGGCCGATGAGGATGGCCGGCAGCAGCCCCGCCCACAGCACGCCGATGGCGGCGATCATGCGGCCCGGCGTCGCGTCGACGCCGGTGACGGCGCCGGTGAGGAACACGGCGACCAGGGCCGGCAGCACGATGGCGCTGGCCGCGGCCAGGGAGCCGATGAGGAAGCCGCGCGGGGTGAGCCCGGCGACCATCAGCTGGCGCAGGAAGCCGGTGCGCAGGTCCTCCTGGATCTGCGCCCCCGCGGTGACGGCGGCGCCCAGGCCTCCGTAGGCGGCCATGTTGACCATGATCCCGGCGCGGGCGGCCCCCTCCCCCATGTCCCCGAACATCATGGAGAACAGCAGGTACATGCCCACCGGCAGGGCGATCGTGAAGACGACGAAGGGCACCTGGTGCAGGGTGATGCGGATCGAGTGGTACGCGTAGGCGGCGGCGCGGGAGGTCATCGGACGGCTCCTTCGGTGAGGCGGAGGAACGCGTCCTCCAGGCTGGGCGGGCTGATCTCGATGCCGCGGGCCTGCGGGTGCTCGCGCAGCAGGGCGCGCAGGGCGGCGTCGGAGTCGGTGCAGCGGGCGAGGACGCCCTCGGCGTCGGCCACGGCCTCCGAGACGCCGGGCAGGGCGGCGACCTCGGCGGGGCTCGGGCCGACCACCCGCAGGGTGCGCCCGGAGATGCTGCGGGTGATCTCCGCGCCGGGGCCGTCGGCGATGATGCGGCCGCGGTCCAGGACCACGACGCGCTCCGCCTCGGTCTCGGCCTCCTGCAGGTAGTGGGTGGCCAGCACGATCGTCCGCCCCGCCCGGGCGACGTGGCGGATCCGCACCCAGAAGTCGCGCCGGGTCTCGACGTCCATGCCGACGGTCGGCTCGTCCAGGAGGATCACGTCAGGGTCCCCCAGCAGGGCGACCGCGAAGCGGACCCGCTGCATCTGGCCCCCGGAGAGCTTGCCGATGCGCCGGGACATGAGGTCGGCGACGTCGGCGCGCTCGGCGACCTCCTCCAGCGGCAGCGGCCGGGCGTGGAGGGAGTGCAGCAGGCGCAGCATCGAGCGCACCGTCTCCTCGGGCAGCAGCGCCCCGTTCTGCAGCATCGCGCCGATCAGCCCGCGGCTGCTGGCCTCCTGCGGGGCGAGGCCGCCGACGCGGATCTCCCCCGCGCCCGGACGCGTGATGCCCAGCAGCATCTCCATCAGGGTGGACTTGCCGGCGCCGTTGCGGCCCAGCAGGGCCAGCACCTGCCCGGCGGGCACCTCGAGGTGGACGTCGTCGACGGCGGTGATCTCGCCGAAGCGCTTGGTCACGCCGTGCACCTGCACGGCCGGGATCTGGTCTGCGGTCATGGCTCCACCCTTCCGGGGCGCGGCGGGCGGCGGAACGCCCGGGCGTCACGCCCCGCCCATGACAGCTGTCATGGTCCGCAGGTGGCAGGCTGAGCCCATGAGCACCCGCGATCTGCTGCGTTCCCTGAAGGCTCTGACCGGCACCGCCCCCGGCCCGCTGCCGGCGGATCCTCCCGCGCGCGCCGAGGACCTGTTCCTGGTCTGGCTCGAGGAGGCGATCGCCGCCGGGGTCCCCGAGCCCCACGCGATGACCCTGTCCACCCTCGGCACGGACGGGGTGCCCGATGCCCGCGTGCTGATCCTCAAGGACGTCGACGCGCGCGGGTGGGCGTTCGCCTCGACCGCCTCGAGCACGAAGGGCCTCCAGCTCGCCGCCGCGCCCGCGGCCGCCCTCACCTTCTGGTGGCCGCAGGTGGTGCGCTCGGTGCGGGTGCGCGGCCGCGTGGTGGAGGCCGATGCGGCCGAGTCCCGCGCCGATCTCGCCGCCCGCAGCGCCTCCGCCCGCGCCGAGGTCGCCGACGGCGACTGGCGGCTGTGGCGGGTGGTGCCGGACGCCGTCGAGTTCTTCCAGGGCTCGCCGGACCGCCGCCATGCCCGCCTGGTCTACGAGGCCTCCGGTAGCCTGCGACGGTGCTGATCCGGTCCCTGCGCCTCGACTCCCTCCCCCGCGACCTGCGCATCGAGGAGGGCACGATCACCGAGATCGCCCCGCGCCTCTCCGCGTGCCCCGGCGAGGAGGTCCATGACGCGGGCGGGGCCGCGGCGATCCCGGGGCTGTGGGACCAGCACGTGCACGTCGGCCAGGCCGCCCACGGCGCCACCCGGCTGGACACCTCCGGCGTCCGCAGCGCCGAGGAGTGCGCCCAGCTCGTGGCGGCGACCCTGCGGGCCGGGCATGCGGGCACGCTCGTCGGCTTCGGGCACCGGCTGGTCGGCTTCCCGCAGCCGCCGACGGTCGCCGCCCTCGACGCGGTCTCCTCCACGGTGCCGATCGTGCTGATCGGCGGGGACGCCCACCACGCCTGGATGAACACCCCGGCGCTGGCCGGCCTGGGCCTGCCGCCGCGGCGCGGGATCGTCGCCGAGGAGGAGTGGTTCGACGCCGTCGCCCACCTCGCCGACCTGCCCGGCGTCGCCGCGGGGCTCGAGGCCGGGGTGCGGCGCCTGCAGGAGGAGGCGCTGGCCCGCGGCGTCGTCGGCCTGGTCGACATGGAGTGGGCGGACAACCATGCCCTGTGGGCGCGCCGCGACCCGATGCTGCGGGTGCGGACGGCCACCTACGCCTCGGGGCTGGACGGCGTGCCCGGGCCCACGGGCACGCCGATCGGCGACTCCGGTCTGGTGAGCGTCGGCCCGCTGAAGGTGATCCTGGACGGGTCGCTGGGCTCGCGCTCGGCGTACTGCCGCCATCCCTACGGCGCGGCCGGCGGGCACGCCCACGGCCGCGGGGTCCTCAACGTCGACGCGGACGCCCTCGAGCAGCTGCTGCGCCGCGCCGCCGCGCTGGGGCTCGCCGCGGCCGTGCACGCGATCGGCGACGCCGCCGCGGGCCTCGCCCTCGCGGTCCTGGACCGCACCGGGTTCCCGCACCCGGTGCGCCTCGAGCACGCCCAGATGCTCGCCGACGCCGACATCGCGGCCCTGGCGCGGCGCGGGGCGATCGCCTCCGTCCAGCCGGCCCACCTGCTCGAGGACCGCGATGCGACCGAGGAGCTGTGGCCGGGCCAGGGCGGCGCCGCCTTCCGCTTCCGCGATCTGCTGGCCGCGGGCGTCCCCCTCGCCTTCGGCTCCGACGCCCCGGTCGCGCCGATCGACCCGTGGCTGGCCATGGCCGCCGCCGTCCATCGCAGCGCCGACGAGCGCCCCGGCTGGCACGCCGAGCAGCAGCTGAGCCCCGCCGAGGCCCTCGCCGCCTCGACCGACGGGGTGCACGAGCTGGCCGTCGGCGGACGCGGGGACCTGGTGCTCCTGGAGGAGGACCCCTTCGTCGCCTCCCCGGGCTCCGCCGAGGCCGCGCGCGAATCCGCCGACCGCCTGCGCGCCGTGCGCCCGCTGGCCACGTTCGTCGCCGGCCGCCTCGCCTTCTCGCGATGAGCCCGGCAGGCCCGGCCGACGCGGCGAGCGCTCCCCGCCCGGCGCGCGCACCCCGCCCGGCGAGCACGCTGGGCGCGGACTTCTCCCGGCTGTGGTTCGCGCGCGCCGCCTCCGATGCGGGCACCGCCATCGCCATGGGCGCGCTGCCGCTGATCGCGGTGCGCGTGCTGGACGCCTCGACGTTCCAGGTATCCCTGCTCACGGCGGTCGCCGGGGTCGCGGGGGCGCTGCTGGCCCTGCCCCTCGGTCCCGCCCTCGAGGTGCGCCGCAAGCGCCCCGTGATGATCGCGGCGGACCTGTCCCGGGCGCTGCTCCTCGCGTCGGTCCCTCTGGCGCATTCGGCCGGCGCGCTCACCTTCGCCCAGCTGCTGGTCGTCGCCGCGGGGACGGCCCTCGGCGGGATGGTCTTCGGCGGGGCGTCGACCGCGCATCTGAAGAATCTCGTGCCCCGCGAGCAGCGCACCGCGGCGCTGGGCAGGCTCGAGGCGACGTTCTGGACGCTCAGCACCCTGGGTCCGGCTCTCGGCGGCGCGATCGTGCAGCTGCTGGGGGCGACGGCGACGCTGCTCGTGCAGGCGGCCGGGCTCGTCGCCTCCGCGCTGGGGATCCGCGCGATCCGTGCGCCGGAGCCCGCCCCTCCGGCCCCCGGTCCGCCGCGGCGGTTCCTGCGCGAGGCCTCCGCCGGATTCACCGTCGCCGCAGCGCACCCCGTCCTGCGACCCCTGCTGCTGAACGCGACTCTGTTCGCGGGCTTCGTCGCCTGGACCGGCCCGCTGGAGCTGGTGCTCCTGCTCCGCGGGCTCGACCTCCCGCCCTGGCAGTACGGGCTCGCCCTCGCGCTCCCGTGCCTGGGCGGAGTCCTCGGATCCTGGTGGGCCCCGCGGGTGAGCGCACGCCTGGGACAGCTCCCCACGCTGGTCTGGTCCGGGGCCCTGCGCGGGCTTCCCGTGCTGGCCCTGCCGTTCCTCCCGGGCGGCACGCCGGGCCTGGTCCTCTACATCGTCGCGACGACGCTCATGCTCCTGGTCGCCGGCGTCTTCCGCCCGGTGTACTCCGCCCTGCGGATGGAGGCGACCGAGGACGCCGTCATGACCCGCGTGAGCACGGCCTTCAGCCTCGCCGCCCGCGGTGCCGCTCCGGCGTTCGCCCTCGCCGGCGGGCTCTGCGCGACCCTCCTCGGGGTGCGCGGCGCCCTGCTGGTCGGTGTGCTGGGGCTGATCGCCTCGGGACTCGTGCTGCCCTGGCGCGCCGGGCGGCCCCGCCCGCCGACGGAGGAGGGGCCGGGGCCGGATCCTGAGATCGATGGATGCGCAGGTCAGCAGCCGTCCGGGTGCGGCACGATCCGGTAGATGCGGATCGAGGCGAGCAGCAGCCAGGCGAGGCTCGCGACCACGGCGAGCCACAGCAGCGCGACGCCGACGGGCGAGGCGGCGAGCGCCCCTCCCAGGAGGAAGCCCAGCAGCACCACGATCCCCAGCAGCAGCGAGACGAGACCAGCCCGCGTTTCCCCGCGCCGGGAGAGCACGCGGGACAGCAGGATCGCCGCGACGGCGAAGGCCACGAACTCCACGCCTCCCGCCACCAGATGGAACATGCCGTGGACCGAGACCGCCGGCTCCTGGCCGGGCGGGAAGCCGGCGACGGGATCCGCCTCGAACACTGCCGCCAGGAGGACGCCGGCCCCCGCGACGACCACGGCCGCCCCCGGGCCTCGCCGCTCCAGGGCCCGCAGCATGCCCCAGCCCGCGACGATGATCATCGCCCCGGTGAGCAGGAAGTTCACCGTCTGCATCCACCCGCCGGGGCCGACGGCGAGGAGGCTCAGGGGATGCCGCGCAAGGTCGAAGCCGTCGCGCGTGAGCGCCAGGATCAGGCCGAGGACGAGGTAGAAGGGTCCCGCGACCGCGCCCCAGCCGAGCATGGAGCGGGTGACGGCTGCCGCCGTGTCGAATCCTGTGGTGGAGGTCGTGCCGTGCCGGGCCATGATCGTCTCCGTTCCGGTCGAGGGCCTCTCGCGGACCCTGTGGACACAGCCTAGTCTGTTCCTTCGGAAACCGAAATACCTTGCGCCGGGTCCGCAGCCGCTCCTGGGAGGATGGGCTCCATGACCGATCCCCTGCCCGACATCAACCGGGGCGGTTCTCCGTCCTGGGAGGTCAAGGACCGCTACCGCGAGGTCGAGCTGCAGCTGGCGATCTTCAGCCACCGCCTCAGCGCCCGGCTGGGAATCCGACCGGTGGACCTGCAGTGCTTCAACCTGGTCCAGCGCCACGGATCGATCAGCATCGGCGCACTGGCGCAGCTGCTGGCGCTGCGCCCCGCGACGACGACGGGGATCGTCGACCGCCTGGCCGAGGGCGGCTGGGTCGCCCGCGACCGGGACCCGGGAGATCGCCGCACGGTGCTGGTCCGCGCGCTGCCGGATCGCCTGCCCGAGCTCTTCGCGCATCTCGCTCCGCTCGGTGAGGATCTCGACGCCGCCCTGGACGGGCTCGAGGACGAGGAGCTGCAGGTGATCGCCCGATTCCTGGACCGCGCGGCCGAGGCCACCCGGAGACGCTCGGCGTCGCTCGAGGAGTGAGAGCGCGCCCCGCGCGCGGCACCCGGGCCGGGGTACGGCGCATCGGACCTGAAGGCGCAGATCCGCGCCGCTCAGACGTCGAGGCGCTCCACGGCCAGGGCCGGGTCGAGGAGCTCCGCGTCCGGAGCCGGGTCGGAGCGGAGCCGGCCGTAGGTGAGGACGTCGATGCGCTCCCCCTCCACCAGGAACTTCTCCCGCTCCCTCCCCTCCTGCACGAACCCGGCCGCGCGCGCCACCGCCCCGGAGGCAGGATTGTTCGCACGGTGCCCCAGCTCGAGCCGCTCGAGGCCCCAGCCCTCGGGCTCCGGGGCGAGGGCACGGTCGGCGACCTCGCGGGCCGCGCGGGACATCAGCCCGGCCCCGCGATGGGCGGGATGGAGCCAGTAGAAGAACCAGCCCAGGCGGTTGCCCGCATCGATGCTCACGCCGACCAGGCCGAGCAGGCGGTCCCGCGGATCGGCGATCACGGCGGTGCGCATCATCGGCCGCAGCAGGCGCTCGACGTAGGCGCGGGCGGAGTCCTCGTCCGTGACCTCGCCCTGGCGGAACATCTCCGCGGGATCGGCGGTGAAGGCGTCCATGACGGCTCGGACGTCCGCCGCATCCGCACGCAGCGGCCGCAGCCTCACGGCACGTCCGGCGCCGTGGGCACCGGCCCTCGGCCGATCCAGTACCGACGGTGCCCCTCGCGCGAGTCCTCGTACTGCCCGCCTGCGGCCTCGATGATCCGCCGGGAGGCCTCGTTGCCCTCGAGGCACGTCACGAGCACGGGGTCGAGGCCGCGCCTCTGCGCGGCGGCGAGCGTGAGGGCGAGGGCCGCCGTCGCCGCTCCCCGACGCCGGGCCGAGGGCCGGACGCTGTAGCCGATGTGCCCGCCCTGGTCGAACAGGAAGGGGTTCAGCGCATGGCGCAGGGCGATGAATCCCAGCAGCGGCCCGCCGTCCTCCCAGTCGTCCTCGACGATCCACCGGGAGGTGCAGGGCACGCGGCCCGGCAGGACGTCGGTTCCGTCCTCCTCCGCGGCACGGGCGCGCAGGTAGCCGTCGAAGTACGGCCGGTCGAGGCTGAGCGTGTCCTCCGGCCGGACGCTCGAGCCGTCCAGTCCCGTGCCTCCGTACTCGGCGAGGCAGTCCGCGAAGGCGTCGAAGCGGGTCGGGTCGGGGGCGAGGAGCCGGATCATCCCTGGAACCTACGGGACGCCCGACGACTGTCGCCACCGGATTTCGCGCTGGTCAGCGGACGATGACCTCGCGGCGTCGCACCGCCGCCCCGCGCCGTCGGGCCGGGACCGGACAGGAGCGGGCAGGGTCCTGCATCGGAGCCGTCGGCGCATCCCGCTTCCCTCCCACGCCATACGGCTGTATGGTCACACTCATACACTCGTACGAATTGGAGGTTCCGATGCTCCGCGTGCTCTCGCTGCTGGGCCTGCTGGCGCCGGTGCTGGGCGCCGTCGTCCTGATGGTGTTCCGCCGGCGCGCCCCCGGCCCCGCCGCCCTGGGCCTGATCGCCTGCGTGCTCGCCCTGCTCGCCTCGGGGGTGGGGCTGGTGGCCGAGCGCACGGCCTTCCTCGGAGGGGACCTCGAGGGCATGACCCATCGCATCGAGGCGGCGGGGCTGATCCGCCTGCTGCTCATGGGCGCGGCGGTGCTGGTCCTGCTCGGCGCGGCGGCGATGGGCCGCCACGTCTCCTCGACGTGGGTCGCGGCCGCCGTGGCAGGGCTGGTCCTCTGCCTCGCCGGCGCCGCCACCCAGCTCCTGGCCATCGATCTCGGGGCCGAGCACGAGGGGCTGACCCTGCTCGCCGCGATGCTCGTGGAGGCGGTGCGCTTCGCGCTGATCGGGGCGGGGACCCTCCTGCTGTGCCTGGGCGTGGTCACCTCCCGGCCCGCGGCGACGGGCCCTGCGGAGGAGCCGCTCGTCCTCGCCGGCAGGTCCGCCCAGCACGCCTGGCGCCTGTATCAGCAGCTCGGCGCACGCCGCCGATAGGCTCGCGGCATGTCCCGGGAATCGATCCAGCGCAGCATCGTCGAGATCGTCGCCTCGTCGGGGATCGGCGGCCTGAGCGTGCGGGCCGTGGCCGCGCGGTCCGGAGTCGCCATCGGCACGGTGCAGCACCACTTCCCCTCGCGCTCCGCGATGATCACCGCCGCGATGTCCGTGGTCGAGGAGACGGCCGGCGCCCTGGAGGCGGACCTGCCCGAGGCCCCCGCCGACCGGCTGGAGAGCCTCGTCTCCCTGCTCGTGCCCTCCTCGCCGGATTCCATCCCCGCCCGGGTGTGGCTCGCCTTCGCCGCCCAGGCCGCCGTGGACGCCGACGTCGCCGCGCAGTACCGCCGGGTCTGGGGCCGCGTGCACCGCGGGCTCGCGGAGCTGTTCGCGCAGGCGCGGCCCGAGCGCTCCTGGGCCGCGGCGCAGGACTGCGCGAGCGAGATCCTGGCTCTCGCCGACGGCCTCGCCGTCAGCGTGCTCATCGAACCCGCCCGGGTGCCGGCGGACTCCGCGCGGGAGCGGGCCCGCCGCCGCCTGCACGAGCTCCTGGCGTAATTCGCTCGCGCGAACAGCGGGAGGGTGCGTAGCCTCCCGTCATCAGCTCGCACCGAGGGAAGGAGGACCCGATGGCCGTCACCGCGCTCTCCCCTGCCGTCCTCCCTTCCGCTCGGGCCCGCTGACAGGGCCCCTCCCCCTCTGGAGACCCCATGACCTCGTCCTTCGACTGGGACACCTTCTACGCCCTCTCCCTGGCCACCGGCGACGTCGACGACCTCGACGACGACCAGCGCTGGTCCACCTGGCCGGAGACGGCCCACACCGTGGACCGCGGCCCGCAGCCCTTCCCCGACTGGATCGTGCAGCACGAGGGCGCGATCGACACCGAGCTCGGCGTGCTCAAGACCGGCAAGGAGGCCGATGCCTTCCTGCTGGAGCGGGCCCTGCCCGAGCACGAGCGCACCGGCGCCCCCGGCGAGGCCGCGCTGCTGGTCGCCAAGCGATACCGCTCCCCCGAGCACACCAGCTTCCACCGCTCCCACGAGTACACCCAGGGCCGCCGGGTGAAGGACTCCCGCGAGGCCCGCGCCATGGCCAAGGGCACCGCGTTCGGCCGGCAGGCCGCCGCCGGCCGCTGGGCGCGCGCCGAGTTCGACGTCCTCACCCGCCTGTGGAGCGCGGGCCTGGCCGTGCCCTATCCGGTGCAGATCCTCGGCACGGAGCTGCTCATGGAGTTCATCGGCACCGAGGACGGCACCGCCGCCCCGCGGCTGCAGGAGACCCGACCGGATCCGCAGACCGCCACGCACTGGGCCGAGGACCTGCGCTCCTTCGTGGTGGACCTCGCGGCGCTGGGCCTCGCCCACGGCGACCTGTCCCCGTACAACATCCTCGTGGACCCGCGCGGGGACCGGCACGACCCGGTGGTGATCGACGTGCCGCAGGTCGTGGACCTCGTCGTCAACACCTCGGGGCAGACCTTCCTGCGCCGGGACTGCGAGAACGTGTGCACCTGGCTGCGCGCGCACGGCGCCGACCCCGCCGCGGCCGATGCCGAGGAGTGGATCGCCGCCGCCCGCACCGCCCAGGAGCCCCGATGATCCTCGGCGCCGCCGTGCCCGCCGGCCGCGCAGCCCGGTGACCGCGCCGCCGCGACCGTCCTGACCCGAGACCGCCCGACCCCAGGAGGCCCCATGCTCGCCGACGACCGCATCCAGGAGATCGCCCAGGAGGTCGCGGCCGCCCCCGGGGTGCGCGCCGTCGTCCTCGGCGGGAGCCGCGCGCGCGGCACCCACCACCCCGGCTCGGACCTCGACCTGGGGCTGTACTACGACGCCGCGCACCTGGACGTCGCCGCGCTGGCCGCGATCGCGGGCCGGATCACCGGTTCCGAGGTCGAGGTCGCCGGGCCCGGGGGCTGGGGCCCCTGGGTGGACGGCGGGGCCTGGCTGCGGGTGGACGGCATGGCCGTGGACCTGATCCTCCGCGATGTGCGCCGGGTCGCGGCGCAGCGGGACCGGGCCGTCGCGGGCCGCTTCGCCTTCCATCAGCAGATGGGGCATCCGCTGGGCTTCCTCGACGTCGCCTACGCCGGGGAGGCGGCGACCTGCGTGCCGCTGGTGGATCCCGACCTGCTGGTGCCGGAGCTGCGACGGGGCCTGGACCCGTACCCGCCGGCGCTACGGTCGGCGATGATCGAGAACCTGTGGTCGGCCGAGTTCCTCGCGGCGGGGGCGGCCAAGGGCGCCGCCAAGGACGATGTCGCCTACGTGCAGATGGGCTGCGCGGCCGCGCTCATGCTGGCAGCGCACGCCTGGCATGCGGCGGCCGGCAGCTGGGCGACGAACGAGAAGGGCCTGGTGCCCTCCGTCGCCGCCCTGGATACGGGGCCCGGGGGCATCGGCCGAGGGCTCCGCGACGCGGGCCGTGCGCGGGGCGGCATCGGCCCCGTGGAGTTCTCGGCGCAGGCCGTTGCGGCCCTGGCGGCCATCGGCCCGGACCGCCTGGCACCCGCCGCCGAGCAGGTGCTCGCCCTGGTCTCGCGGACCCGGGAGGCGCTCAGTGCCGCGGGCGGTGCGCCCGGATGAGGTGGCGGGTGGAGACGTCCCGGAAGGGCTCCCCGGCCCGCATCCGGGCGTCCAGCTCCCGCAGCTGCGGCTCGTAGGCGGAGGCGGTGAAGCCGGGCACCCACCAGGGGCACTTGCGCAGGATCCAGACGATCGCGCCGACGTCGGTGTAGGTGATCCGGCAGGTCGCGGTGCGCAGCTCGTCGATGACGAGGCCGGCGGCCTCCGCCGCGGCGGCCTCGTCGCGCGGGTCGCGGCCGCGGCGCGCATCCGGCTGCGGCCCCAGGAAGTGCTCGGTGAGCCCGAAGCAGGATCCGGGGCCGACGTGCTGGGCGACGTACCTCCCGCCGGGGTGCAGCAGGCGATGGATCTCGGGGAAGTCCGGGGCGATCGGATGGCGCGAGGAGATCAGCTCGAAGCTGCGATCGTGGAGCGACCGCGTGCTCTCGACGATGCGCACTCCCCGCGGCTCGAGCCGCTCCCGGGCCCGGGCGGCGTTGGGCTCCCAGGCCTCGGTGGCGACCATGTGCGCGGGCAGCACGGGCGCCTCGTCCAGGACCTCCCCGCCGCCGGTGTCCAGGTCCAGGGCGGAGGAGACCTGCGCGAGGTGCTCGGCGAGGAGGTGGGCGTAGCCCCACGGGGGCCGCTCCTCGGTGGCCCGGCCGTCGAGGAAGGCGAAGCCCCAGCCGGTGACGTCGGCGGCCTCGGCCTCGGCGACGAGCTCCTCGAAGTCACGCATCGTAGGCCCGCAGCAGGCAGAGCTCGTTGCCGGAGGGATCGGTGAAGGTGCGCCAGGGCAGCTCGCCCCAGCCGCGGTCCGGCTCGGCGCCGCCGCGGGCGAGGATCTCCTCGGCGATCGCGTCGACGTCGTCCCCGGTCTCGAGGCGGATGTCCAGGTGCATGCGGTTCTTGGAGCCGGCGGGCTTGGGGCGGGGCTCGGGGCACATCTCCAGCAGCGGGCCGCTGCCGCTGGGGTGGCGCAGGCTGCGCGGGGCGTACCCGTCCGCATCGGCCCAGCCGGTCAGCCAGCCCCAGAACTCGGCGGCGGCGTCCGGGTCGGCGGTGTCCAGCGGCAGGCTCGCGATGGGGCCGGTGCGCACGAAGGCGTCGCGGTGCTCGAGCACGCAGAAGGGGTTGCCCTCGGCGTCGCCGAGCACGATCCACGGCGCATCCCCCTGGCCGATGTCCAGGTCGCCGGCGCCCAGGTCCCGCAGCCGCTGCGCCGTCCCGGCCTGGTCTCCCGCATCCCACAGGTCCAGGTGCAGGCGCTGCGGCTCGGTCGGGCGCTCGGGGACGCGCGGGAAGCAGAGATCGAGGTACGCGTCCCCGTCCAGGTGCAGGCGGGTCTCGAACCCCTCGGGCATGTCGGTGAGCTGCTCGGTGCCCAGGGCCGCCTGCCAGAAGCGGCCCAGCCGGCCCGGGTCCACGGCGTCGATGACGATGTTCTCGAGGTGCATGCCGGCCAGCCTAGGAGGCGGCGGGGACCTCCGCCAGGAGATTCTCCAGCGCCCCGGCGACGCCGTCCTCGTCGTGCCGGCCGCAGACGCGGTCGGCGACCGCGAGCACGTCCTCGTGGGCGTTGGCGACCGCCCAGCCGGTCCCGGCCCAGCTCAGCATGGGGATGTCGTTGGGCATGTCCCCGAAGGCCCACACCTCGGAGGCGTCGATCCCGAGCTGGCCGCACCAGGTCTCCAGCGCCCGCGCCTTGGTCATGTCCGCCGGGCCGATCTCGGCGAGCCCGCCGGTGCACGATCGCGAGAGCAGGGCGCGGTCGCCGATGATCGCGGCGACCTCCTCCAGGAACTCCTCCGCCGGGCGGTGCGGGGCCCGGGCCAGCAGCTTGCCGACGGGGGCGCCGATGTCCTGCAGCGGTCCGATGCGCTCCAGGCCGATCTCCGGGATGCCGTCCGGGGTGCCGGCGGGATAGGCGTCCTCGCGGTGGAACCCGTCGGCGAGCTCGGCGGAGAAGCTGACGCCGTCGATGGCGCGCAGGTCCGCGACCAGCTCGTGGACGAGGGCCGGCGCCATGCCGTGGGTCTCGAGGATCCGCCGGTGCGCGACGTCGTAGAGGAACGCCCCGTTGCCGCAGATGACGATGCCGTGGTCCCCGGTGATCGCCGCGAGATGGTCGACCCAGCGCGGCGGGCGGGCGGTGACGATCACGGTGCGGATCCGCGCCTGCCACAGGTCGCGCCAGGCGCGGGCGGTGCGCTCGGTGATCATCCCGTCGCGGCCCAGCAGGGTGCCGTCCAGGTCGGAGGCGACGAGACGGGGACGGGACATGGGAGAAGTCTACGATCCGAAGGGCCACCAGCGGCGGCGCCGGGGGGCGGGATCCGCCGGCTCCGGGGCGGGAGGCTCGGGCTCCCGGTGGGCCTCCCGCCAGGCGGCGACCCGCTCCTCGACCTCCACCTCGGGGGCGAGCATGCGGGCCAGCGGGTTCGCGGCGCGGTCGGCGCGGACCCGCGCGTTGAAGTCCTCGAGGTACTCGCGCACCTGCGCCTCGGTCTGCAGCGCGGCGAGGGTGTCGTCCATGCCCTCGTGCTCGCGGCGCAGCAGCACGACCACGGGCAGCAGGGCGTCGCGGTCGACGTCGTCCTCCGCCAGGCGCTGCTTGATCCACCAGTCCGGGTCGTGGGTGGAGGGCAGGGCCAGGGGCTCCCCCGCCCCGGGCAGGTCGTCGAAGTCCCCGCGGGCGATGGCCGCCTCGAGGGCGCCTTCGATCCGCTTCTGCTCCTCGGTCATGGGCGGGCCGATGCGCTCGGGGCGCGCGCCCTGCCCGCCCGGCCCGCTCCCGCCGGGCGACCCGGTGCTCATGAGCTCTCCGCGAGCGCCGTCAGCCTCTCGATCGAGGCGAGCAGGTTCGCCTCGGTGGTGCCGCGGGCGCGCTCCAGGCGGGCCGGGTCCTCGAGCTGCGTCCAGTCGTAGGTGTGCTCGACCCGGGTGCGGCCGTTCCCCAGGTCGGTCAGGCGCCAGCGCCACAGGTGGCCGGGCTCCCAGCCGTCGGGCGCGGGCTTCCAGGCGATCAGGCGGCCCTCCTCGAACTCGACGACGTGGTTCTCGCGCAGGGTGCCCTTGGTGAGGGTGACGAAGAAGGAATCGCCCACCGCGCGCACGCGCTGGCCCTCCTCGGCGGAGCCGAGGTTGTCGTTGCCGTCCCAGCGGGGCTGCTGGGCGGGGTCGGCGATGAGCTCGAAGATCTCGGCGGCGGGGGCGGCGACCTCGCCGGAGGCGGTGACGACGCGGTTCTCGGTGGGGGCGGATTCGCTCATGGCCCCATCGTGCCACTGCGGGCGACCCCGCGGGCAGGGCCGGGAGCGGGACCGGGCCGGGCTCCGTCGGCCGGGCCGCGGAACAGCAGCTGGGGCACGCCGTCCTCGGCGCGGCGCAGCTCGGCGTCGGTCCCGTAGATGCCGCCCACCAGCCCGGGCCGGAGCACCTCGTCCGGGGCGCCGTGGGCGCGCACCCGCCCGTCCACCAGCAGCGCCACCTCGTCGCAGTAGCGGGCGGCGAGGTTCAGGTCGTGCAGCACGAGGACCGTCGTCAGCCCCAGGTCCCGCACGATCCGCAGGACCGCGTGCTGGGATCCGATGTCCAGGTGGTTGGTCGGCTCGTCCATCAGCAGCACCTGGCCCTGCTGGACGACGGCGCGGGCGATGAGCACCCGCTGGCGCTCCCCTCCGGAGAGCTCGGCGACGGGGCGCTGCGCCAGGTGCAGGGCGCCGACCTGCTCGAGCGCCCGGGCCGCGAGGTCCAGGTCCTCCTCGTGCAGGCGCTGCAGGGGCCCGCGGTGCGGGATGCGGCCCAGCAGGGCGACCTCGGCGACCGTCATCGGCAGCTCCCCGCTGTCGTCCTGCGCGACGACGGCCACCCGCCGGGCCCGCTCCCGCGGGGCGAGGCGGGAGAGGTCCTGCCCGTCGAGCTGCACGGTGCCCGCCTGCGGGGCGATCGCGCCGTACAGGCAGCGCAGCAGGGTCGTCTTGCCGCTGCCGTTGGGCCCGATGAGGCCGAGCACCCTCCCGGGGGCGACGTCGAGGTCGACGTCGTGGAGCACGCGCCGGGCGCCGTAGGCGTGGCTCAGGCCGCGGGCGCGGATCATGCGGGCAGCCCTTCGCGCAGGTCGAGGATCCTCGTGAGCCCGTCGACGATCAGCGGGGAGGCGGGCTCGGTGAAGTTGAACAGCATCGGCAGCACGGCGCCGGCGGCGAGGGCGGCCAGCGCGTCCAGGCCCGCGACGGCGCGGACCTCGTCGATCACGGCGGCGTCCTCCTGCCCCTGGTGCAGCAGGATCAGCACGTCCGGGTCCGCCGCGAGCAGGGCCTCCGCCCCGACCTCGAAGACCCTCTCGGCCGATGCCGCGAACACGTTGTCCAGCCCGGCCGCCGCGAGCTGCGGCGTCGCCATGGAGGCGGCGCCGTAGGCGTACAGCGGGCCGCCTCCCACGGACGGGTACAGCACCGCCGCGGTGCGCCGGGGCAGCGCCGCGGCGCGCTCGCGGGCGTCGGCGATGCGGGCGGAGAGCTGCTCCCAGACCTCCGCAGCCCGGCCCGGCCGGTCGAAGATCTCCCCGTACACGGAGATCTGGGCCCCGAGGTCGTCGAGCGAGGCGGGCTCGCCGGCGGTGCAGTACGCCTCGGGGATGAGCACCTGCGCGCCCGCGTCGGCGAGGCCCTCGCGGGTGAGGCCGTCGGGCAGCCCGAGCACGAGGTCGGGGCTCTGGGCGATGACCATCTCCGCGGAGATCATGAGATGGCCGGAGGCGTCGATGTCCTCCGAGAGCGCGGGGATCTCCGCGATCCGCGCCGCGAGGTCCGGGGCGTAGTAGCCGGCGGGGAAGGACCCGGCGCGGCCGATCACGGCGGGCAGCACGCCGAGCGCGTCGAGGATCGTCACCGAGGCGCTCTCGAGCAGCAGCACCCGCTGCGGGATCGCGGGCACGAGCAGCTCGGCCTCGCAGTTGGCGATCTGCCGCGGGTAGACGGTCGCGCCCTCCCCCGCGGGCGCTGCGCCCGGCGTCCCCGCGGTGCCGGCGGCGCGTCCGCAGGCGCTCAGCGCCGGGGCGGCGAGGAGGGCGGGGGCGAACAGGGCGAGGGTGCGGCGTCGCATGGACGGTCCTTCCGGGGCGGGGTCGCACGTCACCGGGCGAGGTGGCGGCGGACGAGGGCGAGCAGGAACGGGGCGCCGATGATCGCGGTGATCACGCCGATGGGCAGCTCCCGCGGCTGCAGGACGACGCGGGAGAGGACATCGGCCCAGAGCAGGAATAGGGCGCCGAGCAGTGCGGCGGCGGGCACGAGCCGGGCGTGCGCGGCGCCGACGAGGCGGCGGGCCAGGTGCGGGACGACCAGGCCCACGAAGCCGATGCTGCCGCTCGCGGCGACGGACGCGGCCGTGCACAGCGATACGCCGATCAGCAGCGCGATCCGGGCCCGGGCGGCGTCGATGCCCAGCGCCGTGGCGGTCTCGTCCCCGGCGCCGAGGGCGTCCAGGACGCCGGAGCAGGCGGTGAGGGCGAGGCTCGCCCCGGCCACGGCCACGGCGACGACCAGCAGGAACGCGTCCCATCGGGCGAGCGCGAGGGAGCCGAGCATCCAGAACATCACCGAGCGGGATCCCTCGGCGGAGTCCGAGGAGAAGATCATCAGGTTGGTCACGGCGCTCAGCGCGTACCCGACGGCGACCCCGGCGATGAGCAGCCGCAGCGAGGTGACCACCCCGCCGGCCCGGGAGATCGCCAGCACCAGCAGCGCCGATCCGAGGGCCCCGGCGAAGGCGAGCACGGACTGGGCGTACTGGCCCAGCACCGCGGAGCCGGCGCCGAGCAGGATCGCGGCGGCCGCGCCGGTGGACGCGCCCCCGGACACGCCGAGCACGTACGGATCGGCCAGCAGGTTGCGCACCATCGCCTGCAGGGCCGCGCCGCTCACGGCGAGCCCGGCGCCGACCGCGGCGCCCAGCAGCACCCGCGGCACGCGCACGTCCCAGACGATCGAGTCCTGCGCTGGCGACCAGGTCACCGGGACGGGGAGGCCCAGGTGGTGCAGGACGACGGCGAGGACGGTGCCGGGGGCGATCACCAGCGGGCCGATGCCCACGCAGACGATCGCGCTGAGGACCAGCAGGAGGGCGAGGGCGAGGATCCGGCCGCCGGCGGCGCGCGAGCGGGCGCGCACCCCGAGCGGATCGGCCCGGGGCGTCAGCAGCGCGGTCACGGGGCAGGGTCGCGGGAGGCCGCGGGGCCGCCGGGCCGCGCCCCGACCCGGTGGAGGATCTCGTGGGCGAGGGGGTCCTGCAGGTGGTAGCGGACCTCGCGTCCGCGGCGCTCGGCCCGGACCCAGCCGGACTCGCGCAGCACCGCCAGGGCGTGGGAGGTGGTGGATCCGTTGGCGCGGATCGCGGCGGCGATGTCCGTGCTGCGGATGCCCGGGTGCGCGTCGATGCAGAAGAGGATCCGCAGGCGGCGCGGGTCGGAGAGGATCGACAGGCGGGCGGCGAGCGACTCGGCGTCGGGCAGCTCCTCCAGCAGGGCGCGGGCGGCGGCGATGTCGCTCATGCGGCGACCTCCTGCGACCACGCCGCCCAGACGGGGGCGACGGCGCTGTCGTGGGTGGCGCGGCCGCGGCTGCGCGCGAGCGCTCCGGGGCGGGCGAGCTCGAGGACGGTGACGCCCGCGGGGGCATCGGCCCCTGCCCGCCCGCCGGGACCCACGCCGCCGCCGGGACCCGCGCCGCCGCCGGCATCCGTCCCGGCCCCGGCCGCGGGGCCGGGGCGCAGTCCTGCCACCAGCACGGTGTCCAGCACGCTCGCGTCCCCGAGGATCCCGGGCCGCGGCGCGAGGCCGTCGAGGGCCAGGTCCTCGACGAGCACGGGCACGCCGTCCTCCTGGTGGACCTGCAGCAGGGTGCGCAGCCTCCCGCCCTGCTCGCCGGTGCGGCCCAGCACGAGGGTCTCGCGCAGGCACAGCGCCGCGCCGGCGCCGAGCACCACCTCGGTGCGGCGCCGCACATCGGCGCCCTCGGCGACGACGAAGGGATGCGACTCCCACACCAGGCGGGCCCCCTCCCCCAGCGCGATCCGCACGTCGAAGCGGCTGGCCTCCCCGCGGGACGGGTAGGCGACGGTCCCGCCGATGTCCTCCAGGCGCAGCGTGCAGCCCGCCTCGACGGCGATCTCCACCGAGATCTCGTCCCCGCCGATGAGCAGCGCCCCGCCGGCGACGAGCGCCACGTGCGCGCGGTGCCCGCGGCGGGAGACCAGTCGGGGCTGCAGCAGCCCCGGCCGGGTGCGCACGCCCCGAGGGTGCGCGAGGACGCTGATCACGCCCCGCTCCCGGCGGGCACGGGCTCGTGCGGATGGTCGTGGTCGTGCGGATGGTCGTGACCGTGGGCGTGGTCGTGGGACGCGCCGTGGGAGTGGTCGTGCTCCTCGTCCTCGGCGTGGAAGTGCGGAGCCATCGGGCCCGGGTCCTGAGGCTCGTGGGCGCCGTCGCGGTGGGCGGCGAGGAGCCCCAGCAGCCAGCTGCGCAGCGCGGCGACGGACGCGGCGTCGCTGCGGGACAGGGCGAGGACGGGGGCGCCCTCGCGCGCGGACTCGGCATCGGCCACCATCTGCGCGACGTCCACGCCGACATAGGGGGCGAGGTCGGTCTTGTTGACCACGAGCAGGTCGGCGCGGGCGATGCCGGGGCCGCCCTTGCGGGCCACGTCGCCGCCGCCGGCGACGTCGAGGACGAAGATCTGCGCGTCCACGAGGGCCGGGGAGAAGGTCGCGGTGAGGTTGTCCCCGCCGGACTCGACGAGCACCAGGTCCAGCGGCGAGAACTCCTCCTCCATCTCCTCGACGGCGGCGAGGTTGGCGGTGACGTCGTCGCGGATCGCGGTGTGGGGGCAGGCCCCGGTCTCGACGGCGCGGATCCGCGCCGGGTCGAGCACCCCGGCGGAGCGCAGGAAGCGCGCGTCCTCGTCGGTGTAGATGTCGTTGGTGATCACGCCGATCTCGATCTCCGCGGCGAGGGCCCGGCAGAGGGTCGCGATGAGCGAGCTCTTCCCGGTGCCGACGGGGCCGGCGACGCCGAGGCGCAGCGAGCGGTGGGGGTGGGTGTGCGGGGTATCAGGCACGGAACAGCCTCCTGGGGAGCACGGACTGGGCGGTGGCCCACTCCTCGATCTGCGGGGCGCCGGCGGCGGGGATCGCCGCCGGCGAGGTCAGGCGGGACAGCTCGGGGACGCTCGGCTCGAGCGCGGCGCAGGCCTCGAGCACCAGGCCCGCCGCGGCCAGCGGATCGCCCGGTTCGAGCTTGAGCAGGGCCGAGGCGACGGTCTGCGCGTCGTCGTAGGCGACCAGGCGCACCAGGTCGACGGCGGTGAGGCCCGCGTGCGCGGCGATGGCCCCGAGGACCACGGGCCGCGGCAGGTGCGGCCCCCTTCCGGCGCGGGCGGGGAAGGCCTCGGGCCACACGGTGCGGGCCAGGCGGGCCAGCCCGTCGCCGAGCGCGATCCCGATCTCCCGCTGCGGACGCGCCGGGGTGCGGGCCTCCCAGGCCCGGGCGACCTCCGCGAGCGCCGCCGCCCCGAGGCCGTCCCCACCAGGGCCGTCCCCACCGGGGCCGTCCTCACCGGGCGCGCCGGTGCCGCGGGCCGCGCGTGCGAGGGCCGCCGCCTGCCGGGCGACGACCGAGGTCCCGGCCTCGACCTGCACGATCGTGGCCATGCGGGCGCGCATGTAGGCGCCGACCTGCTCCCGGGGCAGGCCGTCGAGCAGCGCCGCCTCGAGGGCGCCGGAGACCACGTGCGCGCCCACGGGCAGGCGGGAGTCCGCCAGCAGCATGGCCAGCGAGACGGAGGGGACGGCGGTCGGGGGCATCGGCTCAGAACATCTGGTACAGCTGGGCCAGCGGCAGGCGGGCGGCGGGGGCGGGCTCGACGTTCTCGCCGTCGATGGAGATCTCGAAGGTGTCGGGGCGGATGTCGATGCGCGGCAGGGTGTCGTTGTTGCGCATGTCGGCCTTGGTCACCGCCCGGGTGGGGGCGACCGGGAGCAGCTCCCGCTGCAGCCCCAGCTGCTCGCGCAGCCCGGCGTCCACGGCGGCGGGGGCCACGAAGGAGACGGAGGTCCGCGCGCCGATCGCGTCGCCGAAGGCGGGCCGCATGAGCACGGGCTGCGGAGTCGGGATGGAGGCGTTCGGGTCCCCGAGCGCCGCCCAGGCGATGGTGCCGCCCTTGATCACGAGGTCCGGCCGCACCCCGAAGAAGCGGGGGTCCCAGAGCACCAGGTCGGCCATCTTCCCGGCCTCGACCGAGCCCAGGTGCGCGTCGACGCCGTGGGCGACCGCCGGGTTGATGGTGTACTTCGCGACGTAGCGGCGGGCCCGCTCGTTGTCCGCCGGGAGGCTCTCGCCGAGATCGCCGATGCGGTGCTTCATGACGTGGGCGACCTGCCAGGTGCGGGTGATCACCTCGCCGATCCGGCCCATGGCCTGCGCGTCCGAGCTGGTGATGGACAGCGCCCCCATGTCGTGCAGGAGATCCTCCGCGGCGATGGTGCTGGCGCGGATCCGGGACTCGGCGAAGGCGAGGTCCTCCGGCACGGCGGGGTTGAGGTGGTGGCAGACCATGAGCATGTCGAGGTGCTCGGCGACGGTGTTCACGGTGTGCGGGAGCGTCGGGTTGGTCGAGCCGGGGATGATGTGCGCGAGCGCGGCGATGGACAGGATGTCCGGGGCGTGGCCACCGCCGGCGCCCTCCACGTGGAAGGCGTGGATGCTGCGCCCGCCGATCGCGTCGATGGTCGACTCCACGAATCCGGCCTCGTTCAGGGAGTCCGAGTGCAGGGCGACCTGCAGCCCGTGCTCCTCGGCCGCGCGCAGGGCGGCGTCGATGGCCGCGGGCGTGGACCCCCAGTCCTCGTGGACCTTGTACCCGGCCGCGCCGCCGAGCGCCTGCTCGGCCAGGCCCTGCGCGCTGACCGTGTTGCCCTTGCCCAGCAGCAGCACGTTCATCGGCACGTTGTCCAGGGCCTGCAGGATCCGGCCCAGGTGCCAGGCGCCGGGGGTGACGGTAGTGGCCTTGGAGCCCTCGGAGGGCCCGGTGCCGCCGCCGGCGATGGTGGTGATGCCGGTGGCCAGGGCCTCGTGCAGCGGGGACGGCGAGAGCAGGTGGACGTGGGAGTCGAAGCCGCCGGCGGTGAGGATCCGCCCCTCCCCCGAGATCACGTCGGTCGAGGGGCCGATGCGCAGGTCCGGGTGCACCCCGTCGGCCACGTCGGGATTGCCCGCCCGGCCCAGCGCCACGATGCGGCCCTCGCGCAGGCCGACGTCGGCCCGGACGATGCCCCACCAGTCGAGCACGATGGCGTTGGTGATGACGGTGTCGGGGGCGCCGCCCTCGCGGGTGGTCACGCCCTGGGCCATCGACTCGCGGATCGACTTGCCGCCGCCGAAGACGGCCTCCTCCCCGCCGAAGGTCAGGTCCTGCTCGATCTCGATCCACAGGTCGGTGTCGCCCAGGCGCACCTGGTCCCCGGTGGTGGGCCCGTACAGCGCGGCGTAGCGCTCGGCGTCCAGGCGCGCCATCAGGCCTGGTCCTTCCCGCGCTGGATGCCGGGGACGCGGCGGGCGCCGGCGAGCGCGACCACGTCGACGCGGCGGGAGGCGCCCGGCTCGAAGCGCACCGAGGTGCCGGAGGGGACGTCGAGGCGGAAGCCGGTGGCGGCCTCGCGGTCCATGGCCAGCGCCGGGTTGGCATCGGCCAGATGCAGGTGGGAGCCGATCTGCACGGGACGGTCGCCGGTGTTCTCGAGGACCAGGCTGCCGCGGTCGGCGGGGTCCTCGCGCTCGTTGAGCACACGGGTGCCGGGGCGGACCCGGATCGCGCCGGGGCCCTCTGTGCGGATTCCTGCCACGGGGGCCTCCTAGGAGATCGGGTGGTGGATGGTGACGAGCTTGCGCCCGTCGGGGAAGGTGGCCTCGACCTGCACGTCGGCGAGCATCTCGGGGACGCCCTCCATGACCTGCTCGCGGGCGAGGACCTCGCGGCCGGCGACCATGAGGTCCTCGACGGCGCGGCCCTCGCGGGCCCGCTCGATCACCCAGCAGCTGAGCAGGGCGACGGCCTCGGGATGGTTCAGCAGCACTCCCCGCTCCAGGCGGTCGCGGGCCACGTTCCCCGCGACCGCCAGCAGGAGCTTCTCGACATCGGCCGGGCTCAGGTGCATCGGGCGTTCACCGCTGGGCCGGCAGGACGTGCTCGCCCGTGCGGTCCGTGGACAGGGCCAGGGAGCTGAGGTACAGCGGCTCCCCGTCGGGCCCGGTCTGCGCGGAGGCGATCATGTCGGGGCGCTCGAAGTCCATGCCGGTGACGTGGCAGGTGAGGGTCTCGCCCGAGGGGTTGCCGTGCTCGTCGTACATCGGCACGTCGATGCCGTCGTCGGTGCGGCGCAGGTAGTAGCGGCCCTGGGTGATGATCGCCATCAGCGGGGTGGCGACCAGGGCGATGCCCACCGCGAACAGCGGCGAGAACGGCTGGACGGCCGCACCGAAGGCGCCGAAGAAGATCGCGATCGAGAACCCGCCGGAGAGAACCAGCGAGACCACGCCCACCGGGTTCCAGTCGTAGAGCATCCCGCGGCGGAACTCGGGCTTCTTCGGGGAGAGCTTCAGGAGGTGCTTGTTGATGACGATGTCGGTGGCGACCACGCAGATCCACGACATGGCGAGGTTCGCGTAGAACGACAGGATGCTGTTGAGGAAGTCGAACATGTTCGCCTCCATGAGCACCAGGGCGATGCCCAGGTTCACGCCCAGGAACACGAGGCGTCCCGGGTAGCGGCGGGTCACGCGGGTGAAGGAGTTCGTCCAGGCCAGCGAGCCGGAGTAGGCGTTGGTGACGTTGATCTTCACCTGCGAGATGACCACCAGGATCACCGCCAGGGTCAGCGCCAGCCAGGCCGGCATGAGCTGCTCGTAGGTGGCCAGGAACTGCTGGACGGGCTCGTTGGCGAACTCGCGGGCGCCGGGGACGTTGGCGACGAGGTAGATCGCCAGGAACATGCCGAGGATCTGCTTGATCGCGCCGAAGACGACCCAGCCGGGCCCGCCGAGGATGGTCGCGGTCCACCAGGCTCGGCGGTTCTGCGGGGTGCGGGGCGGCATGAAGCGCAGGTAGTCGATCTGCTCGGCGATCTGGGCGATGAGCGAGAGGCACACGCCCGCGGCGAGCATCGCGGAGGCGAAGCTGACGCCCCCGCCGCCCTCGCCCTCGAAGGCGAGGAAGGTGCCCACCGAGTCGGGGTGGGAGATCACGAGGTAGGCCACGGGGATGACCATGAGCACCAGCCACACGGGGGTGGTGGCGACCTGCAGCTTCGCGAGGGCCTTCATGCCGTAGATGACCAGCGGGAAGATGAGCACCGTGGAGATGAGGTAGCCCAGCCAGCGCGGGATGCCCAGGCCCAGGTACAGGCCCTGCGCCATGATCGAGCCCTCGAGGGCGAAGAAGATGAAGGTGAACGTCGCGAAGATGACGTTGGTGATGACCGAGCCGTAGTACCCGAAGCCCGCCCCGCGGGTGATGAGGTCCAGGTCCAGGTTGTAGCGGGCCGCGTAGTACGCCAGCGGGAAGCCGGTGAGGAAGATGATCCCGGCGGCCACGAGGATGCCGAGGATCCCGTTGACGGTGCCGTGCGCGAGGCCGATGTTCGCGCCGATGGAGAAGTCGGCGAGGTAGGCGATGCCGCCCAGCGCGCTGGTGGCCACGACGCCGGGCCCCCAGGTCCGGTAGGAGCGCGGGGCGAAGCGGAGGGTGTAGTCCTCGAGGCTCTCCGCGGCGGCGGCGCGGGCGTCCTCGCTGCCGGCGGGTGTCCCCGCGGACGGCCTGGTCTCGACGGTCATCTGGTGCCTCCCTGGGCGAGCGCTGTGGACGCTGGCAACCCTAGGAACGGCGATATCTGGGCCACCCCGCAGATGAGGGCCGTGACCTTTTCGTGATCTGCTGTCTCATGCAGAGGACGACGGCAGGGTGTCCTCGAAGACGTCGATCGAGCCGCCGTAGCTCGCCACCCAGACGCGGCCCTCGCGGGGCTCGTAGGTCACGCCGATGGGGTGGTGGCCGACCTCCTCGCGCTGGATCTCCGCGAAGGCGGCGACGTCGATCTTGGAGACGGTGTCCTCGTAGTAGTTCACGATGTACAGCGCCGTGCCGTCCGGGGAGATCGCCATCGACCGCGGCTCGCGGCCCGTGGGCATCTCGCGCAGCACCTCGCCGGTGGCGGTGTCCAGCTCGAGCAGCCGGTCGGAGCCGGACTCGGTGAGGTACATCCGCGCGGCATCGGGCGAGAGCACCAGGTGGCGCGGCTTGCGGTCGGTCTCGAGCACGAGCTCATGGGTGCCGTCGACGAGATCCACCCGGTACAGCTCGTCGGCATACATCGCGGCGACGTAGGCGGTGCGGTTGTCCGGCAGGATCACGCTGCCGCGCGGGGCGGCGTCGACCGGGATCTGCCGCAGCTCGACGCCGGCCCCCAGATCCAGCACCGACACCGTGCTGTCGCACCAGTTCGAGACCAGCGCCCGGCTCCCGTCCGGGGACACGGAGATGAACTTCGGGACGCGGCCCACCTCGATCACCTGGTCCCAGGCGAGGGTCTGCGCGTCCATCCGGTACACCGCGCTGCGGCCGATGCCCTCGCCGTGGCGGCAGTCGTCGGTCGCGGGCTCGCCGCCTCCCGGGCCGTACAGCCGGTACTGGGAGACGTAGGCGTAGCGGCCGTCGGGGCTCCAGGCCGCCTCGACCGGGGCGCCCCGGGTCCGCCCGGCGCGGTCCTCGAAGCCGTGCTGGGACAGGTCCACCGTGTCCGGGACGGTCGCCACGAGGTCCAGCGTGCTCGCGTCGTACACGGTCGAGCTGTGCCGGTACATCATGTTGTTCGCGATCACCAGGCCGTCGGGGCTCGCGACCACGGACTTGGGGCTGATGTCCCCGGTGATGCGGGTCCGTTCGCCCATCCGCGTGGTGTGCGACGGAGGATGCCGTGGCGGATCGGACGTCGGGCCGGAGGTCGGGGCGGCGCCCGGCGGCTGCTGCGGAGGGAGCGGGACCTCCAGGGCCTCCTCCGAGATGAGGACGACGCAGGTGGTCACGAGCGCCGCCGCCGCGATCAGCGCGGCGATCACGGGACCGGCCCCGCCCGCAGCCCGCCGCCGACCGCCCGGCCCGTCCCCCTCCCCCGGGCCGCTCCCGTGCCCCGGGCTGCTTCCGTGCCCCGGGCGGCTCCGGTCCCCCCGCCCGCTGCCGGAGGGCGGCACCGGCCTGCGCATGTGCTTGCCCCACATCGCCATGGCGACCCCCATCGCTCGCGCCGTGCGCATCGGAGGGCCGTGGTCCGCGGCCGGGATGTCCGATCTGCACGATGTGCCGCAATGTAGGCCGGGGACGCCCCCGGAGCAAGGACCTCCGGGGGCGTGTCGGCTCCCCGGCCGTCGCCGGGGATCGGGCCGCCGGCCCCGCCGGGGCGGTGCCGGCGCCGGTCGCAGGGTCAGAGCGCGGGGCGCCCCTGGAAGGCCACCTCCCGGTGGGAGATCCGGTAGCCGAGCTGCTCGTTGATGGCGATCATCCACGGGTTGACGTGCGAGTTCCACGTCGCGATCCGGTCCAGGTGCGGGGCCTCCGCCGCGAGGCGCCGATGCGTGGCCACCTTCAGCGCCAGCCCCAGCCGATGCCCCCGATGCTCCGGCATGACCAGCGTGTTCTCCTGCCAGCCGAGGGTCGTCCCCTCGCCCGCGTGGAAGTCGACGACGCTGTTCCCGGCGAAGCTGCCGTCCGGGGCGACGGCCACGGCGATGATCTCGCGCGTGCCGGCGTCCCGGCGGCGCTGCTCGGCGATGCGGATCCGCTCCGGGGTGTAGTCCGCGGCCTCGTACTCGAGGTCCTCGTCGGGGTCGTCGAGGTCCAGCTGGTGCAGCAGCACGCCGTAGGCGGCGAGGTGCTCCTCGGGGATCTCGTCCTCGAAGGCGAGCACGCGGTACTCGCCGATCTTCTCCGCGGCCTGCGCGGCCAGCTCGTCCAGCAGCTCGGGTCGCAGCGGCAGGTCGAGCACGCGACACACAGCGACGTTCTTGCGGGCGAGCCCGAAGGTCGAGGCCAGGCGGTTCGCGGGCAGCTGCGGATCGTCCGGGTCCCCGTCCGCGGGGATCGAGCCCCAGGCGGCGACCACGGGCCGGCCCGTCTCGCGGATCGCCGGGACGAGCGCCTCGCGCACGAGCGCGGTGCCGATGCCGCCGCCGCGATGCGCCGGGTGCACGGACAGGTCCACGAACACCTGGTCGAGGTTCTCGGCCAGGGGCACGGTGATCGCGGCGTAGCCGACGATGCTCTCCCCGCCCTCCAGCGACTCGAGCACCGCCGCCCAGTGCCCCCGCTCCCAGTACGGGCTGGGCTGCAGCCGCGCCCGCGACTGCGCGACGGTGAAGCGCTCCTCGCCGCCGAACAGCGCCCGGTCGCACGCCTCGTCCAGGGCGTTGACCTGCGCGATGTCGGCGTCGGAGGCGAGGTCCAGGGGGCGCACGGTGAGGTTCATGCCCGAAGCACACCACGCTCCCACCGGCGACGTCGACGGATTTTCCGGGGTGCGCTTGCCCCTCGAACCTGCTGGTCGCCGAGAGGGCGGGGCGGCGGGGCACCTGTTTAGGGGTCGGCGGTGTGCACGATCGGCGGTCTGAGAGCCGCGAGCCAGGCAATTGCCTGGCTCAAGGACCTGAGGCCGCCGTTCGTGCACACGCCCGCCGTGCTCGCGGGACTGCTGCGCAGCGGGGGCGGCGGGGGTGGGACCGACCGTAAGTTACCCACCGGTCAGCTCGGGCTGGCACAATCACGGCATGTCTGCACCGTCGCCGACCCCCGCGCCCTTCCCCGCCTCGGCGCCCACCGCGCCCTCGGCGTTCCCGGCATCGCCCCGCCGCCTGCTCTCGCCGCTGGACCTGGGGCCGTTCACCGTCCGCAACCGGCTGGTCATGGGCTCCATGCACACCGGTCTCGAGGATCGCGCCGAGGACGTGCCGCGCCTGGCGGAGTTCCTGGCCGAGCGGGCGCGCGGCGGGGCGGGGCTGATCGTCACCGGAGGGTTCTCCCCGGACCTCTCCGGCCGCCTCACCGCGCACTCGCGGGTGTTCGACGGCCGCCTCGCGGAGCGCCACCGCCTGGTCACCCGGGCGGTCCACGAGCACGACGGCCGGATCCTCCTCCAGATCCTCCACGCGGGGCGCTACGCCGCGCATCCCCTGGCGGTCTCCGCCTCCTCCACCCGCGCGCCGATCTCCCCGATCCGTGCGCGGCGGATGAGCCGCTGGGGCATCGGCCGGCTGATCCGCGCCTACGCGGCCACGGCGCGGCGCGCCCGGGAGGCCGGCTACGACGGCGTGGAGATCATGGGCTCGGAGGGCTACCTGCTCAACCAGTTCGCCGCGCCGCGCACCAACCGCCGCCGCGACGCCTGGGGCGGGGACGCCGCCGGGCGCCGCGCCCTGCCGCTCGCGGTCGCCGCGGCCGTGCGCGAGGCGCTCGGCGCCGATCGCCTGCTGAGCTACCGCATCTCCCTGCTGGACCTCGTGGAGGACGGGCAGACCTGGGAGGAGACCCTCGACCTCGCCCAGGGCCTGGTCGCCGCGGGGGCCGATGTGCTCTCCACCGGCATCGGCTGGCACGAGGCGCGCGTGCCCACCATCGCCACCTCCGTGCCCCGCGGCGCCTTCGTGCCGGTCACCGCTCGCCTGCGCGCCGCGGTGGACGTGCCGGTGGTCGCCTCGAACCGCGTCCACGACCCGGCGCTGGCCGAGCAGGTCCTCGCCCGCGGCGAGGCGGACCTCATCTCCATGGCCCGCCCCTTCCTCGCCGATCCGGAGCTGCCGAACAAGCTCGCCGCGCATCGGGCCCGCGAGGTCGTGGCCTGCATCGCCTGCAACCAGTCCTGCCTGGACCGCGTGTTCGTGGGCGAGGGCGCCAGCTGCCTGGTCAACCCGCGCGCCGCCCACGAGACCGCGCTGCGCCTGGTGCCGGTCCCCGCGCACCGCGCGCGCCGCGTGGCGGTGGTCGGCGGCGGCCCCGCGGGTCTCGAGGCCGCCGTCGCCGCCGCCTCCCGCGGGCATCACGTGACGCTGTTCGAGGCGAGCGAGGAGCTCGGCGGGCAGTTCCTGCTGGCCGCCCGGATCCCCGGCAAGGAGGACTACGCCCAGGCGCTCGAGTCGTGGCGGGCCCGCCTGCTGGCCGCGGGCGTCGGCGTGCGGCTGGGCGTGCGGGCCCGGGCCGAGGACCTCGCCGGCTTCGACACGGTGATCGTGGCGACCGGCGTGCGGCCGCGGGAGGTCGAGCTCGCCCCCGCGGCCGAGGGAGGGCCCGTGGTCGTGTCCTACGCGCAGCTGCTGTCCGGGGAGGCCACGGCCGGCAACCGGGTCGCGATCATCGGCGCCGGCGGGATCGGCGTCGACGTCGCCGAGTTCCTCACGGCCCCCACCCCCTCCTTCACCCTGGACGTCGAGGCGTGGCGCGAGCGCTGGGGCATCGGCGATCCCGCGCAGCATCGCGGCGGGCTGCAGCCGCGCGAGAAGGGCGGGCCCGCGCCGACCACGGCCCCCTCCGGCCGGGAGGTCCACCTGCTGCAGCGCAGCACCACGCGCATCGGGGCGGGCCTGGGCCGCACCACCGGCTGGGTGCATCGGGCCGAGCTGCGCCACGCCGGGGTGCGCCAGCACGTGGGCGTCGAGTACCTGGGTCTGGCCCCGGAGGGCCTGCGGATCCGCGAGGACGGCGCCGAGACGCTGCTCGAGGTCGACACCGTTGTGCTGTGCGCCGGGCAGGAGTCCGTGCGGGACCTCGCCGATGAGCTCGCCGCCCTCGCCGACGGCCCCGCCGTCCACGTCATCGGCGGCGCGGAGCGGGCCGCGCAGCTCGATGCCCAGCGCGCCATCCGCCAGGCCGTCGAGGTCGCCGCCGCGCTCTGATCCCCGCGCCCCGCCCGCACGCCTCGGCGGGCGACGCCGCGGGAGGTCAGCGGATGCGCGGCACCGGGATCGGTCCCGTGACGCTGCGGGCGTCCTTCCAGCAGGCGATGCCCGGGACGCCCGGCAGGCGGTCGCGCGTGAACACCGGGTCCACGCCCTCCCGGCGCTGCTGGACGTAGTCGCGCAGCAGGGCGAGCACCAGGCCGGACAGCAGCGCGAGCGCCACGAGGTTGGTGATCGCCATGAACCCCATCGCGGCGTCGGCGAAGCTCCACACCACATCGGCCGAGAGCACCGACCCGGTGAACACGGAGACGACCACGAGCGCGCGGTAGGCATGCAGCACCCGGCGCCGGGTGGAGATGAACTCGATCGACGCCTCGCCGTAGTAGTAGTTGCCGATGATCGAGCTGAACGCGAGCAGGAAGACGATCGCGGCGAGCGCGGTGAGCGACCACTGGCCCAGCGTGCTCGCGAGCGCCGCCTGGGTGAGATCGACGCCGAGGGGCGCGGAGGCCAGGTCGGGGACGCCGGTGAGGATGATGAACGCGGTGATCGAGCAGACCAGGAAGGTGTCGAAGTACACCCCCAGCGACTGCACCAGCCCCTGCTTGACCGGGTGGGTGACCGCGGCGCTCGCCCCCGCGTTCGGGGCCGATCCCAGGCCGGCCTCGTTGGAGAACATGCCGCGCTTGATCCCGGTCAGCACGACGTACCCGAAGGTCGCGCCGACGACCTGGTTGTACCCGAAGGCTCCGGTGATGATCGCCGAGAGCGCGTCGGGGATCTCGCGCCAGGACACGGCCACCACCGCGAGGCCCAGCAGCAGATAGGCCAGCGCCATCACCGGCACGACCGCCTGCGTCACCGAGGCGATGCGACGCACCCCGCCGAAGACGACCAGGCCTGTGAGCACCGCGACGACGAGGCCGGAGACCCACGGCAGCCACCGCAGCTCCTCGCCGCCGGTCAGCGATGACACGGCGCCGCCCATCGAGGCGGAGATGGTGTTGGCCTGCAGCGAGCTGAACGCGAAGGGGAAGCAGACGATGAGGATCACGGCGAACACCACGCCCAGCCACCGCGCCCTCAGGCCGTGCTGCATGTAGTAGGCCGGCCCGCCGCGGAAGCCGTCGCGGTCGGGGACCTTGAACAGCTGCGCGAGGGTGGATTCCGCGAACGCCGAGGCCGCGCCGATGAAGGCCATCAGCCACATCCAGAACACGGCGCCCGCGCCGCCCACGGCGATCGCCGTGGCGACCCCGGCGATGTTCCCGGTGCCGACCCGGGATGCGGCCGAGATCGTGAACGCCTGGAAGGAGGACACCGACTGCGGGGCCCCCGACTCGTCCCGCGGCGTGCGGTCGCCCAGGGTGCGGAGCATCTCCGGCAGCAGCCGGAGCTGGACCAGCCCGGATCGGAGGGTCAGGTACAGGCCGAGGACGACCACGATCGGCAGGACGACCCACGTCCAGAGCTGATCCCCTCGGTCGGCGAGCCATGCGGCGACAGAATCCATCGCACGAGTATGGCCCGCGGGGATCGCCGGCACCGGCGATTGCGGTTCTTCGCGGGCGAGGGCGTTCTCACCTCCTGCCCGCCCTTCCCCGGTGACGGCACGGACCGCGGCCGCAGGAGCGCCCTAGGCTGACCGCATGGACCTGATCCGGCACCTGGAGCTGTTCGAGGCGGTGGCCTCGGAGGGGCACTTCGGCCGCGCCGCGGAGCGCATGGGCATGGCCCAGCCGCCGATGTCCCAGGCGATCAAGCGCCTCGAGGCGGAGCTGGGCTGCGTGCTCCTGGAGCGCACCAGCTCCGGCGCGGTCCTCACCCCGGCCGGGGCGCGGGTGCGCGAGGCCGCCGGCCGGGCCCGTCAGGCCGTGGCGGAGGTCCGGGCCGCCGCGGCCGACCATGCGCTCGCCCCGGTGCGCCTGCTCGTGGATCCCGCCCTGCCGGGCGCGTGGGCGGCCGCGATCGTCCGGGACGCAGAGGCCTCCGGGCTCGCCGTCGACCTCGAGCCCGTCCCCACCGAGGGTGCCCTGCAGCGCGCCCGCGCGGCGGACCTGCCCGCCGTGGTGCTCGCGCCCTTCCGCGCCGAGGGGCTGCGGGCCAGCGGCGCCGCCCCGGCCCTGCTGTGGGAGGCGCGCCACGAGGCCCCGCGCTCGAGAACCACCGCGCTCGTGCACGAGAAGGCCTCCGCGGCGTTCCTCGCGCGGCTGGCCCGGGAGCTGCGCGGTCTCGCCGTGGGCGGGGACCTCGTGCCGATGCCGCAAGCCACCGCCCTGGGACGACTGGCCGCCGGCCGCGTCCACGCGGTCATCAGCACGGAGGCGCCGGTCCTGCCCGAGGCCCTCGCCGGGAGCGTCCGCGTGCGCTCCCTCCCGATCGACCGGGCGTCCGCCGTCTTCCATGCCGTGCTGCGCCGCACGGCCCGGGACCGCGCGACGGTCGCCGTGCACGCGGCGGCCGCCGCGACCCTGGCACGGGTGCACGATGCCTGACCCCTCGACCCCCGCAGGCGGGCCGTCCGTCCCGGGCGCGCCGGATCCGGGCCCCTGCGACCCGGGGACCGGCGGTTCACTGGCTCTGGGCGACGTGCTGCGGATCGCCGACCGGCTGGGCGTGGACGTCGCGGTCGCCGCCGCGCGCGCCGACGGCACGGGCCCCGTGCTCGCCCATCGGTCTCAGGAGCCCTGGCCGGGCGCCTCCCTCTACAAGACCCTCGCGGCCCTGGCCCTGCTGCGCGTCCCCGGCCTCGATCCGTCCGAGCGCGTGACCGTCACCGCGGCGGACCGCGTGCCCGGCGGGGCGGGCCTGTCCCTGCTGGGCGACCCCGTGACCCTGAGCTGGCGCGATCTGCTGCGCTCCATGCTGGTGGGCTCGGACAACACCGCGGCGCAGGTGATCCTGCGCCGTACGGGCATCCCGGCCCTCGACGCGGTCGCCCGCGAGGCCGGGATGACCTCGACCGCCGTGGGCACCACCGCGCAGACGGTCGCCGCGGCCGTCTCCGCGCGCCGCACCGGCGGGAGCGGCACCGGCACGGACCGGGACGACTCGCTGCTCGCCGAGGCCGCCTCCGACGCGGTGCTCGGCTCGACCACCACCGCCTCCGACCAGCTGCGCCTGCTGACGGCCCTGTGGCAGGGTCGTCTCGCCGGCCCGGCGGACACCGAGCTGGTGATCGGCACGATGGGCCGGCTGGTCCAGCGCAGCCGCATCACCAGCGCCTTCGACCACCCCGGCGCCCGGGTCGCGGGACGCACCGGGACCTGGGGTCCGTTCCGTCACGAGAGCGCCCTGGTGATGCATGAGGGCGAGGTGCCGATCGCCGTCTGCGTGCTCACCGAGAGCCTCGAGATCGGACGGCTGCTGCCCGCGGTCGACGACGGCATCGGCGAGATCGCCGCGGCGCTGGTCGGAGAGCTCCGCTCCTCCCGGTGAGGCCCCTACACTGGCCCCATGCCCCGTGTGCTGCACACCGCTCAGGCCCTGGTGGACGTCGTCGTCGAGGTTCCGGCTCTGCCCGAGCGCGGCAGCAACGTGAACGCCACACGGGAGTCCCGCTACGCCGGAGGGGCGGTGAACGTCCTGGTCGCGGCGGCCCGCTCGGGGGCCACGGCCGTCCACGGCGGGGCCTACGGCACCGGCCCCCGCGCCGATCTGATCCTCGAGACGCTGGCCGCCGAGGGCGTGGCCGTGGCCGATCTGCCCGTCCCCGATGCCGACACCGGCACCTGCCTGGTCCTCGTCGAGTCCTCGGCGGAGCGGACCTTCGTGACCACCTTCGGCGCCGAGCGCCGGGTCAGCGCGGAGTCCTTCGCCCGCCTGGAGCCGCAGGCCGGCGACCTCGTCTGCGTCTCCGGCTACAGCCTGTTCGAGCCGACCCGGGACCCCCTGCTCGACTTCCTCGAATCCCTGCCCGAGGACGTGGACGTCGTCCTGGACCCGGGCGCGCCCTTCGCGCAGTTCCCCCGAGCGCTGCAGGACCGGGTGCTCGCGTGCACGAGCGTGTGGACCTCCAACGCCGACGAGGCCCGGGCGACCACCGGGCTGGACTCGCTGCAGGACACTCCCGCCGCGCTGCGCCGCCGCATCGGCCGCCGCGGAGCGGTGATCGTGCGCGACGGCGCCGAGGGCTGCATCGTCTTCCACCACGGGCGCGGCACCCGCATCCCCGGCTTCCCGCAGACCCCGATCGACACCAACGGGGCCGGCGACACCCACACCGGGGTGCTGCTGGCCGAGCGCGCCCTGGGCGCCGATTGGGAGAGCGCGGCCACCCGGGCCAACGCCGCCGCCGCGATCAAGGTGACCCGCCGCGGCCCCGCGACGGCCCCCACCCGCGCCGAGGTCGACGCATTCCTGTCCTGACCTGGCGTCATATCTGCAGGGTGCATTCCCGGCACGTCCGTACCTATTGGACGGATCGCGCCGGCTCCGGAAGGCTTCGCCCATGACCCGTGATCGTCCCCGCCTCGCCCGCCGTCTCGTCCTCGGCGCCGGCCTCGTCGCGGCCGCCGGCGCCGGCGGCGCCCTCCTGCTCACCCGCGGCGGCGACGGCACCGCCGAGGCCGATGCGCTCCTGGCCGCCCTCCGCTCGGGGGACTTCTCCGCCGCACCTCTCGCGGACCCGGACGCCGCCGCGCAGGAGCGCGAGCGCATCATCGGCCCCCTGCTCGCCCTCGACGGCGCGGAGGTCGAGCTCTCCGCGCACGACCTCGCCCCCGAGTCCGACGGCCGCCGCGAGCTGTCCCTGCGCTGGTCCTGGACCCTTCCCGGGTTCCCCGAGCCCTGGGAGGTCGAGGCGGGCGCCGCCCTCGTGCGCGGCGACGAGGGGTGGCAGGCGCGCCTGTCCCCCGCGACGTACGCCTCCGGGCTCGGCGAGCGCGAGCACCTCGAGCTGCGCAGCATCGCCCCGGAGCTCGGCCGGGTGCGGGACCGCCGCGGTACCGAGCTGCTGGGCCCGCGGCAGGTGCTCGTCGTCGGGATCGACAAGACCGCCCTCGATCCCGCCGAGCAGGACGGCGCCGCCCGCGACCTCGCCGCGCTGCTGGGCATCGACGCCGACCGCTACGCCGGGACCGTCGCCGACTCGGGCCCGCAGGCCTTCGTCCCCGCGCTCACCGTCCGCGTCGAGGAGGCGCAGGAGCGGCGGCTCGACGAGGCCGCCCAGCTGCCCGGCTACCACGAGGTCGAGCAGACCCGGCCGCTGTCCGTGCGCCGCGGCATCGCCCCCGGCGTGCTGGGCTCCCTGCGCGAGGCGAGCGCCGAGGACCTCGCCGAGGACCCGTCCCTGCAGGCCGGGGACCTGGTGGGCACCGGCGGGGTCGTCGCCGCGCGGCGCGACCAGATCCTCGGCACGCCGGGAGCGAAGGTGCTGGCCACGGACCCCGACGCCGACCGCTCCCGCGAGCTGCACCGCCGCGACCCCGTCGACGGCACCGAGGTGGCCATCAGCCTCGACCTTAAGCTGCAGGACCTCGCCACCGAGCGCCTCGCCGGGACCGAGGCGCCCAGCGCCGTGGTCGCGCTGCGCCCCTCGACCGGGGAGCTGCTGGCCGCCGCCCTGGGCCCGCGGACCCAGGAGTACCCCATCGGCCTCGTGGGCCGGTACGCGCCCGGCTCGACGTTCAAGACCGTCACCGCGCTGTCGCTGCTGCGCGCCGGCGACACTCCCGACACGGTCCTGCAGTGCCCCGAACGGGCCGTCGTCGACGGCCGCTCCTTCAAGAACGCCGACTCCCTGGACCCCGGGCTGTTCGGGCCGCTGCCGCTGTCGGACGTCATCGCCCACTCCTGCAACACGGCGCTGCTGCTCCAGCACGACCGCGTCTCCCAGGAGGCGCTGGCCGAGGCCGCCGCCGCGCTCGGCGTCGGGCAGGAGGAGCCCGAGGGGCTGGACGCCTACATGGGCGCCGTCGGGACCCCGAACAGCACCACCGAGCATGCCGCGGCGATGATGGGCCAGGGCCAGGTGCTCGCCTCCCCGCTGACGATGGCCGTGGTGCTGGCGAGCGTGGTCCGCGGCGAGACGGTCGCCCCGCGGATCCTCACCGACGCCGAGCCCGCCGCCCCCGCCCCGGCCGTGCCGCTGACGGCGGCGGAGGCCGAGCAGCTGCGCGGCCTGCTGGGCGGCGTCGTCGAGCACGGCAGCCTCGACGACTTCCGAGACCTGCCCGGCGATCCCGTGATCGGCAAGACGGGGACCGCCGAGTGGATCGACGGCGAGGGCGCGCTGAGCCTGCACTCCTGGGTGATCGTCGCGCAGGGCGACCTGGCCCTGGCCGTCTTCGTGGAGAAGGGCAGCTACGGCTCGGTGACCGCGGGGCCCATCGGCCTGGACGTGCTGCGGGGGGCCGCCGATCTGGTGTGAGGATTCCGCTCCTCCTCCCCCTGCAGAGTTGTCCACAAAATCGCCGCCGATGTCCGATATGGGTGGAAACGCGGCGGTGCGGGGAGTATTATGGAGAGCACTCCAGGGGGCCGCAGAAGAAGCGCAGGATGCGGAACCCTGAATGGTGACGATGACGTCCCTCGACACCCCTGTCGCCATTTCTCCCGCGCCCCGTCGAATATTCTCCGTTCCTCCCGTTCACCCTCACCCTTGTGAGGGAGGTGCCACGCTCCATGCTCCAGGAGAACTCCTCCGCTCCCCACGATCCCCCGGACCCGGGCTCTCGCGCCGCCGGCCCGCCCGCGCCTCCCGCCGCGCCCCTGTCCGCCGCGGCTCTGCCCGCCGCCGGCCCCTCCGGCGCCCGCTCGACCCAGCCGGCCCTGCCGTCCCTCGAGCGCACCGCGCCGGACCCCGCCCCGGCCCGAGGCGGGATCGTCCCCTCCGCCCCGATCTCCCCGCGGGCCGCAGCGCTGCTGGCCTCGACCGCCGCCGAGGCCCGCGCCCACGCGCAGCGCCTGCGGGACCTGGACCGGTTCCACGTGGACCCCTCGACCCTGCACCCCCGGGCCGCGGCGTCGGAGCAGGCCACCGCCGAGGCCGCCTGCGCCGTCGCGCTGCGCTGCGACATCCCCCGGGCCCGCCGCCTGATCGCCCAGGCCCACACCGCCGTGACGTCCTTCCCGCGGACCCTGGCCCGGCTGGAGGCCGCAGACCTCCCCGCGGCCTGGTTCACCCCGCATCCTCAGCCACACCCGGGACCTCCCCGCAGCGATCCTCGAGGAGGTCGACCGGGCCGTCAGCAGCTGGTCGCTGCCGACCCTCCCCGTCGCCGGCTTCCGCCGCCGCCTGAGGCTGCTGGTCACGGCCCTGGCCCAGGACCGCCGCCCCGCGCCGGACCCCGCCCGGCAGCGCACCGTGACCTGGCGGGACCCGGATCTCGTGGAGGGCACCACGACCCTCGAGATCACCGGCCCGACCCCGGAGATCATCGACGTCATCGACCGGCTGAACCGCGGGGCCCGCGCCGTGCAGGACGCCCAGCGCCACGCCCTGGCCGGCGGCGCCGACAAGATCCCCTTCGACCTCGACGCCCAGGTCGAGGGCACGGGCATGCCGATGTCCCTGGCACAGCTGCGCTACGCGATCCTCGTCCATTCCCGGATCGAGACCGGCGGCGTGCACGTGCCCTCCCCGCGGCGGCGGGTCAACCTCACCGTCCCCGCGCTGACGCTGATGGGTCGCTCCAACGCACCGGGCCTGCTCGAGGGCGACGTGCCCGTGGACGCGGCGACGGCCCGGGCGATCGCCGGGCGCAGCGACGACTGGCATCGCGTGCTGACCGATCCCGTCACCGGCACGTTCCTGAACACCCCGCCCGCGCGGTACACGCCCACGGCGGCCATGATCGAGCTGACGCACCTGAAGACCCCGCTGTGCGCGATGCCGGGATGCGGCAGGCCCTCGAGCGGGTGGTACGAGGTGGACCATATCGAGGAATACGATCACAGGCGTCCCGCGAAAGGCGGGATGACCACCCCCGAGAATCTCCACGATCTCTGCACCACCCACCATCGCCTCTAGACCGAGGAATCCGTCGACCCGATTCGTCAGGTCGCGGGGGCGACGCGATGGAGGATCGGCGTCGATCTCACCGTGGACATCCCCGACAACACCGATCTCGCCACCCCCGAGACGGTCCCCGAATTCCGCGACCATCTGCACCACCAGGCGCTCGAGGAGTTCCACGCGCCCGTCCGCGCGGTGCAGGACGCCATCCGGGACAGCCAGCCCCCGCCGTACTGACCCTCCTCTCCTGAGCTCTCCGTCCCCTCTGCCGCCCCCGGGCCTCCGCCCGGGCGCACCGGCATGCCCGCCCGCGCCTGCGCCCGGGCCCCGGGCGTTCCAGGCTCGCGCACACCACACGTCCGGGGGATGTGCAGGGCCGCCGCCTACGATGTGATGGACGGCACCGCCCCCGGTGCCTCGACGTCAGCGGCACGGACCCGGGCAGGGCCGGACGAGGAGAGAGGGCACATGGACCGATCACGGACGGCGCATGATGCCGGGCCGACCCTCCACAGCTTCACCGCGACCACCATCGACGGCGAGGAGCAGGACCTCTCCGCGTACCGCGGGAAGGTGCTCCTGGTGGTCAACACCGCCTCGCGCTGCCTGTTCACCCCGCAGTACGAGGATCTCCAGCGTCTGCAGCTGGCCTACCGCGACCACGGCTTCACCGTCCTGGGGTTCCCCAGCGCCCAGTTCCTGCAGGAGCCCGGCGACGACGACGAGATCGCCGAGTTCTGCACGACCTCCTACGACGTCACCTTCCCGCTGTTCTCCAAGGTCGACGTCAACGGCCCCCGGGCCCATCCGCTGTGGCGGTGGCTGACCTCGCAGCGCTCCGGCGTCATCGGCGGCCGCATCACCTGGAACTTCACCAAGTTCCTCGTCTCCCCCGAGGGGAAGGTGCTGCGCCGCTACGCCCCGGTCGTCCCGCCGCACCGGATCGCCCGGCGCATCGAGGCGGAGCTGGGGCTGACCGGCGGGCCGCGGCTGCAGCGCTGACCCGGCCCGGCCGACGCGCCCCCGCGAGCCCGCGCCCCCGCGAGCCCGCGAGCCCGCAGCAGATCATCGACGTTCGGCGGGGCCTGCGGCGATGCACCGTTGGTAGCCTGGATCACAACCATCGACCCGACGACCCAAGGGAGTACCCGTGGACGGCGGCATCATCGCATTCCTCGTCATCGCCGTGATCCTCGTGATCGCGCTCATCATCGTGGGAGGCCTGCTGTTCGGCGGGCTCCGCACCAGCATCTTCTTCACCGTCCACACGCAGGAGATGGTGATCGTCGAGCGCTTCGGCAAGTTCAAGAAGGTCGCCGGGCCCGGCCTGAACATGAAGACCCCCTTCATCGAGACCACCACGCGCCCCATCTCGCTGCGCATCCAGCAGCTCGAGGTGAACATCGAGTCCAAGACCAAGGACAACGTGTTCGTCAACGTGCCGGTCGCGGTCCAGTACGTGATCCGCGAGAACCAGGTCGTGGACGCCTACTACCGGCTGTCCAACCCCGAGGCGCAGATCCGCTCCTACGTGTTCGACACGGTCCGCTCGGCGCTGTCGGGCCTGAACCTCGACGCGGCCTTCGAGTCCAAGGACGACATCGCCCGCAACGTCGAGGAGACCCTCTCCGCGCGCATGCAGGAGTTCGGCTTCAACATCGTCAACACCCTGGTCCAGGACATCTCGCCGGACCAGCGCGTGCGTGACTCGATGAACTCGATCAACGCCGCCCAGCGCGACCGCGTGGCCGCGCAGTCCCTCGCCGAGGCCGACAAGATCAAGCGCGTCACCCAGGCGGAGGCCGAGGCCGAGTCCAAGCGCCTCCAGGGTGAGGGCGTCGCCGCCCAGCGCAAGGCGATCGCCATGGGCATCGCCGAGCAGTACGAGATGCTCCGCAAGGTCGGCATCGAGCACTCCGCCGAGCAGCTGCTGCTGATGACCCAGTACTTCGACACCATGCAGGACGTGGCCCGCAACGGCCGCTCCAACGTCCTGTTCCTGCCCTCGAACCCCGGCACCGTCGGCTCGATGGGCGACGAGATCCGCACCGCCATGCTGCAGGCGCAGGCGGCGCACGACGCCGACGGCGAGGCCGACAAGGACGCCGTCGTCAGCGCGCAGCGCGCCGCCGAGCAGGCGCGCCACGCCCAGGAGTCGGCCCGCCGCGACCAGGCCCGCTCCCAGGCCGAGGCCGCCCAGCGCGCCGCCCAGCAGGCCCAGCAGTCCCAGCAGGGACAGCAGGGCGGGCATCGCGCCGGCGGCACCCCGCCGTGGGCGAAGCCCGGGGACATGCTCGGCTGAGCCGCCCCCGACCTCATGCTCCCCTCGTCCGATCCGTCGGGCGGGGGGAGTTCTCGTCCCCGGCACCGGGAAGGACCCCGCCACCGTGACCCCTGAGAGCCCATCCGCCGTCCCGGCCTCCGCCGAGGCCCCTCCCCGCCGGCCCCACGTGGTCCTGGTGTGCGTCGACCAGATGCGCGCCGATGCGATGGGCGCCGCCGGCAACGAGCACATCGACACCCCGAACCTCGACGACCTGGCCCGCGGCGGGTACCGCTTCACGCGTGCCTACTCGGCCACGCCCACCTGCGTGCCGGCGCGGGTCGCCCTGTTCACCGGGACCTCGCCGGACCGGCACGGCCGCTACGGCTACCGGGAAGGCATCTCCTTCCCCGACGCCTACCCCGTGACCCTGCAGTCCACGCTGCGGGAGGCCGGCTACCAGACCTTCGGCGTCGGCAAGATGCACGTCTTCCCCGACCGGGCCCGCTGCGGCTTCGACGACGTGCTGCTGCACGACGGCTTCCTGCACGCCTCCCGCCGGCTGAGCCGGGGAGCGTCGGCCGGGATCGACGACTACGTCGACTTCCTGCGCCGGGAGACCGGGGACCCGCGGGCCGACTACCAGGACACCGGCATCGGCTGCAACGCCATGACCGCGCGGCCGTGGGAGCGGGAGGAGCGCCTGCACCCGACCCGGTGGGTCGCCGACGAGTCCCTGCGCTTCCTCGAGCGCCGCGACCCCTCCCGCCCCTTCTTCCTGTACATGTCCTTCCATCGGCCGCATGCGCCCTTCGACCCGCCGGCCTGGCTGTGGGAGAAGTACCGTGCCCGGACCTTTCCGCCGCGGCCGATGGGCCGGTGGGTCTCCCGCTTCGACGAGCACCGCCGCGACCACGGCTCGGAGGCGGAGTTCGGCGCGCAGAAGGAGAGCACCCATCAGCAGGTCCGCGCCGGGTACTACGGGAGCATCGAGTTCATCGACCTGCAGCTGAACCGCCTGCGCGAGAAGCTCTCGGACCTGGGCCTGCTGCAGGACACGGTGATCGTGTTCGTCTCCGACCACGGCGACATGATGGGCGACCACGACATGTACCGGAAGTCGGTGGGCTACGAGGGATCCGCGCGGGTGCCGATGGTCCTGCACGTGCCGCCGCGCCTGCAGGAGAGCTGGGGCGCGCCCGGGGACGTCGACGCGATCGCCGAGCTGCGCGACATCATGCCCACCGTGCTGGACCTCGCGGGCGTGACCGTGCCGGAGGGCGTGGACGGGCTCAGCCTGCGCCCGGCCACGCGCGACCGCGCCGCGGTGCGCGAGCACCTCCACGGCGAGCACCTCATCGGCTCGCTGGGCCGGCACGGGATGCACTGGATCCGTTCTGCGCGGCACAAGTACCTGTGGTTCTCCGGCGACGGGCACGAGCAGCTCTTCGACCTCGAGGCCGATCCGCAGGAGCTGCACGACCTCGCCGGGGACGACGCCCACGCCGAGGAGCTCGCCCGGCACCGCGCGCTCCTGGTGGCGGAGCTGGACGGCCGCGAGGAGGGCTTCGTGCGGGACGGCGCGCTCGTGCCGGGCCGGCCCCTGCAGTCCGAGGCGAGCTGGGTGCGGGAGCACGCCGCGCTCTGACCGGGCCGAAGGTCGAGCGCGGGATCGCGCGAAGGTCGGGGGCGCCTCCGCCGGAGGGCGCTCCCGCCGCGGCGCGCCCGATGGTGGGGTGGACGCCATGACCGCGCCCGATGCCTCCTCCGCTCCCGCACCTGCCCGCTCCCCAGCACCAGCACCAGCACCAGCACCAGCACCAGCACGGACGATCGTGGTGACGCTGGGGTGGTGGCTGCACGGTCTCGTCCGCGTGCTGCTGGCGCTGGCGCTGGCCTACTACGGCGTCGCGAAGCTGGTCCTGGGGCAGTTCGGGGTCGCGGACATGGGCGACGCGCTCGTGGCGCAGGGCGAGATGAGCCCGATGGGGATGCTGTGGCGCCTGGTGGCCTTCTCCCCGCTGTTCCAGGTCCTCGCCGGCCTCGCCGAGGCCGGGGCCGCGCTCGCCCTGATGTGGCGGCGGTCGGTGGCCTTCGGCGCGCTGCTGGCCGCGGCGGACATGGCCCTCGTGCTCGTGCTGAACCTGGGCTACGACGTGCCCGTGAAGACGATCGCCCTGGTGCTGCTGGTGATGTCCCTCGTGGTGCTCGGCCCGTGGATGCCCCGGGTGGCCCGGTCGCTGCTGGGGCACGGGGCGATCCCCGCCGGTCCCGAGCCCGCGCTGATCCCCGGGCGCCCCTTCCGGAAGGTCACGGACGTGGCCGGTCCCCTCGCCGGGATCGCGGTGCTGGCCCTGGTGGCCTGGGGCGTGAGCGCCCTGTACCCGGCGCGGAGCACGGACGCGACGCCGCCGGCGGGCGTCTGGGTCGTCGCGCAGGACACCGCCGAGCCCGCCGCCCAGCTGTCCGAGGACACCCGCTGGCAGAAGGCGGCGTTCGGCGAGGTCGCCTACGACGGCACGGCCCGCGCCCAGGTGCGCCGGGCGGACGGGACGCTGCTGGACGGCACCTACGAGCGCACCGGCGGCTCCACCGTGGAGCTGGCCCTGCGCGAGCAGCGCGACCCCGGGCAGACCTTCGCCGAGCACGCCGCCTCGGAGCAGCTGACCTGGACCCTCACCGTCCAGGAGCAGGCCGACGGATCCCTGCGCCTGCACGGCGAGGGCATCGACCTGGTCCTCTCCCCCGACGAGGACGGCCGGGTCCTCTACGACCGCGGCTTCAGCTGGGGGCTGCGGCCCGACGATCCGTTCAACCGCTGATCTGCGACGGAGCCGCCACCGGCCGGGTTGTCCACAGACCGCGAGCGGGCCGAGGGCGGACCGCGCTACCGTGCGCAGATGCACTCCTCGTCACCGCCTCCCCACCCGTACGCCGCGCCGTACGCCCCTGTCCCCTCGCTCCCGCCGGCCCGGCGCGGCTACGGCATCGTCGTCCTCGTCGGCGCCGTGGTGTGGGGCCTCGGGCTCCTCGTCGGGATGGTCCTGTTCTACGCCTCGAGCCTCGCCGTGATCGCGGCGATCGAGTCCGCGACCACCGGCGGCCCCGACGACATCGACCCGTGGGCTCCGCTCACCGCGTCGGTCGTGGTGCTCGTGCTCACCGCTCTCGGGGTGCTCGCCTCGATCGTGCTCGACCTCGTGGCCGTGGTGCAGTCCGTGCGCCGTCTGGTGGGGCGGATCGGCGATGCGATCGTCCCGTGGTGCGTGATCGCGGTGATCACGACCGCATGGCTCGCCCCGGTGCTGGCCATCCTGCTCGTGGTCCTCGCCGTGCAGGGCGAGAACCAGGACCTGATCCTCGCCAGCTTCATCCTGCTGCTGGCCGTCATCTACCTGGTGGTCCCCGGCTGCCGCCTCGTGCAGCTGATCGTGGGGATCATCCGCACCTGCATCGGGGAGCGCCCCCGCACGGCCTGATCCCCTGCACCTGCTGCGCGCCCTTCCCGGCCCGCCCTCCGGGGTCCGCTTGATGCAGGACGGTAGCCTCCCGCCATGACCCTTCAGGACATGACGGAGAAAGCTCTGCAGGTCAGGACCCTTTTCGCGGAGGTCGACGCGTCCCGGTCCCGACGTGCGTGGACGACCGACGAGGTGATGCTGGGGTTCGTCGGGGATGTCGGCGACCTGGCGAAGCTGGTGCTCGGGAGAGCAGGCGTGCGGCCACGACCGGGGCTGGACGAGGCGCTCGGCCACGAGCTCGCCGACTGCCTCTGGTCTCTCCTCGTGCTCTCGGCGGAGCACGGGATCGATCTCGAGGGGGAGTTCGACCGGTTGATGTCCGCTCTCCAGCTCTCCCTCGAGCGCGAGCTGCCCGCCCCGGACTGACGTGCATCGGACGAACAGCCTGCGCTGGCCGCAGACATAGCCGATCGACAGCTTCGCGCGATCCCCTGGGGTTCCGTCGACACCCACCCGGAGGATCCCGCCGTGCCCCGATCGCCCCGCCTCACCCGTCGCGCCGTCCTGATCGGCGCTCTCGTCACCGGCGCCGCGAGCGCCTGCACCTCGGCCGAGGACGAGGGCTCCGCCGGCTCCTCCGCCGCAGCGGCACAGCCCATCGTCCGCACCGACGTCTCCTCGTTCTGGGACGCGACCCGGCTGCACACCCTCGACGTCGAGGTCCCCGCGGAGGATCTCGCCACGATGATCGGGACGTATCTCGATTCCGGCGAGAAGGAATGGATCACCGGATCGGTGACCATCGACGGGACGCGGTTCGACCAGGTCGGTCTGAAGCTGAAGGGGAACTCGTCGCTGCGCTCGGTGAGCGCCGACAGCGATCCGGCGACCCTGCCCTGGCGGATCCGCCTGGACAAGGTCGTCGAGGGCCGGTCCTTCGACGGTGCCGCGGACCTCGTGGTGCGCTCCAGCAGCACCGCCACCTCCCTCAACGAGGCGGTCGCCCTGGACCTCCTCGCCGAGGCCGGGCTCGCCTCCGAGCTGTCCGTGGCGACCGCTCTCACCGTCAACGGCTCCGACCCGGTGCTGCGCCTGACCCTGGAGATGCTCGAGGACGCCTGGATGGAGGCGGTGCTCGGTGCGGACGGCATCCTCTACAAGGCCGAGGCCGGGGGCGACTACTCCTACCGCGGGGACGATGCCGCCGCATACGACGGCGTCTTCGACGTCGAAGGCGGCGACGAGGACTACGCCCCGCTCACCACGCTGCTGGCGTTCCTCGACGAGTCCAGCGACGAGGACTTCGCCGCCCAGCTGCCGGACCACCTCGACGTCGAGGGGTTCGCCCGCTACCTCGCGTTCGAGGACCTCGTGCAGAACACCGACGACATCGACGGGCCCGGCAACAACTCCTACCTCTTCTACGACCCGGCGACGGACGTCTTCACCGTGGTCGCGTGGGATCACAACCTCGCCTTCGGCGGGATGGGCGCAGGCCGCGCGGGAGGGGGCGGCGCGATCGGCGGACCGGACGGCGCCGGAGCGGGCGGTGCCGGCGCGGAGGGCGCGATGCCGCCGGAGGGCGTCGAGATGCCCGAGGAGGGCGAGATGCCCGCCGGCGGGATGGGCGGTCGCGGCGGGGCGATGCCCTCCGACGGCGGCGGGGATGCTGCGGTCCCCCTCCGCCAGGGCGGCGGCATGGGCGGAGGCAACATCCTGGCCTCCCGCTTCACCGCCGTCGAGTCCTTCGCCGCGCTGATCCAGGAGCAGAGCGCCGCGCTGCGCACCGATCTGGTCGACAGTGGCCGTGCGGAGGAGATCCTCGCGGCTCGCACCGCCGTGCTCCGGGAGCAGGCGGCCGATCTCGTCCCCGGGGAGGACATCGACTCCGAGGCGGCGCAGATCACGGCGGTGCTCACGACGCAGTCCGAGCCTGCGGCGAGCGACGGCGGCTCCTGATCCGCGCCGGCACCGCCTCAACTCCTCCGGCCCTGCCGGATCCGTCCACCGCCGTCGCGGCGCGCCAGGAGTGTCGGCCCGCTCCCCTAGGGTGGAGATGCGCTGCGGGGGACGCAGCCCTGGACGGAGGAGGTCGGCGGATGCGCATCGAGTTCGGGTGGTCCCTGGACGGCGCGTCCTGGGCCGATGCCGCCTCCGGCGGGGCGGCGGGGACCGTCCGCATGGGCCCGCGCGGCCTGGTGACGCTGCTGCAGACGCGGCTGGGCCTGACCCGGCCCGAGGTCGACCGCGCGGTGCGGACGGCGCAGTGGATGCGCCTGATCGACGAGCACCTGGCCGGCCTCTCGGATCCCGCAGCCTTCTGGCCGGCGGCCTCCTGCGCGGTGGACCCGTGGAGCACCGCACGGCAGCTGCTGCGCTGGCGCGACGCCGCCGTCGAGGCGGGCTGGCGGCCCGCGACCGCGGACCCGGCCCTGCTGCCTCCGCGGCTGGCCGCCATCGCCGCGGTGGAGCGGCGCGTGGTCGTGGGCATGCCCGGCACCTGCGCCCCCGACGGTCGCCCCGCCACGCTCTCCCCCGGCCCGGCCGACGACCTGCGCGAGATCGTGGACCTCCTCGCGCAGCTGCGTGCCGGCGGCGCGAGCTGGCCCCTGGGCGTGGACCGCATCAGCCTGCACGAGGACCCCGCGGAGCTGCCGGGGCTGTGGCCGATGCTGCTGGACCTGATCGCGGGATGCGGTGTCGAGATCACCGCCGTGCCGGCGCCCGCGGAGCGCGCCCCGCAGCTCGAGGTGGTCTCCTGCCTGGACGAATGGTCCGCCGCCGATGTCGCTGCGCGCTTCCTCGCCGCCCCGGCCCCGCCCGGCGATGGCCCGCTCACCGTCCTGGCCTCGTCCGACACCGACGTGCTGGACCGGGCGCTGCACCGCCGCGGCCTGCCCGGCATCGGCCGCGTCGCACCGTCCCCCGACCGCGCCCACCACCAGGTGCTGGGGCTGTTCCTGGACGTCGCGACCGCCCCGGTGGACGTGCACCAGCTGGCCGCGCTGCTGGACCTGCGGGTGCTGCCCGGGCCGGATGCCGATGCCGAGCCCATCGGCCTCGTGCCCGCGGCGGCGCGCCGCACCCTGCTGCGCGCCCTCACCCAGGAGCCGGGCGTCGGCGGCCCGGCCTGGCAGTCCGCCCTCGAGCACCTCGCGCAGCAGGAGGGACCCGGCGCCGCCGCGGCGCTCGAGGCCGCCCGGGAGATCGACCGCCTCGTCACCGACCCCCTCCCGGCCGAGGACCTGCGACCCGCCGCGATCTCCCGGCGCCTGGGATGGCTCGCGGACCGCCTGCGGCGCGTCTCCCGCGGCGACGGGGATCTGCGCGCCAGCCTCACCCAGGTGCAGACCCTCCAGCAGGTGCTGGAGATGCTCGACGCCTCCGCGCCGCTGTCCCGCCGCACTCTGCAGCAGATCATCGACGCCTGCGGCGGATCCGGCCCCTCTCCCCGGGCCCGCGCCGAGGTCGCGGACTGGGCCACCACCACGCGCCCCGCCCAGATCACGGCGTCCGGCGGCACCGTCCTGTGGTGGGGACCGGCCGACGATGCCGTCCCGGCGGCCGTGACCTGGGACGCGGAGGAGATCCGTGCCCTCGACCGGGACGGCGCCCGGGCACCCGCCCCCGAGGCCCTGGCGGCCCTGCACGTCGATGCGGCCCTGGCGGGGCTGCGCCGCGCCGACCGGGTGATCGCCGTGCTGCCCGGCCGGCGCCTCGAGGCGGCCCCCGCCCCGAGCGGCCTGCTCGCGCATCTCGAGGCCGCCCTCGGGCGCGGCGAGGGCGATCGCCGCTCTCCCGCCTCCCTGCTGGAGGGCACGACCTGGTCGCTCGCCGGGCGCACCCGGGAGCTGCACCGCCCCGCCCGCGCACGATTCGCCGCGCCGGCCCCGGGGCCCGTGCGCATCGGCCCCGCCGCCCACCTGATGCCGCAGCGGCTCTCCTACTCGCAGGCCGCGACCCTCATCGGCTGCCCCCACCGTTGGGTCCTCGAGTACGGCTTCGGGATCCGACCCGCGCAGGTCGCGGCCCTGCCCACCGGCCCGCCGATGATCGGCACGCTCGTGCACGCGGTGGTCGAGCATCTCGTCCAGGAGCTGCACGACCCGCAGCTCGGCGGGGTCCGGCTCGAGGCCCCGACGCCGGAGAGGATCGGCGCCGTGTTCGACGCCCTCGTCCCCCAGCTCGCCTCCGAGCTGGACCTGCCCGGCCGCAGCGCCGAGCGCGAGGACATCCGCGCCCGCGCCGTGCGCTCCGTCCACGCGCTGTTCGCCCGCATGGCCGATGCCGGGCTGCGCATCACCGGTACGGAGACCCGCTTCTCCCATCCGCTGGTCCTGGCCGGGGAGGCCGGCGGGCGCACGGTCGACTTCGGCGGCAGCCGGGACGTCGATGCGCGCGACGCCCGCGGCCGCCCCGTCGTCATCGACCTCAAGTGGGCCCGCAGCGCGAAGACCTACGCGGACCTCTTCGACACCGACGAGGCCATCCAGCTGGCCTCCTACGCCTGGTCCATGGAGCAGGAGGAGCCGCAGGAGACGGCCCCCGCCGTCGGCTACTACATCCTCACCACCGGGGAGTTCATCGCCGCGGATCCGACGCTGGACCCGCACGGCCGCGCGCCGATGGACACCCGCGGCGCCTGGGACCGGGCCGTCTCCGCGATCTCCCGGGCGCTGTCGGAGGTGGCCGCCGGCACGGTGCAGGTGGGCTGCCGCCACCTGCTCGAGGACGCAGGGCTGGATGCCTCCTCCCCGTACGACGCGCAGCGCAAGGCCTGGGACGCGGCCCGGGCCGAGGCCCGGTCCCGCGGCGGGCTCGTCGTGAAGTCCTACTGCGCCACCAGCGACTATGCCCAGCTGTGCGGGCTGCAAGGAGACTGGCGATGACCTTCACCCTGATCAACGCCTCCGCCGGATCGGGCAAGACGCACACCCTGACCCACCGGATCGCCGCAGAGATCCGCGCGGGCCTGAGCCCCTCCCAGCTCATCGCGACGACCTTCACCCGCAAGGCCGCGGCGGAGCTCTCCGACCGGGTGCGACGCACCCTGCTCGAGGAGGGGATGCTCGAGCAGGCCCGCGGGATCGACAGCGCCCTCATCGGCACCGTGAACTCCGTCTTCGGGCTGCTGCTGCAGGAGTTCGCGCTCGATGCCGGGATCTCCCCCGAGACCCGGGTGCTGGACGACGCCTCGCAGCGCACCGCGTTCTCCGCCGCGATCGACGCGAAGGTCGCGCAGATCGGCGCCGACGCCCAGGACCTGGTGGCCCGGATGGAGCTGGACGGCGTGGAGGACCCGGACCCGACCCGGGGCGAGAAGGGCTCCTGGCGCATCTCGGTGCGGCGCCTGGCCGAGGAGGCCCGCATCAACATGCTCGGCGCCGAGGACCTGCGGCGCGCGGCCGATGACTCCTGGCGCGAGTACGCCGAGGCGGCGCTCCCCGCCGCGGGCACCGATCTGCGACCGGCGTGGCTGTCCCGGCTGGACCTCGCGATCGCGGGCCTGCGCGCGGACCTCGCCGCCTCCGAGGATCCGGACCCGGCCGCCGGGAAGCCCCCGATCGCCAAGGGCAGCGTGGCGGGCGTGGCCAAGCATGTGCGCACCCTCGAGCAGCTGCGCCGGACCCTCGCCGACGCCGACCGCTGCCCCTGGTCGGCGTGGGTGCGGATCGCGAGGGTCGCCGAGCGCAAGGCCGTGAACCCCGAGGCCGGCGACTACGCCTACTCCAAGGACGTCGACCTCGCCCTGCAGGGCCTCGCCGAGGAGGTCCGCGACGACCTGCTCTCCCTCCCGGCGCTGCAGGCCGACATCCGCGCCATGATCACGCTGATCATGGACACCGCCGCCGATTCCCTGGACGCCTACGCGGCGCACAAGCGGGAGCTGGGCCTGATCGACTTCATCGACCAGGAGGTCGGGGCGCTGGCGCTGATCCGCTCCAGCGAGCGGGTCCGCGCGGTGATCCGCTCGCGGTTCCGCCTGCTGGCCGTCGACGAGTTCCAGGACACCTCCCCCGTGCAGCTGGCCCTGTTCCTCGAGCTGAGCCGGCTGATCGAGGACAAGATCTGGGTGGGCGACCCCAAGCAGGCCATCTACGGCTTCCGCGCGGCCGATCCCACCCTCATGCTCGGCGTCATCGCCCAGCTCGAGGCGGGCACCAGCGATCTCGGCACCGGCAGCATCGAGAACCTCGAGCATTCCTGGCGCTCCCAGGAGCCGGTGCTGGAGCTGGTGAGCAGCATCTTCCCGCGGATCTTCCCCGACCTGCCGCCCGAGCGCGTCGCCATCGGCCCCGCTCCCGAGGCCGCCCGCCGCCGGGCGACCTCCGGTCGGGCCCCCGGGCGCCTGGAGGCGTGGATCACCCCGCCCCGGTTCCGCAAGAACGGCAAGCGGTGGCCTCCGACGGCCGCCGAGCACACCACCGCCATCGCCGACGGCGTCGCCGCGCTGCTCGAGGAGCCCGGCACCGGCCCCGGCGACGTGGCGGTGCTGGTGCGCACCAACCGGACCCGGGACGCCGTGGTCGCGGCGCTCGCCGCACGGGGCATCCCCGCCTCCGGCGAGGGCACCCCGATCCTCGCCACCCGCGAGGGCCGGATCCTGCGGGCGGGGCTCGCCGTGACGTTGGACCTCAGCGACACGCTCGCCCTCACCGAGCTCGTGGACCTGCTGACCGACCATGCCGCGCACGGCCGATGGTTCGCGACCCTCGCGGAGGCGCCCGATGCTCCCGCACGCCGACAGGTGTTCGAGGACTGGTGGCGCGACCCCGCCCTGGCGGGCCTGCGGGCGCTGCGCGAGGAGTGCATCTCCCTGACCCCGGAGGAGATGGTCACGGCCCTGGTCGATGCCCTCGACCTGCCCGAGCGGATCCGTGCCTGGTCCGACCCCGAGCAGCGCCTGCGCACCCTCGACGCGGTGCGGGCCGTCGCCCACGAGTACGCCGACCGGGCGCGGGCCTCCTCCGCGCCGATCACCCTGACCGGGCTGCGGGCCGAGCTCGACGCCCTGGACCGGGGCCCCGACCTCGAGGGCATCCCCGACACCGTCTGGGTCGGCACCATCCACACCGCGAAGGGCCTGGAGTGGTCCCGGGTCGTGGTGCTGCTGGATCCCGACCCGAAGGAGCGCCCGCAGACGGACGGCGTGTTCATCGTCCCCGCCGAACAGCTGGACGTCACCGCGCCGCTCGCGGGACGGCGGCCCCGCTGCTGGCCGTCGGTCCTGCCCGGCTTCGCCCCGCTGCAGGAGGCCCTGGCCGCCTCGGAGCATGCCCGCCGCCGCGCCCGCGGCGCGCGGGAGGAGGCCGGTCGCCTGCAGTACGTCGCCTTCACCCGCGCGCAGGACGTCACGATCCTCAGCGGCGACGGCTGCGCGCCGCTGCTGGACACCCTGCTGGCCCCTGCTCCGGAGCCGCGCGAGGCCGAGCCGGTGCCGCTGCTGCGCTGGGAGTCCGGCGGCGCGCACATCCACGTCGCCGGCGGCCCCTCGCTGCCGGCCGTGGTCCGCACCCTGCGCATCGAACCGCCGGAGGGCGAGCAGTACGCGGGCACGCAGACGGCGCTCGCGGCCACCGACCTCGTCGGCCTCGGCCGCCCGGCGCCGAGGGCCGGGGCCGCGGCCCGCTTCCAGGCCTCCGCGTCCGCCTCGGCCGATGCTCTCGGCTCCGTCGGGACGCCCCGGCGCATCGGCCCCGCGCTCGTCGCGCACGGGGACCGCGACTGGGACCGGGTGGGCGAGGCCGTCCACGCCTACCTCGCCCTGCCGCTGGCCTCCCTCGATGCCGAGCAGCGGGCGCAGGCGGCGCAGCGGCTCGTGCAGCGCTGGGCGGTGTCGCGGGCCATCGGCCCCGAGGCGCTGCTGCGCGCCGGGGAGGCCTGGCAGGGCTTCCTGGCCGCCGAGCTGCCCGGGGCGCAGCTGCTCACCGAGCAGCCGATCGCCTGGTGGAACGAGGACGACCAGGTCATGGAGGGCTGGATCGACGCGCTGCTGCGCCTGCCGGGCGGCGGCGCCGTGCTCGTGGACCACAAGACCTACCCCGGCGACGACCCCGTGGGGCACGTGCGCGAGCACTACCTGGGGCAGATGGACACCTACGCGCGGGCCCTCGGCGCCTCCGGCGTGGAGGTCGAGCGGGTGCTCATCCACCTGCCCCTGCGCGGCGAGGTCCTCGAGGTGACACTGCACCGCGACGGACCCGCGGACCCGACAGGCCCTGCGGAACCGACGGGCCCCGCCGAAGCGTCGCGGCGCGACGCGCCATCCGGGCCCACGGCCGCGTCGCAGCCGACCCTCCCCGGCCTTCAGGGGGTCCTCGATGTCTGAGCCGCAGATCCTCCCCGATGAGGACGCCGCCGTCCGCGCCGCCCGCACCCTGCTCGATGACGCCCTGCGCTCGGGCTCCCGGCGCATGCTGGGCATCGCCGGGGCGCCCGGGGCCGGCAAGTCGACGCTCACCGCGCTGCTGGCGCAGGCGCTCCCGGCGGGATCCTGCCTGGTCGTGCCGATGGACGGCTTCCATCTGGCCGACATCGCCCTGGACCGGCTGGGCCGCCGCGACCGCAAGGGCGCCCCCGACACCTTCGACGCCGCCGGGTACGTCGCGCTGCTGCAGCGGCTGCGCGGGGCGCGACCCGGGGACGCCCCGGTGTGGGCGCCGATGTTCGAGCGCGACCTCGAGCAGCCGCTGGCCGGCGCCATCGAGATCGGCCCCGAGGTGCCGCTGGTGATCACCGAGGGCAACTACCTGCTGCTGGACGAGGGACCGTTCGCGCACGTGCACGCCCTGCTGGACGCCTGCTGGTTCGTGAGCACGCCGGAGGAGCTGCGCCATGAGCGGCTGATCGCCCGCCACGAGCGCTTCGGCAAGTCCCCCCAGGCCGCGCGGGACTGGTCGCTCGGCCCCGATGAGGCCAACGCCCGCCTCGTCGCCGCCACCCGCGCCCGGGCCGATGCCGAGGTCCACCTCAGCTGAACCGCCGTATTCGGACGACTCGAAAGGGATCCATGAATCGTCACGAAGAACCGTTCGCATCTCGTTCTGCAGGCCGTGATCTATCGGCGTCCGGAGCGAGCAGGAATCAAGTTGCGGGCTCACGGGGGGCCTGGGACGACCGCCGGAGCCGACCGCGGCCTGCCTGCACATCCGGGGGGCCGGCATGAGTCGACGGGGACTCCGTGACCTGGTAGATCAGGCAACCCCGGACTCGAGCACGCCGGGACCTCGAAAGCTGATGATGAACGGTTCCTGGATCGCGATCGTCGCCATCATCGGAGGCGGGGCCGGCTGGCTGGTCGACGGATTCGGCGCGTGGGCGTTCTTCGGGACCGTGCTGCTGGCAATCGGTGCCGGGACAGCCGTTCTCGGAGCGCTCCTGGCTCGATCCTCTCGCCACCGGTGATCCGACGGATCTCGTCGCGGTGTCCCGGAGCGGATCGATGTCGACGTCCGCCAGGCGACGTCACGATGCCAGGCTGCGCCGCCCCAGGTACCAGGTGCCGAGCGAGAGCGCCGCGCCGGCGATCGCGAGGGTCCCGCGCGGCCGCTCGACACCGACACGGGAGAGCAGACCGACCACGCGCGCGTCGATCGCCTCGTGCAGGTCCATGTAGCCGATGACCGCTCCGCCCGCACCGACCGCGAGCACCATCCGGTTCACGGGGTGGTAGGTCCACCGGTCCACGAGCTGGAGGGGCCCGGCCTCGGCCTCCGCGGCCGGATCCTCCTCGGGCTCCGCCGCCTCATCCGGGTCCAGCTCATCGACAGGCTCCGCCGCATCGTCCAGGTCCAGCTCATCGGCGGGATCCGACGACTCGCTCGTGCCGGCGGCCGCGGTCTCCGCCGCGGCGGCGACCTCGGTGCGCAGGCCCGCCCACATCGTCCAGGCCGAGAAGACGCCGACGGCCGTGCGATACACGGCGCGGCGTCCGGGAGTCAGGCCGCGCGGCTCGATGAGGGTGAGGGCGACGGTTCCTGCGGTGGAGACCAGCCCATGGGTGAGGGTGCGGGTGTCGTGGAGGTCGCGGAGGGCGCTGCGCGCGGTGAAGGTCATCCCTGCACGCTAGGCGGGAGGCCGGTCCCGGCGGATCGGACGAAGGTCGCGGTCCGCCGGGACCATCGGCGCAGGTGTGCGCCGGAGGCTCGAGCTCAGCGGTTCATCACGGCGCGCGCGAAGGTCGTCGAGCGCTCGCGCAGCCCGGCGATCTTCTGCTCGCGGTGGTACTCCAGCAGGGCCGGGTCCTCGCTGCGCAGCTCGAAGGACGTCGGCGCCCGGCGCACGTTGCGCGAGCAGCGGAAGTCCGCGCAGATCGCGGTGCCGATGCTGTTGCCGCGTCGCCCGGAGTCGCCGGTCAGCGGGGCGCTGAAGACGGCGGCGTGGACGCCGTCGACGACGTCCTCGCACCAGGCGCAGAGCATCTTGCGGCTCATCGGCCGCTCGTTGCCGCGCAGCAGCAGGCAGACGAGCTCATCGTCCACCTCGAGCGCGACGTAATGCTGCAGCGGACGCTTGGCGTCCTTCCAGCCGAAATAGTCGAGCTCCTCCCACGCCACGGCCGAGAGGTCGGGCAGGGTGGCGCGCTTGGCCTCGCCCTTGGAGGCGTTGACGAAGGACGTACGGATCTGGGATTCGGTCAGAGCATGCATGAGGGTCCTCAGGGAGAGGGCACGCCGACCGGACCGCGCGGCAGGGCGCGGCCGGGAAGGGCGTGCGGAGATCAGGGTGGGCGGGAAGCGCGCTCAGGCGCGCAGGCTCCGGCCCGAGAAGGCCCGTCGGGCCGCCTCGCTCCCTGCATGCTGCTGCGGCATGCTGATCTCCTCTCCGGTCACGGACCGTGCCACGCTACTGCGGCCGATGCCGCGCGGCAAGGTGTTTTGCGACGCTCCCGGGACCGCGGACGGTCACGGGAGGATCGTGGCGAGCTCCTCGAGGTCGTCGACGCTGAGCGCGAGGGTCATGGCCTGGGCCGAGTCGGTGATCGATTCCGGGCGGCTGGCGCCGGGGATCGGGATGACATGCTCGCCCAGCGAGAGCTCCCAGGCCAGCACGACCTGCTGCGGGCTCACGTCGCGCAGCTCCGCGACCCGCTGGACCTGCAGGAACCGCTCCCCCACGCCCTTCGATCCGCCGCCGATGCCGCCCAGCGGGGACCACGGGACGAAGGCGATGCCGTGCTCGCCGCAGTACTTCAGCTCGCCGTGGCTGGTGTGGTGGAAGCGGGGCGAGAACTCGTTCTGGACGGCCGCGAGGCCGCCCTCGCCGAGCACCTCGCGCGCCACGTCGAGCTCCTCGACGTTGGCATTGGAGACGCCGATCTCGCGGATCAGGCCCTCCTGCTGCAGGGCGGCGAGCGCCTCGACCCCGTCGGCGTAGCGGCGGGAGCGGTCGGGGCGGTGCCAGTAGTAGAGGTCGATCGTGTCGACGCCGAGCGCGGTGAGCGAGGCCTCGACGGCGCTGCGCAGGTACTCGGGCGAGGCGTTGCGACGGTTGGGGAAGACGTCCTTCTCGCGGGTGATGCCGCCCTTCGTGGCGACGACGACCTGGGAGGCGTCTCCGCTCCAGGTGCGCAGGGCCTCCGCGACGATCTGCTCGTTGTGGCCCATCATGTCCCAGCGCGGGGCGTAGACGTCCGCCGTGTCGATGAGGGTGACGCCGGCGTCGAGGGCGGCGTGCACGGTGGCGATCGCCTGCTCGCGCGGCGGCAGCGGGTCCTTGCCCAGGGAGAAGGGCATGGCGCCGAGCCCGATCGGGGAGACCGCCAGGGAGCCGATGCGGCGCTGCGCGGCCACCTGGGGAGCAGAGAAACGGGAAGCGTTATCCGTGGTCATGGTCCGACTGTAGGGCTTCTCGCGCATGCGGTACAGCCTTTCGACCGCCCGGGCGGGATCGCGGCGCGTCGCGGCACGACCGTGCCGCCGGGCCCGCGCGGCGCCCGTGCCCGGGCCGTGCACGGCGCGCGTGCCCGCGCTGTGCACGCGGCTCGCCCCCGGGGCGCGCGGCGGCGCGGCCCGGGGACGAGCGGGCAGGATCAGCCGAGGATGGTGGCGAGGTCCTCGAGCTCGGAGGCGCTGAGCTCGAGGGTCATGGCCTGCGCCGAGTCGGTGATCGACTCGGGGCGGCTGGCGCCGGGGATCGGGATGACGTGCTCGCCCAGGGACAGCTCCCAGGCCAGCACGACCTGCTGCGGGCTCACGCCGCGGGCCTCGGCGACACGGGCGACCTGGGGGAACTTCTCGCCGACGGCCTTGGAGCCGCCGCCGGTCCCGCCCAGCGGGGACCACGGGACGAAGGCGATGCCGTGCTCGCCGCAGTACGTCAGCTCGCCGTGGCTGGTGTGGTGGAAGCGGGGCGAGAACTCGTTCTGCACCGCGGCGAGGCCGCCCTCGCCGAGCACCTCGCGGGCCACGTCGAGCTCCTCGACGTTGGCGTTGGAGACGCCGATCTCGCGGATCAGCCCCTCCTGCTTGAGCGCGGCGAGCGCCTCGACGCCCTCGGCGTAGCGGATGCTGCGGTCGGGTCGGTGCCAGTAGTAGAGGTCGACGCTGTCGCGGCCGAGCGCCTCGAGGGACTTCTCGAGGGCGCTGCGCAGGTAGGCGGCGGACCCGTCACGGCCCCACACCTCGCCCTCGGAGCGGGTGATGCCGCCCTTGGTGGCGATCGAGATCTGCGAGGCGTCGCCGCTCCAGCTGCTCAGCGCCTCGGCGACGATCTTCTCGTTGTGGCCCATCGTGTCCCAGCTGGGGGCGTAGATGTCGGCGGTGTCGATCAGGGTGATGCCGGCGTCGAGAGCCGCGTGGACGGTCGCGATGGCCTGCTCGTGCGAGGGCTTGACGTTGCCTCCCATGGACGAGGGCATGGCGCCCAGGCCCAGCGGGGAGACGGACAGGGAGCCGATGCGGCGCGGCGCGGGGGCGGTCGAGGCGGCGGAGTTCTGGGAAGCGGTGTCCTGGGTCATACGACGAGCCTATGGCCTCCCTCGCCCGCGGTACAGACCTCCCCGCGCCGGGACCGCGATCCTGCAGGTCACCGAATTATGCGCACTTTTCGCAAGCCCATGCTTGCGTAATCGAGTGAGGGTGCCCTACGCTGAGGGAGCCGTCGGGGAGACGGTCTGCGGATCACCTCCCTGGCGCCACGGTTGTCGCTGACGCGGTGGTTCACCCGCCAGCTGTCGCGACCCACGGCGCGCCGCTGATCGGGCATGGGGCGAACGGTTCCGATCGGCGGCGCGCCATCTCCTTCTCGGGCCCTCCTTCTCGGGCCCGCCTCCTCCGCCCCGGCTCTGCCTTCTCCGACCCGGGGCTGCCGCCTTCGGCTCAGGCCCGCGGGGCGCCTCCGGTCCCCGTGTGGATCTCCATGGCATCGGCCGTGGGAGCCGGCGGCCGGGCCGCGACGGGGGCGTCGAGGTAGAACAGCGCCGTGCTCGCGATGTCATCGCGCAGCGGCAGGTATCGGCCGCCCGAGCGCCAGCCCAGCGCCTGCACGTCCACCCGCAGCGCGCTCGCGAAGCGGATCGGATCGGCCACGTGCCAGCGGTACATCCCGAAACGCTGCTGGGAGGCGTAGAGACCATCGGGCCGGATCACCTGCGGCATCCCCAGGTAGGGCGTGGTGTACGGCGTGTAGCCCGCGCCGGGGACGTCGAAGTTCCAGGCGCCGCCGAAGTAGTCCTCGGTCCCGGTGCCGCAGATGGTCGGGAACTCCTCGTCGTCGTCGAGGTAGAACTTCACCTCCCCCTCGCCCCACCAGCCCGGGGAGTTCGCGCCCCAGGCCAGATAGGTGCCCACGTACTGCCCGTGCCCCTGCACCCCGTCGACGATCACGTGCGGGGTGCGGTCCTCGAGCGGGTTCGAGCGCCGCCACTGCGCATGCAGGCAGCCGTCCCGGCTGTGGTCGCCGCCCTGCTCGACGGTGATCTGGAAGTACACCCGGGCCGGCTGCTCGGAGACGTTCTCCAGCGTGAGCCGCGCCCCGGTGCGGAAGGGCATCGGCCAGTAGGAGTTGAAGCCGCCGTGCGGGTTCACGGCGATCATCTGCGAGGAGACCTGGGAGAACACGCCCCACCCCTGGCAGAAGAAGTCCCCGTAGGGAACCTCGATCGCCGGCTCCTCGGCTCCGTCCCAGTACGCTCGCAGCACCAGGGTCCGCCAGTGGTCGGTGTGCGTGGTGATCCACAGGTGCGTGATCACCCCGGCGCCGTCGATTCCGCCCAGGGTCAGCGTCTCCCCCGCGGCGACGTCCACGCTCGGCGAGACCTTCCAGCCGCGCCCCAGGTCACGGGCGCTGTGCGCCCCGGTGCCCTCGGTGGCGCGGCCCCCGCCGCCCGGAGCGCCATCGGGGTTCTCGGGACTGATCGAGCGGGTGACGGTGCGGCGCAGGCGCGCGAGGGAACCGGGATCGGACGACATGGGTCTCTCCTGGGTGGTCGACGTGCGCCGACCGTACGGGAGCGCCCGGGGCCGGTCAACGGCTCGGGGCGAGCCCAGGCCGCCGAGCTGTGGAAAGGTAGGACGGTGAGCGGACAGGACGCACAGGGCGCAGCACCCGGGACCGGGCCGGGAGCGCCGCGACGCCCTCGCCTGGCCCGCCTGCCGCGCCCGGGCCGACCGCTGCTGGGCTGGTTCGCCTCCTCCGCCGCTCTGGCCGTGCCGCAGGCCGCCGCGCCCATCCTCTTCGCGCTGATCGCCCTGCCGGTGACCGGATCGGCGGACTCAGGCGCCGCCCTGGTGCTGGCGATGACGGTGGCCCAGGTGCTCGGCGCCGTGCCCGTCGCGCGGCTGGGGCGGCGGGTGCCGGCGCTGGCCTCGGTGGGCGTGCTGGTCGCCGTGCGCACGGCCGCCCTCGCAGCGATCGCCCTGCTCGCCGGACTGCAGGCCCCGTTCGCCCTGCTGGTCGCCGGCTCCGCCGCGGCCGGCCTGGTCAGCGGCGCCGCCTTCGGGCACCTGCGCGCGGCGCTGAACCCGCTGGTGCCGCCGGGCCGGCTGCCCCGGGCGCTCGGCGTCTCCGCCACGCTCAACGAGGTCGTCTTCGTCCTCTCCCCCGCCCTCGCCTCGGTGCTCGGCACCGCGTCGCCGCTGCTGGCGATGTGGGCCGTGGTGGTCCTCGGGGCGGTGCCGCTGGTCGCCATGCCGCGCACCCCCGCGGCGGCGTCGGATCCGGCGGCGGCCGCGGACGCATCGGCCGCACCGCCGACGGGCGCAGGATCATCGGCCGCAGGATCATCGGCCGCAAGGTCGTCGGCCGATGCCGCTCCGCCCTCGGACCTGCCCCGGAGCGCGGAGGCCGGCCGTCAGGCGCTGCCGCGCCGGGTGTGGCTGTGGCTGGGCTGCTCGATGGCGAGCTCCGCGGCGATCGCGACCATCGAGACGGGAGCGGTCTCCCTCGCCGTCGCCTACGGCCTGGCGCCGGCCTGGGGATCGATCTTCCCCGTCGCCCTGTGCCTGGCCTCGGTCGCCGGCGGCGTCTGGGTGAGCGTGCGCGGCCGCACCCCGCGGCTGCGCACCGTCGTGGCGTGGCTGGGCGCGACGGCGCTCGGGGTCGGGATCGTCGCGGTCGGCCAGGCGGTCGCGTGGACGCTGCTGGGGGCGGTGATGGTGGGGCTGGTGCTCGCCCCGCTGGGCACCTTCTACTCGCTCATGCTGGACCGCCTCTCCCCGCCCGCGCGCCGGGCCGAGGTCTTCGCGCTGCTGCGCACCGCGAGCTCCGTGGGCGTGATCGTCGCGAGCGGCCTCATCGCCGTCGCCTCGGTGCAGGCCGCCCTGCTCGTGGTTCCCGCCCTGCCGGCCCTGGCCCTGCTCGCCGTGGTGCTCGTCGCCGCGGCGGGAGGACGGCCCGGAACGCGGCGGGGTGCGCGACAGACCCGACGGGATGCGCGATAGCGGCCCACGGTCGTGGTCCCTGCTGGGGTGAGGGGACGCCGAGCCGCTCAGGCGCTGCCGGTGAGCACCGCGACCGCCGGGCCGAGGGTGCGCAGCAGGATCAGCACGCCGATGATCCCGATCGCCCAGGAGAACGCGCTCGCGGCGTTGCGGATCGCCCAGGCGTGCACGCGCGCCAGCAGGCGATCGGCCCGGCGCCCCGCGATCAGGCGCCCGCCGGCCAGCACGAGCGCCGGCGCGATCATGACCGCGCAGTAGCCCGCCAGGATCACGGCTCCGGGTCCGAGCCCCACCTCCATGTCCGCGAGGATGCCCATGGCCGCGAGGTACGGGATCATCGAGGCGGCCTCGACCACTCCCGCGAGCAGGGCCAGGCCGATGAGCAGGCGCGCCGAGCCGGCCGCCCGCTGGACCCGCTCGGCCCAGCGCCGCGAGGAGGCCTCCGGGTCCCCGCCGCGCTTGCGGATCGCCGCCGGATCGGACCGGTAGGACCACACCACCAGGCCCGCACCGGCGGCCGCGGCGAGGACCGTCACCGCCGGGGAGTCCAGCAGGCCCTGCGCGGCCTCCAGCAGCGGCAGCAGACCGGCCAGCAGCGCCACGCCCAGCACCCAATAGAAGACGCCGATCACCAGCAGGTACAGCACGGTGCGGCCCACCACGCGGCGGGCCGGCCCCGCGGAGCCCACGAGCATCATCAGCGGGATGACGAGGGTTCCCACGCTGGTGGAGTCGATGAGGGCCAGGACGGCGAGGCCCAGGGGTCCTGCGGCGGAGGCGAGCTGTTCCATGCCGAGAATCCTTCCGCCCGGCATCGGCGCAGGCATCGTCCCAAGGTGCCGGACGGGAGGACGGCCCGGGCCGCCCTCTCCTCCTTTGGTACTGCTGCGGTGCCGGCGGGGCACCGTTCGGGCCGATCCGGACCCCGGCGCCGGTAGCCTCGCAGCATGCCCCTTCCCGCTCTTCTCCGGCGCGCGCTCGGCGGCGCGGAGACCGGCGCCGCCCCGGCGTCCTCGCGCGAGGCGGCCGGGGCGCCGGCGGCGGTCGGGCCCGCCGCGGATCCGGGGGTCCGGATGCGCCCGCCCCGCCTGGAGCGGCGGGACGTGATCGTCGCCCTCGCCTACCTCTCCGCGGTGATCGCGCTGCCGATGATCCCGATCGGCAGCAGCGGACTGCTCATCGGCCGCAGCCCCGACGTGGCGTCCCTGGCCACGGTCATGCTGCTGGTGGGCACTGTCTCGACCCTGTGGCGGCGGCGCCGCCCGGCGATCACGCTGGCCCTCGCCGGGCCGCTCGCCGTGCTGGTGATCCTGTGGTTCGGGACCCTGGCGGCCTATGTGCTGCTGTTCGAGGCGCTGTGGTCGCCGATCGCCCACGGCGCCCGGCCCGTCGCCCGCATCGCGACGGGGCTGGGGGCGGCGCTGTCGCTCGGCCTGGTGGTCCTGCTGTGGGTTGAGCTCGGCGCCGGGGAGGGCATCGCGGTCGGGCTGCTTGTGGTCACCGTCGCCGTCATCACCCCGATGATGTGGGGCTGGGACGTGCGCCTGCACCGCACCGCGCAGCTGACCGCGGAGATCCTCGCCGACACGGAGAAGGCCCTGGCCGTCGAGCGGGCGGGCCGCGCCGTCGAGCAGGAGCGCCGCGAGATCGCGCAGGACCTCCACGACCTGGTCGCCGGGCATCTCAGCGCCGTGAGCATCCATGCGGGCCTGGCCCGCTCCCTGCCCGATGCGGAGGGGCGGGACCGGTCGCTGGCCACCACCCAGGACTCCGCCCGGGCGGCCCTGCGGGATCTGCGCGCCATGATCGGGCTGCTGAGCGCAGCCGATGCCGACGGCTCGCGGATCGCCCCGGGCACGACCCTGTCCTGGGAGGTCCTGGCCGACCGCCTGGCCGTGGGCGGAGACGGCGGTGAGGTGTCCATCGACCCGGCGGTCGAGGACCCGTCCCGCACCGCCCCGGCCGTGCGCGCGGCGCTGCTGCGCACCGGCGCCGAGGCCGTCACCAACGCCCTGCGTCACGGGCTGCCGCCCCGCACCCTGCAGGTGGCGGTCGATCCTCCCGGGCACCTCCGCCTCACCAGCACGAACACCCGGGACCCGGCCGCGGAGCCCGGCACGGGCCTGGGGCTCGCCGCGATCGCGCACCGCTCCCGCGCCCTCGGCGGGACCGTCGACGCCGGCCCCGATCCCGACCGCCCCGACCTGTGGCGCCTCGAGGTGCGCCTTCCCGCCGTCCCCGGAGGAGACCTGCCATGACGGACCCGATCCGCGTGATCGTCGCCGATGACCACGCCGCCGTGCGCGCCGGCCTCGTCGCCCTGCTGCGTGCCGAGGCCGACATCGACGTCGTCGCCGAGGCGGGCGACGGGCCGCGGGCCCTCGCCGCCGCCCGCGAGCACCGCGCCGATGTGGTCCTCACGGACGTGCGCATGCCCGGGGCGACCGGCATCGACATCACCCCGGGCCTGCGGGCGACCGGCGCCCGGGTCCTCGTCGTCTCCGCCTTCGACCTGGACGAGTACGTCCTCGGGGCGCTCGCGGCGGGCGCCGACGGCTATCTCGTGAAGTCCGAGGACCCGGCGCGCTTCCTCGAGGCGGTGCGCGCCGTCGCCGCCGGGGACGCCGCGCTCTCGCAGGAGGCGATGCAGGCGGTCCTGGCCCAGCTGCGCCGCCGCGAGGGCGCCGCGGCCGCGGCGGACGCCTCCGGGCGGGGTTCGGGACCGGCCGCAGCGCCGGCAGCGGCCGAGCAGCCCGCCCCGGCAGCGCCCGGAGATCCCGCGCAGCGGGCATCGGCCGAGCCGGTGCCGCCGCTGACCGGCCGGGAGGAGGACGTGCTGCGCCTGCTGGCCCGCGGCATGTCCAACCGGGAGATCTCCCGGGAGCTGTTCGTGGAGCTGACGACGGTGAAGTCGCACATCACCCACGTGCTCGCGAAGCTCGGTGTGGACTCGCGCCTGCAGGCCGCCCTGTGGTGGCAGACCCATCGCGGCGGGGACGGCTGAGCGCCATCACCGTCAGCGCCGCCGCCGTGAGCCCCGCCGCGACCCAGATCGGGGCGAGCACGCCGCGATCGGCGGAGAGGCCGAGGGCCCCGAGCCCCGGCCCCGCTGCGGCGCCGATGTTCAGCGCCGCCGTCGCGCAGGCCCCGCCCATCGTCGGCGCGCCCGAGGCGGCGCGGAGGACCCGGGCGACCAGGGTGCTGCCGACCCCGAAGGACACCATGCCCTGCACCAGCACGAGGGCCAGGAGCAGAACGGGACGGGACGCCAGCAGCGCCAGGGCGACCCACCCGATCAGCAGCATCGGCCCTCCGACGGCGAGCAGCGGGCCGGGCCATCGGTCGCTGAGCCGACCGGCGATCGTCACCCCGAGGAAGGATCCGATGCCGAAGGCCATCAGCGCCACGGGGATCCAGCCGTCCGCGAGCCCGGCGACCTCGGTCACGACCGGTGCCAGATAGGTGAACGCCGCGAAGGTGCCGGCGTTGACCAGGGCGGCGAGCGCCATCGCTCGGAGCAGGGTCGAGGATCCGAGCGCGGCCAGCTCGGACCGCAGGTCCGGCCCGGCGGTGCGGGCGGAGGGAGCGGGCGTCCGCCGCATCCCCGCGAGGACCCCGAGGGCCGCCGGGATGCAGAGCAGGGCGATGGCCCAGAACGTCGCCCGCCACCCCATGGCGGTGCCGAGCAGGGCCCCGGCGGGGACGCCGGCGATGGTGGCGAGCGTCGTGCCCGACAGCAGGATCGCCAGGGCCCGCCCCGTGCGATGCGCCGGCACGAGGTTGGTCGCCGTGCTCAGGGCGACGGCGAGGAAGCCGGCGCAGGCGAGGGCGCTGAGCGCCCGGGTGCCCAGGAGGATCGGAAACCGCGGGGTCAGCGCCGCGACCGCGTGGCATCCGGCGAAGACGAGCAGGCACGCCAGCAGGGTGGACCGGGGCGGCCAGCGGCGGGCGAGCACCGCCATGAGCGGCGCGCCGAGGACCATTCCCCCGGCGAACGCCGAGGTCAGCAGGCCGGCCGCGCCCAGAGGGACGTCGAGATCAGCAGCGATGGCGGGGATCAGCCCCGCCAGCATGAATTCGGAGGTGCCCATGACGAAGACCGCCAGGGCGAGAAGGAAGAGGACGAGCGGCATCGGATGCTTCGGGGTGGGGGTTCACGAGAGGGGGTCGTCTCGTCACCACGGCCGGCTGCCCGGGATGCGCCGGACCGACTGCGCAGGGCGGATGCTCCGCGCACAGCGGTGGGGGGGCTCAGCGGTTCCGGGGGCTGGCGGTGTGACCGTCAGCCCCCGGCCTGTCTGATTCCGGACTCGTCATGGCCCCGATGCTAGCCGGGGCCCGCGGCCGGGCGCGCGGCATTTCTCCGGGGCGTCCTCGCCGGAGGCCGGTCCGGCCGAGCGGGCGATAGGGTCGGTGCACCGACATGTCCGCACCGACAAGGGGTGAAGGTTCCGCGATGGCAGCACGAGGCGACGTCGACATGGAGGCCTGGCAGGCCCGCTGCGCCCAGATCCTCGAGGAGGTCGCGCCCTCCGCTCCCTTCGCGCCGCTGGACGCCGACGATCCCTGGAGCTCGCCGTCCCTCGATGCGCTCGAGCAGCAGATGCTCGCCACGTGGGCATCGGCCGGGGACGTGCCTGCTGACCAGGCCGCTCAGTACGAGGCGTTCCTGGGCGAGGGGCTCCGGCGCCGGTTCGGCGGATCGTGGACCCTGCTGCCCCCGTCGCTCCTGGGCGATGCGGCAGGCGACGCCGCGTGCGGGCTCGGCATCGCCTCCCCGGATGGTGAGTCCATCGATGTCGTCTCGAGCCTCGTGCCGCAGGCGTATCGCGCAGGGACGGGCACCTGGTGGTCCACCTGCTACCGCGCGCACGAGGAGATCCCGGGAGACCGCGCGATCTGAGGTGCTTGGGCGGGGGCTCTCGCCCCCGTTCCCCCGCGCCGGGTGGACGTACGCTCGCGACCGCATCAGGGGAGATGGGCCGAGGGTGCTTCTATTCGACTACTCCATGAGCGTCGCGCACCCGTCGCATCAGAGCGTCCACAAAGAGCGTCTTCTGGGCGACGTACTCAGCGCGGCGATCCGCGAACCGGGCGGCGAGACCCTGCTTGATCCGCATGTACTCCGCCGCCGCCGCGGGATGTGCGCGCAGGTGGTCGCGGAACAGGATCAGATCACGGAAGGTCGGTGATCCCTCGCGCATGATGTGCACATGGTCCGTCCGGCGGTCTCCGACGATGCGCACGAAGAAGGCATGATCAGGATTCTCGGCGAAGGACCTCGGCCGATGGACGAAGCCACGCTCCGCCAGCCGCGACAGCACGGCCGGGGAGAGGACACCATCGACGTCGGTCACGCCGACAGCCGTATCGATCGTGTCCTTCGACGCCATCCCTGGGACGCTGGTCGAGCCGACATGCTCGATCCGAGCTCCCGAGAGCACCTCGCGCAGCTCTCGCGCGGTCCGGGCGAAGCGAAGCGGCCATCGCGGGTCATAGGGCACCAGATCCACATGCGTCCATGTCCGAGCCGGAACGGACTCCGTCATGCTTCGCCTCCCTGGAAGAGCGTTCACGATACATCGACCCCGACGACGACGGAGTGGCGGTACGCCAGCCCGGCCCGGCCGCCCGCGATGCTTCGACGCGCGTCGAAGCGACCCGGTCGTACTGTTGCGGTCATGACGACACGAACCGGCGGGGAGCCCGATATCGCCGCGGTGGCGTCGCTCTTCGCCGATCGTCGCCGGGCCCGGATGCTGCTGTCCCTCGCGGCGGGCGGGCAGAGGTCCGCCGGGGAGCTGGCGCGCGAGGCGGGGATCAGCACCTCGACCGCCAGCAGCCACCTCGCGATGCTGCGCGAGCAGGGTCTGGTGACGGTCACCGTCCACGGACGCCACCGCTGGTACCGCCTCGCCACCGCAGAGGTCGAGAGGATCCTCGAGGCGCTGGCGGCGATCGCCCCCTCGCAGCCCGTCAGCTCCCTGCGCGAGCACCGCGCGTCCCGGGCACGGGGCGAAGGCCGCATGTGCTCCGGTCATCTCGCCGGCCGGGTCGGTGTCGACCTGTTCCGCGAGCTCGTCGAACAGGGCTGGATCCTCGAGGTCGGCGGCCGCCGCGACCCCGGGCCGATCGAGGAGCCGGCCGGCCGCACCCCGGCCGTCGAGCGGTACCAGCTCACGGAGCAGGGAGCATCCGCGCTGCGCGAGGGCGACCTGTCGGCACCGGGGCTCGTCCGCGAAGCGGAGCTGGACTGGTGCCTCGACCGGACCGCGCAGTCCCCGCATCTCGCCGGGCCTCTGGGACAGGCGATCGCCGAGCGTCTCCTCGAGCGCGGTGTCGTCGCCCGCGGCGCCGTCCCCCGCAGCGTGACCCGGAAGCTGCCTCCCGGCGCCCGACTGGTCGACGCACTGGACGCTCGGTGATGAGCACCCCTCCCCCGGAAGAGAGAAGACCTTGGACTCCTTCGTGACCTGGCCCTGGTGCGCATCGCACCGCCGCGAGATCGTGATCGTCGATGCGCGCTGGTACTGGGACCGCCCCGGCCGCGACGCCTACCGCGCCGGCCACATCCCCGGCGCCGTCTTCGTCGACCTCGACACCGACCTCACCGGCGAGATCGGCCCGCAGACGGGACGGCAGCCCTTCCCCGCCCCGGAGGATTTCGCCCGCTCCATGAGCGCCGCCGGGATCGACGGGCACCGCCCCGTGGTGGTCTACGACGACGCCTCCGGGGTCATCGCCGCACGCCTGGCATGGATGCTGCGCCTGCTCGACGTCCCCGCGGCCGTGCTGTCGGGCGGCATCGGCAGCTATTGCGACACCCTGGAGACCGGCGAGGGCGCGGTTGAGCCCGCGCGCTTCGCCCCGCGCGCCTGGCCCGCGGGGTCGCTCCGATCGACCGCCGAGGTCGCCTCCCGCACCACGGAGATCCTGATCGATGCCCGCCCGACCAACCGCTTCCGCGGGGAGGAGCCCGAGGTCGATCCGGCCCTGGGCACGGTGCCGGACGCCGATCCGCGACGCGGGCACATCCCCGGGGCCGTCTCCGTCCCCTGTCGCGACAACCTGGACGAGACCGGGAGGATCGCCTCCCCCGCGCAGCTGCGCCGACGGTTCGCCGCGGCAGGGATCCACGACGCGTCGCAGGTCATCAGCTACTGCGGATCCGGCGTCACCGCCTGCCACAACCTCCTCGCCCTGGAGCATGCCGGACTGGGCCGAGGGGCCCTCTACCCCGGCAGCTGGAGCGCCTGGAGCCGCACCCGCGACCTACCGGTCGAGACGGGCGACGCCGCGGGCTGAGGGACCTGACCGGTCCGGTTCGGGCCGCGTCCGACGGCGCCCGTCAGAGGCCGACGGCGCCCGTCCGTGGCCGACGGCGCCCGTCAGAGGCCGGCGGCCTCCGCCTCGTCCCCCAAGCGGTACTCGAGCCGCGGCAGCATCCTGCCGGGGATCGAACCGCTGGGCGCGGAGCCGATCCGCACGGCGCCGAAGCGGCGGTAGAAGCTCTCCGCCCCCGGGTCCGCGTCCAGCAGCACGCGCCGCACACCGCGGGCGCGGGCCTGCGCGAGGGCGTGCTCCAGCAGCAGCCGGCCGCAGCCGGTGCCGATCGCGGGAGGGTCGACGAAGAGGGCCTCGAGCTCGAGCGCCTCGGGCGGGCCGGGCAGGTCCGGCGCGCCCGCGACCGGCGCGAGGCGGACGATGCCGAGCACCGTCCCGTCGCGCTCGGCCGCCCACATCAGCTCCGAGCCGCAGGTCTCGGCGTCGTAGCGCAGCTCCTCGCGGCAGGCCTCGAGGAATTCCGGCGGGTACCCCCAGTGCCCCTTCGAGCGCAGCGCCAGGGCGGAGAGGGCCTCGTGCTCCTCCGGCCTGGTCCGGCGGATCACCAGCGCAGCGGCGGCATCCCGGCGTGGACCGGCGCCGCCGGGTCCGCCGACGCGGCCGCCCTCGGCCCGGCGAGCCCCCTCAGCCATCGGTCCGCACGGCGTCGACGACCTGCTGGCAGGCGGCCAGACCGGCCCATTCGTCGTCGTCGGCGCCCGCGTACACCAGGCACAGCGGTCCGTCGTAGCCCGCCCCGAGGACGGCCTCCAGCGTGCGGCGGTACCGCGCGGGGTCCAGGGCGCCGTCCTCGGTGGTGGGGCACTTGGCGTGCGAGGTCTCGGCGCGGCCAGCGATGCTCGCCAACTGCTGGTCGCGGCCCGGCATCGTCCAGTTGTCCAGGTCGATGAGCAGGCCGACGGAGCCGCCCGTCGCGTCCAGCAGCGCGTGGACGTCGTCCGCGGTGGGCAGCAGCTGCTTCCAGTTCTCGGTGACCACGCGCACCGGGGAGCCGGTGGCCAGGCGGGACAGGCGGGCGCCGCTGGCGGCGATGAGCTCGGGGGTCGGATCGGACTCGCCGGCGCACACCCGGCCGCGGGTCGCGCCGAGCACGGCGGCGTCCTCCAGCCAGCCGGCGATCCACGCCTCGTGGGCATCAGCGTCGGTGGGGTGGACGAGGTCGCCGTTGTCCACGAGCAGGGCGTCCAGCGCCACCTCGGCCTCGGCGAGCGCGGCGCGCAGCTCCTCGAGGTAGGAGCGGTCGCGGCGGGGCAGGTGGAAGTGGCACAGCTGCACGGTGCCGATGCCGTGCGCGGCGAGCTCTCGGGGCAGGTCCAGCATGTCCACGGCGCCGGGTGCCGCGGGCGTCGGGGTCATGGCGGTGGAGCCCGGCGGGTTGGCGTGCTCGGCGACGAAGCGGCCGAGCGTCCGATGCAGCGACCACGCATGCACGGCCATCGGCGTCGCCGGGGCGGCGAAGCCGGGCGCGGCATCGGCGGAGGGGGCGGGAGCGGGGGCGACGTTCTGGGCGGCATTGCTCATGCGCGCCACTGTATCGGCCGGCCCCGCCCCCGCGGCAGGCCGCAGGCGCGGCCGGGGGCGCCGCGCCGGTCAGGCGGTGCGGCGGCCGCGAGCGAGGTCCAGCAGGTGGTCCAGCACCCCGCCGGCGCTGGCGCGCAGACCGTTGTGCTCGTACTCGCTGGTCACCCAGGGGCGCATCTGCGGCAGCAGGGCGGCCGTGGCCAGGGAGTGCTCCCGCGGGACGTAGGCGTCCTCGAAGTACACGGCCGCGGCGGCGGGCACCTGGGCGGCGCGCAGGGCGTCCGGGTCGTACAGGGCGGGCCAGGCGTGCTCGGCGAGGAGGTCGGCGGCCTCGGCCCACGGCGCGAGCTCGGGATCCTCGGCGAACAGGGAGCGGTGCACGTGCTCGCCCGCCAGCAGGGTCGGGTCCTCCCGCACGGACTGCGGCATGGTGCGGTCCGCGGCCCAGCGGGTGGCGTGGCCGTCGGCCCAGCAGGATTCGTGCAGCACCGCGTACAGCGGGTTGCGGCCGCTGAAGGGCAGCGCGGCGGCGAGGTCATGGCGTAAGGCGGGGCTCGCGGGGTCCAGCTCGAGCAGGTAGTGCAGGCGCTCCGGCCCGCCGGAGGCGCCCAGCAGATGCCCGAGCGTGCGCAGGCGGTCGACGGAGACGGCCTGGCCGTCGGGCAGGTGCAGCTGCCCCGCCGCGGCGAGATCGGCCAGGTGCCGCATCCGGTCGCGGTCGCCGGCGAAGCGGGAGTAGAAGGCCTCGCTGCGGCGGGCCATCCCTTCCCAGGTGGTCGTGTACACCGCGTCCAGCTGCTCTCCGACGGCGGGAAGGCCGCCCGTGAACAGCGCCAGGTCCACGCTGCCGGCGTGCTCGGAGAGGTAGCGCAGGGCCGTGAAGCCGCCGAAGGACTGTCCCAGCAGGCTCCACGACGCGACCTCAAGGGCCTCGCGCAGCGCCTCGGCGTCGCGGACGATCGCATCGGCCCGGAAGCAGGCGAGGTAGGCGGCCTGGTCCTCGGCCGATGCCTCCCGCAGGGTCGCGGCGCCGCCGGCGGCGCCCTGCGGCAGCGGGCAGTCCAGGCCGATCGGCGTGGAGCGGCCGGTGCCGCGCTGGTCCAGCATCACCACGCGGAAGTCCTCGAGAGCCCGCGGCAGCCACGCCGGGGCGGCCGATTCGAGGGTGGGCCGCGGCGCCTCGGAGCCGGGCCCGCCCTGCAGGTAGACGAGGTAGGGGCGGTCCCGGCCGTCCTCGGCGGCGACCACGCGCGCGAACACCTCGAGCTGCGGGCCGTCGGGACGCTCGGGGTCCAGGGGCACGGGGAGCGTGAGGTCGCTCAGGTGCAGGCCGGGCAGGGTCCAGGTGCGGGTCGTGAGGGGCATGGCCTGCAGTCTAGGAGCGCCGGCCGGGTGGTGGGTCCACCGGGGACGGCGCGGCGGGCCGTTCAGGCGCCGGGGGTCCTCGGGCGGACCACGCGGGCGAGGATCGCCCCGCCGACGGCGACCACGTTCCAGATGAGCGCCAGGGCGAGCGCGATGACCGGCCACAGCACCGCCCCGTACTGCAGCTCGGAGTACAGCGGCGCCAGGGAGATCACCGCGCAGATCACCGTGCCGATCCCGGCGACCAGCAGCAGGCGGGCCGAGAGGCGCCGCCCGGGCACCACCCGCATCGGCGATCGCAGGTCGAGGACCGCCAGCACGATCTCCGCGGCGCCGAGCAGCACCAGCAGCGTCGGCACGGCGAGGAACACCACCACTCCCAGGGCCATGGTGCGGCTCCCTCCGTCAGGTCCAGGTGCAGGCAGTGTACGGTCCTGCGATGAGCACCTCCGCCGCCCTGCCCGAGCTCTTCTCCCTGTCCGGCCGCACCGCCCTGGTCACCGGCGGCAGCAGCGGCATCGGCCGCGCGATCAGCACCGCCCTCGCGGCCGCCGGCGCGCACGTGCTGATCGCCGCCCGGCGCGAGGGGCCGATCCGGGAGGTCGTCGACGAGATCGCCGCGGCGGGCGGTTCGGCCGCGGCGCTGCCGGCGGACCTCGGCACCCGGGAGGGAGCCCGGGATCTCGCCGAGCGCGCCCTCGCGCACGTCGCGCCCGACGGCCGCCGCGGCGTGGACGTGCTGGTGTGCAGCGCGGGGATCAACCTGCGCCCGCCGATGCCCGAGCTCGACGAGGACACCTGGGACGCGACGATGGCCGTGAACCTCGATGCCCCGTTCCTGCTGGGCCAGGCGCTGGCCCCTGCCATGGCCGAGCGCGGCTGCGGCCGGCTGATCCACATCAGCTCGCAGCAGGCGCATCGGCCCTTCGCCGCGAGCGGGGCGTACGGGGTGTCCAAGGCGGCGCTGGAGGCGCTGGCCCGCTCGCAGGCCGAGGCCTGGTCCGCCCGCGGCGTCACCGCGAACGTGCTGATCCCCGGCTTCGTGCCGACGCCGCTGAACGCCCGCCTCAGCTCGGACCCGGCCACGGTGCAGGCCCTCGCGGCCCGCACCCTGGTGGGCCGCAACGGCCGCCCCGAGGACTTCGCGGGCCCGGTCGTGTGGCTGGCGAGCGCCGCGAGCGCCTACGTGACCGGCCAGTCCATCGCCGTGGACGGCGGCTTCAGCGTGCACTGACCCCTTCCGGGCCGCCGCCGGGCAGAGGAGCCGGCGAGGACGGGACCGGGCGCGTCAGAGGGACCAGCCGGTGGCGGTGCGGATGCGGGCGGCGACGCCGACCGGGTCGGCGCCCGAGGTGGGGACGAGGACCTCCCCGCTGTGCAGGGGCAGCTCCCGCTCGCGCGCCGCGCGGCGGGCGACGGCGGCGACCTCCATGTCGGTGGCGCCGCGCAGATCATCGGCCGCCAGATGCGGTCCCGCCCCACGGGCGCGGGAGCGGGCGCGCTCGCGCAGCTCGGCGGGCGTCGCATCCAGCCGCACGGAGATCACCGGCACGTCCCCGAAGGCCGCGAAGGCCAGGTCCGGCCCGGCGCCGATGGGGGCGACGACGATGCTCGCCACGCCGCCGGCGCCGACGAAGCACTCGTGCAGCGCTGCCACGCAGTCGGCGCCGGCGACCCGCGCGGCCGCCGCACCGCCGGGGAGGTTGCGGGCCAGGGACAGCTCGGCGAGGTCGAGGAACCCGGTGCGCGTGCCGGTGCCCCAGGCGGCCTGCGCCAGCTCCCAGCCCACGCTCGAGGCGCCCGCGCAGCGCGGCCCCGTGATCCACAGGACCGGCGCGGTCTGCGCATCGGCGTGCTCGAGCGGCGCCGCCGGCCCTTCCGGACCGCTGTCCTCGCCGGCCGCCGCGGCGAGGACGGCCTCGACCGCGTCCTCGACGCCGAGCCCGTCCAGCGCCACGCGGCGCCAGCCATCGGCCAGGCGGGCCGATTCCTCGGTGCCGATGCGGACGGCCTCCTCGCGCTGCTCCGCGCTCCAGCCGCGGGCGCCGAGCCGTGCATGGCGCTGCTGCGGGGCGAGGTCCAGCCAGAGGGAGGCGACGGACTCGCCCGCGGTGCGCGGCGGCGGGGCGTCCGGGCTGGCGACCCCGGAGACGAGGAGGGTCCGGGAGCCGGCGCGACGGTGGATGCTCGCCACGAGGTCGAGGGCATGCTCCTTGAGCACCCAGCGGTCCGCGTCGCCGTCCGGCGCGGGGTAGAGCATGCCGAGCTGGTCGATGTCGACGGAGGAGACGGGCTCCCCGTCCGCCGCCAGGCGCGCGGCGATGGCGAGCGCCAGCGTCGACTTGCCGACGCCGGGAGGCCCGGCCAGACGTAGAACATGCATGTCAGGAGCCTACTGGGAGGTAGGCGGGGCGGGCACAGGAATATCGTCTGCAGGACGGCCCGACGGCTCAGGCCTGCAGCTCGAGCACCCGGATCGCGAGCTGGACGCGGTTGGTGACGTGGAGCTTGTCGAACAGCCGCCCCACGTGCGTCTTCACCGTGGGCAGCGACAGGAACAGCGCCTCGCCGATCTCGCCGTTGGTCAGCCCCTGCGCCACCAGCTGTGCGACCTCCCATTCGCGGGCGGTGACGCCGGCGGGAAGCCGCCCGGCGGGCGCGGTGGGGAGCGCGCCGCCAGGGCTGTCCGATGCGCCGCGCGGCGCCCCGTCCGGCAGCGATCCGGCGCGGGGCTCGCGAGGACGGGACCCGTCGGCCCCGCCCGCGCCGCCGGCGGCGAGGTCGACCAGGCGCCGCAGCACCAGCGGGGAGAAGCGCGCCCGGCCCTGCGCCGCCTCGTGCACCGCCTGCACCACGTCCTGCGGAGGGGTGTCCTTGAGCAGGAAGGACACGGCGCCGGCCCGCAGGGCATCGAGCAGGAAGCCATCGGTGTCGAAGGCGGTGAGCACGACGATCGCCGCGCGGGCCCCCTGGGCGTGCAGGCGCCGCGTCGCCTCGATGCCGTCCATGCCGGGCATGCGGATGTCCATGAGCACGACGTCGGGATCCAGGGCGTCGACGGCGCGGAGGGCGCCGGCGCCATCGGCCTCCTCCCCCACCACCTCGATGCCCTCGGCGCCGTCGATCATCAGGCGCAGCCCGGCGCGCATGAGGTTCTCGTCGTCCACGAGGAGCAGCCGCACGGTGCCCGTGCCGGGGTCGGTCATGGTCAGTCCCTCCAGGGAAGTCGTGCCTCGACCGCGAAGCGTCCTGCGGTCCCGTCCTCGATGTGCAGGCTCCCGCCCAGCAGCACGATCCTCTCGCGCACCCCGACCAGCCCCAGCCGGGCGCCGGCGGCGGGCGCCTCCCGGGGCACGGGGTTGGAGGCGCGCAGCACGAGCTGCTCGCCCGCACGGTGCAGGCGCAGGTCCAGCCGGGTGCCCGGGGCGTGCTTGCGCGCATTGGTCAGCAGCTCGCGGGCGATCCGCACCAGGGTGACCACGCCCGCCCGGCTCATGCCGTCCAGCATCTGCGGGGTGAAGGGCTCCTCGCCGGCGGCCGGATCCTCGGCCGGGGCATCGCTCCACAGGAGAGTCACCTCCTGCCCGGCGGCGCGGGCGTCCTCGAGCATGGTGACGAGGTCCGCGGCGGTGGGCAGCGGCATGCCGTCGGCGCGCAGCGCCCCGAGGACCTCCCGCAGCTCGGTGTTCGCGGCCTGGGCGCCGCGGCGGATGATGCTCGCGGCCTCCTGCCGCTGCGCCTCCGGCAGGTCCCGGCGGTATTCGAGCGCGCCGGCGTGCATGGCGATGAGGGAGAGATGGTGGGACAGGCTGTCGTGCATGTCGCGGGCGATCGCGGCCCGCTGCTCGGCCTGCGCCTGCGCGATCAGCGCGCGATGCTCCCGTTCGAGGGCGTCCCGCTCGCGGCGGGCGGTGGAGGCCTGCGCGCGCAGCGAGGCGATGAGCGCCGCGCGGGTGCCCCGGGCCCGACCCCACAGCAGCGCCGCCGCCGCGAACGCGCAGGTCAGCAGCATCTCCCAGGGCAGTGTCCCGCTGGACGATCCCTCCGCCCAGCGGAACAGCAGGGAGGAGACGACCGAACCGCCGACGGCGAGGATGATCGCCGCCGCGTCCAGCAGCCGTGCGCGCCGCTCGCCGAGGCGGGCCAGGGCCACGGCGGCCGCCGCGACCGACATGCCGCTGACGGCGAGGGCCGCCACCAGGATCAGGTTCGCGGCCCCGGCGCGGCGCATTGGCCCGACGGCGAGCGCCGCCGCGAGCCCCACCAGCAGGTCGACGATGAACAGGGCGACCAGCCGGTCCGAGAGGTCGCCCTGCTCGTCGATCGTCGTCCCGTAGACGAAGACCAGCACGAGCAGGCCGATGATCAGGCAGATCGCGGAGACGCCGACGGCGCGCAGGGCGCGCAGCCACCACGGGGCGGGAGGCGGCGGCTCCAGGGACGGCCCGGCCGGGGTGGGGCTGTCGGCGGAGGCGCCGGCCGGGGACGGGTGCGCGGAGGTCGCGATCACGGGGGCGGGCATGAGGACATCGTAGGAACCGGGGCCGGCCCGGCGGATCGGCCGAAAGCACGACCTCCGCGCGGCGGGGGCCTCGGGGACAATGGCTCCCATGGGCTCCCCGCTGACGATGACCGACGAGTTCCGCACGGCGCTGGACCTGCTGCTCTCGGGGCGGAGCATGTTCCTCACCGGCCGCGCGGGCACGGGCAAGTCGACGCTGATCCGCCTGTTCCTGGAGCGCACGGTCCGGCGGGCAGTGACCGTGGCCCCCACCGGGATCGCGGCCCTCACCGTGGACGGGTACACGATCCATCGGCTGTTCTCGTTCCCGCCGGGGGTCAGCGAGGAGACCGTCCGCGGGCCCCGGTACTTCCCGGGGCGCTTCGCCCGGACCCTCGCCGAGCTCGAGGTGCTGATCGTCGACGAGGCGTCGATGGTTCGTGCGGACCTGTTCGACGCCCTCGTCGCGGCGCTCGAACGGTTCGGGCCGAAGCCCGGCGCACCCTTCGGCGGGGTGCAGCTGGTGCTGGTCGGGGACCTGTACCAGCTGCCGCCGGTGGTGCGGGACTCCGAGGCCGGGTTCATCCAGGAGCGCTTCGGCAGCCCGTACTTCTTCTCCGCCCGGCACTTCGACCGCGACGCCTTCCCCGTCGTCGAGCTGACCACCGTGTTCCGGCAGATCGGCGACGCGCACCTGGTGGACCTGCTGAACCAGGTGCGCGAGGGGGCGCTGCTGGAGGACGCCCGCGCCCGGCTGAACACCCGCACCGACCGGGACTTCGAGCCGGCCGAGCACGAGTTCTGGCTGACCCTCGCGACCACCAACTCCATCGTGAAGAGCCGCAACGCGCGCATGCTCGCGCAGCTGCCCGGGCCCGTCCACCCGTTCGCCGCCGAGATCCGCGGCGACCTGGACGGCTTCGAGCAGCCCACCGACGCCCTCCTGGAGCTCGCCGAGGGCGCCCAGGTCATGATGCTCAGCAACGACCCCTCGGACCGGTGGGTCAACGGGAGCATCGGCCGCATCACCCGGATCCGCCGCGATGCGGACGGTCCGGCGGTGGATGTCCGCCTGCGCGAGGGCGAGGAGGTCGAGGTCCGCCCGCACACCTGGGACGTGACCCGGCCGCGGGTCGAGGGCGGGCAGCTGCTCCACGACGTCGTCGGCAGCTTCACCCAGCTGCCGATGAAGCTGGCCTGGGCCATCACCATCCACAAGTCCCAGGGGCAGACCCTGGACCGGGTGGTCGTCGACCTCACCGGCGGCACCTTCGCCAACGGCCAGCTGTACGTGGCGCTGAGCCGGTGCACGAGCCTGGAGGGCCTGGTGCTGCGCCGCGACGTGCTGCCCCGGGACCTCAAGACGGACCCGCGGGTGCGGCGGTTCCTCACCGCATCGGCCCCGCCGGAGGACGCCCTGGGCGAGGTGTACCTCGCCGCGCTCATGGTCGGCGAGCGCGGCGACCGCTTCCGGCCGCGGCCCGTGGAGATCGCCGTGGTCACCGATGACGGCGACGAGGCCTCCACCGTCGTCAACCCGACCATGGACCTGTACCGGGCGCGCACGGAGCACGGCATCACCACCCGCGACGTGCAGCTGGCGCCCGTACTCGCCGAGGCCTGGCCGGCGCTGTCCCCGCTGCTGGCGGGCCGCGTCGGCGTGGGCGTCGGGATCGACGAGCTGCTGGGGCACATCGATTTCGAGCTCAAGCGCAACGGCCGCCTCGAGCCGATGCCGATGGGCGTCGAGCTGCCCGCCGCCGAGCTCACCCTCGCCGAGCGCACCGCCCTGCGCACCGGCACGGCCCTGGACCGGGCGCGGGCCGTGCGCGACGCGGCGCTGCGGCTGCGCCGCGAGGCGACCGATGCGACCGATGCGGCCGATGCGACCGATGCGACCGATGCGACCGATGCGACCGATGCGACGAGCCTGCCGCTGCTGTCCCCCGTCGGCCAGGTGTTCCCGCAGCTTCCGCGCGGGCACGGCTACCTGCTGGCCCGCACCACCGGCGCCGCCGGGACGGACGGCCCGACGGGCTTCGTCGTCGGCGGCAACGTCTCGGCCGAGGACGACGCCGCCCACCTGCTCGCGCAGTCCCTGGCCGCGGCATGGGAGCGGGTGATCGACGCCGACCAGGTCGCGGTGGACCGTCTGCGCGAGGTCGAGTCCCACTACGGGGTGACGGTGCTGCCCGCGGACCTGCAGCTCGAGGGCCCGCCCGACCTCGCGACGCTGCTGCAGCCGGGGGTGCGGGTGTGCTTCACCGGCACCGTCGTCCACCCCGACCACGGCGTGCTCGAGCGGGAGGAGATGGAGCAGATCGCCGCCCGGCGCGGTCTGCTCCCGGTCGCGAACGTGACCAAGACCCGGACCGATGTCCTGGTCGTCGCCGAGCGCGGCAGCCAGTCCGCCAAGTCCCGCAACGCCGCGAAATGGGGCAAGCCCGTCCTGGTCGCCGAGGACTTCCTCGCCTGGGCGCTCTGAGAGGGAACTCCCCCGCAGCGCGAGGCCTCCGGGGAATCCCCCCGCCGCGTCGCCCTCGGCGCGTCCTGAGCCCTGCGCCGCCTGCGCGGCATGCCGCTCCCAGTCGCCGCGCCTATCCTGTCGCGGGCCCCGTCCGCCCCGGACCAGGGCCCGAGCGATCTATGGACGGGACGTGGACCTTGCCTGAGCTGCCCTTCTCCCGGATTCGCCGACGCCGGCGCCGCCTCGAGCCGGACCTCATCACCTCCGCGGGAACGACCGATGCGCCCGCGGATGCGGAGGACCCGCGCCGGGAGACGCCCGCGGGATCCCGCGCCGAGTCGAGCATCGTCGACAGCGCCGTGTACGTCGACGGGGCGCGCATCGCATCCCCCGCCTGCCTCGCCGACTCGTACCGGGCGCTGCGCTCCCAGGAGGACGCGGTGGGCTGGATCGGCCTCTACCGCCCGAGGCAGGACGACCTGGCGAGCCTGGCCGCGGAGTTCGACCTGCACGAGCTGGCCGTCGAGGACGCGATCCTCGCCCATCAGCGCCCCAAGATCGAGCGGTACGACGACACCCTGTTCGTGGTGCTGCGCGCCGCCCGCTACCTCGACGACGTCGAGGAGGTCGAGTTCGGGGAGGTGCACCTCTTCGTCGGCCCCGACTTCGTGCTCACCGTCCGGCACAGCGAGTCCCCGGACCTCTCCGCCGTGCGCCGCCGCCTGGAGTCCAACCCCGAGCTGCTGCGCCTGGGGCCGGAGGCGATCCTCTACGCGGTCCTGGACCGGGTGGTCGACGGCTATGCACCGGTCGTCGCGGGGCTGTCCAACGACATCGACGAGATCGAGACCCAGGTGTTCCTGCGCGACCCCGGGGTCTCGCGACGCATCTACGAGCTCTCCCGCGAGGTGATCGAGTTCGAGCGCGCCACCAAGCCCCTGCTGGCAGTGCTGAGCAGCCTGGGCGCCGGCTTCCAGAAGTACGGCACCGACGAGGAGCTCCAGCGCTACCTGCGCGATGTCGAGGACCACCTGGTGCAGGTCGTCGAGCACGTGAGCGGGTTCCGCGAGATGCTGCGCGACATCCTCACCGTGAACGCCACGCTCGTCGCTCAGGCGCAGAACGAGGAGATGCAGAAGCTCAGCGAGCTCAGCGTGGCCCAGGGCGAGGAGGTCAAGAAGATCTCCGCCTGGGCGGCGATCCTCTTCGCCCCGCAGATCGTCGGCACCGTGTACGGGATGAACTTCGACCGCATGCCCGAGCTGCACTGGGCGTACGGCTATCCCTTCGCCCTGGTGATGATGCTGGCCGTCGCCGTCGCCCTGTACGCCGCCTTCCGCCGCCGCGGCTGGATCTGATCCCTCGGAGGGCATGACCGGCGTCGGCAACGGAACGGTCACGGCGCCCCGGCGGCCTGGGAGCGGCTGCCTCCCGATGGAAGCATGACGGGATGAAGGTGATCGATCATCGCGAAGGATCCTGGTACCTGCTGCAGGAGGACGAGGAGCTGCTCCTCGAGGCCCACTGCGAGCACCGGTCCTTCGGCTACAGCGTGCTCATCGTCCTGAACCTGTCCGAGCGCCGCGCATATCTGCGCCGCGGGCCCGATGCGCTGGATGATCTGGCCCGGGCGATCGACGCCTCCGCCCCCGTCGCCCGGGGCTCGGCGTCCCGGTACCGCGATCGCGACCGCACCAGCATGCTCGGCCACGAGGTGACCGAGGCGGTGCGCGCCTGGCAGGCCGCGACCGTCTGACCGGTCGGCGGGATCTCGATCCCGGCGGGCGCGAGGCTCAGCGAGCCGCGCCGCTCAGCGCCCGCCGAGCACGTCCTCGACGGCGGCGGCCGCGCGGTCCACGTCCTCGGGGGTGGTGGTCGGGGCGAGCGTGAGGCGCACGGCGGTCTGCGCGATCTCCCGGTCGATGCCGAGCGCCGTGAGCACGTGCGAGGGCTCGTCGCTGCCGGCCGCGCAGGCCGATCCGCTCGAGGCGATGACGCCGCGCTCCTCGAGGTCCAGCAGGATCGATTCGCCGCTGACGCCGGGGAAGCAGAACGAGGCATGGGCGGGATGCCGCGGCGCGCGGGGCCCGGTGAGCAGGGCGCCGTCGTAGGCCGCCAGGACCCGACCGATCAGCCGGTCCCGCAGCGCGGCCAGGCGCGCGGCCTTCTCCTCCCGCTCCGCCTCGGCCAGCTCGAGAGCGACGGCGAGCGCGACGGCGAAGGCGACGTTCTCGGTCCCGGACCGGCGCCCGGACTCCTGGCCGCCGCCGTGGATCACCGGCTCCAGCGGAAGGCGCCCGCGGATCATCGCCAGGCCCGTGCCCTTGGGGGCGCCGAGCTTGTGGCCGGACAGCGTGATCGCATCGGCCCCCAGGCCCCGCAGGTCCAGGAACCCGGCGGCCTGCACCGCGTCGGTGTGCAGCAGGGCGCCGACCTCGTGCGCGGCGTCGGCGAGCGCGGGGATGTCCGCGACCGCGCCGATCTCGTTGTTGGCGTAGGCGAGGGAGACCAGGGTCGTGTCCGGGCGCAGCACGGCGCGCAGGGCGTCGGGCGTGACGACCCCGTCGGCGCCGACCCCGGCGAAGGAGACCTCGAACCCGTGCATCCGCGCCAGGTGATCGACGCTCTCGAGCACGGCCTCGTGCTCGATCGGCGAGGTCACCAGGTGGCGGCCGCGCGGGGCGGCGAGGGCGAGCCCCTTGATGGCGAGGTTCGCGCCCTCGGTGCCGCCGCTGGTGAAGACGACGTCGCTGCGCCGCACGCCGAGCACCGCGGCGGCCCGGCGGCGGGCGTCCTCGAGCCCGGCGGCCGCAGCCTCCCCGGCCGTGTGGTGGCTGGACGGGTTGCCGAAGGTGCCGGTGAGGTACGGCCAGGCCGCCTCGAGGGCTTCCCGGCGCACCGGCGTGGTGGCGGCGTTGTCGAGGTACAGCATGCTCAGGACGCCGCCCGGTCGGCAGGGTCCCCGGCGCGGACCTGCACGTCCAGCCCCAGGTCGAGGCTGCGCACCGAATGGGTGAGCGCCCCGGAGGAGATCACGTCCACGCCCGTGCGGGCGATCGCGCCGACGGTCTCCAGGGTGACGTTCCCGCTGGCCTCGACGACGGCGCGGCCGGCGACGATCTCGACGCCGCGGACCAGGTCCTCGAGGGAGAAGTTGTCGAGCATGATCACGTCGACGCCGCCGGCGATCACCGGCTCGATCTGGTCGAGGCGGTCGACCTCGACCTCCATCCGCGTGGTGTGGCCCAGGCGCTCGCGGGCCGCACGGATCGCGCCGGTGAGGTCCAGGCCCTGCTCGCGCAGCACGGCGAGGTGGTTGTCCTTGGCCATCACCGCGTCCGAGAGGGAGAAACGGTGGTTGATGCCGCCGCCGGCGCGCACCGCGTGCCGCTCGACGGCGCGCAGGCCCGGCGTGGTCTTGCGGGTGTCGGTGATCCGCGCGCCCGTGCCGGCGACGGCGTCGACGAACGCCCGGGTGAGGGTGGCGATGCCGGACATGCGCTGGGTGAAGTTCAGGGCGATCCGCTCGGCCTGGACGACGGCGCGGGCCGGCCCCTCGACGGCGGCCAGGACGTCCCCGGCGGCGAAGGCGTCGCCGTCGGCGGCGTGCAGGGTCACCTGCACGGCCGGGTCGGTGAGGCGGAACGCGGCGGCGAACACCTCGGCGCCGGCGAGCACTCCGGCCTCGCGGGCGCGCAGCTCGGCCCGGGCCCGGGCGGTCGCGGGCAGGAACGCCTCGCCGGTCGCGTCGCCCCAGGGGGCGTCCTCGGCGAGGGCCGCGGCGACGACACGGTCGATGTGGGCAGGGGTGAGCATGGGGCCTCCAGGGCGGGATCAGCGCGTGGGCTGCAGGGGTCGAGGGAACGGGAGGGGCGGGAGATCGACGAGCTCGTCCCGGCGCGGGAAGCTCGGGTCGGGCTCCCCCGCGGCGGCCGGCGCGGCGTCGCGCCCGGGGGCGCCCTGCGGGTGCGCCGGGGCCGGATCATCGGCCGCATCCCGGCGGTGGTGCGCGCCGACGGAGCCGGGTCGGGCGAGCGCCGCCTCGACGACGCAGCGGGCCAGGTGCAGGAGGTTGCGGTCCTCGAGCGCGTCGATCGTGGTCGGCGCGGGCGGGGCCCAGGTCGCGAGGATGCGGGCGGCCTCCTCCAGCTCCGCGCCGGTGCGCAGCAGGCCGACCTGCCGCCACATGAGCTCCTGCAGCTGGGCGCGGGTCCAGTCCCGGCCGGCCGATGCTCCGGGGGCGGTGCCGGCCTCCGCGGTGCCGGGCCGAGCGGTGCTGCGATGGTCGGGGACGGTTGCCTCGGCGAGCTGCGGACGCTCGGCCGCGGCGAGGGAACGCGCGGTGACGGCGGCGGCGGTCCGCGCCTCGGCGAGGGCGGCATCGGCCGCGCGGGCGCCGAAGACGGTGCCCTCGAGCAGGGAGTTCGAGGCGAGGCGGTTCGCGCCGTGCACGCCGGTGCGGGCGCACTCCCCCGCCGCGAACAGGCCCGGCACGGTGGTGCGGCCGTCGAGATCGGTGAGGATCCCGCCCATCATGTAGTGCGCCGCCGGGGTGACGGGCACGCCCTCGCGCGCCCACTCGAAGCCGGCCGCGCGCACCGCGGCGTCGATGGTCGGGAAGCGGCGCGCCAGCAGCCGCGCCCGCTCGTCCGCGTCGATGCCGGCGGGGCCGATGGCGGTGGCGTCCAGCAGCACGGGCCGCCCGCCCTGCGCCTGCATGACCTGCACGATCGCGCGGGCGACGACGTCGCGCGGGGCGAGCTCGGCCCGCGGGTCGATCCGGGGCATGAACCGGTCGCCGTGGACGTCGCGCAGCAGCGCTCCCTCGCCGCGCACCGCCTCGGAGACGAGGAACGATCCCGCGCCGCTCCCGGCGGCGAGCGCCGTCGGATGGAACTGGCAGAACTCGAGATCGGCCAGCCGGGCGCCGGCGCGCCGGGCGGCGGCCATCCCGTCCCCGGTGGCGACCGCGGGGTTCGTGGTGTGGGCGTAGAGCTGCCCGGCGCCGCCCGTGGCCAGGACCACCGCCCCGGCCCGGACGGTGAGCTCCCGGCCATCGGCCGCGAGGAAGCGGGCGCCGCGCACGGCGCCGTCCTCGACCACCAGGTCCACCAGCGCGGCATGCTCGCGCACCGGAATGCCGCGGGCGCGGACGGACGCGACCAGCGCGGTCTCGATGGCGAGGCCGGTCGCGTCGCCGCCCGCGTGGAGGATGCGGGGGCGCCCATGGGCGCCCTCGAGCCCCAGGGCGTGCGGGCTGCCGGGCCCGTCGGTGCGATCGAAGGCGACCCCGAGGGCGATGAGCTCCGCGATGCGCTCCGGGCCCTCCTCGCACAGCACGCGGACGGCCTCGGGCTCGGCGAGGCCCGCCCCGGCGGCGAGGGTGTCCGCCGCGTGGGCGGCGGGGGTGTCCCCCGGGCCGACGGCTCCGGCGATGCCTCCCTGGGCGTGGCGGGTGGCGCCGTCGGTGAGCTCGCCCTTGGTCACCACGAGCACGGGGGCGGAGGCATCGGCCCGCAGCGCGGCGCTGAGCCCCGCGATGCCCGAGCCGATGACCAGCACGTCCACGGCCTCCTCGGGCGCGGCCGCGCCGGGCGCGCTGCGGCGCGCGGTCATGTCAGGCCTCCGCCCCGGTGGTCTCCCGGGCGGGAGCCGCGGAGCCGGGCTTGGCGGCGAGCATCCGCTCCAGCGCCAGGCGCGCGGGCTCGGCGACGTCGTCGGAGACGGTGATGCGGTTGATGACCTCGCCCTCCAGCAGCGACTCGAGCGCCCAGGCGAGGTATCCGGGGTGGATGCGGTACATCGTCGAGCAGGGGCACACCACCGGGTCCAGGCAGAAGATCTCGTGCTGGGGGTGCTGGGCGTTCAGGCGCTGGACGAGGTTGATCTCGGTGCCGATCGCGAAGGTCGTCGGTTCGGCGGCGCCCTCGATGGCCTTGCGGATGTAGTCGGTGGAGCCGGCCTCGTCGGCCGCGTCGACCACGGGCATCGGGCATTCGGGGTGGACGATCACGCGCACGCCCGGGTGCTCGGCGCGGGCCTTGTCGATCTGCGCGGTGGTGAAGCGCTTGTGCACCGAGCAGAAGCCGTGCCACAGCACGACCTTCGCGTCCTGGAGGGTCTGCTCGTCGTTTCCGCCGAGGGCCTTGCGCGGGTTCCACATCGGCATCTGCTCGAGGCCGATGCCCATGGCCTTGGCGGTGTTGCGGCCCAGGTGCTGGTCCGGGAAGAACAGCACCCGCTGGCCGCGCGCGAAGGCCCACTCCAGCACCGTCGCGGCGTTCGAGGAGGTGCACACGATCCCGCCGTGGCGGCCGCAGAAGCCCTTCAGCGCGGCCGAGGAGTTCATGTAGGTCACGGGGATGATCGGGACCCGCCCCTCGGCGTCGGGCTCGGTCCCGTAGATCTCGGTGAGCTGCTCCCAGCACTCCTCGACCTGGTCGATGTCGGCCATGTCGGCCATCGAGCAGCCGGCGGCGAGGTTCGGGAGGATGACGGCCTGCTCGGGGGTGGAGAGCAGATCCGCGGTCTCGGCCATGAAGTGCACGCCGCAGAAGATGATCGCCTCCGCCTCGGTGTGCGCCTTCGCGGCGTTGGCGAGCTGGAAGGAGTCGCCCACGTAGTCGGCGTACTGGACGACCTCGTCGCGCTGGTAGAAGTGGCCGAGGACCACGACCTTCTCCCCCAGCTGCGCCTTCGCGGCGCGGATGCGCGCATCGAGCTCCTCGCGGCTCGCCTCGCGGTACTGGGCGGGGATCTCGCCCTGGCGCGGGGAGGCGGCCGGGATCGGATCGGCCATCGAGGCGCCGGGGCCGTAGCCGGGGTCGCGCGCGTCGACGTCCCAGGGGGCGTCCAGCAGCTGGGTGGAGCAGGTGCTGCCGGCGGCGGCGCCGCGGGAGATGTCGCGGATGGTCAGGTCGACCGATGCGGTGGTGGTCATCGTGTCTCCTCGGGGTGGGTGGGGCGGATCGGGGCGGGGGTCAGAGGCCGGTGAGCGGGCCGTTGTCGGCGAGCTCGATGGACTCGTCGTGGCGGTACAGCTGGGCGGGGCGGTGGCGGCCGCCGGTGCGGAACTCGCCGGTGGGGACGAGCCGGCCCGACGCCTCCATCTGGCGCCGGAAGTTGGCGGGGTCGAGGGTCCTCTGGAGCACGGCCTCGTGGACGGCGCGCAGCTCGGCGAGGGTGAAGGTCTCCCCGAGGAAGGCGGCGGCGATGCGGGAGTACTCGACCTTGTTGCGCAGGCGCCACAGGGCGTACTCGACGATCAGCGCGTGGTCGAAGGCCAGCTCGGGCAGCTCGTCGGCGACGACCCAGCGCACGTTGAGGGTCTCCACGCCGGCCTCGGCCTCGTCGGCCCGCACCAGCGCCCAGTACACGACCGAGACGGTGCGCTCGGCGGCGGTCGGCGCGCGGTCCAGGCTGCCGAAGGCGTAGAGCTGCTCGAGGTAGCTCGGGGCGAGCTTCGTGGTCTCGCGCAGGTTCCGTGCGGCCGATGCGGCGAGGCCCTCGTCCGGTGCCAGCGGGCCGCCCGGCAGAGCCCATGTCCCCTGGTGAGGGGCGCGGATGCGCCGCACCAGCGGGATCCACAGGACGGGCCGGCGCGTGCGGGGGTGGGGGCGCAGCGCGAAGATCACCGTCGAGACGGCGAGCGAGACCTCATCGGCCATGTCCGGGACACCTCCACTTAAAGTCGTCGGGACCTTTACGAGTTGCGTCGACCTTAGGGTCACTGCGACCAGAAGTGGAGGGATGCCCGCGATGCTATGACGGCGGTCACAGGGTCGGTGACCTTAACTCCGGTCACCTCGGGGCCGACGAGCGGCCGGAGGCCGCCGACACGCCGCGATCGAGCCCCGCGGGACTACGCTCGGGGCATGAGCGAGAAGCCGACGAGCATCGACGCCTACCTCGCACCGCTCGCACCGGAGGTCCGCGCGGAGCTGGAGCGGATCCGCGCGCTCGTGACCCGCCTCGCGCCCGAGGTGGAGGAGTCGATCAGCTACGGGATGCCCACGCTGAGCTACCGCGGCCGCGCCCTGGTGTACTTCACGGCCTCGAAGAAGCACATGAGCTTCTACCCCTCCAGCTGGGCGATCGAGGAGCTGGGCGATCGCCTGGCGGGCTACTCGACCACCCAGCACGCGATCCGGTTCACCCTGGAGAACCCGCTGCCGGACGCACTGATCGAGGACCTCGTCCGCGCGCACCGGCGCGACATCGACGCCGACCGCCGCTGAGCGGAGATCGGGCCGCGACCGGCGCACCCGGAGAGCCTCCGCCGCCCTGCACCCGCGTATACATCGATAGAAATTCTGCCCTCCGCACCTCTTGCGCGCCGTTTACATCGATGCAAAGCTGGCGTCCGCGCGGAGTGACCGCGCTCACCTCGACGAGGAGGACCCATGGAATCACGCCCCCACGCCACCCCCGGTCGGGCACCGGTGCCCGGCACCGGACCTGCCCGCGCTTCGTCTCGCGCATCGGCCGCCTCGGCCGCGGTCGAGGCGGCCGGCGGCCTCCGCCCCGGGCGACGCACCCTCATGGCCGGGATGGCCGCCGCGGTGCTGGGCGGCCACGCCGCGCTCACCGCGCAGTCCGCCAGCGCCGCCTACCCCGGCCCCGGGATCGTCACCGGGGACGTCACCGACGTGCACGATCCGGAGATCATCCGCACGGCCGGCGGCACCTACCTGCTCCCCAGCACCGGCGACGGGATCTCGCTGCGCACCTCCACCGACCGCACGCGCTGGACCGCGGCCGGCGCCGCGTTCCCCGGCGCCACGCCCTGGGCCGATCCCTACACCGGCGGCAGCCGGCACCTGTGGGCGCCCGAGATCCACTTCGCGAACGGGCAGTTCTACCTGTGTACTCCGCCTCGAGCTTCGGGTCGAACCGCTCGGCGATCTTCGTGGCGACCAGCCCCACCGGGGCGAGCGGCACGTGGACGCACCGCGGCCTGGTCGTGGAGTCCTTCACCACCGATGATTTCAACGCGATCGACCCGGCGCTGGTCGTGGACGCCTCCGGCACCTGGTGGCTGGCGTTCGGCTCCTTCTGGGACGGGATCCGGATGATCCGCCTGAGCTCCTCGACCGGGCTGCGCTCGGGCAGCGAGATGCACACGCTGGCCAGCCGGGGCGGCGGGCCCATCGAGGCGCCGACCATCCACCGCGCCAAGAACGGCTACTACTACCTGTTCGTGTCCTTCGACTACTGCTGCCGCGGGGCGGACAGCACCTACCGCGTCATGGTGGGCCGCTCGACCTCGGTCACCGGCCCCTACCGCGACCGCGCCGGGACCTCCATGACCGCGGGCGGCGGCACCGAGATCCTCGCCGGGCAGGGCTCGATCCACGGGCCGGGCCACCAGGCCGTGCTGGCCGATGCCGACTCCGACGTGCTCTTCTACCACTACTACGACGACGCCGGCACGCCGCGCCTGGGCATCAACCTGCTGGCCTACGACTCCTCCGGCTGGCCGTACGTGCACTGAGGAGCGCCGCCGGGCCCGGCGGCGGGCGCCGAGCCCGGCGCCGCGAGCTCGTCGCCGCGCACCCGGCGTCGCCGCCGCGGGGTGTGAGGCCCATCGCCTCGCACCCCACCGGCATCGGGCGCTGAATAGGCTGGCCAGCACCGTGCGGACGAGCATCCCGGAACCCTCCCGGGCGCCTCGCGCGGCAGGAGGCGCAGCACGCATGACCACCCTCGCTCCCCCGGCGCCCACCGCGCGCCGCGCCCCGTGGCGGATCGCCTGGGCGTCGATGATCGGGACCTCGCTGGAGCAGTTCGACTTCTACCTCTACGCGTACTTCTCGGCGTTCTTCGTGGGGCCGCTGTTCTTCGAGCCGCTGGGCCCGGCCGGCGCCGCCCTCGCCTCCTTCTCGACCATCGCGGTGTCCTTCGTGATCCGGCCCGTGGGGGCGCTCGTGTTCGGGCACATGGGCGATCGCCGGGGACGCCGGGCGACGCTGCTGTGGACGGTCTCGCTGATGGGCGTCGCGACCGGACTCATCGGCCTGCTGCCCACCTATGCGCAGGCCGGCTGGCTGGGCGCGATCGGCCTGGTGCTGCTGCGCCTGGTGCAGGGCGTGAGCCTCGGCGGCGAATGGGGCGGATCGGTGCTGCTGGCGACCGAGCACGCCCGCCCCGTGCGGCGCGCCTTCTACGCCGCGATCCCCCAGCTGGGATCACCGATCGGCTCCATCCTCTCCGCGGCGGTGTTCATCGTCCTGTCGCTGACCCTGCCGGAGGCGGCCATGGCCTCCTGGGGCTGGCGCCTGCCGTTCTTCCTCGCGATCCCGCTGCTGCTGGTCTCGCTGTACCTGCGCCGCAGCATCGAGGAGACCCCGGAGTTCCTGCGGATGGCCCGCGAGGGGAGGCGGGACCGCACGCCGGTGCGGGACATGCTGCGCACCCGGCCGATGGCCCTGCTGGTGGCGATCGCCGCCGCGCAGCTGGGCATCGGCTCCTACGCGCTGATGAACACGTACACGATGAACTACGGCGCGGAGGTGCTGGGCTTCCCGTACATGCAGCTGCTGACGGCCGCGACCATCGGCGCGCTGCTGCAGCTGGTGACGGTGCCGCTGTTCGGGGCGCTCGCCGCGCGCACCGGCTCCGCGCTCGTGGTCGGGGTCGGCGCGGCCGGGACGGCGCTGATCGCCCTGCCGATGTATGCGCTGCTGGGCTCGGCGACCTTCTCCGTGCTGGTGGCGATGATGGTGATCGGCGGGATCCTGCCGACCATGTCCTGGGCCGCGCTCGGCGGCCTCATGAGCGACCTGTTCCCCGGCAGCTTCCGCACCTCGGCGCTGTCCTTCGCCTATGCGGTCGCGGCGACGGTGAGCGGCTTCGTGCCGCTGCTGACCGGAGTCCTCGGCACCGCCACCGGCCAGGCCTGGTGGCACCCGGCGGCGGTGCTCATCGCCCTGTCCCTGGTCACGCTCGCTGCGGCGATCGCGGCGGGGCGGCGCGATGCGCGGCGGTGACGCGGACGCGACGCGCTTCCCTCTCCTGACGCCAGGGGCGCCGGAGATCGCCGCCGTACCCGAGGCTCCGCCGACTGCGAGCGCTCAGTCCTCGATATAGCCGGTGACGGGGTCGACGAGTGAGATGAACTCCCGGATGTGCTCGCGGTGCCCGCTCGGCGTCATCGCGCCGCCCCCGGACACAGCGACGGAGAAGCCGTACTGGGGATCCCGGTGCGAGACCCACCGGTACGCGTAGTTCCCGGGCGACCGTTCCTCCACCTCGAATCGCTCGCCGTCCACCTCGTACAGCACGTCGGTCCCCCTGTCCTCGATGTCCCCGCAGCGCTCGGAGAAGTATTCCAGGCACCCCGACATCACGGCCGGAGCCCGTGCATGGCCCTCCGGTGCCCGCGACGACGGCCGGAACCCGTGGGACCACGGGGACGAAAAGGCGTGTCCGTCCGGCGAACATCGGCGTCCGATCCTCGCCTATCGGGCGCGCAGGGTGTTCCCTAGATTCGTGGTCGGACGGAGAACCGTTCGCCCACCGATCACGGAAGAGTCGACGATGACCACTCTCGAAGCCCGATCCCCCGACCTGGACGCTCTGGCCGACACCTACGACGAGCAGGGCTTCGTCCTGGTCAAGGGCCTGCTCACGAAGGAGGAGGCCGCCGAGTACCGCCGCCGCAGCCACGAGCTGCTGGCGGGCCTGAAGCGCGAGGACGACCCGACCTGGGGCAGCGCCGCCGAGGCCGCCATGGGGCAGATGACCAGCCTCCAGCACCTCCACGACGCCCAGTTCTACGACGCCGCCTTCACCCGCCTGCTCACGGACCCGCGGTTCACGGACGTCGCGGCGGCCGTCCTGCGCACCCCGAACGTGCAGCTGCACCACACCAAGATGTTCGTGAAGCCCCCGGAGAACGGGTCGCCGTTCCCGCCCCACCAGGACCACCCGTTCTTCCCGCACGAGAACCACAAGGTCGCCGCCGCGATCTTCCACTTCGACGATGCGCCCGATGCGAAGGGCTGCGTGCGCATCGCCCCCGGCAGCCACCGGGAGGGTCCGCGCGAGCACGACCCCGAGGGCAGCTACCACCTGCCCGACTTCCCGCAGGACCAGCTGGTCCCGCAGGAGGCGGAGGCCGGCGACGTCCTGTTCTTCACCTACCTCACGGTGCACAGCTCCGGGGTGAACGTCTCCGACGAGGCGCGCACCACCTGGCTGGTCCAGTTCCGCGACCCGGAGGACACGCTCATCGGCGACCAGCACACGCATTCGCTGGGCCAGGGCCTGATCCTCGCCGGCACCGACCCGACCGGGCGGGCCCACACCCGGTGAGCCTCGCGCAGGTCGCCCGCGCGGGCGCGATCGTCGACCTCGCCGGACTCCTGGAGACCGGCGAGGTCGACGGCGTGGGCGTGGACTTCCTCAGCTGGGGCTTCTACGCGCCCAAGCCCTGGCGCAACTGGCTGCACACCCATTCCTTCCACGAGGTGTGCCTGGCCTACGCCGGCGAGGGCACGTTCACCGTGGACGGGACGGCGCATCCGGTCACGGCCGGGGACGTGTTCATCGCCCGGCCCGGCGACGTCCACGAGATCATCTCGAGCCGCGAGGCGCCGCTGGGCATCGCCTTCTGGGGCGTGGCGCTGCAGCGGCCGATGGACCCGGGCGCCGGAGGCAGCGGCATCGGCGAGCGCGGCTGGTGGAGCGGCCTCACCCGGGCCGACGGGCCGCTGGTCTCCCGCAGCCTCGGCACCCTGCCCGAAGTCGTCGTCGCCCTCGCCGAGGAGGCCGCGACCCCGCGCTCCGGATATCGGGCACGGCTGCAGGCGCTGGGGACGATGCTCGTGCTGGAGACGGCGCGCGCCTTCGCGAGCGACGCCGATCTCGCCATCGGCGCGGTGCCGGCGGACCGCACCACCCCGGCGGTCGCCGCGATGGACCGCTACCTCGCCGACAATCTCGAGCGGCCGCTGCGGGTGCGGGACGTGGCCGCCGTCGTGCACCTGTCCGAGCGGCACGCGGCGCGGATGTTCGCCGGCCACACCGGCGTCCCGATCATGGCCCGCCTGCGCGCCCTGCGCCTGGAGCGGGCCGCGCGCCTGCTGCTGGAGACGCAGGAGCCCATCGGGCAGATCGCCCGGGCCTGCGGCTACCCGGAGATCCGCGCCTTCATCACCGCGTTCCGCCGCGCCCACGGCCAGGCGCCCGGCGCCTTCCGCCGCAACCGCGGGACCTGGCACCTGGATGCGGAGGAGGACGCGGGCAGGTGAGGAGGCGGGCCGACGTCCGCATCGTCCCCGAGAACCATGACGCCGCGCTCCCTGCGGGAGGACGGCGAGTCGCCGCCCCGGGGCGCCGACGAGGAGCACCGGGTCGAGGGCTCAGCTCCAGTCGAAGGTGAGCACCGCGGTGCGCGTCCCGGGCTCGACGAACAGGAGGATCGCATCGGCGCCCGCGCTGCGCCACGGGGTGCCGGCGGTGGCGGCGAGGAAGACGAACGGACGGCCGTCACGCAGACGCAGCACCGGCGTCACGGGATCGCTCTCGTCCAGGACGTACGCGGGCGGCGGCGGGAAGCCGGCCCAGTTGCCGTACCCGGGCTCGCCGCCCAGCTGATCGACGAGGGCGAAGTCCGTCCCCCAGCCCGCCCGCTGCTGCGAGGGATCCTCCTCGTCGCCCCAGACCAGGGCGCCCAGCCGATCCCAGCGGGCTCGGGCGCCCGCGATCTCGGCCTCCGCCTCGGCATAGTGGTCCCGCAGGCCCGGCATCGCCGCCTCGCCCCGGGCCTCGAGCCCCTCGAGCGCGAAGAGCTCGCGGGCGCCGAGGTACCGCCATCGGCCGTCGGCCTGCTGGCGCAAGGAGATCCAGTTCGTCCCGGCATGGGCATCATGATGCGCGGCGGTCTCCTCGCCCAGCAGTCCGTCGACGGGCTCGACCGGGCTCAGCAGCGGCGCGCTCCCGCTCCAGGCCGGGTCGGCCAGGCGCAGGTCGACGGACACCAGCGGGTGCAGGAGGCGCGCCAGCCACGGCTGCTCCCGCGCGAACACGTCCGCGGGATCCGGCAGGACGGTGATCCGCGGGTCCGGCGCGGTGACGCGCTCCCCCGGCGCCGGCACGCGATCACCCGGCGCCGGCGCGCGATCCGGCGAGTCGGTGCCGGCGGGATCGGGCGCGGCGGGCTCGGGCTCGGCGGCATCGGGCGCGGGACGGGGCCGCACGTCGGGGCCGGGATCCGCGGCCGAGGCGGGGCCGATGCCCCAGGCCGCCTCGAACTCCGGGGCCGGGCCGCGCACCTCCGCCTCGGCGCGGTCGAGGAGGGCGCGGGCCTCGTCCTCCGTCGCGGCGGGATGCTCGGCGACGATCGCGTGGTCGTCCAGGCGCCGGATCACGAGGTGGCCGAGGGGGCCATCGGCCGCGCCCCAGGTGGAGCGGTAGGAGACCTCGTAGAGGGTGTCGGCGGCGATCCTCGTCATGGGGTGGATGGTAGCGGGGAACAGGAGGACACTGGGGGCATGACGTGGGCGGGCATCACGGACGCCGACCTCCGCGCCGTCTCCGGCGACCTGGTCCTGCACCGGGGCCGGGAGCTCGCGGCGGACGGGGCGATGCGGGTCGAGCACCTCGACGGGTGCTCGGCGCGGGCCGTCGCGGCCGGCGCCGGCCTGATCGAGGTGGAGCTCGAGATCGGCGAGCACGGCATGCTGCTCGGGGACTGCACCTGTCCCCCGGCGCAGGACGGCAGCTTCTGCGCCCATCTGGTCGCCACCGCGATCACCTGCCGCGACCGGGCGCACCGCGGGGACCTGCCCGCCCCGCGCATCGACGGCGCGGCGTCGGCGCCGGACACCGCCCAGCTGCGCCGGTTCCTGCGGCGCCAGGACCCGGACTGGCTGGTCGACCAGCTGCTGCTGGCCGGCGAGCGCGACCCGCAGCTGCGGGCCCGCCTGCAGCTGGCCGCCGGCGGCCGTCCCGGCTGCGACCTCGACACCGCGCCGCTGCACGCCCACCTGCAGCATGCGTTCTTCATCGCGGACTTCGTCCCGCACCGGGAGGCCGGCGACCACTTCGCGCGCATCGACGAGGCCCTCGACCTGGTCGAGGCGCTGATCGAGGAGGGCCACGGCGATGCGGCGGCGCGCCTGGCCCGCGAGGGCCTGCGGCTGCTCGAGGAGAGCAGCGCCGCCGTCGAGGACCCCGACGGCGGGACCGTCCGCACCCTGCACCGCCTCGAGGACATCCACCTGCGCGCCTGCCGCGCCGCCCGCCCCGATCCCCGCGAGCTCGCCGCGACGCTGCTGGACACGGCGCTGCGCTGCGGCCTCGAGCCCTTCCGCGACGCCCCGGCCCGGTACGCCGAGGTGCTGGGCGCCGCCGGTCTCGCCCGCCTCGACGAGCTCGTGCGGCAGCGCCTCGCGCAGCTGCCCGCGCAGGAGGAGGGGACGCGCGAGGAGCGGAGCGTGCTCGAGGCGTTCGCCCGCGACCTCGAGCACGGCGCCGCATCGGACGCCGCGCCCTCAGGCCCGCGTCCCCCCAGCTGAGCGCGTGGGCTGGTCCTCCATGCCCAGCAGCCGCCGGGCCCCGGTCTCGTACACCTGCACGATGTCGACCTCCGGGGTGAGGAAGTGCTGCATCTGCAGGGAGTCGAGCAGGGCGATCAGCGCCCGGGCCGTGCCGGGGACGTCGGCGAGCGCGGGCAGGTCCCCGCGCGCGATCTCCTCGGCGAGGTGGTGCTCGAACGACGCGGCGGTCTCGCGGTAGCGCTGGACCATCCGCTCGTGGGCGGGGTGGTCCTCCGAGGCGGTCTCCGCGGTGAGGGTGACGCGCAGGCGCATCATGCCGCGGTGCTCGAGGTTGCGCTGCAGGATCATCCGGCCCCGCTCGAAGGTGGTCTGGACGCCGACGGTCTCCAGCAGCGCGGTCTGGAGCGCCTGCCAGTGGCTGAGCACGGCGAAGAGGAGCTCGACCTTGCTCGGGTAGTAGTGCAGCAGGCCCGGCACCGTCATGCCCGCGGCCGTCGCCACCTCCTGCAGGGAGCCCTCGCGGAAGCCCGACCTGCCGAAGACCTCGATCGCGGCGTCGAGGATGCGGGCCTGCCGGACCTCCCGGGAGAGGCGCTCGCGGCGGGGGCGGGGGGTCGGCTCGTCCATCCCGACAGTGTGCCATCCCTTGCTTATCTACCGAGTACTCGGTAGATTGCGGCGACCGATCCCGCCCACGACGACGTGAGGACCTCATGACCGCTCAGCATTCCCCGATGGCACCGGCCGCCATCGGCCCCGATCCCCAGGGCGCACCGCACCGCAAGCGGAACGTCACCCTGATCTCCGCCGCGATGATCACCGACTCCGCCGAGAGCGGGCTGCTCAGCGCCCTGTTCCCGGTGATCGCGGCCTCCCTGGGACTGGCCACCAGCGCCCTCGGCGTCCTGATCGCCGCCGGGCGGCTGGTCAGCGTCGTCTCCGGGCCGCTGTGGGTGTTCCTGACCCGCTACCTGGCCCGCCGCACCGTGCTCGCGATCGCCAGCGGGCTCTGGGGCGTCTGGGCGATCGTCGCCGCCTTCTCCCAGGACTTCGTGCAGCTGCTGATCCTCAACACGATCGCCGCCGCCGGCTTCACGGCCGCGCACGTGTTCCTGCCCGCGATCGTCGGCGACTCCTTCCCCGATGCCAAGCGCGGCCGCGTGATCGGCTGGGTGTACGGGGCGCTGGTGATCAGCAGCTCCCTGCTCGGCCCCCTCTTCGGCCAGCTGGCCGATGTCCCCCAGGGCTGGCGCTACGGCTATGTCGCCATCGGCGTCATCAACATCCTCGCCGGCCTGGCGATCCTGCTGTTCCTCCGCGACCCGGGCATCGGCTACATGGACGGCCGCGCCGACCAGCACCGCGCCGGCACCACCACCGCCACCGCCACCGCCACCGCCACCGCCACCGCCACCGCCACCGACGACGGTGTGAGCTGGCGGACCGTGGCATCCCTGTTCCGCCTGCCCAGCTACGTCGTGCTCATCATCAGCCGCCTGCTGTCCCCGCACCCCGTCCTCGGCGCCTTCGCCGTGGTGCTCCTGGTCGAGGCGCACGGGCTGTCCATCCAGGTGGCGACGGCGGCCTTCGCGCCCTTCGGCATCGGTTACCTGGTCGGCAACATCGTCATCGGCTACCTGGGGGACATCGCGAACCGCTTCAGCGCCGACCACGGCCGCGTCACCCTGCTGCAGCTGTCCCAGTTCGCCTTCGGCGGCCTCGCCTTCCTCGCCACCCAGGTCACCTACGACGGCGTGTGGATGTACAGCCTGTTCTTCGCGCTGATGGGCGCGTTCCAGGGCTGGAACCCGATCCTGAACCGGCCGATCGTCATGGCCATCGTCCCGCCCGAGCAGCGCGGCACCGCCTTCGGGTTCATGATCTCCATCGTGGAGTCCATCAGCTACTCGGTCCTCGCGCTGATCACCGGCTTCGTCGCCGGGGCGATCGGCACCCAGGGCGCGGTGCTGTGGACCATCGTGGCCGTGGTGCTGGTCAACGGCCTCGTCCTGACCGGCCTGCAGGTCACCTTCCGCCGGGACCGCCGCGCCCTGCTGGCGCGCACCGAGACCGCCCCCGCCGCCCAGCCCGCCCTCGCCGAGTGAGGTCCTCCCCCGTGACCCGACCCAACATCCTGTGGATCAGCACCCACGACATCAACCCGCACCTGGGCACCTACGCCGGCATCTGGCCGGGGGCCGAGCAGGCCCGCACCCCGCGCCTGGACGCCCTCGCGGCGCAGGGCGCCCGCTACGACCGCGCCTACGCGGCCGCGCCGGTGTGCGCGCCCTCCCGCTCGGCGATCATGACCGGCTGCCACCCGACCTCCATCGGCACCATGCACATGCGCTCCAACGCCGTGCTGCCCGACGAGGTGCGGCTGCTGCCGGAGATCCTGCGCGAGGCCGGGTACTACACGACCAACAACTGGTTCCGCGACTTCCAGACCGAGGCGCCGGGCACCGCCTTCGACGACGACTCCCCCGCCGCGCACTGGCGCGGCCGCCCCGAGGGCGCGCCGTTCTTCGCCGCCTTCCACGGGATGATCACCCACGAGTCCCAGGTCCACCTCGACCCGGAGGCCCTGCGAGAGGCCACGCCGCACGTGGCCGAGGCCGACCGCTGCGACCCCGCCGCCGTGCAGCTGCCGCCGTACCACCCCGACACCCCCACGTTCCGCCGCGCCTGGGCGACCTACCTCGACCTCATCACCGAGATGGACCACCAGGTCGGCGCGATCCTCGACCAGCTCGAGGAGGACGGCCTGGCCGAGAGCACCATCGTGGTGTTCTGGAGCGACCACGGCGCCGGCTTCCCCGGCCACAAGCGGTGGGCCGGCGAGGCGGGCCTGCGGGTGCCGATGATCATCCGATGGCCGGGCCGCCTGGCCCCCGGCCCGGTCACCGAGCCGGTGGGCACCTACGCCCTCGCCCCCACCATGCTGGAGATGTGCGGGCTCGACGTGCCCGCGTGGATGCAGGCCGCTCCCCTGCTGGACCGCACCGGCGCGCACCGCCCCGCGCCGGCGTGCGTGCCCGGGGCCCGCGACCGCATGGACGAGCAGGAGGACACCGTGCGCACGGTGCGCGCGGGCCGCTACCGCTACGTCCGCAACCTGCACCCGGATCGGCCGCCGATGCAGCACTGCCGGTACCCCGATGCGCTGCCCACCTGGGCCGAGCTGCGCGAGCTCGCCTTCGCCGAGGCCACCCAGCGCGGGGCCGGCGACGCGCCCGACCGGCTCACCCCCGCCCAGCGCACCCTGGTCGCCCCGCGCAAGCCCGCCGAGCTGCTCTTCGACACCGACGCCGATCCGCACGAGATGCACGACCTCGCCGCGGATCCCCGGCACGCCGAGGACCTGCAGCGACTGCGCGACCTGCTGGACGCGCACCTGGCCGAGCACGGCGACCTCGGCGCCGGCGAGGAGGCGGAGCTGCTGGAGGCCTGGCGGCCCGGCGGCCGGATCCAGCAGGTCAGCACCCCGCGGATCGACGCGGACGGCACCCTCGTCTGCGACACCCCGCACGCGCGCATCGGCTGGACGACCGCCCCGCCCGCGGCCGATCCCGCCCCGCGGCAGTCCCGGCTGATGGGCATCGCCAGCGCCGGCGCCTGGCAGCTCGCGGCGGCCTACCGGGGCGAGCGCCCCGTCTGGGTGCGGGCCTGGCGGCCCGGCTACGACCCCAGCGAGATCCTGCACCTGCCCGGCACCGCAGCGGAGCAGGACGCCGCGCAGCCCGCGCACGCCGCGCAGGCGTGACGGACCCCGGGGCCCGGACCGCCGCACAGGCGTGACGGGCCCCGGGGGCGGGGCTACGGTGGGGCGATGACCGCCCCGCTGAGCGTCCTGCCCCACGACGAGGTCGTGATCGACCACGGGCGGATGACGCCGCTCGGCGCCCGGCTGCTGGACCACGGGATCCGCGCCATGAACCACTGCACCGGCCCGCACAAGGATCAGGCCTTCACCGGCCTCGAGGCCGGGAACGTGGTGGAGCTGGGCGCCGGCGGCGGCTCCAACCTCGACTGGCTGGCGCAGGGCACGCGGCTGTACGCCGTCGAGCCCAACCGGACGATGCACGATCCCCTGCGCGAGCGCTGCTCCCGGGCCGGGATCGAGGTCGTGGTGCTTCCCGTCTCCGCCGAGGCGCTGCCCCTGCCCGATGCCTGCGTCGACGAGGTGATCTGCTCGCTGGTGCTGTGCACGGTCCCCGACGCCGAGGCCGCCCTCGCCGAGGTGGTGCGGGTGCTGCGCCCCGGCGGCCGCTTCCGCTTCGTCGAGCACGTGGCCGCGCCCGCCGGCAGCCTGCGCGGCCGGGTGCAGTCCGCGCTGCGGCGGCCCTGGGGCGCTCTCGCCGGCGGCTGCGACCCCCACCGCGACACCCTCGCCCGGATCGAGGCGGCCGGGTTCACGACCGTCCGCGCCCGCCGCGGCCTGCTGCGCCACTCCCCCGTCTGGCCGGTCAACACCGTGATCTGGGGGACGGCGCAGCGGTGACCGAGCGCCCGAGGTCGGGCCGTGAGGTGAGATCCGCCGAGTGCGCGCTTGCCGGGCGGTACAGCGCGCACCCGGCGGAATCGAGATGGCCCGCGCGACTACGCGTTGGCCTCGACGTCGGTCCCGGCGCCGCGGCGGCGCGGGCTCGGGGCTGCGGCCGACGGGGAGGCGCTGCCGGCCTCTCCGCAGGCGCCCGGCTGCTCGCCCGTCGGCCGCTCGATCGTGAAGCCGGCGTCGCGGATCATGTCGAGATCCGCGCTGGCGGCCTGGCCCTCCGAGGTGAGGTAGTCGCCCAGGAAGATCGAGTTGGCCAGGTGCAGGGCGAGGCCCTGGAGACCGCGCAGGTGCAGCTCGCGACCGCCGGCCAGGCGGATCTCCGTGCGCGGGTGGATCAGGCGGGCCAGCGCCACGACCCGCAGGCACTGCAGGGGCGTGAGGTCCCATCGGCCCTGCATCGGCGTGCCGTCGAAGGGGATGAGGAAGTTGATGGGCAGGGACTCGACCTCGAGGTCGCGCAGGGCGAACAGGGCCTCGACGATCTGCGCGTCGCTCTCCCCCATGCCGATGATCAGGCCGCTGCACGGGGAGACGCCGGCCTGCGCGACCTTCTCCAGGGTGGCGAGGCGGTCGGCGTAGGTGTGGGTGCGCACGATCTGCTCGTGATGGGACGCGGCGGTGTTGACGTTGTGGTTGTAGGCGTCCACGCCCGCGCTGCGCAGCGCCTCGGCCTGGCCGTCCTTCAACAGACCGAGGCAGGCGCACACCTCGACGCCGGGATGCTCCTGCTTGAGCGCGGAGGCGATGCCCGCGACGCGGTCGACGTCGCGGTCCATCGGCCCGCGGCCGCTGGCGACCAGGCACACGCGGGCGGCGCCGCCGTCGATGCCGGCACGGGCCTGGCGCACGGCCTCGGCCGGGTCCAGCCAGCTGTACTTCAGGATCGGCGCGGCGGAGCCGAGGGCCTGGGAGCAGTAGCCGCAGTCCTCGGGGCACAGCCCCGTCTTGAGGCTGACGAGGTAGTTCAGCTTCACCCGCATGCCGAAGGCGTCGCGGCGCAGGCGGGAGGCCGCGGCGACCAGGTCCAGGGTCTCCTCCTCGGGGCAGGCGAGGACGGCGAGCGCCTCCTCGGCCTCCAGGCGGTGCCCCGCGCGGATCCGGGCGACGAGGTCGTCCCAGCGCATCAGCGCCGCTCCGGCGCGGTCTCGGGGCGGAGGGCGCCGACGAGCTTCCAGGCCGTGGGCAGCAGGCCCGCGAGCGCGAGCACCTTCAGCGCGTCACCGAGGAGGAAGGGAACGACGCCGAGCACGATCGCCTCGCGCAGGCCGATGCCCAGGCTCACCGCCAGCCACGGCACCCCGCACGCGTACATCGCCAGGGTGCCCAGGGCGCCGAGCGCGAGGGTGCCGGGCACGTGGCGGTCCGCCCGGTGGGAGGCGAGGCGCCCCACCACGGCCGCGGCGATGACGAAGCCGATGATGTATCCGAAGGTCGGGATCCCGACGCCGCTCTGCCCGCCGGAGAACACCGGCGCCCCGGCGACGCCGATCGCCAGGTAGAGCGCGGCGCTGAGCACGCCGCGCAGCGGGCCGAGCGAGGCGCCGACGGCGAAGACGGCGAAGGTCGACAGCGCGATCGGCACGGGGGTGAACGGCAGCGGGATGGTCAGCGGCGCGGCGAGGACGATCAGCGCGGTGCCGGCGAGGACCAGCAGGACGTCCCGGGCCAGGCCTCCGGGGAGGGCATCGGCGAGGTGGACGCCGGGCCGCGCGAGGGCGGGGCGGGCGAGGGCGTGCTGGGACATGACATCTCCTGAACGTTGTTCACTGAACGGCGTTCAGGAGAGTAGCAGAGCGGTCCCGCCCGGCGCGGCCCCGCCCTTGACGCCCGCCCGGGACCTGCCTAGGTTCGCAGGGGATGCCGTGCCCGGGAGCCGTGGGGCCGACCCGCCCCGACCCGGGCGCGCAGAGGATGCGCGCCGCGCAGGCCGCTCCTCGTCGCTCACGTCGAAGGAGACGTCATGATCGACCGCCTGCTGGCCCACTGCACCGTCACCGACCTCGACCGCGCCGAGGACTGGTACACCCGCCTGCTGGGGCGCGGGCCCGACGCGCGCCCCATGCCGGGCCTGCTCGAATGGCACCTCGGCGAGGACTTCGGGCTGCAGGTGTGGTCCGAGCCCGAGCGCGCCGGGAGGTCCACCGTGGTGCTCGGCGAGACCGACATCGACACCGCGGCCTCGCACGCGACCGACATCGGCATCCCGCACGAGGGCCCCCAGCCCGGCGGCGGGGCGCGGATCCTGCCGCTGACCGATCCGGACGGCAACCGCGTCATCGTCATGGGCGCCTGAGCATCGGGAGCGCCCCCGCCCAGCCCCTAGACTCGTGCGGGTGCACCCCCGCAAGCTCACCCCGGACGACGTCGCCCGCACGGCCCTGCGCGTCCTGGACAAGCTGGGCCTGCCGGACCTCACCATGCGCCGCCTGGCCACCGAGCTCGGCGTCCAGCCCAGCGCCCTGTACTGGCACTTCCCCGACAAGCAGACGCTGCTGGCCGCGGTCGCGGACCGCATCCTCCCCCTCGCCCCGGCCGAGGGCGATGCGCCCGCCGCCGGCGAGGACTGGGCCGCCCGCCTGCACGCGGAGGCCGATGCGCTGCGCGCGGCGCTGCTGGCCCATCGCGACAGCGCCGAGGTCGTCTCCAGCACCATCGCCCTGGGCCTGGGCGCGAACCCCGCGCTCTCGCGGCTGCGCCGGGCCCTCACTGGCGGCCCGTTCGACGAGGTCACGGCCGACCGCGCGGCCTCGACCATGCTGCACCTGGTGCTGGGGCAGGTGTCGCTCGAGCAGCAGCGGGTGCAGTACGAGCGCCTGGGCGTGCGGGCGGCGCAGGGCGAGCAGCCGGCGGCAGCACGGCCAGAGGGCTCGGACGCGGAGGACTTCCGCTTCGGGGTGGCGGCGCTGATCGCCGGGCTGCGCGCCGGCGGCTGAGGCCGGCGCCTCCCGCCCGCCCCGTCACGCCGCGAGGATGGACGGGCCGAGAGGGCCGCACCTACCGTGGGGACATGTCCGCCTCTGCGCTGTCGCAGCTCTTCCCGCCGCTCGGCCTGAGCCTCCGACTGGCCGATCTGACCCTGCGCCCCCTGCGCGACGAGGACCTGCCCGAGTACGCGGAGCTGATCCGACGCCCGATCTTCGGCCCCGATCACCCGGAGCTCGTCTTCCCCTGGTACGACGTGCCCGAGGAGCAGCGCGTGGCCGGCGCGATCACCTTCCAGTGGCTGCTGCGGACGAAGGTCTCCCCCGAGGACTGGATCCTCGACTTCGGCATCTTCACGGAGGACCGCCTCGTGGGGATGCAGTGCCTGCGCGCCCACGGATGGCAGCTGCGGCGCACGGTCGAGAGCGACTCCTGGCTGACCCGCGACGAGCAGGGACGCGGCATCGGGACGACGATGCGCCGGGCCGTCCTCCTGTTCGCCTTCGACCACCTGGGGGCGCTGCGCGCGGAGACCTCCGCGGTGGCCGGCAACGGCCCCTCCTGCGGCGTATCCCGCGCCGTCGGCTACCGCGACAACGGCACGGAGGTGGACGTCCAGGGAGGGCGGACGGTGCAGGTCCAGCGCTTCGTGCTGGAGCCGGATGATCTGCGGCGGCCTGCGCAGACGCTGGTCGTCGACGGCTTCACGCCGCGACTGCGGGAGCTGCTGGGCGTAGGGCGAGACGATCCCGGCGCCGCGCCTGCCGCCACGGTGCTAGCCTCAGGGCGATCGTGACCACGACGCAGGAGGTGAGACCCATGACCGCAGCACCCATGGGCGCTCCCCGACGTCCACGATCGCGCGGCTGACGCACCCGCCGCCGGGAGCCCCGTCCACGCATCGCGCGAAAGGCGACTCCCATGCACACGAACTCCCCCACCCCCTCCCGCCCTGATCCCGCGCCCGCACCGCCGCCGCAGATCCTCCCGGGAGAGCACCCCGCCCCTGACCGCCGCGCCCTGGTCCTCGGCGGAGGCGGCTCCACCGGCAACGCCTGGCTGATCGGCGTCCTCGCCGGCCTCGCGGAGGCGGGCGCCGAGGTGACCGGCGCCGATCTGACCATCGGCACCTCCGCCGGAGCGACCGCCGCGGCGCAGTGCGCCGGGGCGACTCCCGCAGAGCTGTACCTCGGGGCGCTGCAGGTGCCGCCCGGCCTCCCGGCGGTCGCACCCAGTTCGGCCGCTCCCCCGGCGGCCGTTACCTCGGACTCCGCCCCAGCTCCCGGCGGTGCCCCCTCCGCCCTGGACCGCATCCTCGCCGTCGTCGAGGCCTCCACCGACCTCCCGGACATGCGCCGCCGGATGTCCGCGGCGGCGATGGAGCACGATGCGGAGCTCGGCGCCGAGCGCTCCGCCCGATGGCGCAGCATCGTCGCCCGGAGGCTGCCCTGCACCCGGTGGCCGCAGCGGCGCATCCTCCTCACCGCGATCGATGCCCGCACCGGCGAGGAGGCGCTGCTGGACCGCGACAGCGGACTCGACCTGGTCGACGCGGTCGCCGCGAGCTGTTCCAGCGGCCCGGCGTACCAGGTCGGCGAGAAGCGGTTCATCGACGGCGGCTTCCGCTGCGGCGCGGAGAACGCCGACCTCGCCGCCGGACACGGACGGGTCCTGGTCCTCGCCCCCTTGGGCGGGAGATCCCTCCATGCGCGCGCCTGGGGCACGCACCTCGAGGACCAGGTCGCACAGCTGCGAGCCCAGGGCTCGGCGGTCCGCATGGTCGTCCCGCGGCAGGAGGCCCAGCACCTCTTCGGCGCCGCCGCGATGACCGCGGCGCTGCGCCCCGACGCCGCCCGGGAAGGACACCGCCAGGGAACGCTGCTCGCCGAGGAGATCGCGGCCTTCTGGGGCTGACCGCCGTGGTCGGCGCGCTCTCGGCCACGGCCGATCGGCCGGAAAGCCCTCCCCGGCTCGTCGCCTCTGAGTAGAGTGCCCGCACGAGGACCGTCGGCCGCGGACGTGCGGTCCGGCCTCGGGACCCGAGTGCACGAAGACGTGTGGAGGACCCATGAACCCGGACACCATCACCCTTTCCGCCGGAAGCCTGACCACGGTCGCCGTGATCGTGGTGATCGCCCTGATCGCCGTGGCCATGGCCCTGCGATTCCGCGCCGAGGTGCTGCGCGCCGCCACCGGCACCCCCGCCATGGACGAGGTCGCCGGCGCCGTCCAGGAGGGCGCGGCCGCGTACCTGCGCCGCCAGCTGCGCACCCTGGGCGTGTTCGCGGCGATCGCCTTCGTGCTGCTGCTCCTGCTGCCGGTGCACGGCACCGACGGCAGCGGCGCGGTCGTGCTGCGGATCGCCCGATCGGTCGCGTTCCTGGTGGGGGCGAGCTTCTCCGGGCTCATCGGCTACCTGGGCATGTGGCTCGCCGTCCGCGCCAACGTGCGCGTGGCCGCCGCGGCGCACACCACCGGACGCGACCCCGCGATGATGATCGCGGTGCGCACGGGCGCCTGCGTGGGCATGGCGACCATCGGCTTCGGCCTGCTGGGCGCGGGCGCGGTGGTGCTGCTGTTCCGCGGGAACGCGGCGCTCGTGCTGGAGGGCTTCGGCTTCGGCGCCGCGATGGTCGCGATGTTCATGCGCGTCGGCGGCGGCATCTTCACCAAGGCGGCCGATGTGGGCGCCGACCTCGTCGGCAAGGTCGAGCAGAACATCCCCGAGGATGATCCCCGCAACGCCGCGACCATCGCCGACAACGTGGGCGACAACGTCGGCGACTGCGCCGGCATGGCCGCGGACCTCTTCGAGTCCTACGCGGTGACCCTGGTCGCGGCGCTGATCCTGGGCCGCGCCGCCTTCGGCGAGAGCGGCATGGTGTTCCCGCTGATCGTCCCGGCGATCGGCGTGCTCACCGCGCTCATCGGCCTGTACCTGATCCGGCCCAAGTCGGGGGTGAGCGCGCTCGTGACGATCCGCCGCTCCTTCCTCCTGGCCGCGATCATCTCCGCCGTGCTGTGCGCGGTGGCCGCGTTCGTGTACCTGCCCGGCAGCTTCGCGGAGCTGGGCATGGCCGATGCGCAGGCCGCCGTCGACGACCCGCGCCTGGTGGCCGCCGGATCCGTCGCGATCGGCATCGCCCTCGGCGTGCTGATCCTGTACCTGACCGGCTACTACACCGGCACCGAGGACCGTCCCGTGCAGCAGGTCGCCGCGACCTCCCGCACCGGCGCGGCGACCGTGGTGCTGTCCGGCTTCGGCCTGGGCCTGGAATCCGCGGTGTTCACCGCCCTCGTCATCGCCGGCGCCGTGTTCGGCGCGTTCCTGCTGGGCGGCGCCGGGGTGACCGGCCTGTTCGCCATCGCCCTCGCCGGCTGCGGGCTGCTGACCACCGTCGGCGTGATCGTCGCGATGGACACCTTCGGCCCCGTCGCCGACAACGCGCAGGGCATCGCCGAGATGTCCGGGGACGTCGACGGCGAGGGCGCACAGGTCCTCACCGAGCTCGACGCCGTCGGCAACACCACCAAGGCGATCACCAAGGGCATCGCGATCGCCACCGCGGTGCTCGCCGCGACCGCCCTGTTCGGCTCCTACACCGACGCGATCCACGAGGTCCTGGGCGATCGCTACGACGACTTCCTCGCGCAGGCCGTCGTGTTCGCCCCGCAGACCCTGGTGGGCGTGATCATCGGCTCCGCCGTCGTGTTCCTGTTCTCCGGGCTCGCGATCAACGCGGTGGGCCGCGCGGCCGGCGCCGTCGTCTTCGAGGTGCGCCGCCAGTTCCGGGAGATCGCCGGGATCATGGAGGGCACTGCGAAGCCCGAGTACGGCAAGGTCGTCGACATCGTCACCCGCGACTCGCTGCGCGAGCTCGCCACCCCGGGGCTGCTGGCCGTGGCCGCGCCGATCGCCGTCGGCTTCGGCCTGGGCGCGCCGGCGCTGGCCGGCTACCTGGCGGGAGCGATCGCCGCGGGCGTGCTCATGGCGATCCTGCTCGCGAACTCCGGCGGCGCCTGGGACAACGCGAAGAAGATCGTCGAGGACGGCCACCACGGCGGCAAGGGCTCCGAGGCGCACGCCGCCACCGTCATCGGCGACACGGTGGGCGACCCGTTCAAGGACACCGCCGGCCCCGCCATCAACCCGCTGATCAAGGTGATGAACCTGGTCGCCGTGCTGATCGCCCCTGCTGTGGTGGGCATGAGCGCGCTGAGCGGGGACCCGAACCCGCTGCGCTACCTCATCGCCGCCGTCGCGATCGTCGCGATCGCCGTGCCCGTGACCATCTCGATCCGCCGCGGCGTCGCCCTCGACGGCGCCGGGGACGACGAGGCCGAGCCGGCGCGGATCGTGGAGGGGTCCGGGGGCTGAGGGGGCCGCCGCGGACGGCTCTCGGCATCGGGCCGGGAGTCGTCTGGCGCGCCCCGCTACGAATCGAGGCTGCGCACGAAGGCGTCCTCCGTGCAGAGCTCCCGAGGGGGCACTCCACCCGCGTCCATGAACGACCGCCAGAGTCCGCGCGCCTCGTCCCGTGTCACAAGGTCCCGGCGCCGTGCGGAGCGAATGAGCTTCCACGTCCCGACGCATTCGATGGGGTCCGCCCACCTGATCGCGGCTCGATCGTCCGTCACGAAGACTGCTCGGAGTCGACGCTTCTGTATGAGCGTGATCGCCTCTGCTTCTCCGAGATGCTGTTGCGGATGATCACCGGGAGACGACATCTGTCGGCGTAGCTGCCGGATCGCCACGTGCTCATTCGGCTCCGGGAAGAGCGGCTCGCCGAGCAGTTCCTCGGCCGCTTCCACAAGCCCCTCCAGGCCCAGAACAGCCTCCTGCCGTATGCATTCGGTGCGGATCGTCCCTGTCCAGCGCACATTGCCCCGCAGAAGCGGTCGCAGCACCGGGATCAGACCAGGCCGATGGAAGTTGACCAGCACCGACGTGTCATGGAAGAACAGCAGGGGCGCGACAGTCATCTCCCCTACCCGAGCAGTGCGTCGAGTGCGTCATCGGAGAGCTCCGTGCCCTTGACGGGCTCGTCGACCTCCAAAGACTCTGCGGGCACGCCGAGCATCCAGGCGAGGGTCGCTTTGCCGACCTTGCCTTCGGCGATCCTCTCGAGGTGCGCCTCCTGGAGCCAGTCCGGGAAGCGGCGCTCACCGGCGTCCCGCATTCGCCCGGTGATGGGGTCTCCGATCTTCGCCCCGGTCCAGCAGCGCCGCAGGAGCTTCTGGGTGCTCCACGTCAGTGCTTCTGCGACCTCGGGCGATGTCGACTGCGAGAGAGCGTTCAGTCGACGACGCAGCGCGTCTGCAGAGATCCCCCAGGTCCAGATGAGCTCGGCGACCGCAGCACTGCTGAGGCTCTCCCAGTTCAGCTCCCTCACCTGGTTCTCCGGAAGCAGGAGCTCGGCGGCGAAGGAGTTCGCCGCCCACTCCTTCCCGTCGTAGCCGTCATTCCCGGGAATCACTCCCTGGTGACCGAGCGCGAGATGACCGAGTTCGTGCGCCAGGGACCAGTTCTCGAAGAACCAGTTACCGCTCGCCGGCAGAACGATGACGGGCCGGCCCTCGATGGTGAGCGAGTACGCCGTACTCATCCCCGCCACGCGCACGACATCGACCTCGATCTCTGCGAGATGGTCGATGAACCTCCGCACGAAAGCCGGGTGCAGCAGCCTCCGCATCGAACCGACGTCGGGAGGAAGTTCAGATGCCGGGCGGGGGTCACCCGCCTGCGCGTAGGCGAGGCGGATGTCCTCGAGGACCAGGCGGTCACGGTCGAGTCCATCGACCCGTCGCTCACCGGTGTCGTGGTCGAAGGTGTGGCGCGCGGACAGGACGAGACGATGCGGGTCGGGCTCGCCCGTGATGAGCATGTGGATATCTGCCTGGAGCGCGGAGGCGATCTCGGCAAGCTCCGCGGCGGCGAACCCTCGCCGGTCGTTGAGCGCGCGCGATAGCGCATCGGGAGTCATCCCCACGCGCTCCGCGAGCTGGTTCTGCCGCATCCCGGCGCCGTGCATCGCGCCGCGGACGCGACTGCCGATGGTCGTCATGCCTCGACAGTACTCGCGAGTTGGGATTTTCCCAAGACCCTGTGGGCCACAGCTCGCGCGCTTCACCTGTCCGCCGGCAGCCCCCGGACCGGCGAACGGACGCAGGCCCGTCACCGAGCGGTTCGCGAGCGGACTACTCCCCCGACGCACTGTCCTCCACCGCCTCGCGCCACGACCCGAGCCGCTTGATCACCGTGGCGAGTGAAGGCCTCGCGTACTCCCGTGCCCACTGCGTGTATGCGTCGGTCCCTCCGCCCGGCTGCGCGGCACGGAAATCCTGTACGGCGTCCCGGCAGTGCGCGTCCGTCCATTCCGGCTTCGTGCCGCCGGCGATCCCTCCGGCCTCGCGGACCAGCTCGCCCCAGCTCAGGTTGGAGCGGCGCATGAGGGTCTGCGCCGTGGGCCGGCGCTGCGCGCTCGCCCAGGAGCGATAGGTGGCCATGGTGAGGTTGCCTCCCAGTTCCGCCATCGCGTCGCGGAGGTGCTGGGTGGGTGTGGGCTCGGGCGCCGCCGCGTTCCAGTCCCGCGGTGCGGTGACGCGGGCGCGCCAGGACTCGTCGAACTCGTCGCCCTGGCCCACGGGCTCGCCGCGCAGCACGGCCAGGGCAATCTCAGCGATCTCGGCCCAGCGATACGGCAGACGCTGGCGGATCAGGGCGAAGGACGGCGCCCCATCGTGCCGCTGCAGCCAGGCATCGACCTTGGTGTGGGAGGTGCCCCCATCCGGGGCGGCGACCGCTGCGATGAGCGCGGCCCACAGGTCGTCCTCGCTGTGCGCGGAGCGCGGCCGACCGCGCTCCGCGGTGAGGCCCGCAGCACGCAGCGCCTCGTTCCAGGTGCCGAAGCGAATGGCGGCGGTCTGATTCCCGGGCACACCATGCTGCTTCGCCCAGGCGGCGAAGGCGCTGGATGTGCGCTCGCCCGTCTCACGGTGGAAGGCGCGCAGGTCGTCGAGGATCTGCTCGTCGCTTCGCCGAGCGGTCGAGGTCGGGCGGACCTTCGGGGCGAGGTGGTTCTTGCGCCGGACGCCCAGCAGGTCCCGTACCTGGCCCTCGGTCATGCCGAGGAGACGCGCACCGCTCTCGAGGGTGTCACCGGAGTGCGCCTGGGACCAGGCCCGCACGGCCTCACGATGCTCCTGCTCCCGTGCCTCGCGCAGTCCGCGAAGGGTGCGGCCGATGTCCTTCGTGCTCCACGGGGTGTGCTTCGTGATGATCTGACGGATCCGCTCACGAGTCACGCCGAAGCGATCCCCGAGCTCCTGCAGCGTCGCGCCCATCGCGTAGCAGCGCACGCAGATGCGAGCCCGCTCATCCGCGAGCACGGTGCCGGACAGGGCGGCATCGAGATACCCCGGCCGATGTGCCTCCGGCCCTTCCCCCTCGGCGAGCTCGGCGTCCTGCTCCGGGGAGCGGACGAGGCGGGTGATGTTGGCATGCGGGATCCCGAAGACCGGCTCGGCTCCCTGCCAGCTGTCGCCGTCGCTGCGCGAGGCCCAGGCCCGCAGCCGGCCCCGCAGGGCGACGCGCACCGCGGCCGCACCGCCGGGGATCGCGCCGTCGAGCACCTGCTCCACCTGGGCGGTGTCCGCACCGAAGAACTCGGCGATCTCCCCGGTCGTGTAGCCCTGCTGCGCGAGGTCGACCACGACATCGGCATCCGGGACCACGGCAGGACCGGCCTGCGCCTCAGCCTCCCGGTGCGGTGCCTCCTCGCGAGTCGGCGTCGCTCCGTGAGGAGAGTCAGCCCCGTCGTGCCGGGCCCGCTCGCCCTCCTGCTGCTGGCCGATGCTCCCCCGGCCGATGTCGGTGACCGTCATGATGCACGCACCTTCCCTTCCCCTGCTGGTTGCGATACACCGAGTGTGCGAAGGGGGTCGGACAGACGACGAGCCAGCACGCCTCGCCGTAGGGCAATACCTTCGGAAGCAGGGCAGGTGTCAGCAGACGCCGTGGAAGACGCTGCCGCCGGCATCGCCACCGTGGGAGTACGCCGAGCTCGAACAGGGCCGAACAGGGCAGGAGTTCGCGAGGGTACGGATCCACACAGCGGTCGTGGTCGCACGAGGACGAGACGCGTCGACCGCCGGCCCACTCGGCGACCACCCGGCCACGGCGCTCCACCGCATGCTTGTCAGGGAAGACCGGGCGTCTCCGAGCGACGTCCGTATGACTCGGCGTACGACGGCGCCGCCGGCCGGACGATCCCGCTGCCGGCCCAAGCACGCTTCGCCGCGCGCTTGAGTGCTTCGTTGCAGTCCGGGGAGCAGACGCGGCGCTCGAGGAACATCCAGTAGACGTCGTCGGCGAAGGGACCATCGCATCGGATGCAGGAGTCCGTCGCAGTGGCCCTGCCTTCGGGATGGCGCAGCGCCGCCCGCAGCCAGGCGGTGTAGTTCTCCGTCTCGCCGCTCTGGGAGCGCGCCTGGTCGACGACGTAGCTTGGCAGCCAGCCTCCACGAGCCGAGGCTCGCTGCGCCCGTGTCGCGGCTTCCAGCGCTGCCCGGTCGAGGTCGAGCCGCGCATGGAGGTCGTCCTCGGTGAGGAGCTCGAGGCGCTGCCCCTTCTCCGCGAGGGCGAGGGCTTTGATGAGCTTCGAGCTCATCGTGGCCCCTGGGCGCAGGGACTGCGGGGTGAAGTCACCGGTGACCAGGATGGTGGTCTTCTTGGTCACGCTCGTCTGCGTCGTGGCCCCGAACCGCTCCACCAGCGCGGTGGCCTCCGCCCGGGTGGACAGGCTGAGCGTGCCGGTGAAGACGATGGTCTCGCCCTCCAGGAGGCTGGCCGACGAGAGGCTGTCGAGATCTCGAGGTTCCGTCTCCCCGACCTCCGTGGCGTGGGCGCGCCCCGATCCCCCGGTCGCGCGCTGCGGCCGCGCGTGGACAGATGCACGGCTCGCGAGATCTGCGAGGCTCCCCGCCCCGACACGTGCGGCCAGCGCGATGGCCACGCGCGCCGCCTGGAGGGCATCGGCCCCGGCGTCGTGATGGTCGAACTCCTCGAGCTCGAGGGCCTTCGCGACGAAGGGGAGCGAGTAGGAGCCGAGCGTGAGCAGGCCGCGGGCGAACGCAAGACTGTCGAACCAAGCGAGCTCGGGCCAGTCCAGGTCGTAGGCACTGCATGCCTGTTCCATCACGGATCGGTCGAACGCAGCGTTGTGAGCCAGCAGATCGTCGTCCCCGATGAAGGCCATGACCTGGCCGAAGGCCCGCTCCCAGCTCGGGGCGCCGGCCACCGTGCCTGCTGTGATCCCGTGGATGCGGACGTTCATCGCCGCGAACTCGTCGCACCACTCCGGCGGAGAGACGAGCAGGGACAGGGTGTCGACGACCTCGCCGCCGCGTACCTTCGCGAGCCCGACCGAGCACACCGACGCTCGCCTCGGATTGGCCGTCTCGAAGTCGATGGCGGTGAAGTCGAGCGTGCTGGCGGCGGCATGCGGGGAGTTCTCCATGGCGCCGACCCTAAGCGCCGAGTCTGACACTCGAGTAACGATCCCGCCCTGGCGCAGGACCCGAGGCCTCCTGATCGTCGAAGTGCTCGAGCATCGCACGATCAAGGCTCCGTCTGTGTGCTCGGGGCGGCGGTTCCGGAGCAGCGTCCGCTCCGAGGTGGCGGGGTCGATGTCGAGCTCCGAGGGCAGCTGCGTAGGAGTCCGGGTGGTCATGGAGGAGCTGGAGCCACGGGTCCGGACATCTACGCGGCACTAGGCCTTCACCGGGATCAAACCCGCGCCGCTCCGGAACTCTGCTTCCCCGTCGTTCCATCGCGTGAGTGCATCGGAGTCGACGATGGACATCACGGACTCTGCGGCAGCCTCGTTCCGCCCCGTGCTCCGAGGAGACCGGCCGCTGAAGACGAGGAGTCGCTCGTTCTCTGTATCTCGCCAGCTCACCGCTTGGACGCGCTCGGGATCCACGAGGCCTTCGTCGTCGAAGCGTGCGTTCGCCACGCACTTCACGACGAGCTTCCTGCCGCTATCGGGGTCCTCGACGACGAACTCCCGCCAAGTCTTCGGGTGCTCGTGATCGACGCGCCAACCGTCTGCCTCGAGGAGGCCGGCGACCAGGATCCGGAGGTCCATCTCCGTCATCTGTTCCCAGGGGTTCGGACGTCTGACGGGGACCGGGGCGGAGGCAGGCTTCACCGGGCGAAGTGCTGACCGTTCCGTTCTGTCGCCGCTCACCGCGCTGGAGTTCCCTAACGACGCTGCAGTCGGTCTCGCTGGCGAAGGGCTGCGCGAGCCATCGAGGCTCCAGACCATTGCCTCCGGAAGCTGCCGTGTCTCGGCGCGAGGCGTCACGTCCGGAGCTGTCTCACCGAGAGGTACCACCGGGCTCGGGTGAGCGTGCGGGACGACCCCCGGTCCATTGCCCGCGTGCGGAGGCATCAGATGCAGCGGCGCTCCGTAGCCGAGCGGCGCGGGAGATCCGGGCGTCGTAGGGGCCGAGGAAGCCCCCGGCGAGTCGGCACGCAGCGCAGGGTCAGCCAGCCCCGCAGGAACTGCACCCTCGCTCTCGCCTGCCTTTTTCTTGTCCTGCACCACACTGATGATCACGATCGCGAGAATGGCGATGATGATGAGCGAGGAGATGACAGGATGATTCTTCACGAAGGTGGCGATCGCCCCGATGATCGCCACGATGACGATGAGCATGCAGCCGATCCCGCAGACCGCGCTCTCGAGGCCGCCGTCATTCTTCGCCACGGAGATGCCCCCTTCCGGCGTCGCTCACGGATACGCCTCGAGAGACCGCTGACCGCATGTGGTCACTGCCCCGCCGCCGCATCGACCGACGCCTCTCCCGGTACCAGCCGCATCCCGCGCTTCGCGACGAGCCCCTGGTCGAGGGCGTGCCCGATCGCGTCCCGCAAGCGACGCGCGATCTGGTCGCCGGTGCGGCGCCATCCGAACAGCGCCCGGACGTGCTGGATGACCTCATCCCATTCGGCGGAGCCGGAGTCCCGGACGGTGCGGGCGACCGCGAACGCAAGCTCGTCCAGGTGGACCTGCTCCACGCTGCGTGAGGTCTCGGCAGAAGGCACGCGAACCGTGTCCGTCTTCGTACTCGTCGCGAACAGGAAGTCGCCGTCCCGCTTGATTCGAGAATGCAGGACGATCGCGTCGTCGATGTTCCGGGCGACCCGGCTGCCGATGCTGGTGAGGCCCCACCAGCCGCGCACGCGCTCTCGCACGATGTCCATGTGGATCGGCCCCTCGATCCTCACGAGCGTCTTGAGCCCGTGGGCGATGACGGGTGCGCTGTCCACGTCGCCGGGACTCGTGGCGCGAGGCAGCGGCACCTCCGGGGCCTCTCGGTACACGATCGCCCAGGACGGCATTCCGAACTCCTGATCGGGCTCCGGTGTGATGTCGACGGACAGCGTCTCCACGGGCGACGAGAGGACGGGCGGCGCGCTGGGCGTCTCGCCGCTCAGGGCGGCGTCGATGGCAGCCTTCAGACGGGCTTCTTCCGAGGCGCGGTGACGGTACCAGGCGGTCCCCCAGACGCGATGCATTCGCCAACCGAGCCCCGTGAGTACGCGTTCGCGCAGCTGGTCGCGGTCACGGGCGGCGCGAGCGGAGTGGTAGTGGAAACCGTCGCACTCGATTCCGAGCGCATAACGGCCGGGCCGCGACGGGTCGAGCAGACCGATGTCGATGCGATAGCCGGCGGCGCCGACCTGCGTCTCCACCTCGTAGCCCCAGAGGCGGATGCGCTCGATCACTGAAGATTCGAAGGGCGCCTCCGGATCCTGACCGGTGGGGCCTTCCGGCAGCGTGAGCGCTTCGTACCCCCGGGCGGCGAAGTCGAGGTACTGGCGCAGGCGCGCAACACCTTCGGACTGCGAGACCGGAATGCGGTCAGCGGTCATCGAGGCGAAAAGTTCGACGGCCCGGCGGGCACGGGTGACCGCGACGTTGAGTCGCCGCTCACCACCCTTGCGGTTCAGAGGCCCGAAGTTCGCAGAGATCTTCCCTGTCGCATCTGGTCCGTATCCGACGGACAGCAGGATGATGTCGCGTTCGTCGCCCTGGACGGACTCGAGAGAACGGACGAAGAAGCCGCCGAGGCGGTCCCCTCCCTCGATCAGATGCTCCAAATCCGGACGCTGCTCTAGCAAGGCACGGACAGCGCTGAGGATGGCGTCGCGCTGCGCCACCGAGAATGTGACGACGCCGAGGGTCCCATCGGGCGCGGTGGAATAGTGATCGATGATGCGACGAGCAACGGCCTCCGCCTCGACGGGATTGGCGGCGGAACCGCCGCGCTCGTACACGCCATCCGAGACGTGGTGGAAGCGGACTCCGATGCCGTCCCCGTACGCCTGCGCCGAGGGGAAGGTGATCAGCCGGTTGTCGTAGAAGGCCTGGTTGGAGTAAGTGATCAGAGATTCGTGCCGCGACCGGTAGTGCCAGTTCAGGCCGAGGTTGCGGAACGCGCCGGATCCGGAGGCGAGTTCGAGAACCGACTCGAAGTCCTCGAGGTCAGCGAACTCTCCGTCGTCATCCGGGTTCGTCTCGACGGAGCGAGCGAAGAAGGCCGTAGGCGGGAGCTGCTTCTCGTCTCCCGCAAGGATGACGGACCGGCCGCGGTAGATGCAGTTGATGGCGTCTTCAGGGGTGACCTGCGAGGCCTCGTCGAAGATCACGACATCGAAGGTGATGTCCGCAGGAAGGTACTGCGAGACCGACAGCGGCGACATCATGAAGACGGGCTTCAGGCCGAGCACCGCATGGCGTGCACCCGCGATGAGGTCACGCACTGCCAGGTGCTTGCGCTTGCGATTCCCCTGCTGGCGGATGAGACCCGGCTCGCCGATGCCGTTGTCGACCGGCCGACGGGCGTTGGCGGCTTTGATGATGCGCGATGCGGTAAGTCCGACGAGCCTCTGGTCGAGCTCGCGATACTCCTCCACCAGGCGCTGCTTGTCGGCAGCGGCCAGTGGCGAGAGCCTCTCGTCGTTCTCGAGGATGTCCTCGACCCAGGCAGCGAGAACGGAGCGCTCGATGATCTGCGGGAACTCCTCCGCCGAGCGGCTCCGCTCCGTGCCGAACGCGAAGGCCCGGGCCAGGCCCGCTTCATGAAGGATCTGCCGGTTCTTCGAGAAGTCCATCCATTCCTGCATCCCCAGCTCGTCGCTTCGCAAGCTCTCCAGGAAGGACCGTGCAGAGGGGATCGTCCCGAGCAGTCCGTCGAGCTCTGTTCGGCGCTCGTCATCGAAATGGCGGTCCAGGGTGGACGACGTCCGCTTCCACTCATCGAGGGCGGCCGACAGCTCCTGGGACTCGCTGCCGGAGACGAATAGCTCTGCCGCCTCGGCTCGGAGCGGACCTCCCAGGAGATCACGAATCTTCGAGGCGCCTTCGAGAGCCGCGTCGAGCTCCTTCTCCGATACTTCTATCCCGCGCACGTAGTTTCCGAAGGTGGTGGCAGCGGCCTCAAGAGTGGTGGCGAGCTCACCGTGCGCGGTGTACGCGCCGCTCACGGTCGTGATGATTTCTTCCGCCTCGGCACACGATCCGCTGCGGCCTGTAACTCTGTCGACCCACTGGGCGCGATGCGCCGCAGCGGTCATAACCCGAGCGTTCGCGCGCAACCAGGAGATCGAGTCCGGGATCGGCCGGGAGGCGAGTTCCGGTCTTCCCACGAGTGGGCCGCCGGTTGCGGCATCGTGCTGCCATTGGGCGAACGCGACGTGCGCGGAGCCGACAAGTCGGCGTGCGGCCTCGTTCGACTGTTCGCCGACAATGTACTCGACCACTCCTGGGGGCACGTTCCCTTGGAAGAGTGCCTGGAGCTCCTGAACTTCGTCGAGGGCCGCATAGAGAACCCGGTAGTCGGTCTCGTGACGCCGCCAGTGGATGCCGAGGATCCCGGCTCGAGCGCGCTCGAGCTGCTCCATCTGCTGCAGGGCCTGGGACCAGGCGATCGCCTCCCCCAGGTGGTCGATGCCGTCCTTCACCCTCGTCGCGTTCTGGAGGAGGGACTCCACGACCTTCTTGTCCGCCTGGTACGCGGAACTGAGCTGGCGGAAAAGGCCGGTGTGGAGCGTCTCGAAGCGCCGCTGCAGCTCGGTGAGCGGCGCGTGCAGAGCGTCAGGACGGAAGAAGCGAGAGGCGCTGCCGGCGACCTGGTGGACATGGCTGATCTGCCGCTCGAGGTCCATTGTCGCCTGGCGCGCTTCTTGGTATCCCTGCGGCGTGAACCAACGTCGATCTGGGCGCAGATTGCGGTCCTTGATCTCGACGACGCGCCGCACCAGTTCGGTCTGGCTGAACAGCGTCAGCGGCGGAAGGTCCCACGACCGCACCAGCTCCTGCAACCCGCCAAGTCGCAGCTCGAGAGCGTCGGCCTTTTCCGACATCGACCGCGCAGCAGCGAGAAGGTCCTCCGGGGTGTGGGGGTCCGTCGCCACCGGCAGCTGCTCGGGACTCATCGGCACCGGAGGTACGGGAGCCGTGGCAGGGTCGGGGAACTGATTCCAGGCGACACCGGCGATGCGGGTGACGGCGGCATCGGCCGTGCGAACGGCCTCGAGCTCCTCTTCCAGTCGTGCGCGGGCATCTGTGAGCTCCCAGGCGTCCTCGGTGGACAGCCACCGGGCGAGGATCGACCTGTCCTCGATCTCGGTGACGATGGCGGCGGTGTCCAGGAACCGTCCGATGCCGGGGATGCTCGTGAGCTCCAGGGCTTCCAGCACTGTTCGATGCTGCTCCGTCGCGCGCTCGAGGCGGGCCAGGGAGCGCAGGCATTCCTCGATCTCTCGGTCCAGAGGCCGAGTGGTGGTGACACCTTTCCAGACGAAACTGTCCGCGTCGCTGACGGGACGCCAGTTGCGGGACAACTGTCGGGCAGCCTCGAGGATGCGGGCCAGGTCGTGCTGGCTGAGGCTGCGCGTGCCGCGTTCGGGGTCAGGGGCCTGCGGGACCTCGGCGAGCAAGGACAGCCTGCCCAGCACGTCGTGGAGAGTCCGGTGGAGCGGTTCTCGCACCTCGTTGGTGGCCGCGGCATAGGCGTTGAGCTTCTTCCGATGCTCGACCAGGCCGCTGCGGGAAACGTCGTCGATCTCCGTGCGAGGGACGACCCGGTTGGAGAGAGTACGGGCGAGTTCGTCCGAGACCGCCTTGCGGCCGGTCTTCGAGGAGTGGATCTCCAGCACGAAGGAGTCGAGGTGGTGCTGTGCGAGTCGATTCCGGACCACGTCCAGGGCGGCGATCTTCTCGGAGACGAAGAGGACAGACTTCCCGTCGTGCATCAGCGCCGCGATCATGTTCGCGATGGTCTGAGACTTGCCGGTGCCGGGCGGTCCGTCCATGACGAAACTGCGCCCGGCGCGGGCGGCGGCGATCGCGACGCGCTGTGAGGAGTCCGCACTGAGGACCAGCGGAACCTCCTCCGGGGGCGCGGCGTCGTCGATCGCGTCCAAAGGCACGGGGTCGAAGTGGAACTGTGGTGTCTGCTGCGCGGGGTCAGTGGTCGCGAGCGCGCGAACGATGGGATGGGCTGCGATGCGCTCCTCGTTGTCGAGGAGATCGCGGTACATCGCCTCCTTCTTGAAGTCGAACAGGCCCAGGTACACGGTGCTCGTGATCTGCCAGGTTCCCAGGCCCTGGGTCGCCTGGAGGGCCTCGCGGAAGCGGCCGATGATCTCGTCGATCGAGGCCTCCTCGGCATCCGGCAGGGCGGATACGTCCACGCCTCGCTCCTCGAGCATGAGCTTGAGCGCGGGGTTGAGGACGGCCTCGTCCTCCCCCATCTCCAGTTCGAGAGGGGCACGGGCACCGCTGCTGGTCAACGAAACCGGCACCAGCAGAAGCGGGCTCAGGATCGGGTCGCCGTCGAGGGTGGTCCAGTGCAGCTGTCCGAAGGCCAGGTGAAGGACGGACAGGCCTCGCTCGAGGAAATGCTCGGCGGCGGTGCGCCGCAGCTGGGTGAGGGCCTTCTTCGTCTCCGCGTGGGTGCGATGCACGAGAACCGTTTGCCGATGTGCCGGGAGCTCGTCCGGATCCGTATCCGTGCCGCGAGCCAGGTAGCTCGTCCCGGACCGGATCCCGGCGAGGAGCGTCTCAGGCTCCGGAGCGGCGAGCTCGAGGTTGCGCGCCGGCTTCAGCGAGATGAGACGGTTGCTCTTCGTCAGATCGATGAGCTTCTTCCGCCAACCGTCGAGCGCGGCCCCCATGAACGCATCGGTCGCCACGGTCCTACCACCTGTCCCCTCTGTACCGTCCCTGCGAGCCGCTCGTGTCCGTCCGAGGGCCCCGCCGAGCATCGTATGGGTGTGGTAGGACGTCTCAGGGGGGTGGAGCTGACCTCCGAGGACACAGTTCGATGACGGTTTCGGGGCCGCAGATCGTCTGCTCGTCTCACTCCGCGTGCTCCCGCGCACCAGGGTCGATTGGTGCAACAACCGCTCCACCCACGGCCCGCTCGCGTCCTCAGCGCCAGTAGGGTGCGAGGCGCACTACAACCTGGCCCCCATCCGAGAGCTCGAATTCGCATGGCAGCGGCCGAGAAGCTGAGGCGAATCAGCTGCGTCTAGTGTGTACGCGGCGGATTCCCTCGACGCGATCCGGAATGTTGTCCAGCCTGAACTTCAACACCTCCCTCGCCGCCACATTTTTCTGATGGTCGACCAGAACGATATAGGAGATCGGAATAAGCGCCCCTGACAAAAGGGTAAGCACGGCCCAGTTCAGACCTAGAACCCCTTCCACGACACCTTTGCCTGATGCAAGCAATCCGAAAACAGCAATGCCGATCGGAATCAACGCAAGCGCCCCCTTGGAATCCTCGGCCACATAGGCCGCCTTCGCCACCCGCTCTTCCACTCTTGAGCATATAGGTCGCGTGTTCAGAGCCTCGAGCTTCTTGTCGATCCCCTTGCGCTGGCGCGGTCGAAGGATCATGAAGTCTCCACCTCGACTCCCGCCTCGTTCACCCACGGAGATCGCCGACCTCTAGCATTCGACTGGGAGCCCCTCCCCAAGTCACCGCAAGTCGGTCCCTGGCCCGCGACGCCCCCACGTACAGCAGCGACCTCTCCTGTAGTTCCGCCGCCTCGTGGGTCTGCTCGTCATAGCTGCGGTCCGGGCGGTCGTCGAGCGAGTCGGCATCGATACCGAACAGGACCACTCGGGTGAACTCCATGCCCTTGGCCCGGTGGAAGGTCATCGCCAGCGGCGCGCCCTTGCGATATGCGACGTTCCGGTCCACCGAGGCGACAGGGATGCCGCGGTCGTCGAGCCCGCGCACGAGAAGGTCGCGGGTCGAGGCCCACCGGGTCAGCAGTCCGATGGTGGAGAGATCCTCGTCCGGGCCCATCTCCTCGGCCCAGTCGCGCAACAGCGCGGCGACCTGCTCGAGCTCATCGGCGAGGTCACGGGCCGGCAGCAGCAGCACCTCGGGGCCGCTGCGGGCGGACCGGTAGGCGCCGTGGTCCCCGCTGTGCTCGAGCGGGGTGCCGGTCTCGTCCGCATCGTCCTCCATGGCGGCGATGTCGAAATCGCCGCCCTTCAGCACGTTCACCGCGAAAGCCAGGTTCTGTGCGGTGGTGCGGTAGTTGAGCTTGAGGCGCCGCGAGCGACCGCGGATCCCGATGCCGTACCGGCCCAGCTTCACGGGATTGGAGTAGATGCGCTGGTGGGAGTCCTCGGCGATGAACATGTCGTCATCGCCCTCAGCGACCAACGCTCGCAGCAGCTGCCACTGCGTGGGCCGCAGGTCCTGCCCCTCGTCCACGAGGACGTGATCGGCGGGCCTCTCCCCCGTCGCCTCGGCCTGCGCATCGAGCACCGCAGCGGCGATGGCCGAGGTCTCGTCCCAGTCGATGCTCGCGGAGCGTCGTCCGCCCTCCCGGTACGCGGCGACGATTGCCCACACCTCGCGGCGCTGGTTGCGACCCAGGCGAGTCCCGCGACCACCGCGCGGCACCCGGAGGTACCAGGTCTCGTCGTGGATCCGGTGCGGGAGGATCACCTCGCGGTACTCGTCCGCGAGGAACGCGGCGCTGGTGTGCGCCTGGGTGCGGTCGCGCACCGCGCCAGCGGCGACGGCCGCAGCGATCGCGATCTCCCAGTCGTGGGCGCTGCGCGAGTACTTGGGACTGCGCGTGTCCCAGCCGACGACCGCGCGCATCGGCGCGGCGAGGGCGCGGGAACCGGAGATCACCCCATGTGCGATGCGGTCCACGCCGGTGACGTGGATCCCGGGACGGCCCAGCACGTCGGTGCGCGGCGCCCCGGGCTCAAGGGTGCGTACCTGCTCCTCGAGCGCGTCGGCGAGGTTGCGCGTGTAGGTGGTCAGAACGATCCGGGCCTCGCGTCCTTCCGCCTGCGCCTCCTGGGCCAGGCGCACCGCTCGGTGCACGAGGACCACCGTCTTGCCGGTCCCGGCGCCGCCGGTGAGCCGGTAGGGACCGCGGGTGCGAACGTAGACGTAGGTGCGCTGCTCAGGGTGCAGGAAGATGCGCCACTGGGCGAAGCTCCCGGAGGCGAGCACCTTGGCGAGAGCGTCGTCGTCCTCGATGAGGTGGTAGCTGGCCTGGGACTTCTCCGCGGTCAGCGACTCGACGATGTCGTCGGTCGAGGACGGGGTCCCGACATCGCTTCCGCCGCTGACTCCGGTGAAGTACGCCTGGCGCACCTCGTCGAGGGTCTTGCCGGTCGCGAGGTCGAGCAGGGCGGAGCCCTGCCACGAGCGGGCATCGTCCGCGAGGTCCAGGAGGACGGCCTCATCGGCCTCGACCGCCGCGGCCGCGAGGACGGGGTCGATGCCGAGGACGTCGATGAGTTCTTGCGCGGTCACGGTGAGGACCGGTCCGGACCGGCCGACACTCCCGGTCCTGCCGTCCCCGGCCGGCACCGTTGCCCCGCCGTCTTCGTCCGATGACTGGTCGATCGGTCCCGCTTGGGCGCTCGACGCCTGTTCCACAGGGGCCGGTGATGACCCCGGCTGCTGCTCCCCCGCGTCAGGGGCCCCCGTCGGCTTCTCGTCGGGCTCCGCCATCTCGGCGGCTCGACGCTCCTGCTCGAGACGCTCGGCTTCCTGCAGCTGGAACTCGGCGAGCTGCTCGGCGGCGAGCGCGGCGGCACGCGCCTGGACTTCGGACTCGGACAGGCCTCCGGCGCGCAGCGCGTCCGCGTCGGTACGGATCTCCGTGGTGCCGGAGACCGGGTTCATGCGCAGGTACAGCTTCCGGGCCCGGCGGTAGGCGTCGTCGTGGTCGTAGACGCCCTCGGCGAGCCACAGATCCTGGCCCGAAGAGTTCAGACGGAACGCAAGAATCCGGTACTGCTTGTTGACGCGGATCGAGCGGATCCGGTCATCGGCCGCCTGGTGTATGGGCTCGACATGCAGGCCCGGGGACTCAGGGGTGGTGCGCAGCAGGTTGAGGGTCGAGGTGACCTGCCCCAGGAGGGAGCGCGGTATCGATTCGAGGAATGTATCGGAGATGGAGATGATGCCGTCGCTCATCGGACAGATCCTTCCGTCAGTCCCAAGGCCTCGAGGACATTGTCGGCACCGGGTCCGACGATCCTCCAGCCGTCCTTCTCGAGGGCGGCCAGATCCCGCTGCGGGAGTGCTTCCACCACGTAGGCTCGCTGCAGGTCCGGCCAGGCGATGTCCAGGGGGATGCCGGGCCCGAACTCTTCGCCGATCACCGGTACGTCCATGCCGAGCCGGGCGGCAGCCACGATGATCGCGCGCTCGGTGTCGGTGATGACCTCCTCGTACGGTTCCTGCCACTGGGGCGGAAGGCCGCTGGCATCGACTGCCGTGGGCTCGGCGAGGACCATGTAGTCGGCCTGCTGCCTGTGTCGGGTGTTCTCGGCGTCCGCGACCGGAGCTCCACCCGGGAGTGCATCGGCATCGACAGGAGCAGACGGTGCGACGGTCGGCTTGCCTGACGCGTCCGCGACCTGTCTCGAGGGCTCCTGCGCGGGGGCGTTCGGCGCAGCTGCGGGGAGCTGCGCATCGACGGTGACGTCGATGCCGGACTCGACGAGGCTCATCGTGGTCAGGCGCAGCGTGCCGCCGTGCGGGTCCCCCTGGGCGAGGTTCGCCATCTGCGCCCAGGTGCGCCAGGAGTCCTCGAAGGTGGGCCGATGCATCGCCGCCTCGCGGTCGTCGAGGACCAGGGTGAGGTGGCGCAGGCCGAGGTCGATGTAGCCCACGGCCGCCAGCTCGTCGCAGCGGCGGCCCACGACGAGGTGTGTGCTGTACTTCTTCGCCTCCATCGGCTTCCCGCGCAGGAGATCAGCGGCGATGGTCTCGAGCGCGTCAAGGTCGGCGACGGTTAAGGAGGAGTGGTCCAGTCCTGAGACGAGCAGCTGCGGCAGCTCGTCGCCGAGCTGCTGGAGCCGCTCGGTTGTCCCGTGCTGCAGAACGTCCAGGAGGACCTCCATCGGTGTGGCCCGCAACATCGGCGCCAGTCGGCGCGTGGTGATGGTGCGCTCGGCCCACCTCTGGACCGTCGCCTCGACCAGCGGACTCGGCAGGGGCGTGGTGTAGGCCCGCTTCGGGTCCGTGCGCCGGGCCGAATCCTCTTCGAGGTCGGCGTGGGTGACGGTGAGGACGACGTAGCCGGCGCGGCGAAGGCGCATGCGCTTGACGGCGTCGTCGCCCACCCGGTTGTTTCCGGTGGTGGCGTGGAAGGCGCGGCCGTCGGTGTAGATCGCGATGCCCTCCACATCGGCCCCGGACCAGGTGAGCACGAAATCGGGGCGCGTCCCGACGATATCGACCTGCGCGCTCAGCGTGTAGGTGCGGCTGGCGGTGCGCACGCTCACGGAGCTGCCGTGGGTGCTCACGCTGGCCCCCTCGATCTCGCCGGCGGCGGCCATGAACGCACGCCGGAAGCGCGCTTCGAGTGCCGACTCGGACGGGGAGACGGACTCGGGCTGCTTCTCCTCCACGGCCCAGGTCATCTCGCCCTTCTGCGGCCGATCGGCGCGCAGGAGGATCTGCAGCGCCTCGATCGCATCCAGCCGACGCATCTGCGGGTACTCGTCCGGACGGACGTAGGGCAGCAGGCATCGGTGGCAGGCCGCGAGGCCCTCGTCCTGGCAGAGACACGCCTCGAGAGCGTCGAGGGCCTCGACGAGGATGTCCCAGGCGCTCTGCGGGGACGCGAGCTCCATGAGGTAGCCGGTGCCGCCGGGGATCGAGTCGGACAGCAGCACCGCGGAGCTCCCGCTGTGCTGGGGGTGTGCGATGACGTCGAGCTCTACGTTGCCGATGCTGCCGCCGAAGCGGGTCTCGATGCCCAGCTGGAGGGCCGCGCTGAGGTTGATCAGCAGCGCACCGGAGGGGTCCTCGAGGACCTCGCCGGGAAGCGTGATGAGCACGGTCTCGGTCTGCACGGTGCGGGACAGGAGCACGGGAACGTTCCGCCCCTCGCGCTCGTAGCGCAGCGAGCACCAGGCCTGATGGTCCTGGGGCTTGTTGCCGTCCGTGTCGGTGTCGTGGTGCCCGCACTCCTGGCAGATGAGGAACCCAGGGGCGGTGCGGTCCTGCCCGGAGATGCGGATCGTCTCGGCGACCTGGTGGGGGCGGCCGAGGTTCAGACGGGTCAGGGTGGTGCCGCGGTCCAGGGCCATCCCGAACCCGGTGCCGGGCACGCTCCACCGCTGCAGGGGCGTCGCCTCGTGGAAGGAGGCGGACAGGGCCGTCTCGAAGCGGACGCGTTCGCGGTCGTCGCGGGAGTCGCCGATCCGCGTGCGGCTGCGGTTCATGGTCGAGTAGACGCGGGTCAGGTCGATGACGTCGCGGTGCTGGCCGGCATCGGCGATCTCCTGTGACCGGCACTTCGGGCAGGAGCGGGGCGGGGCATCGTGTTCGAACTGCTGAACGAAGCCGCAGCGGGGGCAGAAGGCGGTGCGGTGCAGTCCGCTGCCGCCCACGCCGATGTCCACGGCGTCGATCACGAGCTCGCGGCCGTGGGCGTAGAAGTGCGCCCCGGGGGCGAGCTCCGTCAGGGCCGCCATGCCGGAGCGGCCGTAGGTCGCGGCGACGTGCTGCCAGGTGCCGTCGTCGTCCTGCCAGATGACGGTCGCTTCGAGGGCGACGGCGTCGTCGACCAGGGTGAAGTTGGGCAGCAGGCCGTGCATCTCGAGCACGCCGATCCAGTGGGCGGTGTCGACGGCGGCGGCCTCGGCGCTGAGGCGCCCGGCGGTGCCGCGCAGGCGACGGCGCTCCGCCTCGCGCTCCTCCTCGGTGAGCACGGTCTCGTCGCCGAGGATCTCCTGCTCGGCGGAGATGAGGAGGTTCTCCGCCTCGAGCACGCGACGGGTTTCCTCGCGCGCTTCCGGATCGGGCACAGCCTCGAGCTCGTCGAGGTTGTCCTGGATCCGGGCGCGCCGGCGGCGCAGCTCGTCCCGCTTGTCCCGCCAGGCACCGGCGGCGCGCTCGATGGTCGTGACGAGGCCGCTGCGGCCCTCCGCGTCGGGCAGCGCCCAGGCCCGCAGTGCGTCGCGCGCCTGCTCGGTCAGGCCGTCCCAGGCGTGGGCGCCGATGGTGAACTGTGCGAGGAACCGGTCGACGTACGCGGGGCCGCGCTGCTGCAACTCCTCGACGACCTGCCCCAGGTAGGTGCCGGGGCCGACGTCGGCGAGGATCGGCGTGGTGCGGGCGGGCGGGGTGATGCGCTCGTCTCCGGCGAGGGCGTCCATGACGGAGGCCAGGAATTGCCGGCGCAGGATCTCCTCGGCCGAGAGGTACGCACCGGGGGCGCGGACAGTGCCGTTGAGCAGGTCGAGCGGGTCGTAGAAGAGGCCTGCGGTGCGGCCGCGGCCTGCGACCAGCGTGACGTCCAGCGAGTTGCCGGTGAGGCGGCCCGCGCGGCCCACACGCTGCAAGTAGCTGGCGACGGTCCTCGGGACCGAGGCGAGCAGCACGGTGGACAGATCGCCGATGTCGATACCCATCTCGAGGGTAGGAGTGGCGACCAGGACGTTGGGGGCGCCCGGATCCTCGGAGCTGTTCTTGAACTGGGTCTCGTGGGCGAGGCGGTCCTCGGTGGTGAGCAGGGAGGTGTGCTCACGGGCGACGACGCGCCGCATGTCCCCCTGGTAGAGGGAGCGGTAGTAGGTGGAGCGGATCCCATGCAGGTGCAGCCGTCCTGGGCAGCGGAAGCGCAGGCAGGGACCGCCGTCCAGCTGCGCGAGGCTGTGCGTGGTGCCCGTGACGGTCTCGCGGCACTCGGAGCAGGTGAGCGAGGGCGTGAGAGCGTCGGCATCGGCAGTGGCGGTGCTGGGCAGGCAGCCCTCGAGCCGGTCAGGAAGCACGGCGAAGCTGCGCAACTGCCCTCCGGTCCCCGCCGTGACCACGTCGAGGATCCCCAGCTCGACAAGGCCGTCCAGCAGGGGGCGCAGGAAGGTCGCGGCGGTGCTGCGGTCTCGGCCCAGGGCGCGGGCGGTCCAGTCGGCGTACCAGCTGCCGCGGGAGGCGGCATCCTCGAACTCGCAGCTCTTGCCGCGGGGGCCGATACTGGGCAGCTGCGGGATGGCCCGCCCGGGCGGGAAGGCGGGCATGACGTCCCGCTCGGGGCGGCCGCCCCACAGCCGGTACAGCGGCCCGCCGTCCTCGCGGAACTTCTTCAGCCAGGGGTGGCTGATCGCGCCGTGGGTGCGCAGTCGTTCGAGGATCCCGCGGACCCAGCGGCGCCGCTGGGCGGCGCTGTCCCCGTCCAGCAGGGGCGCGCTCGCGCCGAGGGCGCGGTCAGCGGCCTGGTCGAGTTCGCCGTATGTGGCGCGGACCTGGGCCTGAGCCGATCCGGTGAGCAGGAGCGTGCGGCCCACCTGACCTGTCAGGCCCAGTTCGAGGCCCACGTCGAAGCGGAGGCGGGACCGGACCAGTTCCTCGGCGCGGCGCCGCTTCTCGGAGCGGATGCCGCGGCGGCGGACGGGGTCCTGGTGCCAGAACGGGGCGAGCCGTTCGGAGTCGGTGATGGTGGGGTGCAGCAGCCGGTAGCGCTGCTCGTCGTCCTGGGCAGCGGCGATCATCCGGTCGACGATCTGGTCGATCGTGGCGGGCTCCGCCCACAGCGCGCTGTGGATCGCCGAACGCAGGGTGAGGCTGTGGGAGCGGGCCTCGACGAAGCCCGCCCGATGGGCCGCGTCCTGCACGGAGTCGGTGAAGACGAGCGCCTTCTTCTCGCGCATGTCGAGTCCGGGCGTGCCGAACAGGCTGGTCAGCGCGACCGAGAGGAGCGTCGCGAGGCTGGTGCCGAGGAAGCGGATGCCGTCCTTCTCCCCGCAGGCAGGGCAGGTGTCCTCGAGCGCCTTCTCCCCGGCGTCGAGGCCCGCGAAAACGAGAACCTGGATGGCGTTCGCATCCGGATCGCCTTCAAGGGGGCTGTGCACGTCGAGAGTGGCGGAGTTGAGGTTGAGAAAGCGGCGGCGGGAGGATTCCTCGGTGGTGCGGTCCGCGGCCTCCTCGCGGGTGGTGATGTCGAGGATCAGCGCGCGGAACCGCTGCTTGTTGTGGAAGGCGTCCTGGCGGATCTTGTCGGGGGTGAGCTCGAGGTCGTCTCCGACGGCCCGCGTGGTCGCGCCCCAGCCGGACCGGCCGCAGTGGCGGCAGTAGATGGCAGGGAGTGCCCGGCCGCTCTCCTCATCGGCCGCATCCGACCACTGGAACGCAGGCGCGGTGTCGACAAGACGGTCCACGCGGGTGATCTCCCGCAGCCAGAGATGCGCCTCGAGCGAGGGGAAGGAGTTGCGGGGGGCGTCCTTGCGGGCCCGCTCGTGCGAGAGCGCGGCGAGCAGAACCGTGGTGAACTCGCGGGCGACACTGTCATCGGTGATGGTCGAGAAGATGCCTCGGGCGAGTTCGTCGAGCGCCGTGGCCGTCGTCGTCCGGGCGAGCAGCGTGCCAATGGTCTCGTGCCCGAGCAGCAGGTCCCGCACGGAGATGCCGTGGACGGCGGCGGTCCGGGTCGCGGGAACATCGGGGTCATCGCTGCGCCACAGCACGTCCAGCAGGTCCCGGGTGAGAGTGTCGGCATCGACCGCAGTGCCGGGCTCCAGATGCCGATCGCTCACGGTGCGCATGTCCTCGGCCGTCAGCGTTGCGGGCGTGAGGGGCGCGCGGGTCCCGTGGACCATGGTGATCGCGGCGGTCGCGGGGGTCAGAAAGTCGCCCAGCCCGACGCGGGTCTCGGTGATGACCGCGTCGGAGCCGATCGGACTGCCGAACACCGTCTGGGCGAACTCGAGCATCTCCCCGGCGGCATCGTCGCCGTCACCCAGGGTGGCGCTGGTAGCGACCGGGGTGATGTGCACGCGACCAGGGGCGACGGTGTCCAGCACCAGCCGCAGGCGTCGCAGCAGCATGCCGACGTCCGTGCCCTGGGCGCCGTCGTAGGTGTGGAACTCGTCGAGGATCAGGTAGCGCAGCGAGGCCGCGGAGGCCTCCCACAGGGGGCGATCGGCGCGGCGCAGCAGCAGCTGGTCCAGCATCTTGTAGTTCGTCAACAGGATGTCCGGGACGCTGCCGCGGATCATCTCCCGGTCGGTGATCAGGCTCTTCTCGGTGACGACCGTGGAGGGTTGAGCGGAAGCCTCTCCGGTGTAGAGGGCGGCGGTGATGCCCCGGTAAGCGGGGGTGCCGGTGATGGCCTCGGCGAGACGCCCCGCCTGATCGTTGGCCAGCGCGTTCATCGGGTAGAGGATCAGCGCCTTGATCCCCCCGATCCCGGCGCTGCGCGCCCTCGACACGTGGTCCAGCACCGGATAGAGGAAGGACTCGGTCTTCCCGGATCCGGTGCCGGTGGTGACGATGGTGGGCTGCGGCAGGCGCAGCCCGTGCTCGTCCTGCTCCCCCGGCACGACCGGATTCGTGGTGAGGCGGGAGAATGCGGTCGCCTGGTGGGCGTAGGGCGCGAACCATTCCGGCAGGGTCGGGACGAGGGTGCGGGCTTCCTGCGCGCTGACCCCGGCGGCGAAGGGCAGGCGGGTGCGGATGTAGGGCCCTTTGAAGATGCCCGCGTCCTCGTGCTCGAGGAAGGCGTCCAGGGCCGTGCCTACGGACGGGTCGGCGAGGGAGATCGCCGTGGTCACGTAATCGAGTACGGCCCGGCGCAGGTCGGCGGCCTGCCGGGTGGGCAGCAGCTCCGTCATGAGCTCTCCTCCATGCGTCGCTGGAACTCGGCGTAGGCGGTGCGCATGTCCGCCTCGCGGTCGAGGATCCGGAACGGCTGCTCGTACACGATGGTGCGGCCATTTCCTGTGGCGCTGGGGTGCACGGCTGTGCGGTCCTCGAGCGGCAGGCCCGTCTCGGGACGGCCCGCCTTGTTCCAGGCGATGCGCACCGCGCTGGGGATCTGCCGGCCGTTGGCGTCGAAGATGTATGCCTTCTTGCCCTCGCCGCGGTCGTAGTCGTTGAGAACCCCGAATTGGGTGCGGTAGATCGTGACCAGGTCGTCGATGGAGATCCCGGTAACGATCGCCATGATCGCGTCGATCTCCACCAGCGCCTGGCGGCGGTCCTCGTCGATGCGCAGCGGCGTCGCGGCGGTCCACTCGGGGTCGACGGCGTCGAGCGCCGGACGATTCGGTCGGTCCAGGCCTCCGGTCCAGGAGTCGGCGGTGAAGGACGGGTCGTAGCAGTCCCTCCAGAGGTTCGCGTAGGCGTTGGTGAGGCAGTTCAGGCGGAGGGTGCGCAGGATTGCGGCGGGGGCGAGGGAGTGGGTTGCGGTAATTAAGGGAAGACGGTCGATGGCCGACGGAGAGATAGTTGAGCCCACGGAAGTTCGGACCATGAAGTCGGCAAGAAGCGACGACATTGCGGCCGTTGCGAGCGCCAAGTTGTTTGCTGGGCGTCGGGGAAACCCATATGCAGCAACAGAATGCACAGCAGCGGCCCCAGGCGGAAAAACTGCCGGAATCAAAGTCCTCTCCCCTGTTGTTGCCGCCATCGCCCGCCACATCACCCGGTAATGGTCCCGCACCCTGACCGTCTCGTCGGCCTTACCTGTGTGGTCATATGAGAGCACCCACTCGCCGTAATTCGCATCATAGAAGCCAATGTCGGGCACACTAGAGAACGCATCATCGTTGCATGCTCTGTAGATCGGCTTGTACTCCGTGATTGGAACCACGTCGGACCCAAGCTCCTCGAGGTCGACCCGCGAATAGTCCTGCTGGTGAGCCATGGTCTTGTTGCGCGCAGCAAGAAAAGGCGTAGCAACACCGAACATCCCGCCCTGCATGATCACGTCCCCCCAAGACTCGGGGGCTCCCCAGCGGCTTTCAAAGTACCCCTTGGCTCGATCCGTGGTTTCATTCCATCCAGTGGAAAATTTCGGTTCAAGCGATCCCATCGGGCGGGAGCGGGATAGCAATTCGAGCGTCTGAGCCGAAGCGGCATTGACGATCGAGAGCATTCGACTCTGCCTGACCGGTACTTCGGAGTCGCCACCTTCCATAAGTGTATGCCACAGCTCGAGCTGCCGCCGCCCGATCCGCTGAACGCGCGCAAGGTGCGGAGTGATGTCCCATCTACCCTCTGCGTCCTTGAACCCAGGCTGCGGTCCGGAACCATCATGTCGCAATGCCCCTTCGACTACTGCGGGATGGAAGATAGCCGTTGCACTAAGGAAGTCGATGTCACCCGCATTCGAATAGACGTTGATCGAGTAGATGACCAGGTGATGGATCTCGCGGAACAGTTGAAGTTCGTTGATGAAGCGCCAGTGCCGCCGCAAACGCGAGTACGTCGCTCCGCGCAGCACGTAGGCCTTCGCGTCGGAGAGGTGCGAGGCGGGATGGATGATTGCGACGACTCCGCCGTCGGCCATACTGGCCCAGGTGCGTGCCATGAAGTTCCGGTAGAGGTCGGGACGCGTCCCCTCCATCTCAGGGAACACAGCGTTACTTCCCACGAACTCAGCCGTCGCGGCCACGTCTCTGGTGCCGAGCAGCAGCGACCTTGCAGCACCGTCACGCGCGAGCGTGGATTCTCGGCGCTCTCTCTTCGCCGCTTCACTGGGCTTGTTCGCGAGCACCCACCACGGGTCGTACTCGGCGAGCAGCGAGGCGACATCGAGGTCCGGCCGCACCCACGGCGGGTTTCCCACCTGCAGGTCGAACCCGCCACGGTCGAAGGCGGCGGCAAAGTCCAGCTCCCAGTGGAAGAAGCGCTGTTCCCGAGCGATGTCCCGCACGCGCTGCAGCCACGGCGTCTCGGTCACAAGCACGTCGATGTCGGCAGCCCCGCCGACGAGAAACATCATCTCGATGGAGTCGAGACCCTGCCAGGTCCGCACATCGTCCACGGCGATCTGCGCGGAGCCGGGGCCCTTGTCCTTCCCCTTGTGGGCAACGATCGCAAGGGAGCGGCCCAGAATCTTCTCGAGCGTGTCCAGCCACTCCTCAAACGTCGGCGGTGAGACCTCGTCGTCGGGCAGGACGGGCCAGAACCACAGGGCGCACCAGGCGTCCATCACTAGGCGCAGTCGCTGGTAGGAGGAGTTCGGGTCGTTCAGGCTCAGCTCGATCTGGGCGCGGGTCACCTCCCCGCCCTCGGTGGTCTCCGCTCCCCACACGAGGATGGCGCGGCGGGCGTTGGCCTCCGCCGCGACGACACGGCGCAGCGCCAGGTTCCACAGTTCCTCCACCCGCTGCGACAGCACCTCCAGGCGGTCCAGCTGGGCTTTCGTAAGCTTCTTCCCCAAGCCCTTCGCGTGGTCCCGCAGATCCTTGGCCTGCACCGGGGTGAGCTTCTTGATCTCTGTGTCGGAGGCGGCGGCGAGCCACCCCTCCCCCGGCAGGAGGAAGTGGAAGATCCCGCCGGAGACGCTGGGCCGCTTGCCGTCCTCGGCCGAGTCCTCCCGCGCCGTCGTCACCGGCAGCGGCTGCGGCGACGTCTGGACGACGTCCTTTAGGCGCTGCTTGTCCAGTGAGGCGCGCGAATAGATGCTGTGCCGGGCACCGATCAGGGAGTTGCCGGCGCGCAGCCGCAGGCCGAACCACGGTGCCTTCAGCCCGGGGGCCATGGTGTCCAACCACAGCGACACCTCCGCCAGCTCCACCGCGGTCGGGTTCAGGTCCACCCCGTACACGTTGTGCAGGGCAATGTACGCCTTGACTCGCTGCAGCTCCTGCGCGTACGCGTCCGGGGCGATGCGGGTGTCCAGCTCAGCCTGGCGGCGAGTCAGGTACTCCTCTGCCAGCTGCCGGACGGCTTCGATGGCGAACGCGCCGGAGCCGAGGGCCGGCTCGCAGATCGACATCTCGAGGATCTCCGCGGCGGTGGTACGGCGTCGGCGGATGGGGTTGCCGTCGAAGTCCTTGTCATCGAAGATCTCGGCGCCCCGGGGAAGTTCCGTCTCCTCGGTGACCACGGGGTCCAGCAGCTCCGCGAGGCCCTGGGAGACGGTGAACTTCGTGATCACCTCCGGTGAGTAGTAGGAGGCGGACTGCTGGCGGGCGCGACCGGAGAGGCGGAAGACGAACTCGCCGTGGCGGTAGGTGCGCGGCGTCTTCTGGCCGTACTCGTCCTCGACCATCACCAGGTGGGGGCGCATGGACTCGTCCACGCGATCCACCGGCACCACCCAGGAACCGCCCTTCGGGTCGCCGTTGCGGGCGACCTCCACGAGGTCCTGGTCCGCGAAGGAACCGGTGTAGCTCATGAGCGACTCGTACACGGCGCCAAGCTGGTTGATTCCCAGCGCCACGTAGCTGATGAAGCCGCGGGCCTTGCCCTTCTTCTCCTTGGACAGCAGGAGGTTCTCGAGCACCTTCTGCAGGGCGGCGTTGCCCAGCTGCACCTCGTCGATGAGCCAGGTGCGCTCCGGGGCGAAGAGATCCGCCTCGAGATTCTCGAAGACGAGGGTGCCGCTGCCGTGCTGGGCTGCCTTCCCGTCCTCCAGCTCCTCCTGCGGGGCTCCGTGGCCCGTGTTGACCAGGCGGAACAGCAGCTCGAGGGACTCGTACAGATAGGTGCCGTCCGCCGCGGAGAGCGGGACCTCCCGCTGGGTGAGGTCGCGCAGGCGGTCCACCGAGTAGCCGGCCTGGTACTCGGGCGTGCCGATGGGGAGGACCCCCAGCTCGGGGCTCGCCTCCGCGTACAGCAGGAACAGGATCCGGTAGAGGTACCGCAGCGCCTGCAGGGCGAGGTTCTGCGCCTGCTCGTTCGGCAGCGGCGCGAGGCCCTGGGCGCGGCGCCGCTCGAGGACCTCGTTGGCGATGATCTCGATGCTCTCGCGGACCCCGTCGCGCAGGTCCGCGGAGACGCCCACGGCATTGCTGATCGACTCGGCCACGGTCTCGCTCCACCAGATCTGCGAATTCGCATCCGGTGCCAGGGAGTCGGCGCTGAGGGCGGCGAGCATCCGCTCGACCTCTCCCCCGCGCTTGAGGTCGTTCCGCTCGGCGATGGTCTGGACGTCGGCCACCAGGTAGCGGCCCTGCGGCCACAGTCGGGCGGAGGTCAGCACCGCGTAGCGGCCGGCGAGGACCAGCAGGAACTCGGGGGCGTCGCGGTCCACGGACAGGGCGGAGAGCACCTGCGGGACGGTGGTGAGGACCTGCTCCTGCTCCGTGCCCTCGTGCAGGACCACATCGGCCGGGAGGTGGCCGGCGTGCTTGGACAGCACGTCCCCGACATCCTCGGCGGCGAGCGCGTCGAGCATCGCCAGCGGCGCCTCGTCCACGCCGCGGGTCGCGTAGCGGCGCAGCGGACCGGTGACGTGCACGTCCCAGCGCTCGGGAGCAGGTGCGGAGCCGTCGGCCGGGTCGTCGGTGTAGCCGAGGATCGCGCGGAGGGAATCGGCCGCGGCGTTCGAACGCTCGGCGAGCAGCTCTCGGCGTTCGGCGCTCGCGGCCTGCTCGGGCAGCGCGGCGGCATCGGCCTGCAGGTCCAGCAGGCGGGAGAGCAGGGCGGTGCGGGAGCTGGTGAAGCGCTCACGGGGGTTGCGCCATGAGGGGGTCTCCTCGGAGGTCTCGCGCCAGCGGTCCATCAGGCCGCGGGTGCGGGCCGCGAAGGAGCCGGCCCGATCCTCGGAGATGAAGTAGTGCTCGCTGATCCAGTCCTCGACGACGTACAGGGCATCGCTGATGGCCACAGGGATCCTCCTCAGGCTTCCGTGCGGGGGACGACGACGAGCAGCGGGCGCACGAAGGTGCGGTCCGGCAGCATCTCGGTGACGAGCTTCTTCTCCACCTCGATGGCGTCACGGGTGGCCAGCAGCAGGGCCGACTGGCCGCGGGTGTGTGCGGCATCGGCCTCCCAGCGCAGCTGCTCCTGGTGCCAGCGGTCGACGCGGGCTCGGGCGCGGGCCTTGAGCTCAGGGGCGATCTGCTCCTCCATGAACGTGCGGGCGACGGGGACGGCGGCGCGCAGCAGCGCCTGGTACCGGCCAGGTTCCTCGACTGCGGTGCCGATGGACCCCGGTCCCAGCCCGATCTCCTCGAAGAGGGCCGAGGGCGCGGTGTGCTGGAGGGCACGCGGGGTGCCGTCGTCGTCAGCGATGCCCAGGACAGTCGCGGAGACGATCTGACCGCGCTCGGTGGTGAGTGTGCCCTGGAAGATCACCCAGGGGCGGTCCACCTCGCCGTGGATGGCGAAGACCTCGCCGCTGGGCAGGCCGGCCAGGGTGCGGTCGCTGATCCAGTCGAGGACCGGGTGCAGGGGGCCCAGGAAGTGGACGTCGGGCCAGTTGGTGCCGGTGTCGTCGGTGAGGGCGGCGCGCAGGCGCTGGGAGGCGACGTCCCGCCGGGAGGTGAGCCGGACGGTCTCCAGCACGCGCCGGTCCTTCAGATAGGACTGCGGCAGGTGCTCGAGGCGGCGAGTCAGGTCCTCCCGCGGGGTGAACTGGATGAGCCCCGTGGCCTGGTCGAGGATCAAGTCCACGCCACCCTGGGCGACGGGCCGGCCGGGCTCGGGGTGCAGTTCGGTGAGGCCGTTCAGCAGGAAGTCGGCGTCGCTGCGGAACAGGCCCGTGGCGAAGGACGCTTCGCGCCGGGCGCGGTGGCCGTCACGGCGCCGCGGTGCGGTCTGGTCCTCCGCGAGCAATGCCGCGAGGAAGTCGCCGATGGGGCTGAGGGAGGAGACCTCCGGCAGCACCTCGTCGACGGGGGCGGCGTTGCGCAGCACGTCGATGAGGGCGCGCTCTTCCGCGGCGGCGTCGTACTTCTGCATGAGGGAAGCGGCGTCGCCCAGCTGCTCGTGCGCTTCCTTCTCCCGCTCCAGCAGGCGGCGCAGCACGTAGATGTCGCCGTCGAAGCCGTCGATCCGCGAGAGGTCCAGCAGCAGCGCGGTGATCTGCGGGGGTGTGCGCTGGCCGTAGCGGTCGATGCGGCCGTTGCGCTGCTCGATGCGGATCAGCGACCACGGCACGTCGAAGTGGACCAGCTCGTGGCACTGGGCATGCAGGTTCACGCCCTCGGAGGCGATGTCCCCGGTGATGAGGACGCGGATGGGCGAGGAGGACTGCTTGAAGGACTCCACCACCCGCTGCTGCTCGACGTCGGTGAGGCCGCCGTGGAGGACGGCGATCTGGTCGTCCTTCAGCCGCAGGTCTTCGAGAAGGTGGGCGCGCAGCCATCTGAGGGTCGCGACGCGCTCGGCGAAGACGACCACGCGTTCCGGCGACGTCCGGGAGACGCCCTTGTTGCGCAGCAGGTCGACGAGGGCCCGGTACTTGCCGGAGCGGGGCTCGGTTCCGTCAGGGATGCAGGCCTTGTTCAGGGCCGCGAGCCGGGCGAGAGCCGCGGCCTCCGCGGCGTACTCGCTGGTGGCCGGAATCAGGTCGAGGGATTCTGACTCGGCCTTCGCGAGCAGCTCGCGGGTGCGGTTCGTCAGGGTCTCCGCGAGCGCAACCGGGGAGGAGAGGAAGGACTTCGCGAGGGTCCACGGGAACAGCTGGCTGCCGCGGCCGGACATCGGCCCCGAGCCGGCGGCAGGGTGGGTCCAAATCTCCGAGATCTCCTGAGCGACGGCGAGCTCCTCCGGGGAGGGTTCGACGGGCAGCATCTCCGGCGGGCGGCGCTCGGCCCAGTTGTCCCCCACCACGTCCTTGACCGACTCGGAGTAGCGGTGGCGGCGGATCATGAGGCGCTGGGTGGCGCCTTCGGCGATCTCCCGCTTCGGGGAGACCGCCGTGGGCTCCAGCAGGCTGATCAGCTGCGCGAAGGAGTCGTTGCTGCCGTTATGCGGGGTGGCCGAGGCGAGGATCAGCGCGTCCGTGTTCGGGGCGAGGACATGGGCCAGCTGGTTGTTCTGCGTCGACTGGTTGGTGACGTTGTGGGACTCGTCGATGACCACCGCATCCCAGCGGTGGTGGCGCAGGTCGTGGACGAACCGGTCCTGCTTCAGGGTGTCCATCGAGATGATCACCTTCTCGAAGAAGGTGAACGGGTTCCGGGAGGCCGGCAGCTTCTGCTTGACCTGCTGCACGCCCTCGGAGTCCAGGCGGACGAAGGGGATCGCGAAGCGGGTCCACAGCTCGTGCTGCATCTGCTCGAGCACGTGACGCGGGCACACGATGAGGATGCGCCGCCCCTTCCCGCGGCGGATCAGCTCCGCCAGGATCATGCCGATCTCGAGAGTCTTTCCGAGGCCCACTGCATCGGCGATCAGCACACGGGGGCGCACACGCTCGGGGTCCAGTGCCAGCTCCACGGCTTCGCACTGGTACGGGAGGTCATCGGCGAGCATGTCGGCGGCGACCGTCAGACCCGGGTGGTCCACCGGGACAGGGCTCTTGCGCAGCGTCGCCTCGATCCACAGGCGAGTGCGGCGGTAGCGCGGGGAGGTGTCGGCGACGACGCGGGCGTCCTCCGGGTTCAGCGCACGAACCGTGTCGATACTGGCGTAGAACGCGGCCGACTGATCCTTCACGAAGTCGCTGACGCCGCGGACGGAGTACAGGGGACCATCCGCCGTGTCCTCCACAGCGGTGACCAACCAGGTCTCGTCACGCACCACGACCAGGGATCCCGGCGAGATCACGCCCACCCCGCTCTCGACAACCTGTGCGTCCACTGCGCCCCTTCCCCTGGCTTCGTCGTCCCTCTGACCTTAAGGCACGGCGGGGACAGGTGCTGGTCAGGGCAAGGGACGGACCCAGCGAGACGCCGGCGATACGGCTGACAGCTGCGCAGCTCAGGGGTATCTTCCAAGGACTACGGCGGCACGGACCTGGGGATCCGTCCGTGCCATCCCGCCCGTTGCCTCACCAGACCGGGTCGCGGCGCGACCAAGAAGGAAGTGGCCATGTCGAGCGCGATTATCGGATTCGTTGCCGCCCTTGCGGTCGTGGGACTGTACCAGCTGATTCGAACTTCGTGGCCACGACTATACTTCGGACCCGAAGACGCCTTCGGCGCCCTCATCTCAAGCTCGATCTGGTTCTATGTCACGTTCAGGGCGATACCCGTCATCGTGACGACCGTCTTCTTCGGAACCTATGCGTCCCGCTGGCCGGGATCGAATATCTGGACATTTGCAGTCGTACTGACCCTCAGTTACATTGCTATATCTTCAGCACTCAAGATCGGCAACCGACGAACATATAACCGCAAGCTCTCACCGTCTGATCTCGGATGGCTCACAGCCTCTGCCCTCATCGTGACACTATCGGTGCCCGCGGGAGTACTGCTGATTCCACTCGCCGACAAGGTCCTCCCCGACGCGTCGAGTATCTCTGAAGCGATCATCACTGCACTGTTCGTCGCCGCCCTGGCACTTATCGGACGCTCGCTGGAGCTCAACAGCAACCAGATGGACGAGGTGGTGAAGAAGGCGTTGCGACGTTCGCGGGAAGACCTGTCCAGGATCGAGGCTCAATGCCTCGAGCTGAGCATCCCACCGGAACCGCTCATCGCCATCTATCTCGCTGAATCCATCCAGCGCCCACCGTGGTTCCGCCGACTCGAATCCGGGATGAGCCGACTCGGCCTCGCTCGGACCATCGGCCCCTTCCAAGTGCCTCGCACCCCTGTAGGAGCTTCGACGGTGCACCCGATCGGAGTCTCGAACTACCTGGAGCGAAACCCCGCGATCCATTTGATTCTCGCCGAGAGACGTTCTGCGGCAGTCGAGCGCGACTCGAGCGAGTGGGATGCGGTATATGCACTCCACAATCCATCCAACCGATTTGTGGACTTCTGCAAGTTTATTGCCTCGACACTGGAGCCCGACTACCTAGAGCACACATACCGGCCGAACGGGGCCGACCTATGGGTCGATTTCAGCTCACTTTTGATATCTGGTGGGAGCGTTTCCGTGTGGCTGCAGGCGATGGACTGGCCGGGCGATGGTCCGCTTCGCATTACCCCCGCAGGATCCGGGACCCCAATGATCTGGGAGCACGACGAGAGAGACGCTCGAAGGTACTCGGCGCCACCCGAAGAATTTTTCAAACCTTGGCTCATCTCCTACGACGAGAGCACGGAAGAGGATCGTGAGGGTCCAGGGAAGATCGAAGTTCGTTGGACGTTCAACGTTCAAGAGCACGTCGCTTCTCGGCCCCGATGGGACTGAACGTTCCAAGCGAGCGTTCTGCAGCTCCGGCCGAACGGCATCCGCTCAGCACCGTTGCGACGCGCGATCGCTCTTCTTAGACGGTGTCGAGCACGTCCCGCCTGCGAGCACGACGGGTGCCGGCTCTCGGGACTCGCCCCTGAATGTCGCCGCTCTGCATAGAGTCGGACCATGGAGACGCACGTACAGGATCCGGGCAAGCTGTTCCATCTGCCGCAGACGCTCGTCATCCCCCTCTTCCAGCGCCCGTACGTGTGGACCGAGGAGCGGCAGTGGACACCGCTGTGGGAGGACGTCGAGCGCCTCGTCGACCTGCGGATGACTCAGGCTCCCTCGGCAACCCACTTCCTGGGTGCCGTAGTGATGCAAAGGCACCTCCGAGCGATGGGTTTCGTCAGCGAGTACGCCCTGATCGACGGGCAGCAGCGCTTGACGACTCTCCAGCTGTTGCTGAATGCGTGCAGCGCAGCGATGCGCGACCTGGGGCACGCCGCGCCCGCGAACAACCTCCGCAAGCTGACGCTCCACGACGAGGGCCTCGGAATAGAGGGAGTGGACCGGCTCAAGGTGCGCCACACCAACAGCGATGGGGTGCCCTTCCAAGAGGTCATGCTCGCCAGCTCCCCGGCCGAGATCGACGCCTCCGATTCGCCGCACCTGATCACGTCGGCCTACCTGTTCTTCTACGGCAGAGCCTCCGCGTGGCTGGCGGAGGGCACCCCGGAGGACTCCTTTCAGCGCTCCTGGGCACTCGCCACCACTCTCATGCAGGGCTTGGAGATCGTCGTCATCAGCCTCGACGCGACGGAGGACTCCCAGTCCATCTTCGAGACCCTCAACGCGCGGGGCACGCCCCTGACGCAGGCCGACCTCGCCAAGAACCTGGTCTTCCAGAGGCTCGAGGCGGAAGGTTCCGACATCCGCCGAGCCTATGAGCAGAACTGGAGCCTGTTCGACGAGACCTTCTGGACCTCGGAGGTCCGCCTCGGCCGGTTCACCATCTCGCACGTCTCCCTGTTCCTCAACCACTGGCTCGTCGCCCGCACCGGCGAGGAGGTGCGCACCCCGGCGACCTTCACCCGGTTCAAGCACTGGCTGACGTACGAGAACACGGGAACGGTCCTCGACATCGTCCAGGACCTTCACGATCGCGCGGTCGAGTATCAGCGGTGGATCCGCGCGGCGCAGGCGAAAGAGGGGCCCGTCAGCACTGTCGAGCTCTTCTTCTACCGCACCCTTGCGGCCGATATGCGCACAGTCGCCCCGTTCGCTCTATGGCTGTTCGATCCGGCCAACAGCGTTCCCCCTCGCGAGGCCGAAGCAGCGCTCACCTGGTTCGAGAGCTGGGTGATCCGACGCGCCATCCTCGGGCTCCCCTCCGCAGACGTCTCCCGCACCGTCGCGCACCTGATCACAGAGCTCAAGCGTTCGGCCCCGGACGCCGTCGCACTGACGGTGAGAGACCATCTGCAGCGCCTGGACAGCCCCGCCACCTATTGGCCGTCCGACGATGAGCTGCGCAGGGAGCTGCACGAGGTGCCGATCTACCGCAAGCTGTCCCGTTCGCGACTGCGGATGGTCCTCGAGGCGATCGAGGACGATGCCCGGGGCTACACCTCGGGGCAGGGCGCGTGGAGCGGAAGCCGCGTCCCCCGGGACACGATGAACATCGAGCACATCCTTCCGCGACGGTGGCGGCAGAATTGGCCGGTCGCCTCGGAGCAGGAGGAGATCGAGCGCGACTCGCGCATCCACCGGCTCGGGAACCTCACGCTGCTGACCACACCGCTGAACTCGTCGCTCTCGAACCGAGCGTGGTCCGGAGCCGGCGGGAAGCGAGAGGTCCTCACCCGGCACGACGTGCTCCTGGTCAACCGCCCGCTGCGCGACGCCGATGGCTGGGACGAGGAGAGCATCGATCGACGGACCGGTGCGAGCATCGACGCCCTCATCCGTACCTGGCCGGCTCCCGACGGGCACTCCATCGTGCCCGAGGCACGCAAGGGCCAGAGCGATGCGGCCTGGATCGATTTTCGTCGCATCGTCGCCGCCGGCCTCGTCGCCCCGGGCACGCGGTTGCGACCGCGGGGCGACCGGGACGTGGTCGCCGTAGTCCTGGCCGACGGCCGGATCGAGGTCGACGGCGTCCCCTTCGACTCGCCATCGGGCTCCGCCGCACATGTGCGCGGCGGCTCCGCGAACGGCTGGACCTTCTGGCAGCTGCCCGACGGCCAGCGGCTCAACGCACTGAAGAACGAGTACCGGAAACTGGTGGATGAGCAGAGGGATCGGACCAGGCGGGGCTCGGGAACGGAAGACTGAGCGAGGCTGGCTCCTCGTCCTACTCGACTTCGTCAGCTCCGGCTTCCCCGCCCCGCGTCTTCCTGGTGAACAACGCGTCAACGCGTCCCTTCACCGAGCCGACGGCTCGTTCCGCTCTCGCGCCGGCCTCCTTCGCCGCCGCGCGGGCACGGCCACCCGCGTTCTCCTCGGCTCGCGGTGAGGGCAGGCGGTCTCTCAGAGCACCCGCCGCCGTGGTGATCCTGCCCTGCAAGGACGCTCCGGCTCGCTCGGCCTCTGTTTCGTCGACGGCGTGGAGCAGTGCCAAGTACTGTTCGGCATCGACGCCTGGCGGCGGCAACTGCCGCAGGTGCTTGATGAGCCGTCGAGATTGCAGGCGCAGCGTGGTGTAGGTGAGACCTCCGGAGATCACCCCTCCGGCGACGGGCACCACTTTCGAGGTGGCCTTCGCGAAGCTGTCTTTCGTGAGCTTCACCCCGATGACTCGCAGCACGTTCTTCATCGGGCCAAACCAGGTCGTCTTCGTGAGGGCGACCCCGGCGATCTGCTTCTGCACGGCGGGGCGGGCCACGCTCGAAGCGAAGTTGGTGACCGTGGCCGACGCACCACCGACTCCCATCATCACGCCGAGGAAGGCCGCCAGCTTGCCCAAGGTCTCGTCGTCGACGGCGTCGACGTCGGTGAGAAGGTCCTTCCACCCGTACACGTACGCGACCTTCTGCATGATGCGGAAGGCGTGGACGTAGAACTGCGTGACGTCACCGGGGATGGTGCCGATCATCGCGAACCCTCCGGGTATCCCCGCCGCGAACGACATCGCCGTGGATTTCCGGGTCTCGAACTCCACGACGGAAGCGGCGATGCGGTCGAGCTCCTCCAGGGGGATCCCGGCAGCAGCAGGACTTTCCGCAAGCGCCCGCTCGATGGCCGTCGTTCCGAGGCCCCGACGATGGAGTTCGGCTGCCAGGAAGTGCTCGCGATCGATCCGGACGCCCCTCAGGCGGATGACTTTGCCGAGGAACTCGAGCGCGAACTTCTCTGCCTCCATCCGCTGCGACTCGGGGAGTTCCTCGACCTCGACCGAGAACTGGTCTTCCCGGAGCTCCACGTCGTCCGTCCCTGACTGGAGCATGTCGTCCTCTGGCATGGCCTTCCCCTCTTCGCCCCTGTGCCCGCCAGGTGTTGCCGGGCCTGCGGGCAGGATAGGCGCTTCCGCCGACGTACATCGCCGTCGGCCACCGATGCCACGTCATCGTCTCGACCCCGCGAGATCCCTGCTTTCCCGCGGTCAACTGCCAGAGGTTCTGATGCCTCGAGTTCATGGACCTTCCCGGCGGTTTCGGTCCAACCGCAGAGCGCACGAGCCCAGCCTCAGGTCGCGTGGCGCCGCCCCGCCGTGGCCGCCTGCAGTCAACCCGGCGTCGTGGTGGCTGACTGGGCCGCACCCACAAGATGGCGCAGGGCATGCCCGAGCTGAGCCACGACGTCCGGCCCGGTGGCGCGCAGCGTGTCGATGCGCGCACTCACCTCGAATCTCGTGTCGCCGTCCCGGTAGAACCCTGGGTTGAAGGTCTTCCCGTCCCCTGCGGTGACGCGGCGCGCCCGCGAGACCATCAGCGGTGGTCAGTGTTCGGGAAGAAGCTCGTCAAGAACGGAAAGCGCCCGGGTCGGCCCGTAGATGACGACCTCGTGGAACGGGACTTCGCTGCCGATGACGTCAACGAGCTGTGGCTGACCGATATCTCCGAGCACTGGACCGACGAGGGCGAGCTTTGCGTATCAGTTCCCGCTCGACACCGCGATGTGCTGCTCCAACTATTTCCGCTTCGTCCTGTAGGCACCGTACGGCAGGCCTCTGACAGACGTGGATGCCGTGCCCTCGTGACTCATCGACTCACCGGCGCCCCGCCCACGATGTCGCTCCCCTTCGGTATCGTCCGGTTTCATGACGATCCTCGCCGACGAACTCGGGTTCCTGACGGTCGACGACCTGTTCGGAGCCGGGGCCCAGCCCCTGCGAATCCCGGACTTCCAGCGGCCGTACTCGTGGACGCCCAGCAACGCCGCCGACCTCGTCAACGACCTCCTGCATGCGCACCGAGAGCTACCCGAGGGCCACTCCCGCGACGAGCACTCCGGGCACCCCTACATCATGGGCACCGTCATCCTCCTTCGGCGCGACGACTACGGGCACGACGACGTGGTCGATGGTCAGCAGCGGCTGATCACCCTCCACCTGCTGCGCACCCTGCTCCGCGGCGGCGAGATCCCGGCGCTGCGCAGCGGGGAGACTGCGCTGCACCGGGTGTACCGGGAGCTTGAGCGGCTCACCCAACAGTTCGAGGACCAGGTGAAGCGCGACTGCTTCCGCGACTTCGTCGAGCACGGTGCCACGGTGCTGCGGATCGTCACGGACGACGAGGACGAGGCGTTCCAGTTCTTCGACTCGCAGAACTTCCGCGGCAAGGCGCTGCGACCGCACGACCTGCTGAAGGCCTACCACCTTCGCGAGATGTCCGGTTCGAGCGCCGCCGAGCAGCGCGCCGTCGTCGAGCAATGGGAGGCCGCCGACGAGAACGAGCTGGACCAGCTATTCAGCACTTACCTGGCTCGCATCCACTGGTGGAGTCGGAATCGCTCCGCTCATGCCTTCACGGCGGAGGACATCGGCCTGTTCAAGGGAGTCAGCCGCTCCACCCGCCGGCTTCCCGGCGCCGAGTACCACCGTGCGGCAAAGGCGATCCTCCCGGGCCTTCAGCAGTGGTCGCATCTCGACGCCGCACCCGATCAGGCCCGCGATCTGAAGCGAGCCAGGCACCAGCTTGACACGCCCGTCGCCGCCGGGCGCCCGTTCTTCGACTATGCGGCGTTCATGCTCGAGGAGTCCCGGCGGCTCTCGACCCTTCTCTACCGGCGAGACCTGCCCGGCGCCGAGCAGGATCCCGCCCTCGAGAATCTCCGCGACGGGCGCCGCTACCGGTTCTCGCGCGAGCTGTTCCTCGCCGCGGCGCTGTACTACACGAACAAGTACGGGGAGCAGAACTTTCCGCTCGTCCGCCGGCAGCTCTTCCGCTGGGCCTACGCTCCGCGTCTCAGCTACGACCGGCTCACCTGGCGGTCCACCGACAAGTACGCCCTCGGCAAGGCACCCGACCTCGACGGTCTCGTCCACGTGAACCTCTTCGCCAAGATGCGCGATGCGCTGGATCCCTCGGACCTGGGGCTCACGGACCTCGAGGTCCCGCTGTCCACCAGGAACGACCACAAGGACGACGTCACGCTCCGTCGCCTGCTGAACGAGGGGATCTGACATGTCCACGACCGCCGCGGCCGACGCCGCGATCGCCGTGCCCATCGGCGAGCTCTTCAGCTCGAGCTCCGTGAAGTACCAGATCCCCCTGTACCAGCGAAACTACACCTGGGGCGAGGAGCAGATCGACCGGCTGATCGACGACGTCCTCGACGAGGCCGAGCGCCCGGTCTGGAAGGACTACTTCCTCGGGAACCTCGTCGTCGCGCCGCCGGTGCGTGTGGACGACCCCTTCGACGTCATCGACGGTCAGCAGCGCCTGACCACCCTGTACATCCTGCTGATGAAGCTGAGCGAGCACCAGCATCCGATCGGCGAGCTGCATCCGCTGACCTACGAGTCCCGGGAGAAGTCGACACTCGCGCTCCGCGGGATTCTCGCCCCGCAGCACGAGAACGAGGACCGCGAGCATGAGGACGCGGGCATCCTCCGCGCGCGGCGACGGATCGAGCTGCGGCTCCACGACAACGAGCTGACGCGTCGGCTCGAGGAGTCCGACTTCGTGGACTACCTGCTCACCCGGGTGAAGCTGATCCGCATGCCCGTCCACTCCAAGGACCTCAACCGGTACTTCGAGGTCATGAACACGCGCGGGCTACAGCTCAGCCCCGTCGACATCGTCAAAGCTCGACTGCTGCGCTGCCTCACAGGGGACGCCGACAGGGCGCTGCTGAACAAGGTGTGGACCGCCTGCTCCGACATGGACCACTACGTCTCTATGACCGTCACCTCGGACAGCACCGAGTGGCGCGGCCAGGTGTTCGGACCGGACTGGGACGACGCACCGACCGCCGACTTCACCATGCTGCGAACGCAGCTGGTAGACCGTTCCCCAGGCGCCGACAAGGCCGTCGGGACCGCATCGGCCCTCGTCACGGGCTCTCTTGCCTTCGAGGACGCGATCACCGCCTACGCCCAGGCTCCTGAGGCACGGACCGAGACGGGATCCGACGACAGCGAACGGTTCAGCTCGCAGATCTCCTTCGCCACATTGTTGCTCCATGTGCTGGCCGTCCGGCGCCCCGATACAGGCACCGTCACGAACGAACGGGATCTCGACGACAAGCTGCTGATCCGTCGATTCACTGACGAGCTGGGAGGCAAGGACGCCGGCGCCCAGGAGGCGTGGGTCCGCTCGTTCACGACCGACCTCCTGCGGACCCGCTTCCTGTTCGACCGGTGCGTCCTCAAACGCGATGCGACGCTGACCAGCACCCACGAGTCCTCGAGCGACGAGGAGCCAGGAAGCTGGTCGCTGTCACGCGTCGTACGGGGCACGTCCAATGGCAAGACCTCACCGCGTTACCAGCCGGCGTTCGCCTCCGATGAGTTCGGTGCCGGCCCCCGCAGCGTGCACCGCAGGCTACTGCTGCTGCAGTCAGCGCTGCGGGTCACCTACACGTCCCCACGATCGATGCACTGGATGACCGAGGTGCTGCGATACGCCACCGACTGTGCGGCTCGCGGCGCCCGCGTCGACGGGGCGGGCCTGCTCGAGCACCTCGAGGCGTTCACCCGTGAGCGGGTCGCGCAGGCGCTCTTCCCCGTGTCGGCACCAGATGAGGTCGCAGCGGACGGCACGCCGCTCGGGTTCGGAGTGCCACGCATCGTCTTCACCTACCTCGACTACCTGCTCGTGGAGACGATGAACAGCTGGGACTTCACGTTCAGCTACCGGACGTCGATCGAGCACTTCTCCCCGCGCACGGAGGACTCCGAGCACGCCTCGAGCGCGTACCGCGTCGAGGACCGCGAGCTCCTCGACACGCTCGGGAACCTCGCGCTGGTGACGGTGAGCGCGAACTCGAAGTTCTCCAACTACCAACCGCAGGAGAAGGCGAACAACGCTGCCGCACGTCGCCAGAGTCTGAAGCTCGAGCTCATGGCGCGGCGCGCCAAGGCCAGCGGGTGGAGTGATCAGGACATCCGCGCCCACCACGAGGAGATGGTGGGGGTGCTGCGGCGGAACCTCGACAAATCCCGCCACGCGCGAACGACGCCGTGACCAGATGCACTGCCCTCCCGCCGCACCCGACGGGAGGTCAGCGACCTGCACGCACCGACTCGAAGCATGCTCCGACGATTGCCGTCGACACCTCGAGGCTGTCCTGGCACGCCGCAGCCCGTCGGCCTTCGTCGCTGATTCCCGACGCTCGGCCACAGACACTGGTCCAGCCCTGATCAGCTCACCACCGCCATCCATCGATTCCCCATTGCCACGTCGACAATCCGGCGCAATTGGTCGGTCTCGAGGATCAGCTGCTGCATCGACTCGAACGGGGCGCTCCGGGCCAGCGCTGACCACCCGATCGCCCTTCATGCTGGATCCGATCCACTTCGCCGAGGACCTGCGCGTCACCCAGCAGATGATCGGCGACTGGGACAACGGGCTCTTCGAGCGCAACGACGACCTGGCCGGCGTGGCGTACTGGTACCTCGACCGGCCCATCGGGGTGGACGGGCAGATCGGCACCCGGGAGGAGCGGCGGCCGCGATAACTGCGCGTCCGACTCCGGGCATCCCTCGTTCGTGGTTGCGCCCCTCGACGAAGGTCGTAGGACTCTGGTGCCAGTGTGTTTCAGCGTGCCAGCTGGAGGTTCACAGCCGGGACCTGCGTACGTGGCATCCGTCCATCCCCCGGAAATACCGTGGCTGTGGGCGCGGGGGAACGCGTCCGCACCACACATGACGAGGGGAAATCATGACGAGAAAGAATCTGTTGGGACGCCGAGCTCTGATCGCCGCGTGCGTGGCTGCGCCAGCTGTGGCGGTGACCGGGGGCGTCGCGTCAGCGGATCCGATCGGGTCGGCGCTTCCCGCAGGGAAGAGACGCGGGGCCGTCGTGGACACGGACAGCGACGGCACCGAGATCTACGAGGTGCTCGACTCGGAGGGAACGGTCGTCGGCTATACGCTCGCAGACGAGAAGCTCCGGGAGATGTCCGTGGCCAGTTCTGCGCTGGCGAAGGAGGACTCGCTCGATGGCAGTCTGCAGGTCCAGGCACAAGCCGCTGGCGGGATCACGAGCATCGCTGCATGTGCTGCCGCGATCGCGGGTTTCGTCGCACTGACAGTCTTCCCTGCGGCCCGCATGGCAAAGCTCGCCTGGAGGCTCGGGAAGCTGACCGCGAAGTACGGCCCGAAGCTCGTCGCCCGGATCTTCGGAGGCGCTCGCGGTATCGCGGGGAGGACCGTGGAACGGGAACTCATCGACCTGGCGAAGGAGCTGTCGGGGGTGGCCGCCCTCGCGGCCTGCGGGATCTGATGACCGCCTCGTCCCCCAGGTCCCGAACGAGCGAAGCTGGAGGCGTGCATGAGCTCCCGTACTGATCGAGAACGCGGGTCGGCATACGGCGCGCCGAGCGCATTCCTCCTGGGCATCGTGATGATCATCGTCGGGATCTGGCTCCTGACGGGAGGGGTGACGTTCGGGGCGCTCGTGATCGATCAGAGCAGCTTCTTCGGGGTCGTCTCCCTGGTGGCTGGCGTGATCAGCCTTGTCGGGGCGGCCATCGCCGCGATCCGGTCTCGACGACGTCGGTAGTCCAGGAACGATCCAGGGCCTCATGCGCCCCGCGAGCAATGTGCTCGCGGGGCGCATTCCTCATGACGTCGCGCCGACCGGCGCGGCTCAGCACTCGCAGGGAACCGCGCTGGCGCGTCGTCACGATCGTCGCGACGTCACGTCGAACAGCGTCCCGTCAGCCGGCGTTCGCTCCTGATCGATCACGCAAGCGCGCCCTCTGCCCATCGCACCGCGTCGACTGCCGTCCCGACTCGCTCCCCCGCCCACCCGTGCAGGTGCCGGCGCCACTCCTCCGGCACCGCCGAGGCGCCGTCGACGGCTCCGGCCAGCGACCCCGCGATCGCCGCGACCGTGTCCGTGTCGTCCCCTGCCCGCACGGCCATCTCCAGCCGCTGCTGGAGCCCTTCGGCGTGCACGATCGCGGACCACGCCGCCTGCATCGCGGCGACCACCCAGCCGTTGTTCGCGAACTCCCAGGGCAAGTGCGCCTCGGCCTCGGCGATGCGCCCGGCCCACAGGTCCAGGCGCCGGGCAGGCAGCTGCGTCAGGCCTGCGCGCAGGTCCAGCTGGCCGTCGAGGATCGCGCGGCGGATCGCGAGGGACCACAGCACGCAGGCGTCGCCGGCCTCGGGGTCGGCGTGGGTGAGGTCGCTGAGGCGGCGGGCGGCATCGGCGAGGACCTGGTCGCTCGCAGCGAGGCAGCCGAGGGCCACGGGCCCGGTGCGCATGAGGCTGCCGTTGCCGGCGGTGCGGCCGGTGGCCTCGTGGAGGGCACGGGTCGCCGCGCGGGCATCGGCCGCGGTGCGGGCGGTCGCGAGGATCTGCCGGGTCTGGATGCCGACGTCCTTGGCGTCGCGCGTCCAGTCCGCCCAGGTGGTGACGATGCGGTCCAGGGTCTGCTCGTCCTCGAGGCTGCGGCCCTCGGCGAGCGCCCACAGGATGGGCAGGGCCATCGAGGTGTCGTCGGTCCATTCGCCCAGCTCCCAGGGGCCGCCGGCATGCATGCGGACGGGAGCGTCGGGGCCGATGGAGGGATGGAACTCGTAGGGCGCACCGAGGGCGTCCCCGGCGGCGGAGCCGAGGATCGCGCCGATCGCCCGGTCCTGCTGGATGCTGCTGGGGCGCATGAGCCCTCCCTTGTTAGCGCAGATCTGCGATAAGTCTGGTTCCGAGCTTAGCGCGTTCTTGCTTGAATGTTCCCATGGTTCCGATCGACCGCCCGCTGACCGACTACCCGCGCCCCTCGCTCGCCGTGGACACGGCGGTGCTCACCGTGCCCGGGGAGGAGCTGTGCGTGGGCCTGGTCCCCGGCAGGCCCCGACTGCCGGGCACCTTCCTCCACGAGGGCGAAACGCTCGCCGATGCCGTGCGCCGCTCCCTCGCGCAGAAGGCCGGGCTCGAGAGCGTCGCGCCCGCGCAGCTGCATGTGTTCGATGCGCTGGACCGCGACTCCCGCGGCTGGGTGGTGTCGGTCGCGCACGTGGTCGTCGTCCCGGCCGATGCCGCCGGCACCCTCGAGCTGGTCCCGACATCGGCCGCGAGAGGGCTGGATTTCGACCACGACCAGATCGTGCAGCAGGCGGTGGCGTGGATGCGCGACCGCTACGCCGAACAGCCGGACCCGGAGCACCTGCTGGGCGCCGAGCTCACCCTGCGCGACCTGCGGCGCGTGCACGAGGCGGTGCGCGGCGAGGCCCTGCAGCCGGATACCTTCCGCCGGGCGATGCTGCCCTGGCTCGAGCCCACCGGACAGCTGCAGCGAGGGAGCGTGGGCAAACCGGCCCAGTTGTTCCGGCGGCGGTAAGACAGTCAGCGACTCGTGCTCGGAGTTCGTCGCCACGCCAGGTTGCAGGTGTCAGCCTCAGGCCAGCGCGGATAGCCGCGCGCGTCGCAACGCTTCGCGCCGACGATCCGCCAGCGCACGGACGAACTCATCGTTTCGACCGTCGATGTTCAGTGCCAGCGTCTCGGTGTGGAGCAGCTCGCGCTCCACCAACCAGGGTGCGGAGTTCTCGACCCAGGTCAGAGCGGCATTCTCCAGCATCCACTCAGTGAGGGCAGCTTCGCCAGCTCGCCCGTAGGTCGCGCGGCCATGATTGAGGGCCAGCACCAGGCCTAGCCTCTCGTCGAGAAGCGTCCCCAACGTCCTGCGCAACGTGCTGCGTGACGCGTCGCCGCCGACGTGCTGCCGGACTCGCTTCCTGAGGTTCCCCGAGCTCGCTTCCCGGCTCGGACTGATCCCGACATAGAGAAGGTCAAACCCATCGACCGAGCGGTAGTCGCGTGCGGGCACGTCGAGAGAAGCTCGGCGAAACCACCATCCGTACACACCCGGGGAATTCGGCACAGCCCCGACGTCCGCGAGAGAGGTCAGGCGGTCCGGGGCACGGAAGGCTGCTGCAGTACCGGCGAGATCCGTCTCTTCGTTCACAGGTGCCGCGACCTTCGCGACTGGTCACCGTCGTCAGAGCGCCTCCCGTTCTTCTGGGAGCGCTTCGCGAGCCAGAAGATCACCACCCCGATCACCAGGACGTACACGGCGGCCCAGAGCACCTCGTCCATGTGCGGCACCACGATCTGCATTCTTCCCCCTTGTCTGTGCGGGCCCCCACCCGGCGATCACCCTACCGCCCAATCACCGCGGGATCCGGACTGCACGAGGCGCAGCGGACCTCGCGGCGAGCTTCGCGACTATCCAGCGCCCGCCACCGCCCGCGGCCGGTACACCACCGTCACCAGCACCACCGAGATCATCATGAGCAGCAGCCAGGAGACCATCTTGCTCAGCGGCACCATCTCCCAGCCCGCCTGCTGGTGGGGGTAGATCCAGGCGCCCGCGCCGGTGCCGACGTTCTCGGCGACCCACAGGAAGAAGGCGACGCCCACGAAGGCGAGCAGCACGGGCATGCGCCGCCAGGGGCCGGTGCGCTGGTTGCGGAAGGACATGACGCATCGGCCGTACAGCAGGGCGACCAGCGCGAGCAGCACCCAGCGGGCATCGGGCAGGTAGTGGTGGGTGAAGAAGTTGGCGTAGATCGCCGCGGCCAGCAGGCCGGTCGCCCACAGCGGCGGGTACCGGGCGAAGCGCAGGTCGAACAGGCGGAACACGCGCACCATGTACGAGCCGACGGCCGCGTACATGAACCCGGTGTACAGCGGCACTCCCCCGAGGCGCAGCAGGCCGTCGGTCTCGTAGCTCCAGGAGCCGACGGAGGTCTTGAAGATCTCCATGATCGTGCCGACGACGTGGAACAGGATGATCACCCACAGCTCCCTCCCGCTCTCGAGGCGGAAGGCGACCATCGCCGCCTGCAGGGCGACGGCCGCGATCACCAGGGCGTCGCTGCGCACCAGCAGGGCGTCGTCCGGGTACAGCAGCCGCGCCGCGACCAGCAGGGCGAGCATCGCCGCCCCGAACACGCAGGCCCACGCCTGCTTGAGGGTGAACACGACCAGCTCGATGAGGCCGCGGCGCAGCGGCCCGGCATCGGCGGCGATCGCCGCGGAGCGTCGATGCGCCCAGGCGTCGATCCGCTCCTCGAGCGGGGTGAAGTCGGGGCGCTGCTGGCTCATGACCTGGAGCCTATGCAGGTCAGGGAGGAGGTCCTGGGGGCGAGTCGGGGAGGAGATGGGGAGATGCTGGGCGGGACCCGACACGAGGGAATCTGCGGTTCGCGGACACGATCGGTCCCTTCACGCCGATAGACCAGGGCCATGACTGATCCCGTGCTCCCGCCGTTCACCGTCACCCCGGCCGCGATCGCGCAGATCGCGGAGCTCGGCGGGGCAGTGCACATCGACCTGGTCTCTGGGGGCTGCTGTGGGACCGTCTACGACTTCTCCGCGTTCGAGGACCGCGCCGAGGCGGTCGAAGGCTCCCGATTCGGCTGCCCGGGGGCGTGGCTGCTCGTCGCGCCGGATGCTCTGGAGGTGCTTTCCGGCGCCACCCTCGACTTCTCGGCCCGGATCCGCCCGCCACGGTTCCGGGTGCTGCGCAACCCCGGCACCGAGCAGGTCTGCCCGTGCCGGCGTTCCTTCGGCACCGCCTGGCCAGGCCCGGGCAGCGCGGCCTGCCGCTCCTACGAGCCGATGCCGTGGGATGCGCGGTTCGAGCCGCCTGCGAGGTGGGTCCGGCAGACGGGCTGGCGGCGTGCGGTGGACGACAAGCGCTGAACCGCGTGCCGCAGCGCCGCATCCTCGCCGGCGGCGCTGCGGCACGCGGCGGTCACTTGATCCCGGACGTCGCGATGCCCTGGATGAAGTGCCGCTGGAAGAACAGGAACACCACGAGGATCGGCAGGACGATGAGGGTGGCGCCCGCCAGCAGCAGCCCGTAGTCCGTCTGGTTCTGCCCGGTGGAGATGAGCGCCAGGGCCACCGGGAGGGTGTAGGTCGATTCGTCGGAGGAGACGACCAGGGGCCATAGGAAGTTGTTCCAGGATCCGAGGAAGGTGAGGATCCCGAGGGTCGCGAAGGCGGGGCCGGCCAGCGGCAGGTAGATCCGGAAGAAGATCGCGATCTCCCCCACCCCGTCGATGCGGCCGGCCTCGAGCAGCTCCCGCGGCAGGCCCAGGAAGAACTGCCGCATGAGGAACACGCTGAACGGCTGCACCAGGAACGGCAGGATCAGGGCGGGGATGGTGTTGGCCAGCCCCAGGTTCACCACCAGCACATACTGCGGGATGAAGGTGACCAGGCCCGGGATCATCAGGCACACCAGCACCAGCACGAACAGGATCCGCTTCAGCGGGAAGTCCAGGTGGGCGAGCGCGTACCCGAACATGGAGCTGAAGAACAGGTTCCCGAGGGTCACGGCGAGGGCCACGACCGTCGAGTTGCGGAAGTAGAGGCCGAAGGGGCGCTCGAACAGGCGGCGGAAGTTGTCCCACGTCGGCTCCTCGGGGAGCCAGGTGGGCGGGACGCGCAGCAGCTCGCCCTGGGTCTTCAGGCTGCCGAGGATCATCCACACGAACGGGGTGATCACCAGCAGCAGGAAGACGGTCAGGACGATGTACGTCAGGACGGGGCGGCGACGGTCCAGCATCACTTCTCCCTCATGAGTCGGAACTGCGCGAGGGTGACGATGCCGATGACGACGAAGGTCAGGTAGGCCATCGCCCCGGCGACGCCGTAGTTGCCGAACCCGAACTGGTTGTAGGTGTACATCGACGCGGAGATGGTCGCGTTCAGCGGCCCGCCGCTGGTCATCACGAACGGCTCCTCGAAGAACTGCAGGTATCCGATGGAGGTGGTGACCAGGACGAACAGCATGGTCGGGCGGATCGAGGGGATGGTGATGTGGCGGAACCGCTGCCACGGGCCGGCGCCGTCGAGGGCGGCGGCCTCGTGCAGTCCGCGGTCCACGGCCTGCAGCCCGGCGAGGAAGATGACCATGGAGGTGCCGAAGTTGCGCCAGACCGCCATCACGATCAGCGAGAGCAGCGCCGTGCGCTCGTCGCCCAGCCAGTTCGGCCCGTCGATCCCCACCCAGCCCAGAGCGGTGTTCACCAGCCCGTTCTCGGCCTGCAGCAGGAAGCGCCACACCACGGCGACGGCGACGATCGAGGTGATGACGGGGGTGTAGAAGCCCATGCGGAACACGCCGCGCAGGCGCCCGATGCCCCGGTCCAGGGCCACCGCGGCGGCGAGGCCGGCGGTGATCGTCAGCGGCACGCCGATCAGCACGAACACCCCGGTGTTCGCGGCGGCCCGCCGGAAGACGGGGTCGCGGAAGGCGGTGAGGTAGTTGTCCAGCCCGACGAAGTCCACCGCGAACGGCGAGCGGATGTCGCTGATGCGCATGTCGGTGAAGGACATGAACATCGACTGCACCACCGGCCAGGCGATGAAGACGGAGAACAGCAGGACGAACGGGAGCGAGAGCAGCAGCCCGGCCCGGGCCTCCGCGGCGGAGCGCCGCCGGCGGCGCCGGGAGGTCCCGCCGGCGCCCCGGCGGCCGAGGGGCCGCGGGGCGCCTGCGGGGAGCGTGGTGGTCGAGGTCATCTCAGGCCCCGGTGCCGATGGACTGCGCCTCGGACTGCGTGGTGGCCAGGGCCTGCGCCGGGTCCAGGTCCTGCTTGCACACCTGCTCGATCTGGGCGTCGAAGCGGGCGGCGACCTCCTCCCAGGTCGCGATGGTGGGGACGGCGCGGGCCGTCTCCAGCTGGGTGTGGAAGGCCTCGAACTTCGCGTTGGACGCGACGGTCTCGTCCTGCCAGGCGCTCTGCTGGCTGGGCAGGGCCGAGACGATCTCGAACCAGCGCACCTGCACCTCGGGCCGGGTCAGGTACTCCACGAGCTTCCAGGCGGAGTCGCGGTTCTCGCTGCCCTGGAACACGCCGACGTTCGCCCCGCCGAGGTAGCTGGCGCTGATCTCCTTCTCGGGCATGACGAACACCCCGTACTTGTCGGCGAATCCGTCCCCGCCGAGCCCTTCGACGGCGGCCATCATCCACGGCCCGGAGATGAACATCGGCACCGCCCCGGAGACGAAGTCCTGCTCGGTGGTGCCCTCGGCGGGCGTGGGGTTCGCGACGCCCTCGGTGAAGTAGGACTGGTAGTAGGCCAGCGCCTCCTCGTTCTGCGGCGAGGAGAAGGTGAACTCGCTCCCGTCCTCGGACACGACCTCGCCGCCGGCGGACCAGATGAACGGCAGGACGCTCTGGTGGGAGCCCTGCCCGCCGGGCTGCAGGGCCAGGCCCCAGCTGCCGCCGGGCTGCTGCTGCATGGCGCGGGCCATGGAGAACAGGCCCTCCCAGTCCGTCGGCGGCTCGGTGATGCCGGCGGCCTCGGCGATGTCGGTGCGGTAGAACACCAGGCGCGTCTCGACGTACCACGGCACCCCGTAGACGGCGCCGTCCACGGTGACGCTCTCGACGGCGCCGGGGAAGAAGTCCTGGAGGTCGAAGCTGTCGGGGGTGGGCTCCAGGGCGTTCAGGCTCACGAACTCGGACATCCAGGTCGAGCCGACCTGGGCGACGTCGGGGGCGGTCCCGGCGGCGATCGCCGAGGTGAACTTGTCGTGCGCGGAGTCCCACGGCACGGGGGTCACGTCGACGGTGGCGTCGGGGTTCTCCTCGTGGAAGCCGTCGAGGAGCTCGGGCAGGGCCTCGCCCTCGGCGCCCATCGCCCAGACGGTGAGCTTCCCCGTCGCGGGTCCTTCGGCGATCGGCTCCGCGGGGGCGGCGGAGCCGGTGTCCCCGCCCTCGGGCCGGCCGCAGGCGGCGAGCGCCCCGGCGGCGGTGAGCGCGCCGAGTCCGGCCAGGGAGCGTCGGGTGATGCGGGTGCTGGTCATGATGACTCCTTCGTCGGTGATGCGGTGGGTGGTGCCGGGTCGGGGCAGCCGCAGGAGCGGCGGCGCACGATGGTGGAGGCGACGGTCACCGGCTCCTGCGCCGGCTCCCCGTCGATGCGGGCGGCGAGGCGCCGCGCCGCGAGGCCGCCGAGCTGCGCGACCTCCTGGCGGACGGTCGTCAGCCCGGGGGTCAGGTAGCGGGCGGTGATGGTGTCGTCCCAGCCGGTGACGGCCAGGTCCTCGGGCACGGACATGCCGCCGCGGGTGAGCCGGGCGACGACGGCGAGCGCGATCTCGTCGTTGCCGCAGACCAGGGCGTCGAGGTCGCCGGGCTCGGCGAGGATCTGCTCGGCGAGGGCGGTGCCCGAGGCCTCGACGGGGGTGATCTCGTGGTGGCGGCCCGGGCACAGGCCCGCGGCGGTCATCGCGTCGAGGTAGCCCCGGTAGCGGCGGCCGATGTCGGAGCCGGGCTCCGGCGTCCCGGCGAAGCCGATGCGGGTGCGGCCGTGGTCGATGAGGTGCGCGGTCAGGCGGCGGGCGCTCTCGCGGTTCTCGGCGTAGAACGCATCGGCCCCCTCCACGTGCGCGCGGGCGACGCTGACCGTGGGCCGCAGCGCGGCGACCTCGCGGACGGTGTCGTCCTCGGCGGCGCTGCGGGCCATGAAGGCGATGCCGTCGACCCGCCCCAGCATGTCGAGCACCGTGCTGGGGCGCCCGGTGTGCGGGGTGTCCAGGGCGAGCACGACGGAGAACCCCAGCTCGGAGGCGGCGAGCTCGAAGCCGACCAGGAGCTCGGCGAAGTACGGGCCGTCGATGTGGGGCAGCACCACGCCGAGCGCCCGGCTGCGGCGCACGGCGAGCGCGCGGGCCGCCGCCGCGGGCACGTATCGGAGCTCGCGGGCCGCGGCATGCACGGCGTCGCGGGTGGCGGGGGCGACCTTCGCCCCGTCGGAGAAGGCGCGGCTGACCGTCGCGATCGAGACGCCGGCGCGCTGCGCGACCTCGTAGATCGTGACGCCGGAGGACCGCGGTCCGCTGCTCGTCATCGGCACCACCCTTCTCGTCCTCGAGCGCCGGTCCCCGGCGGGTGCGGGCGCCCCCGGAGTGGAAGCGCTTACAGCTTCCGTCCAATATAAGCGCTTACACCCCGCCGCGCAACGGCCCCGGGACCCCCGCCGCGCCGAGCACCCCGGCGCCGGCGCGGACCGGGACAATGGCCCCATGAGCTACGACGTCGAAGAGACCGTCACCGAGCATCGCGCGCTGCGCCTGCGCCTGGCCACGACCGCGCACTTCGACTCCCTGGTCGCGACGTTCGAGACCACGGTGCCGGCGCTGAGCGACGAGGAGGCCCTCACGCAGCTCACCCCGGACTGGGCGGCGTTCGTGCGCGGCCTGGAATGGGAGTCGCCCAGCGGCTTCGTGCGGACGGCGACGTGGCGGCCCAGCGACCTGCTGCAGCACGCGGGCAGCCGGTCCCGCAGCGTGGTCTGGACGATCGTGCACCACGCGATCGCCGCGCGCCTGCACCGCATCGAACCGGCCACGATCCGCGACACCCACTTGCGGATCCAGGCGCACACCACCGCGCAGCCGGGCACCGTCCTCACCCTCGACGTGCCGAGCGCCCAGCTGCGCTCCTTCGGGACGAACAAGATCACCCAGGGCGGCGCCGAGCTGGACCGCGCGCTCGGCGACCTGCTCGAGGACCTGGGGCTGCCCCGGCCGTCGGCGCTGCGGCGCTGACCCGCCTGTCGCCCTGCGGCGCCGACCCGCCCGTCGTCGCGCGCCGCGAAGTGCCGCGCACGCCGCCGGGCCGGACCGACTGGATCCCGGTCGATCGCTCGGCGCCCGGTTGTTCAAAATCCGCCCGTGTTCCAGTATGTTGAACACATGGCTCGTTTTGAACACCCAGATCCGGCGGAAGCCTTGGTCGACCGCGCCCGGAAGAGCCTTGAGGATCTGGGCGTCACGGCCCGCTGGGAGCGACCGCGCAGGGAAGCACAGGATCCTCGCGTCAGCACGGGCACCTTGACCATCGAGACCGGAGACGTCCGACATACCTTTCCCGCGGTGGCCAGCACCGGAGCGAGCATTGCGGACCTCACCCTGCTGCCCCATGACGAGCAGACGATCCTCATCACCGAGCATGTGCCGCCTGCACGAGCGGAGAAGATCGCGGCCCGCGGGTGGGGCGGCTACGTGGATTCCGCGGGAAACGCGCATGTCCGCGCTCCGGGACTCCTGCTCCAGGTGAGCGGAAGACGCAGCACACCGAGCCGGACTCCGCCGAGGTCGATGGCCGCGCTGACCCGAGCCGGACAGCCTGTCACGTTCGCCCTGCTCGTCACCCACGGGGAGACGAAGAAGAATCCCACCCAGCGCGAGCTCATGCACCTGAGCGGCGCATCGCTGGGCACGGTGAATCGCGTCATTCGCGCCCTGCGCGAGCAGAGGCCTCCGATGATCGAGGTGGACGGGACGCTCCGGCTCCCCGGTGAGCTCGAGGACGCATGGATCCGTGCGTATGCGTCGACCCGACCCGCCGAGGAGTCGTACACGAGCTCCGTCTGGAATTCTCCGCAGGACCTTCTCGATGCTCCCCTTCCTCGAGGTGCGGTCCTCGGATCCGAACTCGCTGCGGAGGAGGGCGGCGCACCGATCCGCGCCGGCTCTGCACTCGTCCACGTGCCCGACGAGGTGCGCAGCGACGTCATCCGCCTCGGAAGGCTGCGACCGCAGGACGGAGGATGGATCCGGCTGCGCACGGCACCATGGTCCGTGGACCTCCTCGCCGACCGCCGGACGGCTCCGCGCCCGCTGCTTCGAGCGGACCTGCTCCTCGAGGACGATCCTCGACTCGCGGAGATCGCCTCCAGCCTCTTCGGGATCGCGCGATGATCGATCTGACCGGTCGCCGCAGCTGCCCCGCCGAAGACCTGCTGGCGGCGTACACCGCCGGCTTCCGGCGAGGGCTGGAAATCTGAGCCGGCTCAGAACTCACGCGAGCATCGACCGCCGCTCTCGGTCCGCGCTCGGCACCGCCAGCTCCCAGACCTGCAGGTCCTCGCCGTGCACGCGCAGGTGCTCGCCGTCCTCGACGCGGACCCGGAGGGTCGAGGCCGGGGCATCGGCCGGGAGGAGCTCGAGGATGCCGGCATCGGCCAGGAGGGTCGCGTCCCCCTCCACGGGTCCGAGCAGCGTCTCGGCGGTGCCGTCGGCGCGGACCCGCTCGAGGCGCAGGCCCGCGGCCGCGCGGGCCTCGGCCCGGGCCGGGGCCGGGAGGTCGAGGCCCGCCCCGTCACCCGGGACGGGGACCTCGCCCGCCCGCAGCGCGCGCAGCTCCTCGGGGACGGAGGAGACGAGCACGTCCCCGCGCAGGTGCAGCGCGCGCGGGAGGGTGAGGGCCCCGGCCCATCCCTGGGCGGCGGCCTGCGCCGCGGCCTGCTCGGAGTCGAGGCCCCCGCCCTCCCACGACCAGCCCCACAGCAGGGTCCGATCGCCGTCGCGCACGGCCTGCGGGGCGTAGAAGTCGGGGCCGTGGTCGACGACGCCGCCGCCGGCCGGGGTGAAGGCGAGGCGCCCGTCCTGCAGGGCGAGGTCCCCGTGCAGGAAGGTCACGGCGTCGGTGTCGCGGCCCGCTCCGGGGCCCTCGGCGAGCGACCACAGGGAGAGCATCAGCACCCACCGCCCGTCGACCGGGACCAGCTGCGGGCACTCCCACAGCTGCGCGGGGGCATGCTCGGCGGCGACCGGGTGCTCGCCGGTGAGGACGGGCCCCAGGTAGCGCCAGTCCTCCAGGTCGGTGGCGTCCCAGCCGAGGATCGCGGGCACGTGCGTGCCGTCGGGCCGGGCGAGGCCGGCGCCCTGGACGGCGAAGCGCCGGCCGTCGAGCTCGAGGAGGAAGGGGTCGCGCAGCCCGAACAGGCCCGGCTCCTCGGGGACGTCCGCGACGGTCCCGGGCACCGGCGTCCAGCGGGTCTCCTGTGCGTCGCCGCGCTGGAGGATCACGCGGGAGAGCTGGTCGTCGACGCCGTCCACCCCGGAGTACACGAGCGTGGGCACGCCGTCCACGACCAGGCCCACGCCGCTCCAGCAGCCGCCGCGGTCCGCCTCCCCGGGCCGGGGCCGGGGGCCGGCCGGCTCCTCCCGCCAGGTGACGAGGTCGTGCGAGGACATGTGCCCCCACTCGATCTGCTCGTGGACCGTGGAGCGGGGGTTGTGCTGGAAGTACACGTGCCAGCGGCCGTCGTGGCAGTGGATCCCGTTGGGGTCGTTGATCCAGCCGCGGGGGTGCACGCGGTGCAGGCTCGGGAAGTGCGGGTCGCTCGCGGGCCGGCCGGGCTCCGGCAGGGCGGGGGCGGGGTGCGGGGTCACGGGGTCTCCATCGGTCGGGGCGGGCGGCGATCAGGCGGGACGGATCGGGCGGGCGGGACGGACGCGTCGGGAAGGGCGGGCGCGAGCGCCCGCCGGGCCGGACGGGGCCCGGCGGGTCCGGTCACTTCGATGATCCCGCCGTGAGGCCCTCACGAAGGGGACGCTGCCCGAACAGGAACACGACCACGGCGGGGATCATCGACAGGATGACCCCGGCGAGCACCACGCTGATCGAGCCGGTGCCGAGGTTGCCCTGCAGCGTGACCAGGCCCAGCGGCAGGGTGTAGTTCTCCTCGGAGATCATGAAGATCAGCGGGCGGAAGAACTCGTTCCAGTGGAAGTTGAAGGCCAGCACCCCCACGATCGCCATGCCCGGCAGGGCCAGCGGCGCGTAGATCGCGAAGAAGGTGCGCCAGGGGCTCGCGCCGTCGATGGCGGCGGCCTCCCCCAGCTCCAGCGGCAGCCCCAGGAAGTACTGGCGCATGAGGAAGGTGCCGAAGGCGGTGGGGATCGCCGGCAGGATCAGGGCGAGCAGGGTGTCGCTGACGCCCAGGCCGCGGATGATCATGAACACCGGCACGATGGTGACCTGCACCGGCACCATCATCGTGGACAGCACCAGGGCGAACAGCAGCCCCTTGCCGCGGAAGGACATGCGGGCGAACACGTAGCCGGCCATGGCGGCGGTGAGCATCTGCCCCACGGCGATGACGCCGGTGACCAGCGCCGTGTTCAGCACCAGCAGGGGCATGTCCAGCTGCGCGAAGACGGCGGCGTAGCTGGAGAAGTCGGGGTCCAGGGGGAAGAAGCTCGGCGGGAGGCTGAAGGATTCGGAGGCGGGCCGCAGCGAGGTGGTGAAGGTCCACCACACCGGCCCCAGGGTGAGGACGGCGGCGACGGCGAGGGCGGCGTATTTCGCGAGGGCGGGGAGGCGACGGTTCATCGGGAGCTCCTGGTCGGGGTCAGCGGCGTGCTCGGCGGTGAGGACGCGGTCACTGGTAGAAGACGAAGGACTTGGCCAGCCGGAACTGGGCGGCGGTGACGAGCATGATCAGCACCATGAGAACCAGGCCGATCGCGCTGGCCCGGCCGAACTCGAGCTCGCGGAACGCGCTCTCGTAGATGACCATCACCACGGTGCGGGTGGCATCGCCGGGGCCGCCGCGGGTGAGGACGTAGGGCTGGTCGAAGACCTGCAGGGCGGAGATGATCGCCATCACCGAGGCGACCAGGATGGTCGGGCTGACCAGCGGCAGCGTGATGTTGCGGAACTGCCTCCAGCCGGTGGCGCCGTCGATCGAGCTGGCCTCGTACACGTCCCGCGGGATCGCCGCGAGGCCGCCGATGAACAGCAGGAACGAGAAGCCGAAGTTCTGCCACACGTATACGGCGATCACCACGACCATCGCCCACTGCGGGGAGGTCAGCCACGGCACCGCCGGGATCGAGACCAGCGACAGCAGCCAGTTGATGACGCCGTAGGACTCGTTGAACAGGTAGCGCATGAGGATCGACACGCTCGCCGCGGAGAGCACCAGCGGGAAGAAGAACGTCGAGCGCAGGAACACCCGCAGCCAGGAGGGCATGCGCGACTGCACCAGCACCGCCAGCAGCATGGCGACCGCCAGCTGCGCCGAGACGGCCACGATCACGAACACGGTCGTGTTCAGGAAGGAGATGCGCACCGTCTCATCTGCCGCGATGTCCAGGAAGTTGCGCAGCCCCACGAACTCCGGCGCGGTGATGATGTCCCAGCGGAAGAACGCCAGGACCAGCGAGGCGAGGATCGGCAGGACCACGAACAGGCCGATGCCCAGCATGGTCGGGGCCAGGAACACCCAGCGCAGGACGATGGCGCTGCGGTGGCCCGGATCCGGGCGGGGCGAGCGGGCGGCGGGGCGAGCGGCCGGGCTCGGGGCGGGGCGGGTGGCGGTGGTCATGCGATCTCCTCCTCGAAGACGGCGCGCAGGTCCTCGTCGAGGTTCTCCAGGGCGCGGGCGACCCCGTCGGGGCCTCCGCTGAGCGCGGTCGAGACGTTGCGGATCAGGGCGGTCTCCACGGCGGCCTGCTGCGGCGGCGCGGGGATGGGACCGGAGGTCGGGAAGCGGTCGAGGGTCTCGTAGAAGCGGCTCCAGTGCTCGGGGCCCGTGCCGGTGTAGAAGTTGTCGTTCACCATCGAGCGCCGGGTGGGGGTGGTCGCCGGGGTGGGGAACGCCAGCTCCATGGCCGCCTTCGAGGAGGAGAACTTGATCCACTCCCAGGCCTGGTCCGCCTTCTTCGTGGTGCGCATGACCGCGTAGCCGGCGGCACCGAACTGGTGGCGCTGCGTGCGCCAGCGCGGGAAGAACTGCACGTCGAACTGGTCGGGGCGCATGCCGCCCTCGGCGAGGCCCTGGACCCAGTAGCCGCCGGCGGGGGTGGAGCCGATGCGCCCGGAGGCGAACAGCCCCACCAGCGCGTTGCCGCCGCCCTCCTCGGGGCGCACGGCCAGGCCCTCCTCGATGAGGGAGCGCACGTACTCGAAGGACTCGTGGACGCGGGGGTCCAGGGCGTTGGACCGCTGCCACAGGTAGCCGCCGGAGCGGGAGGTCTCCCCGGGATAGAACGTGGACCAGAGCTCCTCGCCGCCGGGGGCTCTCTCCTCGACGAGGAAGGAGGTGTCGTTGACGTACAGCCAGGGGACGATGCCGCCGAACAGGCGGTTGGTCCAGAAGTACGGGGTGGCGTCGCCCTGCATGCCGCGCAGCAGCTCGGTGAAGTCGTCGCGGCTCCAGTCCTCGCCGGGCATCTCGAGTCCGTTGCGCTCGATCACGTCGAGGTTGAGGTACATGTTGGCGGCGTTGAAGTCCAGCGGCAGCTGGTACAGGCTCCCCTTGTACAGGAACGCCTCGATGAGGCTGGGGTGGACGTCCTCGAAGTAGTCCCGCATCTGCTCGGCGTCGCGCAGGACGTACTCGTCCAGCGGCAGGGCGAGGCGCTCGGCGAACAGCTGCGCGCCCTCGGTCGCGGTGTAGACGATGTCCGGCTCGGTGCCGGCGGCGACCATCGTGAGGACCTTGGCGAAGAAGTCCGCCCAGTCGGCGGCCTGGATGGCCTGGATCCGCACGGGGATGTCGGGGTGCTCCTCCATGAAGCCGTCGGCGATCTGCTGCCGGCCGGCGGCGTCGGTGGAGTTGCCCATGATGAGGATGTTCAGGGCGTCCTCTCCGCGCCCGGGGATGTCCGCGCCGGTCAGCCGCGGCCAGGCGGCGACCGTGCCGGCGATGCCGGCGATGCCCGCACCGGCGAGGAGAGCGCGGCGGGTCACGTCTGTCGATGTGCTCATGGGGGTCCTCTGCGTCGAGTCCGGGCCATCGGGCGCTGCCGTCCTGCAGCCGATGGCTTATACACGTGTAAAAGCTGTGGGCATGAGTATGGATCGCAGCTTCTACACGTGTCAAGGCCCGGTCGCGGCCCGCAGGTCAGTCGTGGGGACGGCCCACGGTCTCGCGCTCGACGAGCGGGCAGGGGATGCGGACCGGGGCCGGTGCGGCGCCGGCCCCCGGGGCCTCGGGAGCGTCGATCAGCGCCAGCAGCCGCGCCATGGCCTGCTCCCCCATCTCCACATGCGGCAGGCCGATCGTCGTCAGCGGCGGTGTGAGGGTCTCGGCGAAATAGTCCTCGTCGTCGAAGCCGATCACGGAGAGATCGCGCGGGACCTGCAGCCCGGCGGCCGATGCGGCATGCAGGACTCCCGCCGCCACCCGGTCGCGGATGCAGAAGACCGCCGTCGGCGGCGCCTCCTCACGCAGGAGGAGGGTGAGCCAGCGGTATCCGTCGTCCATCTGCCAGCCGGCGTCGACCACCTCCGGCTCGAGCCCCCGCTCCTCCAGCTCGTCGCGGAACCCGGCCTCGCGCTCGAGGCAGGCCACGGAGCTGTCGCCGCCGCTCAGCATCACGATCCGCTCGTGCCCCACCTCGGCCAGGCGCCGCGCCGCCCTCCGCGCGCCCTCGTAGTCGTCCGGCACGAAGGACGGCGGCTCGACGAGCTGCGGATCCACGCTCGAGGATCCCGCGGCCGCCGACTCCGCGCCGTCCGGGCCGTCGGCCGTCTCGCAGTTGAGCAGGACCATGGGCAGGCCCGGACGCGCGGCGGGCGCGGGAACCACCCGGCGCCCCATCGTCGCGTAGAGCAGGCCGTCGACCTGGCGCTCCGCGAGCGTGCGCAGGGCTCCCTCGACCGAGGCGTCGCGCAGCGAGAGGTCGACGGTGATGACCATGTAGTCCGCCCGGGCTGCCGCCATCGATGCGGCGCGGACCATGCGGCCGGCCCAGGGCGAGGTCGCGATCTCGTCCGTGATCAGGCCGATGGTGCGGGTGCGCTGCTGCTTCAGGGAGAGGGCGATCGCCGAGCGGGCGTAGCCCAGCTCCTCGGCCGCCCGCAGCACCTTCTCGCGGGTGGCCGGCGCGACCGTGCCCTCCACGCGGTTGTTCAGCACCATCGAGACGGTGGCCCGGGAGACCCCCGCGCGCGCCGCGACATCAGCTGACGTGGGGCGACGCGCAGGAGGGGCCATGCGGCCCAGGATATGCGAGGGCCCGCGCCGCTCCCGAGCCGCCGGGGGCCCTGCACTACGCTCGGGGCGTGATCAGAGCGTTCCTGCACCGGCCGACGGGCCGGCTGGCCTGCGCCGTGGCCGGCGGCCTCGCCGCCGCGATCCTCACGGCGCTGCTCGCGAACGCGGCGCTGGGCGTCCTCGCGGGGATCAACGCGGCGGCGCTGCTGTTCCTGGTCACCGGGACCGCAGTGCTGTGGCCGATGGACGCCGCCACCACCCGGGCCGATGCCCGCCGCGAGGCCCTGCCGCCGCTGACCGAGGAGGTCGTGGTGGCCGGCGCGTCCCTCGCCGGGCTGGCCGGGATCGCGCTGCTGCTGGTGCTGGGCGGCGAGCACGCCGGCCCGCTCGCGGCGGCCCTCGCGCTCACGGGCGTGTTCCTCACCTGGGCGGCTCTGCACCTCATGTACACCGCGCGGTACGCCGCCCTGTACTTCTCGGGTCCCACCCCCGGAGGGATCGACTTCAACTCGCCCGAGAAGCCCTGCTACCAGGACTTCTTCTACTTCAGCTTCGCCGTGGGCATGACCTACGGGGTGACCGACACCGCCGTCTCCCGCACGGACATCCGCTCCGTGGTCCTGCGCCACAGCCTGCTGTCCTACGTGTTCGGCGCGGCGGTCGTGGCCACGGCCATCAACCTCGTGGTCGGGGTGTTCGCGGGCTGACGGCCTTGGCGGCCGGGTCCCGCCGGTCAGGTGCCCGCCACGGCCTCCCGGAACCATCCCGTGATCGTGGTCGGGTGCGTGATCGCGGTGCCGACGACGACGGCGAACGCCCCGGCCTCCCGGGCGGCGGCCGCCTGCGCCGGGGTGTGCACGCGCCCTTCGGCGACGAGCACGGCGCTGTCCGGCAGCCGGCCCGCGAGCTCGCCCAGCAGCGCGAGGTCGGGGCCGTCGGTCCGTGCCCGCTCCCCCGTGTAGCCGGCCAGGGTGGTGCCGATGATGTCGGCCCCGGCCTCCGCGGCGGCGAGCGCCGCGGGCACGCTGTCGCAGTCGGCCATGATCGGGCCGGTGAAGCCGTCCTCCCGCAGCGCCGCGACGGTCTGGGCGAAGCTCAGGCCGTCGGGGCGGGGCCGCCGGGTGCCGTCGAGGGCGAGGATGTCCGCCCCGGCGGCGATGACCGCCCGGCAGTGCTCGAGGGTGGGGGTGATGAAGACGCCCTCGGCGCCGTCCTTCCAGATCCCGATCACGGGCACGTCGACGGCGGCCGCCACGGCGCGGATGTCCCCGAGGCCCTGGGCGCGCACGGCGCTCGCCCCGCCGGACGCGACGGCCGCGGCGACCTTCGCCATGGTGCGGGGATCGCGCATCGGCTCCCCCGGGTAGGCCTGGCAGGAGACGATGAGGGTGCCCTCGAGGGCGGTCAGGAGCGGATGCATGGGTGTCCTTCCGGGGATCGGCGCGACCGGGAGCCGGCTCGGGGTGCGGGGGTCAGAGCGTGAGCCCGGCATCGGCCACCAGCCGGTGGATGTGCAGGGCGATGTAGGTCGTCTCGTCCTCGCTGACGTCGTGGCCCCAGGTGTCCTGCAGCAGCGCGGCGACCTCCCGGGCCAGGGCCATGGTCGCCGGGACGGAGGTCTCCAGGGCTCCCTGCATGAGCGGCGGCACGTCGTGGACGCGCCGCCCCTCGGCCAGGCGCACGAACAGGTAGCGCAGGTGGGTGACGAAGCGGGCGGCGGCCTCGCCGTCGCGATCCAGGGGGCCGTCCAGCCGCCCGTCGAGCAGGTCGAAGATCTCGGTGAGCGACTGGGTCATCGTCACGGTGCGGTCCAGGACCGCCCCGGTGAACCCGGCCGAGACGAAGTGCAGGGCGAAGGCGGCGGCCTCGTCGGCGGGGAGCTGCACGCCGAGGCCGTCGCGGATCATCTCCAGCGCCCGGCGGCCGGCGGCGAGCTCGCGCGGGTAGAGCTGGCGGACCTCCCACACCAGCGGCAGGTCGATCACCGTGCCCCGGCGGGCGCGGTCGATCGCGTGGTGCAGGTGATCGGCCACCGGCAGCAGCAGGATCTCGGGGCGGGCCAGCCCCGTGAGGGCCTGCGCCTCCTCGACGATGCGCCGGGCGGCGAGGACCTCCTCCCGCGGGATCTCCGCGAGGGTCCCCGCGGCCGCGGTCGCCCGGGAGGCGTCCGCGGGGACGTACACGGCCTCGGCCCTGGCGGTGTCCACGAGCACTCCGCGCCGCATCCCGAAGCCGACGCCCGGCCCGGTGACGACGACGGAGCGCCCCTGCTCGTCCAGCGCGAGGACGACGTTGTTGTTGTGGACGCGCTGGACGACCAGGCGCTGCGGCGGGATCATCGCGGCCGGACCAGCAGCACGCCGCGGCCGCCCGGCGCCTCGAGCATCGGCCCCTCGACCTCGTATCCGTCGGCGTTGCTGACGACGACGGGGGTGATGGTCGAGGGGATCCGCTCCCGCAGCAGCCCGAGGTCCAGCTCGATCAGGACCTGGCCGGCCTCGACGCGGTCCCCGACGGCGCAGCGGGCGGTGAAGCCCTCGCCCTTCAGCGTCACGGAGTCCACGCCCACGTGCACGAGGACCTCGGCGCCGCCGGCGGCGCGGATCCCCACCGCGTGCAGGGTCTCGGGGATCATCACCACGGTGCCCGCGACGGGGGCGCGCACCTCTCCCTCATCCAGGTCCACCGCGAAGCCGGGGCCCACCAGGCCGCCGGAGAACACGGGGTCGGGCACCTCCGCCAGCGGGAGGATCCTCCCGCGGGCAGGGCTGTCGATGCGCGCGGCATCGGCCGCGGGGGCGGCGGCGCCGCTCTTCTTCCTGCCGAATCCGAACATTCCCGTTCCCTTCCCGACGATCAGTCGTCGTGCCCGATCATCTCGTTGATGATGCCCTTGTAGAGGACGGCCTTCCCGCCGTAGACGGCCTGGACGCCGCCGGCGACCTCGAACACGTCGACCGCGCCGAGCTGCTTCAGCCGGGCCTTGTCGACGCGTCCCGGATCGAGCACGGAGACCCGCAGGCGGGTGATGCAGGCGTCGACGTCCTCGAGGTTCTCCGCGCCGCCGAGCGCGGCGATGATCTGCGTGCTGGTCTCCTCGAGCTCCTCGCGGCGGCCCGCCCTCGCGGTGCGGCCCGCGCCCGCCGAGGCGGCGGCAGCGGCGCCCGCCGGCGCGTCGCCGGCCGACGGGACCTCGGCCGGGACGGCCTCCTCCTCGACCGCCGCGGCGTCGCGGCCGGGTGTCTTGATGTTGAAGCGGGTGATGAGGACGCGGAAGGACACGTAGTACAGGAAGAACCAGAGGATCCCGACCGGGATGACGTACAGCCAGTGCGTCTGCGCGTTGCCCTGCAGGATCCCGAAGAGCGTGAAGTCGATGGCCCCGCCGGAGAAGGTGTTGCCGATCCGGATGTCCAGCAGGTCCGCGACGAGGAACGACAGCCCGTCGAAGAAGGCGTGCAGCACATACAGCAGCGGCGCCACGAACAGGAACATGAACTCGACGGGCTCGGTGATGCCGGTGATGAAGCTGGTCGCCGCGACGCCCACGAACAGGCCCGCGAACTTCTTCCGGCGCTCCGCCGGGATGCAGTGGTACATCGCCAGGCACGCGCCGGGCAGGCCGAACATCATCGTGTCGAACCGGCCCGCGAAGTACTTGGTGCCCTCGGTGTACAGGCCCTGGTGGCCGGGGTCGGCCAGCTGGGCGAAGAAGATGTTCTGCGCCCCGGCGACGCTCGCGCCGGCGACGGTCTCGGTCCCGCCCAGCGGCGTGTACCAGAACAGCGGGTAGATCATGTGGTGCAGGCCCACCGCCCCGGACAGGCGCAGCAGGAACCCGTACAGGAACGTGCCGACCGGACCGAGGGTCGCGATGGACTCCCCCGCGCCGACCAGCGCATGCTGGATGGGCGGCCAGATGAGGAAGAAGGCCGCGCCGACGGGGATCGCCGCCAGGGACACGACGATCGGCACGAAGCGGGAGCCGCCGAAGAACCCCAGCACCTGCGGCAGCTGGATGTCGTGGTAGCGGTTGTGCAGCGTCACCGCGATCGCGCCGATGACCAGCGCGCCGACGATGCCGGTGTCGATCGCCTCGCCCTCGGGGTCGAACAGCTTCAGCATGGAGGCGGTGGTCCCGACCATCACGAGGTAGCCGACGATGCCGGCGAGCGCCGCGGTGCCCTTGTCCCGCTTCGCCAGGCCGATGCACAGGCCGATGCTCAGCAGCAGGGCGAGGTTGGTGAACACGACCGTCCCGGCATCGGCCATGACGGTGAACAGGCCCTGGACCAGGGCGTTGTCGAGCACCGGGTAGGTGGCGACGGTCGTCGGGTTCGACAGCGCCCCGCCGACGCCGAGCAGCAGCCCGGCGGCGGGGAGGATCGCGATCGGCAGCATGAAGGCCTTGCCGACCTTCTGCAGGTTCTTGAACGGGGAGGAGAGGCGCGTCTTCCACGACGGGGCCGATGCAGGACGATCGGTGTCGGGGCGCGCGTCGCCGGTGACGGCGGAGGACATGGGGACTCCAGGCGGAGGTGCAGCGCCAGGTCTTGCCTCGAGGGAGTCACAATCCTGCGAACGGAGGGAACTGTATGCCCGCGCCGCCGCCGGCGTCAACGGCGGCCGCCGGGTTCAGTACCCCGCTGTCCGATCCACGACGTTCCGCAGCTCCTGCCCGCGCACCCACCGCTCCAGGTTCTCGAGCATGATCTGCCGGCCGCGCCGGGCGGTGCCCGCAGTGGTCGCGGCGTTGTGCGGGGTGATGATCGTTCCGGGCGCATCCCATAGCGGGCTGTCCTGCGGCAGCGGCTCCACCGCGTGCGCGTCGAGGCCGGCGCCGGAGAGATGCCCGGATCGCAGGGCCGCGAGCAGCGCATCCTCGTCGACGATCCCGCCGCGGGAGACGACGATGATCGCGGCGCCGGGCGGCAGCTGCGCGATCTGTGCGGCGCCGATCATCCCGGCGGTCTCGGCGGTGCGCGGGGCGGTCACCACGAGATAGTCACTGGTCGTGAGCAGCTCGCGCAGGCCATCGGGCCCACGGAGCAGGCGGACACCGCCGTCTCGCACGGCGCCCTCTCGCCGGCGAAGGGCCCTCACCTCCATGCGACACGCGAGGGCCTTGGCCGCAAGATCCCTGCCGCTGTTGCCGTAGCCGAGGATTCCCAGCCGTGCCCCGGCGAGCTCACCGTGGGCACGGCGCTCCCAGCTGCGCCGGCTCTGCGCCCGGGCCCAGCGCGGGGCGTCCCGGCTGAGCATGAGCATCAGCATCAATGCGTGCTCGGCCAGGGGGATCGCACCGTTGCCCACGGCGGACGTCAGCGTGACCTGCTCCGGCAGGCGGCCGGAGGCCAGCCATCCGTCCACGCCGGCGGCGGCGCTGTGCACCCACCGCAGGTGAGGAAGCGCAGAGAAGTCATCGAAGGGCTCCGCACCCAGGAGCGCGGCGAGCTCCGGAACGGGGTCGGCGTCCTCGAGGTCGAGCACGCGGGCGGCCCCGGCGATCTCGCGGATCGCCGCGAGATCCGCCCGGGCACCGCGCATCACACCGATGAGGCCCGGCGCCGAGCCACCGCCGCTCACTTGAGGCCCGTCGTCGCGATCCCGCGGATGAGGTGCTTCTGCGCGAAGGCGAAGAACAGCAGAAGCGGGATCAGCGAGAGCAGGGACATGGCCATGAGCGTCCCGGTGCCCTGATTGGACTCCGAGTCGACAAGCGCGTTCAGCGCGATGGGCACGGTGAACACAGAGGAGTCGGTGAGATAGATCAGCTGGCCGAAGAAGTCGTTCCAGGTCCAGATGAAGGTGAAGATCGTGGTCGTGATGAGTGCCGGGACCATGAGGGGCAGGATGATGCTCCGGAACACCCGGAACGGCCCGGCCCCGTCGATGGATGCGGCCTCGTCCAGCTGGCGCGGGATCCCGCGGATGAACTGCACCATGAGGAAGATGAAGAAGGCGTCCGTGGCCAGGAACTTGGGGAGGATCAACGGGATGAACGTGTTCACCAGGCCCAGGTTCGAGAACACGATGTACTGCGGGATGACCACGGCGTGCATCGGCAGCATCACCGTGACGAGCACGATCGCGAAGTAGACGTTCCGGGCCCGGAACTGCAGCCGCGCCAGCGCGTAAGCGGTGAGCGAGCAGGAGAGGAGGTTGCCCAGGATCGAGCTGAGGGCGATGACCACCGAATTGCCGAAGAACACCCAGAACGGAAAACCTCCCACGACCCAGCCGTCGACGAAGTTCTCGAGCGTGAGCTCGGTGGGGATGATCGAGGGGTCGGTGAGCACCAGGTGAGAGGGCTTGAACGCGCTGACCGCCATCCAGATGAGCGGGTAGAGCATGAAGAGGCCGAACAGGATGAGGATGCCGTGGTGCAGGATCGCCCCGCGGCGGCGGGACCGTCGGATGGACCGCGGAGCGGGGCCGCGGGCGGATTGCGCGTCGAGGGACGGCTCGGCGTCGAGCGTGGAAGTCGACATATCAATCTCCGTAGAAGACCCAGTACCGGGACAGGGTGAAGTGCACGGCGGTGATCACCGCGATGGCCAGCAGCAGCACCCAGGCGAGGGCGGAGGCGTACCCCATGTCGAAGTTCACGAACGCCTGCTGATAGATGTACAGCGTGTAGAACAGCGTCGAATCGACGGGGCCGCCGGTCCCTCCGCTGACGACGTGCGCCTGGGTGAACGCCTGGAACGATCCGATGGTCTGCAGGATCAGGTTGAAGAAGACGATCGGCGTGAGCAGCGGGATCGTGATGTGGCGGAACATCCGCAGCTGCGAAGCGCCGTCGACCCGTGCGGCCTCGTACAGCTCCTCGGGGATCTGGCGCAGCCCGGCCAGGAAGATCACCATCGGTGATCCGAAGGTCCAGACGTTGAGGATGATCAGCGTCCACAGGGCGCTGTCCGGGTTCTGCAACCAGTTCCCGCCCTGGATCCCGACGAGGTCCAGCGCCTGGTTGACCAGGCCCTCCTGTCCGAAGATCTGCTTCCAGAGCACGGCGACAGCGACGCTCGAGCCCAGCAGCGACGGCAGATAGTAGGCGCTGCGGTAGATCGACAGGCCCCGCAGCCCGCGGTCCAGCACGAGAGCCAGAAGAAGCGCGAATGCCAGCTGCAGCGGCACCGAGACGAGCACGTAGAGGGAGGTGACCCGGGCCGACGACCAGAAGCGCGCGTCCCCGGCCATCCGCACGAAGTTGTCCAGGCCCACGAACCGCGGCGAGGACATGATGTTGTAGTCCGTGAAGGACAGGTACAGGGAGGCGAGCATCGGCGCTGCGGTCACCAGAGCCAGGCCGATCAGCCAGGGGGACATGAACAGGTGCGCCGCGAGCTCCTGGCTGCGCCGGCCTCGGCTCCTTCGGGTCCGGGCTTCCGGAGGCGGCGACCCGCTGGGGGCGTCCACCGGGCGGAGAGTGGCCGTCACGAGGACTCCTCACCGCTCGCGGCTCGGTCGATGCCCTGCTCGATCTCCGCGATCATCGAGGCGGCGGCGTCGGGGATGCTCGAACTGCCGAGGGTGATCTCCTCGAGGACGCGCGTCATCACCGTGCGCCAGGTGCTCGAGCCCGGTGGGGCCTCGAATCGCGGGCTCCGGTCCGCCTCCCGGTCCTCGGTGACGATCTCGAGCATGGCGGTCTCGGTCGGGCTCGCGAACTCGGCGTACTCCTGCGCTACCCGCGGATTCACCGGGGCGCCCATGGTGAGGCCGACGATCTTGAGCATCTCGACGTCGCCGGTGGTGAAGTTGAAGACCTCGCCGGCGCGCTCGGCATTCTCGTCGCTGGAACCTGAGTAGATGGCCTGGCGCGGGAAGTACAGGAACTGGTGACCGGCGGGAGCCGAGGGGTCCACCGGCAGATGCGAGAGCGCGAACTCGTGCTCGGGGAACATCGTCGCATCGTCGACGATGTGGTTGGAGTTGCTGAACCAGGCCAGGCAGCGGTCGCCCACGTCCTCCCAGCTCGCCCCGACGCCGTCCTGCTCGCCGATGGAGGGCGTCGCGCCGGCGCCGCGGAGGTCCTCCCACCAGGCGAACCAGCTCTCCAGGCCCTCCTGGGTGTACCCGATCCGACCGTCCTCGCTCCACAGCTGCTCGCCGTGCTGGCGCAGCCAGCCCTCGAAGGGAAGGTCGGCGTCGGCCGCGTAGGCGACTGCCCAGCGATCCTGATGTTCGGCGGAGTACTCCTTGGCGAACTCGGCGAAGCCGTCCCAGTCCCACGAGTCGGGCCAGTCCACGCCGTCCTCCTGGACGAAGGTGGCGTTGTAGCGGATGACGGGCACGAAGATGCCGAACGGCATCGTGTTGTGGCCGCCGTCCAGCAGGAAGTCCTGCAGGTCCGACTCGGAGTAGTCGCTGAGATCCAGGCTCTCCACCTGATCCAGGGGGCGGTAGAGGCCGTTGGCGTAGTAGGTCATGACCTGGGCGGAGGGGATCCAGAAGATGTCCGCCACGTTCCCGGCGGCCATCTGGGTCGTCATGCGCTCCTGGAACGCGGAGTACTCGGCGAACTCGACGGTGAGTGCGAGCTCCTCGTTCTGCTCCGCCATCAGGTCGAAGGCCTTCTGATAGTTGGTCTGCCTGACGTTGTTGCCCCAGAAGGCGTAGCGGAGGGCGCTGTTGGACGCACCGCCTCCGGCCACTCCGCCGCAGGCGGCCAGGGCGCCGGCTCCGGCGACCGCTCCCGCCCCCATCATGAGACTCCGTCGGCTCAGGTGACGCATCGCTGTACTCCCGTCGTTGGAAGGTCCAGGAGCCTCATAGCTCCTGGGGTCAAGCCTTGCGAAGGTAAGATTGTCTGTCAAGAGTACATGCCTGGTTGTTATTCGTTCGTGGCTTCGGCGTCGGAGAGCACGATGGCCTCGAAGACCTCGAACCGGGGAGTCCGCACCCGCACCGCGCCGTCGACCCGGGTCCACGCGAGCTCCTCCCCCGCGACCAGGGCGCGCACCGTGCGGGGTGCGCGAGCACAGGGAACCTCCAGCTCTGCCGGGAGCACGGGCACAGGGTCGACGAACCGCTGGGGGCGCTCTCCACTGCGATTGAGAAGGTGGATCATCGTTCCGCGCGCGGAACGACCGGGCACGATGCGGACGTGGGACGGCAGACCCGTCGCCACCCGCAGCTGTTCCCCTCCCTCGGCCCGGACCAGTCCAGCCAGGGCACGGCCGATGGCCGAGAGGCCCAGCTCGCGCAGCGCCGCACCGGGCCTCCAGGGCAGCACGACCACCCGCCCCGTCGCACCGGAACGCCAGGACAGGCGGCCGGCGTGGCCCGAGGGCTCGTTCCCGGAGCACTTCTCCGGCGGGCCGTAGAGCGCCCGCCCCAGCACGGGCCAGCCGGTCGAGACCTCGTCCGAGGCGGCCACGACCGCGCGATACCCACCGAGCACCGGGACGTGCAGCGGGGCGGGCGCAGCGACCGGCGACAGCCCGACGTCGCCCGGCGCCCCGCCGATGTCGATGTGCAGGGAGCGCACCGCCTCCTCGGTATCCAGCACGGCCCGCGACACGATCCGCGCGCCGTCCGGGTCGAGCTGGTTCCCCAGCGGGGTCCAGGCTGAGCTCCCGCTCGTCACGACGGTTCCGCCGGAGGCGGCGAACTGCAGCAGGGCGTGCGCGGCGCTGTCGTCCAGCGGCCCGACATCAGGAACGATCACCAGGTCGAGACGATCCCGGGAGACCGTCCCGAGCGATCCCAGCCGCAGGGCGACGAAGGGGATGTGCCCCTCGGACAGGGCGCTGTGCCACCCCTGGAACTCCGCACGGTGCGCGGACGCGTCGGGGCGCACGAGCGCCGTACGCGCGCTGGGCACGAGCCCGCGGTATTCCTGCTGATGGTCCCGATGATGGCGCGTGATGCGCGCGCTGGCCTCGAGCCCCGGGAAGGGGCTGTGCTCCGGAGTGCCCATGATGTAGGTGGAGGGCTGGGCGCCGTGGGCGACCGCCTGCACCGCGTACTGCTCCAGATGGCGCGGATCCTCTCCCGCCCAGCGATAAGGCATGTCGACGAAGGCGACCGCATTGACGAACACCGGCCGGGCAGGGTCTGCGGAGCGTGCGGCGTCCACGGCGTCGGCCGTCGACTGGTGCCAGAGCTCGCGACCCACGGCGTTGTTGGCCTCGTGGAAGGTGATGTCCGCGCTGTCGCCCTGAATGAGGGCGGCATGCGGAGCGAGCCGGTGCACATGCTCGCGCAGCCGCCGATGAAGGTCGGCGAGAACCTGTTCGGTGTATTGCCGCCAGAGCACGGAACCGGCGTCGTCCGGGCCGTCGGGAAGGTCCGTCCCCGGGGCGAATCGGGCGAATCCGCGCCGGCAGGCCTCGCAGTGGCACACGCCCCAGTAGCGCCGCGAATAGTCATGCTCGTTGAAGGACATCCAGTTGAGGAAGAACCCGGAGACCGGGTAGTTCTCGAGCACCTCGGCCACGGCCGCGAACATCTCGCGCTGGTAGTAGTCACCGCTCGGGCAGGTGCTGCGATACCCGTTGTAGATCTGCGGCGCGCCACCCGGAGAGACGAAGCACCACTCGGGGTGACGTTCGGCGCGGGCGGCATCGATCTTGGAGAAGTCCATGCGAGCCAGCACGCGGATTCCCCGGGCCCGGGCGGCGCGGATGGCATCGCCCACCAGATCCCCCGAGGGACGCTCGGAGAGGTACGGGTTGATGGTCTGGGAGGCCAGGCGGCTGGGATGGTTGGCGATGATCCCGCCGACGCTCAGCAGCCAGGTGTCCGCCCCGAACTCCTCGATCGCGTCGAGCACGGCGTCGACGTCCAGACCGGCGTCGATCTCGCGCAGGTTGGTCTGGACGGTGCGGAAGGTCCCCTCCCACCAGGGCTCGGCTCTGCCGAGCGGATCGGCCGCAGTCATCGGGTCTCCTCGACGAGCAGGCGGAACAGCGCGGAGTGGTCGAGCTCCTCCCAGTGCCGAGCGAGCGCGGCGTCCATCTGCGCGGCGACCGCGTCGGTGCCCGGCAGGGCGACGCCTCGGTGAGCAGCGGCGTCCTGGGCCAGCCGGAGGTCCTTGCGATGCAGGCGCAGACGGAAGCCGGGGTCGAAGGAGCGCTCGGACATGCGCCGTCCGTGCAGCTCGAGGATCCGGGAGCTCGCGAAGCCGCCGTCGAGCGCGGCGCGCACGCGCTCCCCGTCGAGGCCGGAAGCCTCTGCAAGGGCAAGACCCTCGGCGACCGCCTCGATGGTGAGGCCGACGATGACCTGATTGACCACCTTGGTGGCCTGCCCGGAGCCGACCGGGCCCATGTGGGTGATGCGGGCACCGAGGATCTCCAGCAGCGGCATCGCCCGGGCGACGTCGGCGTCCGCTCCGCCGACGAAGATCGTCAGGGCGCCGTCACGGGCGCCGACCTCCCCGCCGGAGACGGGAGCGTCCACGTAGTGCCCTCCGGCCTCGCGGACCGCTGCGGCGAGCTGCTCGGTGCGCACGGGCGAGATCGAACTCATGTCGATCACGAGGGCGCCGTCCTCCAGCCCTGAGAGGACCCCGTCCTCACCCAGGAGGACGGACTCGACGTCGGGAGTGTCCGGGAGCATGAGCACGACCGCCTCCGCGCCGGAGGCCGCGACTGCCGCGCTCTCCGCGGGCACGGCCCCGGCATCCACGAGGTGCCGCGTGCGGTCCGTGGCGCGGTGGATGCTCAGGCCATGCCCGGCCTTCAGCAGGTTCTGCGCCATGGGGGCGCCCATGACGCCCAGTCCGATGAATCCGATCCTCATGCGTCGCCTCCGGAGGTCGCGGTGTCGGCGCTCTGCGGCGCCCAGGTCACGTGGACGACCTCGAGGTCGTCGATGCGGTCGATAGGGATGTGCAGGTGCCTGCCGCGCACCTGGAGATCGGCGGAGGTGCCGGCGACGAGGAGCTCGGCGCGGGCCGCCCGCTGCCCTGCGGGAATGTGCAGGATGACCTCCTGACCGTGCAGGGGCAGCGATTCGTGGCGCTGACCGCGCATCGCCATGGGATCGGTGAGGTTCACGATGTTCACGGCGATCTCGTGCTCGGCCTCGCGCACGGCGAGGTCCACCATCCCGGGGCCGGCGACCCGGACCCGGGGCGTGTGATCACCCAGGGCCCAGAGAACGGCACCGGCGATGAGCCGGCCGTGGTCGGATTGCAACGCCCGCCAGTAGACCTCGCCGATGTCGAAGGCGATCGCCACCGTGCGGCCGCCGCCGTCGTGCTCGCGGGTGACCACGGCGGGAAGGGCCTCCCCGGGACGGGGATAGACCTCCTCCATCGGCAGATCCGGGTAGTCGGGGACGAAGCGGAAGGCAACCTGGGCATCGGGGTCGACATCGAGGTCCAGGACGTGCGCTCCGCCGACGATGCGCTGCGCCCCGTCGTACCCGGCGGTGAGTGGATGCCCGGGCTCGAGGGTCATGTACTTGTTCTTCAGCGGCCCGCGGATCCCGCCGCGCGGACGGACCCCGAGCAGCGGGCCGAGGGCGAGCGACGGCGCTCCGGCCTCATCGACCGTCAGGCTCGCGTCGTGGGCGGTGACGAGACCGCCGCCGCCCGCGACATGGTGCTCGAGGGTGGAGATCGTGGCCGGGTCCAATGCCGCGCCGGAGGGCAGCACCACCACGCGAACGCCCTGCAGACGGTCGGAGGTCAGCGCCTCCTCCGCGATGTACTCGAAGGGGATCCGGGCCTCGACCAGCGCCTGGTAGACGCCGTCCTCCTGGGAATCGGCGCCATGGCCGTGACCGAAGGCGTGCCCTGGGGAGCGGTCGGGGATGTCCAGCAGGACGACCTCGGCGGTGTGCCGCAGGTGGCCCGTAGCAGACTCGACACGCTCGTGGAGCTGGAAGGCCTCGGCCATCGGGGCGACCCAGCGGGTGTCGAAGCACTCCCCCTTGAACTTGGTGAACCAGGGCCGCGCCCCTTGCGCGAATCCGTCGACGACCAGCGCGCGAGTCTCGTGCGGATCGGCCACCGAATCCTTCCACCGCAGCTCGCCGTCCTCGGGCCCCACCGAGGTGATGAGTGCGACCGGCCGGTCGGGGTAGAGGCCCCGCGCCCGCTTGCCCACGCGACCCGGCGTCCAGGACGGCTCGAGTCCCGAGCGTCCTTGTTTGTCCACGAAGAACATCGGATACCGGTCCTCGACGAGGTCCCGATCCAGGTCCCGTGTGAGGGCCGCACCCCGATTGGGGATGAAGCGCACGTGCGGGCGGATCGCGCGCACGGCGTCGTCCCAGTGGACGACCAGCTCGCTGAGCCGACGTCGACGCCAGGCGGCGAAGGCCGGCCAGGAGGGGTCGCCCGGGTCGGTCTCGTCGGGGAGGTCCTTGCCGGTCTCGGCGAGGAAGGCGGCGCGGGTGCCGGGGTTGTAGCTGACGCGCCGGCGGCCCTCCCAGCGGTTCGCGAAGACCGCATCCACGTCGTACTCGCGGACGATCTCCTGGGCGATCTGCGTGGTGAACTCCCAGTGGGATGCGCTCATCGGATCGGTCCACCACAGTCCCGGCATCGACTCGTGCTCCACAGGCTTCCCGTCCATGCCGTGGTCGAGCCACTCGGGGTGTGCTTCGGCGGCATCGCTATGGATGGCGTGGGGGTCTACCCGTGCCATGACGTGCATACCCAGCCCTCGCGCCGCCTCGACCAGCTCGCCGAAAGGGTCCCGGTCTCCCAGCTGCGCGCTGCGGTGATGGTGCGGGATCTGCGTGGGATAGAAGGCCATGTACCCGCCGGCGCTCAGGCAGAGGGCGTTCGACCGGGTGCGTTGCATGACGTCGACCCAGAAGTCGACGTCCAGCACGGCTGGATCGTCCTCGGTGAAGGTCAGCTGCGTCCATCGGGTCGCCCCGAGATACCACTCAGGACTGCGCGTCGCCATGGTCGCCCCCGTCAGGGCTTCGTCGATCGTCACTGATCTCCTCCGATGCTCGATTGTCTAACATGCTGACATGTATAGCGCTCCGTGGCAAGATGGGCGCCATGGACACCTTGGGACTGACATGGCACGGCTATCCGGTGGGGGCGAACGTCTCGCTGCTCTTCCCCGAGCTCCCGTACCGCGAACGCTTCGCCGCCGCCGCGGACGCGGGCTTCCGCAGCGTCGAGAGCTGGTGGCCCTTCGCCACCCCCGCCCCCTCTCCCGGGCAGCTCGACGAGCTGGCCGGGCTCATCGAGGACTCCGGTCTCGCCTTGACCGGGATGAACGTCTACGCCGGCGACATGGCAGCCGGCGAACGCGGCATCGCCGCAGACCCACGGCGCGCCGACGAGCTGCTCGCCTCGCTGTCGGCACTGCGGCGGCTCGCCGAACGCACCGGATGCCGGACCTTCAACCTGCTCCATGGCGCGACGCCCGGGGGCCAGGGGACGGAGTCGCGTCGCACCGCCGTACGGTCCTATCGCCACGCCGCTGCAGTGATGGAGGATCTCGAAGGCGGCCCCGGCACGATCCTCGTCGAGCCGCTGGCTCGCGGCCTCAACGGCGCGTATCCGCTGGAGACCGCCGCCGATGCCCTGGCCCTGATGGACGAGATCGACACGCCCCATGTGGCCCTGCTGCTGGATACATTCCACCTGGCCAGGAACGACGTCGACATGATCGCGCTCATCGACACCGATGCGGCGCGCATCGGCCACGTGCAGCTGGCCGACGCCCCTGACCGCGGGGAGCCCGGTTCCGGGACGGTGGACTTCGCCGGCATCGGGGCGGCCCTGCGTGCCCGAGGCTATTCCGGCACCGTCGCCGCGGAGTACAAGCCCACCCGCGAGACGCGGAGCACCCTGACATGGCTGCGGGCCCCGGAAGCCGCAGGACCGCTGGCATGATGTAAGCCCGGGCTACATGTTCGACATGTTGCCCGCACGAACTGTCGCCTCGGCGGCATGGATGGAGGGAGTCGCCGTGTCGGCAGCATCGAGCCAGTTCAAGCTCGGACCCGCGTCATTGACCGAGGCCCTGTTCGCCTCGCTGCGCGAGCGCATCATCAACGGGGACATCGCCCCCGGCGAGAAGGTCACCGAGCAGCGCGTGGCCGGCGAGTACGGCGTGGCGCGCCCCACCGCGAAAGCGTGCCTCGAGCGCCTCACCGGACTGGGACTGCTACGGCGCACCGCGCACCGCTCCGCCTCGGTCCCCGTCCTGGACGCCGCCGAGATCGAGGATCTCTTCTTCAGTCGCGAGACGTTCGAATCCGCCGCGGCGGCGCACCTGGCGTCCGAGCAGAACCTCACTGACGAGATCGCCCGGGCGCAGACCTCGATGCGCCAGGCCGCCGAACGAGAGGACTTCCGCGATCAGGTCCAGTGCGACATCGACTTCCATTGGGCGCTGGTGCGCGGAGTCCGCAGCGACCGGATCGCCCGGATGTACGAGGTGATCGCCGGGGAGATCCATCTGACCATGGGGCAGTACGCCGCCCACCGCCGAACCTCCCCGACCACCGTGGTCAGCGAGCACGACGCGATCATGGACGCCATCCGCGCCGGTGACGCGGACGCCGCCCGCGACGCCCTCGCCGACCACCTCGGGCGGGCCCGGGAAAGAGTGCTGGCTCAGCTCGCCGGGGGCTGAGCACGGGACGGACCCCGCGCTCAGCCCGCGTGCGCCGCCTCCACCCCCACCGGCCGCCGCCACACCAGCACCGCCACCACGCCGACCATGATGATCGTGGTCAGCGCGAAGGGCACGGGCAGCAACGGGTCGATGAGCACGAGCACGGCGCCCAGCGGCACGCAGGTGTTCACCCAGGCGTCGCCGTGCCGTCGGATGGCGAGCACCCAGATGCCCAGGACGAACACGGCGATCGGGACCGTGTAGGCGAAGGACGCCCCCAGGGCGGAGAGGTGGCTGTGGCCGAGGATGTAGTCGATCTCCGCCTCGATGCCGGCGGAGAGCGCGCCCGCGGCCGCGAAGACCACGATGTGGCCATAGCCGTAGGTGATCGAGCCGCGCAGGTCGGTGATCGCGGTGTGGTGCGGCGCCCAGAAGTAGATCCACCACAGAGCCGCGGTGACGATCAGCGCGAGCACCGAGATGGCGACCAGCTCGCCGATGTGCTCGCCCTCGCCGACCGCCTCGATGACGGCGTTCGCCGAGGCCAGCAGGCTCTCGCCGAGCAGGATCAGGGCGAACAGGCCGTAGCGCTCGGTGATGTGGTGCGGGTTCCACGGGGTGGTCGCGGAGCGTTCGGCGAGGACGGGCACGGCCAGCTCGCACAGCGCGAACACGATGAAGGCCGGGATCGCGAGCTGGGCCGGGACCAGCAGGAACAGCACCCACAGGCCCTGGACGACGACCACGCCCCCGGCGTAGGTGAGCGCGGTGCGCCGCAGCGGCGTGTGCCGTGAGGCCCGCAGCCACTGCGCGACCAGCGCGAGGCGCATGACGATGTAGGCGAGGATCGCCAGGCGGAAGTCGTGGTCCTGGAAGGCCGGCACGACCCCGGCGGCGAGCACGAGCACCCCGCCCATCTGCACGATGGTCAGCACCCGGTACAGCCAGTCGTCGGTGTCGAAGGACGTCGCGAACCAGGTGAAGTTCATCCACGCCCACCAGATCGCGAAGAACACCATGGCGTAGCTGAGGATCCCGGCGCCGACGTGGCCCTCGGACAGGGAGTGGTGCAGCTGCACGGCCGTGATCGACACGGCGATCACGAAGACGAGGTCGAAGAACAGCTCCAGCGTGGAGGCGGTGCGACCGCTCTCGTGCGGGTCACGGGGGAGCATCGGTCGAAGACGGAGCGAGGAGGCGCGGGACATGCGCCCACTGTAGCCCGAGAAAACGCGCCTGTATCGGCGCTACACGCGGCCGATGATCCCTGCCGCGCAGCTGCCCCGCAGCGAGCACTCCGCCGCCGCCCCGACGAGGCCGTCCACTACCGGCCTGACGAGGCCGCACCCGCGCGTCATCGCTCGGATGTTTGCTCCGCCGCGCCGCAGATCCTAGGGTCGCAATCCGGCGCGCATTCCTCTCCCGCGCCCCAGAGATCGGAGTCCCCATGTCCGTGCTCGACCGCAACGCCATCATCGCCCCGGTGAGGTTCCAGCGCTGGCTCATCCCGCCTGCGGCGCTGGCCATCCATCTGTGCATCGGCCAGGTGTACGCCTTCAGCGTCTTCAAGACGCCGTTCCAGTCCCGGTTCGAGGTGGGCGAGGTCGCCGTCGGCTGGATCTTCTCCCTCGCCATCGCCATGCTCGGCATCTCCTCCGCGGTCGCCGGCACCTGGGTCGAGCGGGTCGGGCCGCGGATGGCGATGGTCGCCTCGGGCGCGCTCTGGGTCGCGGGGTTCCTGGTCTCCGCCCTCGGCATCTCCACCGGCCAGCTGTGGCTGGTCTACCTCGGCTACGGGGTGATCGGCGGGATCGGCCTGGGCATCGGGTACATCGCCCCGGTGTCCACGCTCATGAAGTGGTTCCCCGACCGGCCCGGCCTCGCGACGGGCCTGGCGATCATGGGATTCGGCGGCGGAGCCCTCATCGCCAGCCCCGCCTCGAACCGCCTGATGGCCGCCTTCGGCGGAGGCCCCGACCCGCAGAACCTCGTCGCCGGCCTCACCCCGACCTTCCTCACCCTCGCCGCCTGCTACTTCGTCGCCATCGCCTGCGGCGCCTTCGTGGTCCGCCTGCCCCACCCGGACTGGCACCCCTCCGGGTGGAGCCCCGAGCAGGCCACCCAGCACGCCGCCCAGACCGCCGGGAACGTCTCGGCGAAGCAGGCGATCCGCACCCCGCAGTTCTGGCTGCTGTGGATCGTGCTGTTCACCAACGTGACCGCCGGCATCGGCATCCTCGAGAACGCCTCGCCGATGATCTCCGACGGCTTCGGGGTCGCCGCCGCGGCCGCCGCCGGCTTCGTGGGCCTGCTGTCGATCGCCAACATGGCCGGCCGCTTCATCTGGTCCACGACCTCGGACTACCTGGGCCGCAAGGTCAACTACGCCATGTACCTGTCCGTCGGCGCCGTCCTGTACCTGGTCCTGGCGACCGTCGGCTCGCACTCCCTGGCGCTGTTCGTGATCTCCGCGCTGATCATCATCAGCTTCTACGGCGGCGGCTTCGCGACCGTCCCCGCCTACCTCAAGGACCTCTTCGGCGTGTACCAGGTCGGGGCGATCCACGGTCGGCTGCTCACGGCATGGTCCGCCGCGGGCATCGCCGGGCCGCTGATCGTCAACAGCATCGTCGAGTCGCAGGCCGCCGCCGGCCACTCCGGCATGGACCTGTACCGCCTGGCCATGTGGGTGATGATGGCGATCCTCGTGGTCGGCTTCGTCGCGAACCTGCTGATCCGGGCGGTGCACCCCTCCCACATCGAGGACGAGGCCGTCGTCGCACAGAAGGCCCAGGCCGATCGCGAGAGCGCCGCCGCCTCCCGCGCCGGCGTGGACGGCGCTCCCGAGCGGGAGACCAGCTCCCCCGCCGAGGTCGGCGCCGCCGTGGTCCTCGCCGTGGCCGTCGTCATCGCCCTCGGCTACGGCCTGTTCCAGACCGCCGTCCGCGCGGCCGGGCTGTTCCTCGGCTGACGCACGCGCGAACAGTCAGTCCCGCGTCCATCTGGGCACCGCAGAGGGAAGCGGGACTGACTGTTCGTCGTCACCGATCCCTCGGCCACCTGCCTCTCCCCGGCGAGCAGCTGACGGCGCCAAGAGACGCCCTTCACTTACTTAATTTCATGAGTTAAGTTACTCCCCGACCGCACCGCGGGCACTCGGCCCGCTGGTGATCGATCTCGGAGGTTCGATGATGAACTCGCAGTCCTCGGCACGCCCCGCACCGCAGCGCCGCGCCGCCGACGCCGCCCAGACCGTCCCGCTCTCCCGCCGCAGCTTCGCCCTGCTGGGCGCCGCCTCGGCCGCGTGCACCCTGGCGCCGATCAGCGCTGGCCGCGCCGCCGCCTCCCCCGCTCCCGCCGGCCCCGCCCCCGCCGACCCCGCGCCTGCGGCATCGGAGGTCGCGCTCGCCGATCCCGGAGCCACCGCCAGGACCCGCTCGCTCTTCGCCGCCCTGCGCGACATCGACGCGCAGGGAGTCCTGTTCGGCCACCAGGAGGACCTCTCCAGCGGGGAGACCTTCGCGGACCCGGACGGAACCTCCTCGGACGTCGCCGCGGTGACCGGTGACCACCCGGCCGTGATCGGCTTCGACACCCTCGAGGTCGCCGGCATGAGCACGGCCGATCGCGAGGCCAGGGCGAGCGTGCTCGCGACGAGGTTCCACCAGGCCCATGACGTCGGGGCGATCCCAACCATGTCCTGGCACCTGGAGAACCTCGTCACCGGCGACGACTTCTACGACACCTCGGGCGACGCGCTGCGTGCCGTGCTGCCCGGCGGCTCGCACCACGCGGACCTCGTGGCGGCCCTGGACCGCCTGGTCATCGCGTTCACCGAGGCGGTCGACGCCGAGGGCGAGCCGATCCCGATCATCTTCCGCCCCTGGCACGAGAACGACGGCTCCTGGTTCTGGTGGGGCGCGGCCTCCGCCACCGCCGGCGAGTACGCGGAGCTGTTCCGCTTCACCGTCGAGCACCTGCGCGATGTGCGCGGGGTGCACAACCTGCTGTACGCCTTCTCCCCCGGCGGCGGCTACGCGGGCGATGCCGAGCGCTATCTGCGGACCTATCCCGGCGATGCCTTCGTGGACGTGATCGGCATCGACACCTACGACGACTCCGGAGCATCGGCCGCGTACCGGGGCGGCCTGACCAGGGACCTCGCCATGCTCGGCACGATCGCCCAGGAGCGCGGGAAGATCAGCGCCCTGACCGAGTACGGGATCAGCGGCGGCGTCCGCCCCGATGGCCAGAACGCGAGCACGACCTGGTTCACGGACATCCTCGGGGCGGTCACCGCCGATCCCGCGGCCGCGCGCACGGCCTACATGATGACCTGGGCGAACTACGGCGGCGACTCCACGCCGTACACCCCGGTGGACGGCGAGCTGCTGCCGGACTTCGTGGCCTTCCACGCCGACCCGGTCACGCGCTTCGCCGACGATCTCACCGGGGTGCACGACGTCGCCACGACGGCTCTCCCGGCAGCGGCCGCGCACCTGGCCCGGCCGGCCGACGGCTCCCGCGTCCCCACCGGTCCGATCGAGCTGCTGGCCTCCGTGACCGGGCACGCGGCGGATGCGGTGCGGCTGACCGTTCCCACTCCCGACGGCGAGACCACCCTCGACCTCGCGGCCCCGAAGGACGGGTCGCTGTGGTGGAGCGGCAGCTGGGACGTGCCCGATGCCCTGCTGGACAACTCCACGCGCCCGCTCACCCTGCACGTGCTCGAAGGCGGCACGGAGCTCGCCGCGGTCGCCTCCGCCGTCGTCCTCGGCCCCGAGCCGGAGCTCGCGCCGGGCGTCGTCGACGACTTCGAGGGCTACGGCGACCTCACCGCGCTGGGGCGCAGCTGGTCGCAGCGCGGCGCGAACACTCTCGCGCTGGTGCGCGCCGACGAGGGCGGGGTCGTCGGCGAGGGGGACGTCGCGCTGCGGATGTCCTACTCCTTCGAGTCCCAGACCTACACCGGCATCTCCCGCACGGTGGAGGGCGACTGGTCCTCCTTCGCGGCCCTGGAGGCGTGGATCGCTCCCGACGCCTCCGCGAACCTCCTGGTCCTGCAGCTGGTCGCCGACGGCGTCGCCTTCGAGGCGTACCCCTCGCTCGCCGGCGAGGACCCCTTCCTGGCGCGGCTGCCCTTCGCCGACTGGCGCCCCGCCCCGTGGGATACCGCCCACGCCGAGCGCCGCCTGGACGCGGCGACGCTCGCCGCGGTCACGCAGTTCAGCATCTTCTGCAATGCCGCCGATCACGGCGCGACCTCCGGGGCGATCACCGTCGACGGGCTGCGCGCGGTCCCGGCGCTCCCGGACGCGGTGGACGTCCCGCCCGGCCATCGGGATGCCGAGGCCATCGCCTGGCTGCGCGAGAGCGTCCTGGACCTCGCCGACTGCGGTCACCGCTTCCACCCGCGTCGCGCCGTCACCGGCGCGGAGCTCGCCGAGGTCCTCGCGGCCTATGCGCCGGGCGCCGCAGCGTCCGCAGTCGGCGGCGTCGCATCTCGCGCGTCGCTCGCGCAGGCGCTGTGGTCCCTCGCGGGCTCCCCGTCCCCGCAGGCCCCTCCCGCCAGCCCGGACGTGTCCCCGTCGGCCCCGGAGGCCGAGGCGATCGCGTGGGTCACGGAGGTCGGCATCATCGAGGCCGAGGGGCGCTTCGGCCCGAGGGTCGCGGTGCGGCGCGAGGAGCTCGCGCGCTGGCTGCGGCGCACGGATCTGCACCTGCGCGGATGACCGACGCGGCCTGTGCGGACGGTCCGACCGTCCGCGCAGGCCGCCGGGGCGGCCGATGCCGCCCGGACCTCAGGCCGCCGGGATGCTCCGGGGCTCGTCCGTCTCCCAGGTGCTCACGTGGAACTCGCCGCCCTCGGTCGCCTCCACGGCGACCAGGAACACGAGGTTGCCCGAGGTGGTGCCGCCGTCCGTGATCGACGGCTGGAGATAGAGGTCGTCGTCCACCAGGGCGCTGTCGGAGGAGTACTCCTGGCCGTCCGCCCCCACGAAGGTGACGGTGATGTCGAACCAGCCGGTGAACTCGCCCGAGCCGGCGTAGGTCATCGTCACGGGCACGATCACGTAGACGTGGCCCTCGGGGGGTGCGTCGTTCGCGCCGCTGGCCGCAGCCACCTCCTCGTTGGCGTCCCAGTCGATCTCGCCGATGGTCACCGTCGCCGTGCCGTTCTCGGTGGGGACCTCGACGGAGCCGCCGGGCTCGGGCTCCTGGCTCGTGGTCGCCTCGCCGCCCGAGGTGCGGCTCCCGCTGTAGATGACCAGGCCGGCGACGCCGCCGATGATGCCCAGCATCAGGGCGAGCACGCAGCACCCGCCGACGATCCAGATCCACGTGCGGTTCTTCGGGGCGGGGCCGACGGGCGGCCCGGCGGGCGGGCCGGGGGGCGGGCCGGGGGGTGCGTATGCCATGGGGGGACCTCGCGCCGCGTCGGTGCGGCGCTTTCCTTCCGTCGTTCGGGCGGGGGCGGGATGCGGGGACGGCCCGGGCTCCGGCGAGAGCGGGGCGCGGTCGCCGGCTCAGAGGACCGGGGCCACCTGCGGCTGCTCGGTCTCGTGGGTGGAGACCTGGATCTCGCCGGCGCCGGTCGCTGCGGTGGGGACCTCGAACACCAGGGTGCCCTCGGCGGTCCCGCCGTCGGGGACCTCGCCCAGGAGCACGAAGTCCTTCTCGACGACCGGATCGGCCAGAGCATATTCGAGGCCGTCCGCGCCGACGAAGACGATGCTGGCGGCGAAGAACGGGTCGACCGCTCCGCTGCCCGCGTAGCTCACGGTGACCGGGACGGTGATGAAGACGTGCCCCTCGGCGGCCGGCTCGTTGTGGGAGTTGGCCTCGGCGACCTCGGAGGTCGCGTCCCAGTCCACCGCGCCGAAGGTCATCGTGAGGGTGCCCTGCTCGGTCGGGAGCTCGACGGCTCCGCCCACGGGCGGCGCGGCGGAGGTCTCCTCGGCGCTCGGGTCCGCGGCGCTCGACTCCTCGGCGGGGCTCTCCTCCGGGGACCTCGGCTCGCTCCCGCCGGTCCCGGTCGTCATGGTGGGCTCGCCGCCGCCGGACTGGCTCGCACGGTAGAGGAGGATCCCGCCGATGCCGAGGACGAGGGCGGCGATCAGCAGCAGCACGCAGCACCCCGAGACGATCCAGATCCAGGTGCGGTTCGGGGCTGCGCCCGTGGGGGTCTGCGTCATGCGATCACCTGCGCCGCGCCGATGCGGCGCCGTCCTTTCCCTGCGTCCCAGCGGGATCGACGGTATCGCATCGCGCCCCGGCCGCGCAGGGATACCCGGACCGCTGCGCCGGAGGGCCCGCCCGGCCCGCCGGCGCGCCGCGACGCCCGGCCGGGCCCCGGAGGGGCGCGGCGTGCGGCAGGGCCCGGAGGGACGCGGCGCCCGGTCGGCGGCGGGCGGCGCGGGGCGCGGTCACACGCGGGCGTCGCGCTCCCCGAGCCACGGGGACAGGCGGTCCTCGGCGCCCAGCCAGGGCGCCAGCCCGGCCGCCCATTCCTCCTGCGTGAGCAGGCAGCGGGCGAAGGCGTCGCGCACCCGCGGCAGGTCCTCGGGGTCGATGCCGGTGATGACCAGGCGCGTCGTCGGCAGCTCGCGGCCGGACTCGTGGACCGAGCCGATCGAGACCTGGCCTCCCGCGCCGTCCCACTGGCAGATGGTGCCGGGGCGGTCGGGCACCCAGAAGCGTCCGCGGCCGCGCATGCGCCCGGCGCCGAGCAGCTCGATGTCCTCGAGGAACCGCTCGGGGTGGAAGGGCCGGTCGGAGGCGAGGTCGAGGGTCCACGTGCCGTGCTCGGTGGGGCCGCCGTAGGCCTGGACGTGCCGCACGTCGCGGCGGCGCAGCGCCCCGGTGTGGTCGAGGGCGCCGCCCAGCAGCAGGCGCGGCTCGAGCACGTGCATCGAGGTCAGCAGCAGCTGCTCGGGAGAGCGGAGATGCTCGACGAGCTCGAGGCCGGCGCCGCCCTCCGCTCCCTCCCCGCCCTCGACGATCACGAGGTCGGAGTACTCGATCTGCGCGGCGAGCGCCTCGCCCACGCTGCGCTCGTCCTCCGCGGCCCACTGCAGGCCCCGCTCGGCGAGGGTCATGTCGCCCAGCAGGTCGTCGATCACGTGCTGGGCCTCGAGCACCGCGGCGGCGGCCGAGAGGTGCCATCGGCCCTGGAAGGGCACGAGGGTGCCGGCCACCACGGAGGGGTCGGCGCTGATGGGCGGGGCCAGCAGGATCGCGTCGATGCGCGGGTCCGCGGCGAGGCGCCCCAGCACCGCGACGGCGTCCTCGCGCATGGCGCAGGAGACGCAGGGGTGCTCGAGGTCCACCCGCTCGTCCTCGATCACGCCGCCGGCGTCCAGCACCAGGCGGTGCAGCGCCGCGGTCTCGTGGTCGACCTCGTAGCGCAGGGCCACCGCCCCGGGCCGGTCCAGCAGGGCGCCACCGGTCAGCGCGTCGCGCAGGATCGGGTCGATCGCCGTGACGATCGCGACCGGCGTGCTGCGGTGGCCGCGCCACCGTGCGTGGGGCGCCTGCTGGAACTGGTGGCCGTGCCGGTCTCCCGGCTGGCGCGAACGGTGGTCGGAGGCCATCGGTGTCCTCGCCCTTCCTCTTGACGATAATGGTTCTCAGTTGCTAGTATCGCTCTCCATGTCGTCACGCTGTCAAGTCACCGGAGCCGAGCCGAGCTTCGGGAAGAACGTCTCCCACTCCCACCGCCGCACCTCGCGCCGCTTCGACCCGAACATCCAGCGCAAGCGCTTCTACGTCCCGTCCCTGGGGCGCACCGTGCGCCTGGACGTCTCGGCCCGCGGCCTGAAGGTCATCGACAAGCGCGGCATCGAGTCCGTCGTGGCGCAGATCCGCGCCCGCGGCGAGAAGATCTGAGAAGGAACGAGGAACCCGCCCCATGGCCAAGAAGAGCGAGGTGCGCACCATCATCAAGATGCGCTCCACCGCCGGCACCGGCTACACCTACATGACCACCAAGAACCGGCGGAACTCGCCCGATCGCCTGGTCATGCGCAAGTTCGACCCGCGCCTGCGCGAGGTCGTCGAGTTCCGCGAGGAGCGCTGATGGCCAAGACCTCCAAGATCGCGGCCGATGCCCGCCGCCGCGAGATCGTGGCCCGCCACGACGAGCAGCGCCGCGCCCTCAAGCGCACCATCAAGGACCCGGCCACCACCATGGCCGAGAAGGTCCTGGCCCAGCGGGCCCTGCAGCGTCTGCCCCGCGACGCCAGCCCGACGCGGCTGCGCAACCGCGACGCGGTCGACGGCCGCCCCCGCGGCTACCTGCGGACGTTCGGGCTCTCCCGCGTCCGCTTCCGGCAGGCCGCCCATCGCGGCGAGCTGCCCGGCATCACGAAATCCAGCTGGTGAGGAGAACACATGAAGCAGGGGATCCACCCCGAGTACCGGCCCGTCGTCTTCCGTGACGCGAGCGCCGGCTCCGCCTTCCTCACGCGGTCCACCCGGACCTCGGAGAAGACGGTGACCTGGGAGGACGGCCGGGAGTACCCGGTCATCGACGTCGAGGTCTCCTCCGCCTCGCACCCGTTCTACACGGGCACGGCGAAGGTCCTGGACACCGCGGGGCGCGTGGAGCGCTTCCGCCGCCGCTACGGCAGCCGCTCCGCGGCCGAAGGGTCCGGCGCCGCCGACGCCCCGGCCCCGGCCGCATCGGCCGGGACGAGCGCAGGAGGCCGGCGATGAAGGTCCGCGCCTCGCTGCGATCGCTCGTGAACAAGCCCGGCGCGCAGGTCGTGCGGCGCCGGGGCCGCATCTACGTCATCAACAAGCAGAACCCGCGGTTCAAGGGACGCCAGAAGGGCTGAACCCCGGCCGCGCGCCCCGGGACGCGCGGCCGATGCTCCCCCACAGCGGTCCACATGGGGTCGGACCGAGGCGGCGGCGGACGGAGGGCTCACGCCCTGCGACCGCCGCCGCCGATCTGCGTCCGGGCCCGGACCCCCGAGGATCCCGCCATCGGCCGCGCCGATCCCGCACCCCGTGGAGTCGATCCCGCACCGCCCGTTGACACGCGCCGCGGCGCGGCTAGAGTTATGAAAAGCGGTTTCGAAAACCGGGCGCGACGGCGGCACGACCGCCGGGACGGCGCCCGCTCCCGAGGAAAGAGGTCGCCCATGACCACTCCCCCTGGCGGCCCCCTGGCCGTCGGCATCGTCGGCACCGGAGGCATCGCGGGCGCCCACGGCCCCGGCTGGGTCGAGGCCGGCGCGAGCCTGCACGCCCACAGCCTCGACGGCGCCGAGGCCTTCGCGGCGGCCTTCGGCGCCACCGTCCACCCCGATCTCGACTCCCTGCTCGCCGCGGTCGATGTGGTCGACGTCTGCACCCCCACGCCGGTGCATGCCGAGATCGTGCACCGGGCGCTGGACGCCGGCTGCCACGTGATCTGCGAGAAGCCCCTGACCCGCAGCCTCGAGGACGCCCGCGCGGTCGTCGAGCACGCCGAGCGCGCCGGGAGGCTGCTCTTCCCCGCGCACGTCGTGCGGTACTTCCCGCAGTACGCGGCGGCGAAGGCGGGGATCGACGCCGGGCGCATCGGCACGCCCGCCGTGCTGCGCTACGAGCGCACCGGCCAGTTCCCGCGCATGCCCTGGTTCGCGGACCAGGAGGCCTCCGGCGGCATCGTCATGGACCAGATGATCCACGACATCGACCAGGCCATCTGGGTCGCCGGGCCCGTCGCCTCCGTCCACGCCCGCGAGCACGTCGCCGCCTCGCAGCCCGAGGTGCGCACCGCCCACGTGGTCCTCACGCACACCGGCGGGGCGATCTCCCACTGCCGCGGGTTCTGGGGCCCGGCCGGGACCGCCTTCCGCTACGCCTTCTCCCTCGCGGGGGACGCCGGCCGTCTCGAATACGACTCGGCCCAGGACTCCGCCGTGACCTGGGACGCCGTCGCCCGCGGCGGCGCCGAGGCCGGCGGCTCGCTGCTGCCGGACATCTCCGGCATGCGCAGCCCCTACGCCGAGGAGATCCTCGACGCCGCCGCCGCGATCCGCACAGGCCGCGCCCCTCGCGTCAGCGCCCGCGACGGCCTGGTCGCCGTGGAGGTCTCCCTCGCCGCCCTCGAGTCCCTCGCCACCGGACGGAGCATCCCGTGCTGAAGATCGCCCTCCTCTCCTGCGCCCACACCCACGCCGCCGCCTATGCGGGGATCCTCGCCGCGCGCGGGGACGTCGACCTCGTCGTCGCGGACCCGGACGGCTTCGGCGACGTCCCGGCCGAGCGCGTCGTCGGCAGCTACCAGGAGGCCTGGGACGCCTTCGACGGCGGGCCCGACGCCGTGATCGTGACCTCCGCGAACGCCGACCACAAGGAGCTCGTGCTCGAGGCCGCCCGCCGCGGCGTCGCCGTGCTGTGCGAGAAGCCGCTGGCGACCACGGTGGCCGATGCGGAGGAGATGGTCGCCGCCTGCCGCGAGGCGGGCGTCGTGCTCATGACCGCCTTCCCGGTGCACTTCTCCCCCGCCGTCGAGACGCTGCGCAGCGCCGTCCGGGACGGCGCCCTCGGCGAGATCGTCGGCCTGACCGGCACCAACAACGGGAAGCTGCCCGAGGGCCGGGACTGGTTCACCGACGTGTCCCTCTCCGGCGGCGGCTGCCTGGTCGACCACACGGTGCACGTGGCCCAGATCCTCGACGCCGCCTTCGGCGAGCCGACCGACGTGCGCGCGGTCGCCAACCGGATCCTCTCGGCCTCCCGCGCCGGCGAGGGCGCCGAGACCGGCGGCTTCGTCACCCTCACCTACCCCTCGGGCGTGATCGCCACCATCGACTGCTCGTGGTCGATGCCCGACGACGGCCCCACCTGGGGCGGGCTGACCCTGCAGGCGCTGGGCACCGGCGGCCAGCTGACCGTGGACGCCTTCGCCGACCACGTCGGGGGGCCCGGCCAGTGGCTGCCCTACGGCGCGGACCTCGACGCCCTGCTGCTGGAGGCCTTCCTCGACGCGGTGCGCACCGGCCGGACCCAGGAGCCCTCGGGCGAGGCGGGGCTGCGCACCGTGCGGATCGTCGCCGCCGCCCAGCGCTCCGTGGCCACCGGGGAGGCCGTCGCCCTCGCCGACGTCTGAGCGGCCGCGCACGCCCCGCGGCCGGAGATCGCGGGCGCGGGCGCGGCCCTCAGTCGGGCAGGGTGGTCTCGCCGGGGAAGAACTCCCAGGCGAACTCGTGCAGGGCCCCGGGCTCGTCCCGGCGCACCTGCGCGCGGTGCACGATGATCTCCGCCATGCGGGAGAAGACGTCGCGCACCCCGTAGTAGCTCACCGGCTCCAGGAACTGCGACTCCTCGGGCACGTCGCCGATGGAGATGATCTCGAGGTCCTCCGGCACGCGCAGCCCGACCTGCCAGGCGGCGGCCTGCAGCGCCAGCGCCAGGTAGCCGGTCGAGCAGATGACGGCCTCGGGCCGCTGCGGCCCCTGCAGCCAGTCGATGCACTCGCGCAGCGCCTCCCGCCGGGAGCCGTCCCCGGGCACGCGCAGCAGATGCTCCACCGGGTCGCCGGCGGCGGCCGCCGCGTCGCGGTACGCCCACAGCCGCGAGGGCCCGTAGGGGCGCCGGCTCAGCGCCGGCCCCGGCAGGGACAGGAAGGCGACGCGCTCGTGGCGCCCGCGCAGGCGCCGGTACGCATCGGCCACCGCGGGCAGGGCGGTGGAGCGGACCACGTCGAAGCCCTCCGGCGCGACCCGCTCGCTGAAGGCGACGATCCCGCCGCCGCCGCGGGCGAGCTGGCGCACCTGGTCGGCGGCATCGGGCGTGTGGTCCACGCTGGTGATGAACGAGCAGTCGTGGCTCGCCCCGGAGAGGAACTCGTACCAGCGCTCGTCGGCCAGGATCAGGGTCGACTGCCCGCCGGGGAGCGCCCGGGCGCAGACCTCCTGCGCGAGCGAGATGCCCCAGGGGTCCTCGACGCTGCCCAGCGCGAGGACGATCGAGTCGCTGCGCCCGGTGCGCATGGCCCGCGCGTTGCGGTTGGGGACGTAGCCCAGCTCCTCCGCGGCGGCCCGCACCCGCGACTGGGTCTCGGGGGATCCGGAGGGCTTGCCCCCGGAGCGGCCCGAGAGCACGAAGCTGGCGGTCGCCACGGAGACGCCGGCGCGCCGCGCCACATCGGCGAGGGTCGCCGGGCCGGCCGGCGACGGGGCCGATGCTCCCGCGGCGTCGGGCTCCGTGCCGTCGGGTTCTGCGGCCTCGGACTCCGCGGCGACAGGCTCGGTGCGGTCGGACCCCGCGGCGCCGGGCTCCGGGGAGTCGGGCTCCGTGCCGTCCGGCCCCGCAGCGACGGCCGGGGCCGATGCGCCCTCGCCGGATCCGGACGGGCTCATCGCGCGCCCTCGGACTCGTCGGCGGCACCGGCGGCATCGGCGGCGCCGTCCGCCTCGCCCTCGTCGGCGGCATCGGCCAGATGCACCTCGACCCCGGCCGCGCGCAGGGCGGCGAGCTCCTCGGGGTCGATGCCCGCGTCGGTGACCAGCGCGTCGACCCGGCCGATGGGGCAGATGAGCGCGAAGGCGTGCGCGAGGACCTTGCTCGAGTCGGCGATGACGACCACGCGGTGGGCGCGCTCGACGAGCCGCGCGTTGATGGAGGCCTCGGCCTCGTTGTGGGTGCGGGCGCCGTCGGCCGCGCTGATCGCGTTGACCCCGAGGAACAGGGTGTCGATGCGGATCTGGGCGAGCAGCTGCTCGGCCCAGCTGCCGACCAGCTCGAAGGACTGCTCGCGCACGACCCCGCCGGTGACCACCATCTGCAGATGGCTGCGCACGGCGAGCTCCTGCGCGATGTTCACGGCGTTGGTGACCAGCACCGTCTGCTGCTCGGACTCGACGAACTCGGCACGGGCGGAGAGCTCGTGGGCGAGGGTCGTGGTGGTGGTGCCGCCGTTCAGACCCACCACGCTGCCGGGACGGGCCAGGCCCGCGGCGGTGCGGGCGATCGCCTCCTTGGCGCGGGCATGGCGGGAGGCGCGATAGCGCAGGGGCAGCGCGGCGGCGGAGGAGTGGGCGGAGGCCCCGCCGCGGGTGCGGATCACCAGCTGCTGGCCGGCGAGGTGGTCGAGGTCGCGCCGCACGGTGGCCGGGGAGACGCCGAGCTCCTCGGTGAGCTCCTCGACCGCGATGTGCCCGCGCTCCATGATCAGGTTCAGCTCGTCGTCCAGCCGCTCGCGCCGGCTGCGGTGCATGCCGCGCGCGGCGCGGTCGGGAGAAGCGTGCTGGTCCATGGCTCCTCGAGGTCTCGGGCGGGCAGGCGCGTCGTCGCGGCGGGATGGCGTTCTCCTGAAGCCTACTCATCGACTCCCGACGCCTCCGGAAGGTCTCGCATCGCGGCGCAGATTGATTGCAACTGCGCACAAGATGGCGTTACGATCATGAGCAATCACCACGCCGCTGTGGACCGACCGTCGAGGAGCCTTCATGACCGCACCCGCCCCCACCGCCATCACCGCGACCGAGCAGGAGCTGCGCACCCAGCCCGCATGCTGGCGGGCGGCCCTGGACCTGCTCCCCCGCGTCTCCGGGCAGCTGCCCGGGCCCGGGGAGCGCGTGCTCGCCGTCGGCTGCGGCACCTCGTGGTTCATCGCCGCGGCGTACGCCGACCTCCGCGAGGCCGCCGGCCACGGCTGGACCGACGCCGCCACCGCCACCGAGGTCTCCTCCGTGCGCGACTACGACCGCATCGTGGCGATCTCCCGCTCCGGCACGACCAGCGAGATCATCGACCTCCTCGCCGCCCACCGGGACACCCCCTCGGTGCTGATCACCGCCGTCGGCGAGGGGCCTGCCGCCGCCCATGCCGGGGCGGAGATCGTCCTGGACTTCGCCGACGAGACCTCGATCGTCCAGACGCGCTTCGCCACCACCGCCCTGGCCCTGCTGCGCGGCTCCCTCGGCGAGGACCTCGCCCCCGCGATCACCGACGCCGAGGCGGCGCTGGCCCAGGAGCCCGCGCCGCACTGGATCGAGGCCGAGCAGCTGACGTTCCTGGGCACCGGGTGGAGCAAGCACCTCGCCGACGAGGCCGCGCTGAAGCTGCGGGAGTCCTCGCAGTCCTGGACCGAGTCCTACTACGCCATGGAGTACCGCCACGGCCCGATCGCCATCGCCCAGCCCGGCCGGCTGACGGTGAGCTTCGGGACCGCGCCGGCCGGGCTCCAGGAGCAGACCGAGGCCACCGGCGCGACCTTCCTGGCCCCCGGCATCGACCCCCTCGCCCAGCTCGCCGCGGTGCACCTGGCCGCCGTGCGCCGCGCCGAGGCGCGGGGCCTGGATCCCGACCGGCCCCGCTCCCTGACCCGCGCCGTGCACCTCGAGCCGGCGCCATGACCCCCGCGGCCCCCGCCGAAGGCACCGTCCTCGGCGTCGACGTCGGCGGCACCCGCATCAAGATCGGGGTCGTCGGCCCCACCGGAGAGCTCGGACCGCACCTCTCGCTGCCGACCCCGGCCACCCCGGACGAGGTCGTCGCCCGGATCGCGCAGCACGCCGGGATCCTCGGCGCCCGGGCGGGCCTCGCGCCGACGACGCCGGTGGGCGTCGCCGTCCCCGGCGTGATCAACGAGGCCGCCGGAACGGTCGAGCTCGCCATCAACCTGGGCTGGGAGCAGGTGCCGATCCGGGAGCTGCTGCGCGCAGCCCTGCCCGGCCCCGTCCGCGTCGGACATGACGTGCGGGCGGGCGCCCTCGCCGAGGCGAGCTGGGGCGCGGGACGCCCGCTCGCCGCGTCCCCCGGCGGCGCCCCGGCGGACCTCGTCTTCGTCCCCCTGGGCACCGGCGTCGCGGCGGCGGTCGTCCACGAGGGCCACCTCCTGGGCGACCGCTACGCCGGGGAGATCGGCCAGCTGCGGGTGCTCGAACCGGTCACCGGGCGGCACATGCGCCTCGAGGAGGTCGCCTCGGCCTCCGCCATCGGCCGCCGCTACGCGGAGGCCGCCGGGATCGCGGCCGGGGCCGGGCCCGACGCCCGGGAGGTCGTCGCCCGGGCCCGCGCCGGGGAGCGCACCGCCGAGGAGGTGCTGGCCGGGGCGCTGGACACCCTCGCCCAGGCGCTGGCGACCATCGTCTCGGGCATCGGCCCGCTGCCGATCGTCATCGGCGGCGGCCTCGCCGAGGGCGGGGAGACCGTCCTGGCCCCGCTGCGCGGCGCCATCGCGCCGCGGCTCGGCGCCATCCCGGCCCCGCCCGTGGTGCCGGCGCGGCTGGGGATGTGGGCCGGATGCCTCGGCGCCGGGCTGCTGGCCCAGCACGGCGACGGGCCCGACCCCGTCGCCGCGGCGGCGGCCTCATCCTCGTCGGCATCGGCATCGGCATCGGCATCGGACCGGGGCTCGGCCTGGCCGGTCGGGACCGGGGCGGGAGCGGCGGGCGCATGATCCTCTGCCTGACCCCGAACCCCGCCCTCGACATCACGCACACCGTCGGCGCGCTCCGCCCCGGCGCCGAGCACCGCGCCCTCGCCGCCCGCCTAACGCCCGGCGGGAAGGGCCTGAACACCGCGCGGGTGCTCGACCAGCTCGACGAGGAGGTCACCGTGCTCGGCCCCCTCGGCGCGGGCAGCGGCCAGGACCTCGCCGCCCGCCTGGGCGCCGAGCATCCGCGGATCCGCCAGGCGTTCACCGCCATCGGCGGCGAGACCCGCCGCACCGTGACGATCCTCGACGCCTCCGGGGCGACGGGCGTGAACGAGCCCGGCCCCCGCGTCACCGCCGCGGAGACGGCGCGGCTGCGCGCGGCCGTGCGCGCCCTGCTCCCCCGCGCCCGCGCCCTCACCATCGGCGGATCGCTGCCGCCGGGCATGACCGGGGCCGATGTCGGGGACCTCGTGGCCGACGCCCGCGCCGCGCAGGTGCCCGTGCTGGTGGACGTCTCCGGCCCGGCGCTGCTGGCGGCCGCAGACGCGGGAGCGGACCTCCTCTCCCCCAACCGCGCGGAGGCCCTCGAGGCCACGGGCGCGGCATCCGTCCCGGACGCCTGCCATCGCCTGGTCGCCCGCGGAGCCCGGGCGGTGGCCTGCTCCCAGGGCCCCGAGGGCATGGTCGCGGTGCGGGCCGAGGGCGCCGTGCTCACGGCCCGCCCGCCGCGGCGCCTGCCGGGCAACCCCACCGGTGCCGGCGACGCGGCGGTCGCGGCCCTGGCCCGCCATCTGGCCGGCGGCAGGCCCCTGACCGCCGAGGCCCTCGCCGATGCGGTCGCCACCAGCGCCGCCACCCTCCCCTGTCCCGTCGCCGGCGCCATCGACCTCGAACTGCGCCGGCGGATCCTCGCCGAGACCCGCCCCGGCACCGTCCGTCCCGCGACCCCCGCACCCCTGGAGACCCGATGACCCTCTCGCCGCTGGCCCCGCTCGCCCAGGCCGCCCGCCGCGCCGGCCGCGGACTGGCCGCCTTCAACGTGATCCACCTCGAGAACGCGGAGTCCTTCGCCGCCGCGGCCGAGGAGACCGGCATCCCGGTGGTGATGCAGATCAGCCAGAACGCGGCCCGCTACCACGGCTCCCTCGCGCCGATCGCCCTGGGCACCCTCGAGATCGCGCGGACCTGCGCGGTCGACGTCGCCGTGCACCTCGATCACGCCGATGACCGCGACCTCGTCGACGAGGCGCTGCGCCTGGGGTTCACCTCCGTGATGTACGACGGGTCCCGCCTGCCCGATGCCGAGAACCGCGCCCGCACCGCGGCGGTGGTCCGCGCCGCGCACGCCTGCGGCGCGAGCGTCGAGGCGGAGCTCGGGGAGGTCGGCGGGAAGGACGGCGTCCACGCCCCGCACGTGCGCACCGACCCCGCCGAGGCGTCCCGCTTCGCCGCGGACACCGGCGTGGACCTGCTCGCCGTCGCCGTCGGCTCCTCCCATGCGATGACCACGCGCGATGCCGAGCTGGACACGGACCTCATCGCCCGGATCGCGGCCGCGGTGCCGGTGCCGCTGGTGCTGCACGGCTCCTCCGGGGTGAGCGACGCCGGCATCCAGGCGGCGATCCGCGCGGGGATGACGAAGATCAACGTCTCCACCCACCTGAACCAGGTGCTCACCCGCTCGGTGCGGGAGATCCTCGTGGCCGACGGGGCGCCGGTGGACACCCGCCGCTGGTTCGGTCCCGGGCGCGAGGCCGGCCGCGTCGAGGCGCAGCGCCTCCAGCGCGTCTTCGCCGCCGCCTGACCGGCCCCGGGGGGGGCGGGAGGCTCGAGCTCCCGTCCCCCTCCTCAGGGGCCCGGGGGGCGGCTCAGGCCTGGCCGGAGTCGAAGTACGCGCGCACCTCGGCGGGGACCTCGGGGATGTCGACGGGGATCCCGCCGCTGCGGATCGACTCGGCGCCCGCGCAGCCGGTGGCGACGGCCTCGCGCGCGGCGATGACGGAGACGTCGGTCGCCCCGCCCTCGCGCACGAAGCGCAGGAACTCCGCGACGAGGTTCGGGTCCGCGCCGCCGTGCCCGCCGTCGCCGCGGGAGATGACCTCCACCGCGTCGGGGTGGCCGGGGCCGGAGCGGCGGGAGGTCCAGATGTGGATCTGGTCGCCGCCGCCGTCGCCCATGTTCTCGATCCGGCCGGCGTCGCCGATCACGGTGTAGTTGCGCCAGTAGTCGGGGGTGAAGTGGCACTGCTCGTAGGAGGCGAGCACCCCGTTGTCCAGCGTCATGGACAGCATGGAGATGTCCTCGACGTCGATGACGGGGTTCAGCTCCTTCTGGGCGGTGGGCGGGAAGACGTCCTCGTCGTACCAGTCGCCCATGCGGCGGTCGGAGTTGTCGCGGCGGTCGGTCACGTCGCCGTAGACGGCGAGGTCCCCGATGCCGGACACGCGGCGGGTGTAGCCGCCGGCGAGCCAGTGGATGACGTCGATGTCGTGGGCACCCTTCTGCAGCAGCAGGCTGGTCGCCTTGGACCGGTCCGCGTGCCAGTCCTTGAAGTAGAAGTCGCCGCCGGCGCCCACGAAGTGGCGGCACCAGATCGCCCGGACCCGCCCGATGCGCCCGGAGTCCACGATCTCCTTCATCTGCCGGATCACGGGCATGTGGCGCATGTTGTGGCCCACGAACAGCCGCGCCCGCTTCTCCATGGCCAGGGCCAGCATCGCGTCGGTGTCCTCGATGCGGATCGCCATCGGCTTCTCGGAGAAGGTCGCGATCCCGGCGCCGAGGGTCACCAGCGCGACCTCGGCGTGCGCGAAGTCCGGGGTGAGGATCATGACGGCGTCGACCTCGTGCTCCGCGACGAGCTCCTGGACCGAGGTCACCAGCGCCACGTCCTCGCCGAGGATCCGGCGGGCATCGGCCCGCCCCCGCTCGGTGGGCTCGGCGACGACGGTGACGCGCGAGCCCTCCCCGGGCCGATGCGCGTGCCGGGCCACGGGGCCGCGGGCGCCGAAGCCGATCACGCCGATCCTGAGGTCTGTCATGGGGAACCACCGATCTGGAAGGAGTCGAGAAGCAGTTGGAGGAGACGAACCTGCCGGTCAGGCCACTGTGCCGGGTCCGGCCGGGGAACGTCGAGGGGTCCATCGGCGTGTGAGCCGTTGCACGGACACTGTGAAAGCATTTACTCTCGGCTTCACCCTGTCAAGGCGGACGGGCCCGGATCGAGAGGAAGACACCCGTGACGATGTCCACCGAGCGCGATCCCGCGCCTCCCGGCCCGGCCGGCCCGGCCCCCGACGGCCCCGCGCCGGCCGCCGGCGGCGCCGCGGCACGCCAGGCCGCCGCGGCTCCCGGCCGTGGTGCCGCCCGCGGCACCGGAGCCGCCGGCGGCACCGGGGCGGCGGGAGCATCGGCCGCCCTGCCCCGCCGCCCCCGGGCGAGCCTGCGCACCCGTCTGCGCCGCGACTGGCAGATGCTGCTGCTGATGGTCCCCGGCGCGCTGTGCCTGCTGCTGTTCTTCTACGTGCCGATCCTCGGCAACGTCATCGCCTTCCAGGACTATCAGCCCTACCTCACGGTCTGGGAGGCGCCCTTCGTGGGCCTGCAGAACTTCACGGACCTCGTGGACGACGACCGCTTCGGCCTCGCGCTGCGCAACACCCTGGTCCTCGCGGGACTGCAGCTGCTGCTGTTCTTCCCGCTGCCGATCCTGCTCGCGCTGATCGTGGACTCGATGATGACCCCGCGGCTGCGCCGGGCGTTCCAGTCGATCGTCTACCTGCCCCACTTCCTGTCGTGGGTGCTCGTGATCGCCCTGTTCCACCAGGTCCTCGGCGGGGCCGGGTTCATCAACCAGATGATCGTGCGCTCCGGCGGCGAGGCGATCGGCTTCATGACCAACCCCGACACCTTCCCGCTGCTGGTGGTGCTCGAGGTCGCCTGGAAGGACGCGGGCTGGGGAATGATCATCTTCCTCGCCGCGCTCGCCGCGATCGACCCGGCGCTGTACGAATCGGCCGCGGCCGACGGCGCCGGGAGGTTCCGCCGGATCTGGCACATCACCCTGCCGGGCATGCGGCCCGTGATCGTGCTGCTGCTGATCCTCAACCTCGGCTCGATCCTCACCGTCGGCTTCGAGCAGTTCATCCTCCAGCGCGATGCGGTCGGGGCCGATGCGGCCGAGGTGCTGGACACCTACGCCTATTACACCGGCGTGATCGGCGGGTCCTGGTCGATGGGCGCCGCCGCGGGCCTGGCAAAGGGCGTCGTCGGCACCGTCCTCATCCTCGCCGCGAACAAGATCGCCCACCTCCTGGGCGAGGACGGCATCTACCGAGGGAGGCCCTCATGAGCCCGCGCACCTCCGCGACCTCCGTCCACGAGCGCCTGTGGGGCTGGGCCTTCGGCCGCTCCGAGCGCGCCGCCTGGATGGAGCGCCCGTCGCTGCCGCTGACCGGCATGAAGATCCTGGTGATCGGCCTGGTCTCGATCTCGATCATCGTGCCGATGCTGATCGTCGTGTCCACCTCCTTCGCTTCCGAGGAGCAGCTGCGCGAGGCCGGCGGCTACGTCCTGTTCCCCACCGACCCGACCCTCGAGGCGTACCGGACCATCTTCGCCAGCCCCCTCGTCTTCCGGGCGCTCGGGGTGAGCGTCTTCGTCACGGTCGTCGGGACCGTGCTGGCGCTCGCGGTGACGATCTGCATGGCCTACGCGCTGAGCCGGCCCGTGATCGGCGGGCGGTTCATGCTCATGGCGATCATCGTGACGATGTTCTTCAGCCCGGGCCTGATCCCCATGTACCTCATGATCAAGCAGCTGCACCTGCTCAACACGGTGTGGTCGCTGATCCTGCCGGGGCTGTTCGCGGCGTTCAACTTCATCGTCATGCGCTCGTTCTTCATGGGCATCCCGCGCGAGCTGCTGGAATCGGCGCGCATCGACGGAGCGGGCGACATCTCCATCCTGGTGCGGATCGTGCTGCCGCTGTCCAAGGCGGTGATCGCGGTGATCGGCCTGTTCTACGCGGTCGGGTTCTGGAACTCGTTCTTCACCGCGATGCTCTACATCAGCGACCAGACCCTGTGGCCGATCCAGCTGATCCTGCGCAGCTACGTCATCCAGGGCACCTCCCTGACCGCCGATTCCCTCGGCGTCTCCCAGGCCCCGCCGCCGCAGTCCATCAAGATGGCCGTCGTCGTGGTGGCCCTGGCCCCCATCGTCCTGGTCTACCCGTTCCTCCAGAAGTACTTCTCCAAGGGCGTCATCACCGGGGCGATCAAAGGCTGACGATCAGCCGAACCAGCACAGCTGATCGTCTTTCCCCCCATCCCGCATTCCCCCCTTCGTCGAAAGGCACCCCATGACCTTCACCCCGAACCGCCGCCACGTCCTCGGCGCCGGCATGGCCTCCGCCCTCGCCCTGGGCGCCACCGCCTGCGGCGGCGGCTCCGGCGGCAGCTCCGGCGGGGGCGGCGCCGAGGCATCGGCCGAGCTGACCCTGCCCACCTACCAGCCGATCGAGGGCCTGACCCCCGACCTCCCCGGCAACGAGCAGGGCCTGCACAACGTGTACCTGCAGGCCCCGGCCGAGCTGCTGCAGACCACGCAGAAGCCGCCGATCACCTCCGGCGAGATCACCGCGCTCACCCAGACCTTCGCCACGCCCTCGCCGCCGATGGCCGACAACGGGTTCTGGCAGCGCCTGAACACCGCCCTCGGCGGCACCCTGGCGCTGGACATCGTCATCGACGCCTACCCCGAGAAGTTCGCGACGCTGCTGGCCTCCGGCGATCTCCCCGACCTCATGTGGGTCCCGCCGAACCAGGGCATCCCCAACATCGGGCCGATGCTCGAATCGCAGTTCACGGACCTCACGGAGTACCTCTCCGGCGACGCCGTCCTCGAATACCCGAACCTCGCCGCCCTCACCCCCGGATCGTGGCGCACCGCGGTGGTCAACGGGCGGATCTGGGGAGCGCCGATCCCCTCGACGCCCTTCGGCCAGGTCTATCTCGGCAACCCCACCGTGTGGGAGGCCGTGGGCGGATTCCAGTCCGCCAGCGCCCAGGAGTTCCTCGACAAGTGCATCGAGGTGCTCATCCCCGGGAAGCGGTGGGCGCTGGAGCCGTTCCTGCCCAATGCCTTCCACATGTTCAGCCAGTGGTTCGGCGTGCCCAACGGGTACCGCATCAACGAGGACCGGACCCTCACCGCGAACTTCCAGACCGAGGAGTACCTCGAGACCCTCGAATACGCGCAGAAGGTCTTCGAGGCGGGCGTGTTCTACCCCGACCTGAACCTCGCCGAGGGCGCGCAGTACTTCGCCAACGGCACCATCGGCGCGATGGTCGAGGTGGGCCCGCGCGCCGCCACCAAGGCGCGCACCATCAACCCGGACCTGCTCTCGGACATCCTCATCCCCTTCCCCGCGGTCGAGGGCCGCACGCCCCACCACAACATGGGCTACGGCACCGTCGGCTTCACCCCCTTCACCAAGACCGAGGACGAGGGCCGGATCCGCGAGCTGCTGGACCTGGTCAACTGGCTCTCGGCCCCCTTCGGCACCGTCGAGTTCATGCACAAGAACTGGGGCACCGAGGGCGAGGACTACACCGTCACCGACGGCAACTACGTCCTCACCGAGAGCGGGCAGAGGGACGTCCCGGGCCTGCGCGGGGCGCTGGAGATCATGACCGCGGGCGAGGGCGTCATCTACAACTCGATCCCGGGCGACTCGGAGTACATCTACGAGAAGGAGAAGGAGCTGCTGGCCAGCTCGCAGCCGCGCCCCATCACGGGCCTGTACTCCGACACCGCCTCCTCGAAGGGCACCGAGCTGAACACCCGCGTCAACGACGTGCGCAACGACGTCATCCAGGGCCGCAAGACCCTCGACGACTTCACCGCCGCGGTCAAGGACTGGGAGGAGCGCGGCGGCAAGCAGATCCTCGAGGAGTACGCCGCGGTGCTGCCGGCGGACGTCCCCGCCACCGCCCCGAACCGCTGACGGGCCCGGCCCCGGCCCTCGCGACGACGCCCTGCGCGTCCGGAGGGCCGGGGCCGCCGTGCGCCCGCCGCCCCCGAGCCCCCGCCCCGGAATCCCCTCCCACCTGGCAGGATCGACATCATGACCTCACAGAGCATCACCACCCTGCTGGATGCCGCGCGGCTCGCCGGCCTGCACACCACCCCGGGAGGGCGGATCCTGGCCCGCGTCTCCCGGCCCGATGCGAAGGGCACGGCGTACCGCACCGAGCTCGTCGAGCTGATCGGCCAGGAGCGGGTGACCCTCACCCGGGGCAGCGCCTCGGTCGGCTCCGTCGCCCCGCTCGAGGACGGCACCACCCTGTTCACCGCGAAGCGCCCCGGCGAGGACGGCTCCGAGGCCGAGGACGCCCGGCTGTGGGCGCTGCCCGTGCGCGGCGAGGCCCGCGAGCTGGCCTCCCGCCCCGGTGGCTTCGGCGGGCTGCAGGCCGGCGACGGCGTCCTGATCGCCCAGCTGTCGGTGCACTCGCAGGCGCGCGACGAGGCCGAGCACGCGGAGCTCACCGCCGAGCGCAGCGACGCGAAGGTGACCGCCGTCCTCCACGACGGCTTCCCCACCCGGTACTGGGACCACGACCTGGGGCCGGCGCGCGAGGTGCTCGCCGTCGCCGAGCTGCCGGAGGACCTGTTCTCCGCCCCGGCCCTCCCTCGCCCCGGGGCGGCCGATGAGGAGAGGTCTGAGGGCACCGGGGCCGATGAGCCGGACGAGGAGACCTCCCCGCAGGTGCTGCGCTTCCGCCACCTGGAGATGCCTCCGGGCGAGCTCACCGACTGGAGCGCGGATCGCGCCGGCCGCCGGGCCCTCGTCACCATGCGCGACAGCGTCGGCGAACTGCTGGGCGTCTCCCGGCTCTACCTCCTCGACCTCACCGGGCAGACGCCGCCCCGGCTGCTGCGCGAGGCGACGGCCGAGGAGAGCTGGTCCGCCGGGGCGTTCAGCCCGGACGGCGGGCGCGTGATCATCGGCCGGGAGCAGACGTGGACCGAGTCCGCCGCCGCGGACAGCCGCCCCTTCGTGCTCGACCTCGACCGGGCCCTCGCCGGGAACACGCCGCTGCAGGAGGCCGAGGCCTCCGAGCTGTGGCCGCAGCTGGACCGATGGGTCGATCCCGTCTGGCTGGACGAGGCCACGCTCGTGGCCTCGAGCGACGACGAGGGCCGCGGGGCGCTGTGGATCGGCGGCCTCGAGGACCCCGCGCCGCGGCGCCTCGCCGGCGGGCCCGGCCAGGAGCTCTCCTTCTCCGCCGTGCAGGTCGCCGCCGGTCGAGTGGTCGCCGCGGCATCGGGCGTGGCCGTCGCCCCGCACCCCGTGGCCGTGGACCCGGCCTCCGGCAGCCTCACGGCCCTGCCGAACCCGGCCGACGAGATCCTGCGGACCGGCGACCTCACCGAGGTGTCCGCCCGCGCGGAGGACGGCACCGATCTGCGCGCCTGGCTGCACCTGCCCGGCGGCGAGGGTCCGCATCCCTTGGTCGTCTTCGCGCACGGCGGCCCGTGGGGCTCCTGGAACGCCTGGACCTACCGGTGGAACCCGGGGCCGTTCGTCGACGCGGGCTACGCGGTGCTGCTGCCGGACCCGGCGATCTCCACCGGGTACGGGCAGGCGATGATCGAGCGCGGTCAGCACGAGCTGGGCGGGGCGCCGTTCACCGACATCATGGCGCTGACCGACGCGGCGATCGCCCGCCCGGACATCGACGAGTCCGCCACCGCCTTCGCCGGCGGCAGCTACGGCGGCTACATGGCCAACTGGGTGGCCGGGCACACCGGGGACCGCTTCCGCTGCATCGTCACCCATGCCTCCCTGTGGGACACCGAGACGATGGGGCACACCACCGACAACTCCGGCTGGGACCGGCCCATGCGACCGCAGAACCCGCGCTTCAACCCCAAGGCGTCGGTCGCGGACATCGTGGTGCCGATGCTGGTCATCCACGGCGACAAGGACTACCGGGTGCCGATCGCGCAGGGCCATGCGCTCTGGTACGACCTGCTGGCCTTCTCGGCCACGCCCCGCGACGAGCACGGCCGCACCCGTCACCGCTACCTGTACTTCCCCGACGAGGGCCACTGGATCCAGGGACGCGGCAACGCCGAGGTCTGGTACGCGACCTTCCTCGCTTTCCTCGACGAGCACGTGCGCGGCATCGCCCCGCAGCGCCCGGCGACCCTGGGCTGAGCCGCCGCGGGACGGGCCGGCGCCACCGCGGCGGCCCGTCCTCGCGAAGCCGGGCCCGCAACGGCCCGGCGCTCGGCCGGGTCAGTCGGCGCCCGGGGTGGACCAGATCGGGGTCTCGGACAGGGCCAGGCGCGCGGGAACGCGCTCGAGCTCGAGCAGCAGCACCTCGTTCTCGCCCTCGCGGACCAGCGGCGCCGGCACGTAGAGCGCCTGCTGCGGGCCGATGCCCCAGTAGCGGCCCACGCAGAAGCCGTTGACATAGGCGACGCCGTGCCCGGCGGCGGAGACGTCCAGGAAGGTGTCCGCCGGGGCATCGGCCGTGAAGCTCGCGCTGACCAGCACCGGCAGCGCGTCCGCGGTGGCTGTCGTGGCCGCATCGGCGGTGGCGGTCGCGGCCGCGTCCGCCGCGAGCGCATCGGCCGAGAGGGCGGGGCCGCCGGCGGCGATCGCCGCGAGCTCGGCGCCCATCTCCTCGAGGGGCCACGGATCGGCCTCCCAGTCGTCGTGGAATCGCACGCCCTGCCAGATGCCGCCCACGATCCCCTTGCGATCGCCCAGGTGGGGCCCGAAGTTGCTGCGGCCCAGGTTCTCCACCAGGACGTCCACGCGCACCGTGCGGTAGGGCTCCCCGCGCAGGATCCGTTCCGCGAGCGGTACGAGGTCCACGACCGCGGGGTCCACGCGGTCGTCGGCGATGCCCGCCGGGATCCCGTCGACGAACACCCAGGCGCGGTCGTGCAGGCCGTGCAGCCGCAGCGGGGCGACGCCGGGGGCGCCGTCCGCGCCGGTGGTGCGGACCATCTCGATCTCGCGGGACAGCCGCAGCAGCCCGCGCTCGAGGCCGATCTCCTCGAAGGTCGGCGGCGCGATGCACACCGGCGCCGGCCGGGTGAAGCGCTCGGTCTCCCGCACGGCGACCACGGAGCGGATCGGTACCTCGGCCGGTGCGAGATGCGCCGGCTCCGCCGCGATGCCCAGCTGCTCCAGCTGCTCCGCAAGGGGCGGCAGCTCCCGGAAGCGGGCGATGACCTCGCGGAAGGCATGGAACTTCTCGGTGAGGGTGCCGTCCTCCGCGATCGGGGCGTCGTAGTCGTAGCTGGTGGTGGTCGGTTCGAGGGGCCCGTCCTGGTTGGCGCCCGCGGTGAGGCCGAAGTTCGTGCCGCCGTGGGCCATGTAGAAGTTCACGCTCATCCCGGCCTCGAGCATGGTGGCGAGCTCGGCGGCGGCATCGGCTGCGGGGCGGGTGTGGTGCTGCTCGCCCCAGTGGTCGAACCAGCCGTTCCAGAACTCCATGCACATCTGGGGCTGCTCGGGCAGCTCCTCGGCGGCCATCTCGAGGACCTCGGCGGCGCGGGAGCCGAAGTTCACCGTGGCCAGGGCCCCGTCGACGGTGCCGCCGGTCAGCCACATGCGGGCGGGGCCGTCGGAGGTCACCAGCAGCTCCTCGATGCCGCGGGCGCGCAGCCCGTCGCGCAGGTGCTCGAGATAGGCGAGGTCGTCGCCGTAGCTGCCGTACTCGTTCTCGACCTGGACCATGACGACGTTGCCGCCGCGGGTGGCCTGGCGCGGCGCGATCACGGGGATCAGCGCATCGAACCAGGCGTCCACGTGGGCGAGATACTCCGGGTCGCGGGTGCGCAGCCGCAGCGACCCGGCGGCGCGGCCGCTGGGCGCACCGGTCACCCAGCCGGGGAAGCCGCCGTTCTCCCATTCGGCGCAGATGTACGGGCCGGGGCGCACGATCGCGTCCAGCCCCTCCTCCGCGGCGATGTCCAGGAAGCGGCCCAGGTCCGCGATGCCCTCGAAGGTGGTGGTGCCCGGCGCCGGCTGGTGGAGGTTCCAGGCGACGTAGGTCTCCACGGTGTCGCAGCCCATCGCCACCAGGCGCCGCAGCCGGTCCCGCCACTGCTCGGGGTGGATCCGGAAGTAGTGCACGGCACCGGAGACGATCAGATGCGGCGCGCCGTCGCGGAGGAGGCCGTCGGGCGTGGGGATGAGCGTTGAGGGCATGGAAAGCATTATCCAGCACGGGCTGCGCCGAGGACAGAGGGCTCATCGGACCTCTCCCGAGCAGGAGCGGTCATCGGCCGCGCTGCCCTCCGAACGCGCGCATCGCCTGGGCGCGCCCCGCCTGCACCTGGCGGGCCCATCGCGGGTATAGGAACGCCGGCAGCGGCAGGAAGGCGGCGAGGAAGTACAGCATCGGCACCGCGAGGACGAGCAGCAGCGCCACGCCCAGCAGCCGCAGCAGAGGCGTCTCCAGCGGCGCCGCGATCGCGGCGCAGCACAGCAGCAGGCCGCCCGCGGTCGGCAGGCCCAGCAGCACGAGCCGCTCTGCCATCCAATCCTCGTGGAAGGGGCTCATCCAGAACCGCAGCGGCGCCGGGGACCCGGACCGCAGCCACAGGGCGATGCCCAGGAGGACGATGCCGACGAGGGCGAAGACCACGGCGAGGAGGGCGCGTTGGGACATGCCTCCATCCTGGCAGATCCGCCGGGCAGGGCCCCGGCCGGAGCATGGGGAGTTCTCCCCGTCGCGCGATCGTCCGATGCCCGACACACTGGAGCGCGAGACGACACAGGGAGAGCATCGATGACCTTCTACGGCATGGACACCGCGCAGGGCGAGGACTTCGCATCCCTCCTCGCCTCGCGCCGGGAGACGCTGGCCGCGAGCATGGACGACCTGTCGACGCGCGTCGAGGGCATCGGCGCCGCCTGGGTCGGCCCCGACCACGACGCCTTCCTCGAGCAATGGCGGGCGCTGCGCAGCGGCCCGATCGACCAGGCGATCTCGCGGCTGATGGACCTCGCCCGCGACATCGCCGATCAGGCGCAGGACCAGGACATCGCCTCTGCGGCCGATGGCTGGGACGCCCTCGGGGAACGGCTGCGGGACATCTTCCGCTTCGACGACGACGGCCTGTCCTGGCGGGACTTCCTGCCCGGCCCCAACGACGGGGAGGACTGGCTGGGCCTGGGCCTGTCCGGGATCCTGGATGGGCTGGGCGGGGCGCTCACGGGCTTCACGAAGTACGTGATGAACCCGAGGACCCTGGCGACCCTGTTCACCGCCGGCGGCGACGACCTCATGAACGCGTTCCGGGGCGCGGCTGGCTCCGCCTCCCGCCTCTCGCGCGTGCTCGGGCCCGTCGGCGCCGTGGTCACCGGCGGCTTCGCCGGATGGGACCGCTGGGAGCAGGACGCCTCCGATCCCAGCCTCAGCACGGGCGAGCGCGTCACCCGGGCCGTCATCGACGGCGGTGCCAACGCCGCCGGCGGCGGGCTCGGCGCCTGGGGAGGTGCGGCCGGCGGCGCGGCCATCGGCACGATGATCTGTCCGGGCGTGGGCACCGTGATCGGCGGAGCGGTCGGCGGGATCATCGGCGGCCTGGCCGGCTCCAGCGCCGGCAACGCGATCGCCGACTTCTTCCTCGGATAGCGCCATGGACCGCATCCGCACCACCGACCCTGACGCCGAGGAGACGACATGAGCACCACGCGCGAGATCATCACGGCCCCCGCGGTCCCGGGGATCACCCTCGAGATCGACGTCCCCGAGAGCTGGGACCGACACACCGGCCAGGAGACCGCCGCTTTCGTCGCAGCGATGCCTCCCGCCGAAGCGGGCCCCTTCGCGGACACCCTGGTGGTGGGCATCGAGCGCCTGCCCGAGGGCCTCCCCGCCCATCTGGAGGCGGTGCGCGCCTCCTCCCTGGTGCAGCTGCACGCCGCCGTCCCGGACCTCCACCTCGTCGACGACCGCCCGGTGGTCCTCGACGGACGCGAGGGGCACCTGCGCGCCCTGGTGCAGTCCACCGAGCAGGAGATCAGCGTGATCGTGCGCCAGGTCTTCGCGCTGCACGGGGACGTCCTGGTGACCATCGCGCTGACCTCCCTGCCCTTCCGCGACCGCGAGGCCTCGCAGCTGGCCGATCGCATCTTCTCCACAGCCCGGATCACCGCGCAGAACGGAGCCGACCGATGATCTCCTACGACCCGGCGACCGCCGCCTTCCGCGGCGAGGACACGGCGATCCACCGCCTCCGCGACGCCCTCGCGCAGGAGGACGGCGCCTCGATCGCGGAGATCCTCGCCGAGCACGTCCCGCAGACCGGGGAGGATGCCGCGATGGCTCCTCTGCGCACGGCCCTCCTCTCCCCGATGTTCACCGTCGAGGTCACGGTCTCCGGCCCCGGGGCGCGGCACGACCATCACCTCAGCCTGGGCGTCAACGCCGTGGGCGCCCGGATCAGCCCGCTGCGCGAGGGCACGGCGGAGCTCGCCGCGTTCCCGCTGGTCTCCCTTCCCGGGGGCATCACGCGGCTGGTCCGGTTCCGGCCCGGCACGCCTCCCCCGGCCGATGCCGCGCCGATCCCCGTCGCCGCCGCGGACCTGCTGGCTCTGACCGACCCGGACGGCGCCACGCGCCGGACCGCATGGGACGCGGTGCGCCCGCGGCTGGATGCGGCGCTCCCCCCGGCGGCCGATGATTCCTGGCAGGTGGTCGAGGTGCATGCCGCCTGGACGACGCCCTCCGGAGAGCAGGCCCGCGACCACGCTGTGCACCTGCGCCGCGGCGACGATCACCTGCTCGTCGAGGAGACCGAGGGCGAGGCCCGCCTGCTGCCGGTCACGTCTCTCCGGGCCTGGGAATCGATGATGCACGTGCTCCCCGAGCAGGGCGAGGTCGCCCCACCGCGCTGACCCGGTGCCGGCCGCCGCCGGCCCCGGGGCTCAGCTCTCCTGGAACACCGCCGCGGCGCCGGCGTGGACGGTGAAGGCGCCGTCGGCCTCGGTGCCGCGCAGCAGCTCCCGGCCGCTGACCTGCACCACCTGGTCGCGGTCGGAGTGGTTGAGCACGAACAGGTAGGTGGTGCCGTCCTCGGCGAAGCGGCGCAGCGCCTCGACGTCGCGGTGCAGCCCGCTGACCGTCGGCTCGATGCCGGCCGCGGCCGCGATCTCCCCGACCAGCGCCTCGAGGCCCGCCGCGGAGGGACGCGCCGCGACGTACCAGGCCGCGCCCTCCCCCGTCGCGCGCCGGGTGATCGCGGGCCAGCCGTGCAGGGGGCCGTCGGCCCAGGTCCGCACCGCCTGCGCGCCCTCGAGATGGGTCTTCTCGCTCCACAGGTCCGCGCTCGCGCCGTCGTCGAGGTGGTGGACCTCGTCCTCGAGCAGCGGATGGAACTCCTCGGTGCGCACGCCCAGCAGGTCGCGGAAGGCGCCCGGGTACCCGCCCAGGCGCACATGGTCGTTCTCGTCGACGATGCCGGAGAAGAAGGTCACCACGACCTGCGCCCCGCCCTCCGCCGCCGCGGCCAGGCGGGCGGCGTCCGCATCGCGCACGGCGTACAGCGTCGGGGCGATCACGAGGTCGTAGCCCGCCAGATCGGCGGTGACGGGCACCAGGTCCACGCTGATGCCCAGGTCCCACAGGGCGGTGTACCAGCGCAGCAGCTCCCCGGGGTAGCTGAGGGCGTTCGTCGGGTGGGAGTCCAGCTCGGCGGCCCACCAGGAGGGGTAGTCCACGACGATCGCCGCGCGGGAGAGCACGCGGCTGCCGCGCACCGGGGCGAGCGCCTCGAGCGCCCGGCCCAGGGTGACGGTGCCGCGCCACACGTCGGAGTCGCGGCCGGCGTGCGGGTACATCGCCGAATGGAACTTCTCGGCCCCGGCGCGGGACTGGCGCCACTGGAAGAACATGATGCCGTCGGCGCCGCGCGCCACGTGGGACAGGGAGTTGCGCAGCATCTCCCCCGGCGCCTTGGCGCGGTTGCGCGGCTGCCAGTTCACGGCCGATGTCGAGTGCTCCATGAGCACCCACGGGTCCCCGCCGGCGACGCCGCGGGTGAGGTCCGCGGCGAGGGCGAGCTCGATGTGGCCGCGCGGATCGGCGGAGATGAGGTAGTGGTCGTTGGCGACGAGGTCGAGGTCATCGGACCAGGAGAAGTAGTCCATCCACTTCGTCGCGCTCGAGCACATGAGGTTGGTGGTGGTGGGGATGTGCGGGGTGACCTCGCGCAGCACGTCCCGCAGCGCCCGGTAGTGGGTGAGCAGCTCGTCGCTCGAGAAGCGCGCGAAGTCCAGCTGCTGGGTGGGGTTGGCGTAGGTGGGGGCGGCGCGCGGCGGGAGGATCTCCTCGAAGGAGTCGTAGCGCTGGGACCAGAAGGCGGTGCCCCACGCCTCGTTCAGCGTCTCGATGCTGCGGTAGCGGCGCTGCAGCCAGGCGCGGAAGGCCTCTGCGGCGTTGTCGGAGAAGTCGTGCGGGACGTGGCAGCCCAGCTCGTTGTCCACGTGCCACAGGGCGAGCGCGGGATGCTCGGCGTAGCGCTCGGCGATCGCCCGGGTCATCCGCAGCGCGTACTCCCGGAACACCGGCGAGGAGACGGCGTAGGACTGCCGCCCGCCCTGGCCCAGCACCGTGCCGTCCTCGGTGACCGGCAGGATCTCCGGGTGGGAGCGGGTCAGCCACGGCGGCGGGGAGGCGGTCGCGGTGGCCAGGGCGACCTTGATCCCGGCATCGGCCAGGCGATCCATGGTCTCGTCCAGCCAGCCCCAGTCGTACTCGCCCTCGCGCGGCTCCAGCGTGGCCCAGGCGAAGATCGCGACGCTGACCAGGTTCACCCCGGCCTCGCGCATGAGCTCGACGTCCTCGACGCGGACGTCCTGCGGCCACTGCTCGGGGTTGTAGTCGCCGCCGTAGGCGAGCCCCGTCACGCCGACGGGCCAGGGTCGGGAAGCAGTCATCGTTCCTCCATCGGATCGTGGCGCGGTACGCGGAAAACGCATGCTCAAGTCTAGGGGGTGGCGCCTGCGGCGGGGCTGCGCGCCCGGCGGGGGGACCGCTCCTGCGGTGCCTGCCGCCCGGCCCTGATCGGCGAGGCCGCCGGCGTCCCCGTGCCGGGATCCCCTACCGATGGCCGATGCGGCGCCGCCGCGGACGCGCGAGGATGGCCGGGCGCGGGCCATCGGTTCCGGGGGTCGGCGGACAGGAGCTGTCCGCCCGCGCAGGAAGCATGGGGGCGTCGTCCGACCGCCCCTGCCGCCGCCGCATCCGCTCTGCCTGAGGACCTTCATGCTCTGGACCGTCATCCGAGACCACGCGCGCCCGTATCGCGCGCACGTGGCCGCCGTGCTCGTGCTGCAGCTCGCCACCGTGCTGGCGACCCTGTACCTGCCCAGCCTCAACGCCGACATCATCGACCGCGGCGTGGCCACCGGCGACACCGGATACATCTGGCGGGTGGGCGGCATCATGCTGGTCGTCGCGATCGTGCAGGTCATCACCGCGATCGCCGCGGTGTGGTTCGGCGCGCGCGTCGCGATGGGCATCGGCCGCGACGTGCGCCGCTCCGTCTACAGCCGGGTGGACCGCTTCTCCACCGAGGAGCTGGGCCGGTTCGGCGCGCCCACCCTCATCACCCGCGCCACCAACGACGTCCAGCAGGTCCAGATGCTCGTGCTGATGGCCCTGAACATCATGGTCATGGTGCCGATCATGTCGATCGGCGGCATCGTCATGGCGATCCGCGAGGACCCGGGGCTGTCCTGGCTGGTGTGGGTCTCGGTGCCGGTGCTCGTCCTCATCGTCGGGGTCCTGATCCGGGAGCTGATGCCGCTGTTCCAGCGGATGCAGGACAACATCGACGCGATCAACGGGGTGATGCGCGAGCAGATCATGGGCATCCGCGTGGTGCGGGCCTTCGTGCGCGAGCGTCACGAGGAGCAGCGCTTCACCGACGCCAACGCGGTCCTCACGGACACCTCGGTGCGGATCGGCCGGCTGTTCGTGATCATGGGCCCCGCCATCACGATCGTCCTGCACCTGGCCACCGCGGCGGTGCTCTGGTTCGGCGGGCACCGCGTGGACGAGGGCCTGGTGGAGGTCGGCTCCCTCACCGCGTTCATGCAGTACCTGCTGCAGATCCTCATGGCGGTCATGATGGGCACCTTCATGTTCATGATGTTCCCCCGCGCGATCATCAGCGCCCGGCGCATCGGCGAGGTCCTGCGGACCGTGCCCACCCTGGCCGAGCCCGCGCGACCGGCCGCGCTCGCCGACTCGGGCGGCGCCGCCGTGGAGTTCCGGGACGTCACCTTCTCCTACCCGGGCGCCGAGGCCCCGGTGCTCGACGGCGTCTCCTTCACCGCCGAGGCCGGCCGCACCACCGCGATCATCGGCTCCACCGGATCCGGCAAGACCTCCCTGATCAGCCTGATCCCGCGCCTGCACGACGCCACCGCCGGCCAGGTGCTGCTGGACGGCGTCCCCGTCACCGAGCTCGCCCGGTCCACGATCTCCCGGACCGTGGGGCTGGTGCCGCAGCGGCCGTACCTGTTCTCCGGCACCATCGCCGAGAACCTGCGCTTCGGCGATCCCACGGCCGATGACGACCGGCTCCGACAGGCGCTGGACGTCGCCCAGGCCACCGAGTTCGTCGAGGGCCGCACCACCGGCGAGGGCGACTCCGCCCGCACCGGCCTGGAGTCCGCGATCTCCCAGGGCGGCACGAACGTCTCCGGCGGGCAGCGGCAGCGCCTGTGCATCGCCCGCACCCTCGTCGCCCGGCCGCGGGTGTTCGTCTTCGACGACTCGTTCTCCGCCCTGGACGTCGCCACCGACGCCGCCGTGCGCGCGGGCCTGGCCGAGCACACGCAGGGCGCCACGACGATCATCGTCGCCCAGCGCATCTCGACCATCACCTCGGCCGATCAGATCCTCGTGCTCGAGCAGGGCCGCATCGTCGGCCGCGGCACGCACGAGGAGCTGCTGGCGACCAGCCCGACCTACCGGGAGATCGTCGACTCCCAGATCACCGTGGAGGACCCGGCATGACCACCACCGAGAAGGACGGGGCGAGCACGGCCGCCGCGGAGCTCAGCGAGGAGGAGATCCTGCAGATGCAGGACTCCATGAGCAGCGAATGGGGAGAGTCCGCGCCGCGGAAGGCGAAGGCGTTCTGGCCCTCGGCCATGCGCCTGGCCGGGACCTTCGCCGACCACAAGCTGGGCCTGGGCGTCGTGCTCGCCTTCGGGATCATCTCCACTGCGCTGACCGTGTGGGCCCCCTCGATCCTCGGCGACGCGATGGACGTCATCTTCGACGGCGTGCGCGGCGGCGGCGTCGACTTCCCGGCGCTGGGCCGGCTGCTGCTGTTCGTGCTGGGCATGTACGTCGTGGCGGCCCTGTTCGACTGGCTGCAGGGCCGCCTGCTGAACGACGTGGTGATGCGGATCGTCTACGGGCTGCGGCAGCGGATCGAGGCCAAGGTCAACCGCCTGCCGCTGAGCTACTTCGACACCCGCCAGCGCGGGGACCTGCTCTCGCGCACCACCAACGACGTCGACAACGTGCAGTCCGCCCTCCAGCAGGCCTTCGCCTCCCTGGTGTACGCCGTGCTGACCATCGTGGGCATCACCGCGATGATGTTCTGGCTGTCCTGGCAGATGGCGCTGATCGCCCTGGTGGCGCTGCCGGTCTCCGGCATCGTCATCGGCATCATCGGCTCGCGCTCCCAGAAGCTCTTCACCGCCCAGTGGCGCAACACCGGCCGCCTGAACGGGCACGTCGAGGAGTCGTTCACCGGCCACGACCTGGTCACCGTGTTCGACCGGCAGGATGCGATGCGCGAGCGCTTCGACGAGCGCAACGAGGAGCTGTACGAGGCGGCGTTCCGCGCCCAGTTCTACTCCGGCATGATCATGCCGATCATGCAGTGGGTGACCTACCTCGGCTACGTCGGCATCGCCGTGGTCGGCGGCCTGCGCATCGCCGCGGGACAGATGTCGCTGGGCCAGGTCGTCGCGTTCATCCAGTACTCCCGCGAGTTCAACGCGCCGCTGGGCGAGGTGGCGGGGATGGCGAACATGCTCATCTCCGGCGTGGCCTCGGCCGAGCGGATCTTCGAGCTGCTGGACGCGCAGGAGCAGGAGGCCGATGGCGAGATCACCGCCGCCGGTCCCGCCGACGGCGGCGCCCCGCAGCGGGTCGCCCGCGCCGAGCTCGCCGGCCCCACCCGCGGGCGCGTCGAGTTCGACCACGTCGCCTTCTCCTACACCCCGGACAGGCCGCTGATCACCGATCTGTCGCTGGTCGCCGAGCCCGGGCAGACCATCGCCATCGTCGGCCCCACCGGCGCCGGCAAGACGACGCTGGTCAACCTGATCATGCGGTTCTACGAGATCGACGGCGGGCAGATCCGCCTGGACGGCACGGACATCCGGGCGCTGGACCGCGGCGCGGTGCGCAGCCAGGTCGGCATGGTGCTGCAGGATGCGGTGCTGTTCGGCGGGACGATCCTGGAGAACATCCGCTACGGCCGGCTCGACGCCACCGACGAGGAGGTGATCGCCGCCGCGCGGGCCACCTTCGTGGACCGGTTCGTGCACACCCTGCCCGACGGCTACGCGACGGTCATCGAGGACGAGGGCGCGAACGTCTCCGCCGGCGAGCGGCAGCTGATCACCATCGCCCGCGCCTTCCTCGCCGACCCGGCGCTGCTGATCCTCGACGAGGCCACCAGCTCCGTGGACACCCGCACCGAGATGCTCGTGCAGGAGGCGATGTCCGCGCTGCGCACCGACCGGACCAGCTTCGTCATCGCCCACCGCCTCTCCACGATCCGCGACGCCGACGTGATCCTCGTGATGGAGCACGGCGACATCGTCGAGCAGGGCTCCCACGAGCAGCTGCTCCACGCCGAGGGCGCCTACCACCGCCTGTACTGGTCGCAGTTCGCCGGCGGCGAGGACCCCGACACGGACCAGGCCGTGCTCGAGGGCTCCGCGACCGTCACCGGCGAGGTGCCCGTCGCCGACGGCGCGGGCTGAGGCCGGCCCCGCCCCGTCCGGATGACCGGGGCGATCAGCCCTGCGTCGTCGGGTCCCCGACCCACCCCAGCACCAGCGGCGCGAGCGTCGACGTCTCATAGGCGACGTAGAGGAACGGGGCGTCGAGCACGAGCTCGTGCTCGATCATCGGGGCCGAGGTCAGCGTGGCCACGGCGGCCGTGGCCGCCGCGGCCTCCATGCCTGTGTCGTCGACGGTGATCGTCGCCTTCTGGAGCACGGCGGAGATGACCAGCTCCGCCTCCCGCGTGATGGCGGAGAAGTCGGCGCTGGCGGCGTCGAACGCGTCGACCATGCCGAGCTGCTGGAGCATCGCCGTCAGCTCCGCCTCTCCGAGGATGTCGAAGCCGGGCATGGTCAGCTCTGCCATCGCCTCGGACTCCTCGAGGCCCGCGAGGAGAGCCGCCAGCCCGGCCGATGGGTCTGCGGCGGCGTCCGCCCAGGCGTCGAGCACGGCGCCGATGCCTGCGACGGGCTGGATCACGGCGAGGGACAGATCGTCGCCGTAGGTGGCCAGCGCCGTGGCGCGGCAGAGCTCGTCCTCGTACCAGCAGCCGGTGGTGCCGTGGAGCATGTCGAGGTCGAGCTCCTCCCCGGAGTCCAGGGTGAAGGTGCCCGGGCCGACGTCGAGCGGCACGGGCCAGGCGGCCGTGAGGTGAAGGGCGTTGACGAGGACGAGGCGGGTGTCCTCGTCCAGGGCGTCCTTCGGCACGAGATCCTCGATGAGGCCGGCGGTGGCGTCCTCGACCCAGCCGTTGATGCGCTCGCGGCCCTCCTCCCGTGCGGCGTCGTCGGTGAAGTCGACGGTGTAGACGCCGCTGCCGAAGTAGGTGGCGAGCCCTTCGAGGAACGGCTCCTCGACGGGCATGTCCTCCTGCAGCCAGGTGCTGTGGGCCAGGGACGCGGCAGCCGGCGCGGGGGCATCGGGGTCGTCCGCCTCTCGCTCCTCCTCGCCGACGGCGGCGAGGACCGTCGCGAGGGTGTTCGCGTTCTCGGCCAGCGCGTCGATGCTCCCGCCGAGGACCTCCTCCATCTGCGCGCGCGTGTCCCCGGCGGCGCCGAGGCCCGCCATGGTGAGGGCGAGCTGCGCGGACAGCGGGGACAGCACGGCATTGGTCGCGGAACGGTCCAGGGCGCCCAGCATCCTGGCCGTGAAGGGCACGGCGAGCACTCCGGCTCCGGCCGCGGGGCCCGGCTCGGCGCGCGGCAGCTCGGCCTGCAGATCCGGCATCCCGTCCTCCTCCGGGTCGGCGCCCTGCCCGCAGGCCGCGAGGCCGCCGGCGGTCGGGGCCAGCGCCGCCGCGGCGAGCACGGAGCGGCGGCGGGGCAGCGGGCTCGGCCTCGAGGTTCTCATCGCCCCATCGAACGACAGCACCCGCGCGAGGGCAAGACCGCACCGATCACGGACCGGCACCGATCGCCCCCCGGGCGCGCCGACGGATCATCGGGCCGGGGCCGCGCCGCCCGGGCGAACGGACGACGCGAAGGGGCCGCGTCCCCTCCGGGACACGGCCCCTTCTCTGCCCGTCGCCGCCGCGAGGGTCAGCCCTTGACGGACCCCTCCGTGAGCCCGCCGCGCCAGAAGCGCTGCAGGACCAGGATGAGGATCGCCAGCGGGATCACCGACAGCAGCGCGCCGCCCACGGTGAGCTGGTAGAACTCGGGCAGGCGGTCGGTCTGGGCGCGCCAGTTGTCCAGTCCCAGCGTGATCGGGTACAGCTTCTCGTCCGCCAGCATGACCAGCGGCAGGAAGTAGTTGTTCCAGATGCCGACGAACTGGAACAGCACGATCGTCACGATGGCCGGGGTGAGCTGGCGCAGGGCCAGGGCGTGGAAGATCCGCAGCTCCCCCGCGCCGTCGATGCGGCCGGCCTCGAGCACCTCGTCGGGGATCGCCGCGCCCGCGTAGATGCGGGCGAGGAACAGCCCGAAGGGGCTCACCAGCGACGGGATCAGCACCGACCAGTAGGTGTTGGTCAGGCCCACCGAGCTGAACAGGAAGAACAGCGGCAGCGCCGTCGCGGTGCCGGGGACGAGCACGCCGCCCAGCACGAGGGCGAACACGAGGTTCCTCCCGCGGAAGCGGTACTTCGCCAGCGCGTAGCCGCCGGCGACCGCGAAGTACGTCGCCAGCACCGAGCCCACGCCGGAGTAGATGAGCGAGTTCAGGGCCCATCGGCCGAAGATCCCGTTCCGGGAGGTGAGCACGGCGCCCAGGTTCTCGAACAGGTGGAAGCTGCTGCCGAACCAGAAGCCGCTGGTGCCGAAGAGGTCCTCGGTCGTCTTCGAGGCGTTCACGATCACCCAGTACACGGGCACCAGGAAGTAGATCGCGACGATCGCGAGCACCGCGGTGACGATGATCGTCGTCGCCGGGCTGCGGCCGGCGGAGCGGGTGCCCGCCCGGCCGTCGTCCTGCGCGGCGGCCCGGGTCCCCCGGCCGCGGATCGAGGTCGAGGTGGTGGTGTTCTCGGGGGCGCTCATCGCTTCCTCTCCGACCGCGAGGAGATCCCCAGGGCGATCGCCGAGAGGACGAACGCCGAGACCGCGATGATCACGGCCTGCGCGGCCGCCATCCCGATCTCGTTGTACTGGAAGGCGTACGCGTACGCGGACATGTTCGGGGTGTACTCGGTGGTGATGCCGGAGCTCATGGTCAGCAGCAGGCGCGGCTCCGCGAACAGCTGCAGGGTGCCGATGATCGAGAAGATGATCGTGAGCACCAGAGCGGGGCGGATCAGGGGCAGCTGGATCGAGCGGACGATCCGCATCGGCCCCGCCCCGTCGATGGTCGCGGCCTCGTACAGCTCCTTGGGGATCGACTTGAGCTGCGCGATGATGATCAGCATGTTGTAGCCGGTGTACGTCCAGGTCACGATGTTCGCGATGGACCACAGCACCACGCCGGGCGCGAGGAAGTCGATGTCGATGCCGACCGCCTGCAGCACGTCCACGATGGGGCTGAGCCCGGGGATGTACAGGAAGGACCACAGGATCGTCGCGATGACGCCGGGGATCCCGTAGGGCAGGAAGTACGAGGAGCGGAAGAAGCCGGGCCACTTCGCGCTCGCGCTCTCCAGCAGCAGCGCCAGCACGGTCGCGGCGACGATCATGACCGTCACCTGCACGATGCCGAACAGGATCATGCGGCCGATGGACTCCACGAAGTTCACGTTCGACAGGGCCGCGATGTAGTTGTCCAGTCCCGCGAAGGTCGACTCGATGCCGGCCTCCCCGAGCAGGCCGCGCCGTTCGACGCGGGTGAAGCTGTAGCCGATCGCCATGATGATCGGGATGATCATCGTCCCGATGAACAGGACCAGGAACGGCGCCAGCAGGATCCAGGGGGCTGTTCTGTGCCTCATGAGGCGGCCTCCACGTTCAGTCCGATGCCCTGCATGATGTCGACGATCTCGGCCTGGGACTGCTCGAGCAGCTGCACCATGGTGATCTCGCCGGTGACGACCTGCGCCATGCCGTCGCCGACCACGGCCATGGCCCGCTGCATGAGCGGCGCCCAGGTCCAGTCGAGGTTCTGGCCCTGTGCCATGGGCACGATGACCTCCTCGTTGTAGTTCTGCCCGGAGAAGAACTCGCTGGGCTGCCGGCGCTTCTCGCCGATGTAGTCCTTCGCCGGGGACCAGCCGATGCCCGAGTGCTCGATCATCGCGTCGATGCCGGCGGGGTCGGTGCACATCCAGGTGAGGAACTCCAGCGCCTCCGCGGGGTGCTGCGCGTTGGCGAGCACCGCGGCGGAGGATCCGCCGTGGCCGCCGGAGGCGTAGCCGTCCTCCCAGCGGGGCATGGGGGCGACGGCCCATCGGCCCGAGCCGTTCGGGACGGACTCGATGAGGGCGTCGCCCCAGGAGCCGCCGATGAACCCGAGCACCGTGTCCTCGCCGGCCGCCGCCATCCACGGGGTGGTGGAGAAGCCGTAGCCGGTATCGATGGTGCCGTCGGCGAGCACGCCGTCCCAGAACTCGGCCACCCGCATCGAGGCGGGATCGAGCATGTCGATGATCCAGCCGTCGCCCTCGGGGCGGAACCAGACCGCGCCGGACTGCATCGCCCACATGACGGGGTGGGAGCCGTCCTTGGGGTCCAGCGTCATGAGGACCTTCCCGGCGTCCTTGACCTGCTGCGCCGCGGTGCGGAAGTCCTCCCAGGAGGTCGGCGGGGCGATGCCCAGCTCCCCCTCGAGGACCTCGCGGTTGTAGAAGAAGGCGCAGGGGCCGGTGTCCTGGGGGACGCCCCAGATCGACTCGCCGACCCGTGCCTGCGCCCAGGCGCCCGGATCGAACAGGCCCTCCTTCTCGGCGAAGCCGTACCGGGAGAGGTCGGTCAGCGCGCCGGCCAGCGCGAACTCCGGCAGCGAGCGCAGCTCGACCTGGGCGATGTCCGGGCCGCCGCCCGCGGCGACCGCGGAGAGGATCTTGGCGTAGCCGCCGGAGTTGCCCCCGGGGATCCAGGCGGTCTCGACCGTGATCCGGTCCTGGGAGGCGTTGAAGACGTCGGCGACCTTCTGGAGGTCCTTCAGCCAGGCCCAGTAGGTGACGGTGACCTTCCCGTCGGCCGCCGGGATCGTCGGCTGGGCGTTGATGTCGTCCGTTCCGGGCGGCGCGCACGCCGCCATCCCGGCGGCCAGGGCCGATGCCCCGCCGATCATCGCCCCGCGGCGGCTGACCGCGGCGCTTCGTGGACGTCTGGGACCATGCACGAGGTCCATCCCCTCTCCTCGTCGAGCGTTCTCTGGCAAAACACCGACCACTGTACAGGTTTCGTGGTACGAGTCACGGACTGCCGGCGCCCGTAGGGTGGACGCATGACCGACGCCTCCGCCAGCTCCCCCTCCGCCGATGCCGCCGACACCGAGATCACCGCGATCGAGGACCGCATGTCCGTGACCGCGCACGCCCTCGAGCTGGAGGACGGCCCCCTGGTCTACACCGCCCATGCCGGGACCACCGTGCTGCGCGAGGAGAAGCCGGGCGAGAAGAAGACCGGGAACGGGACGCCGGGCGAGGGGTACGAGCGGGCATCGGCCTATGCGGAGGTGTTCTCCGTCAGCTACATCGCCTCCGGCCGCGGGCAGCAGCGCCCGGTGGTGTTCGCGTTCAACGGCGGTCCCGGCGCCTCGACGGTGTGGCTGCACCTGGGCCTGTTCGGGCCGCGCCGGGTGGACTCCGGCGACGCGGGGGCACTGACCCCGCAGCCGGCCGGGCTGCTGGAGAACCGCGAGACCCTGCTGCGCGAGGCCGACCTCGTCATGGTCGACGCGATGACCACCGGGTTCTCCCGGCCCGCCCCGGGCACCGCGCCCGATCGTCTGCACGGCTTCGCCGAGGACCGCGATCTCATCGCCGCCTTCGTCGTGGACTGGCTGACCCGCCACGAGCGCTGGCTCTCCCCGCTGTACCTGGCCGGGGAGTCCTATGGCACCACCCGCGCCGCCGCGGTCGCCGCCCGCCTCACCGACCGCTACTACGTGGTGCCCCGCGGCATCGCCCTGATCTCCCCCGTGCTCGACTTCGGCACCGTCTTCTTCACCCCCGGCAACGATGCCCCGTTCCTGCACTATCTGCCGACCTACGCGGCGATCGCCCACGCGCACGGCAAGCACGAGGGGCGCATGCTGCAGGACGTGGTCGACGAGGCGGAGGCCTTCGCGGAGCAGGAGTACCCCCAGCTGCTCGCCCAGGGCCTGCGGCTCGGGGCCGAGGAGCGCCGCGCCGCGGCCGAGACCATCGCCTCCCTGATCGGGGTGAGCCCCGACTGGGTGGAGCGGGTGGACCTGCGCGTGGAGCATCAGGCCTTCCTCGCCGAGCTGCTGCGCGACCAGGGACTGGTCACCGGGCGGATCGACGGCCGCTTCACGGCGCCTGCCGGGGACCCGATCAGCAAGGAGATGGAGACCGACCCGTCCATCGACCAGCTCGCCCCCGCGTACACCGCAGCCATCAACCACTACCTGCGCGGCGAGCTCGAGTTCAGCAGCGACGTCGTCTACGAGATCATGTCCGCGCGCGTGCACCCGTGGAGCTACAAGGACTTCGAGAACCGCAGCGTCGAGGTCGCCACGGACCTCTCCCGGGTGCTGCGCAAGTCCCCCACCACCCGCCTGTTCGTCGCCCACGGCTACCACGACGCGGCCACGCCCTTCCACGCGAGCGAGCACGTCCTGGCCCACCTCGACGTGCCGCGCGAGACCTACGAGCAGCGCATCCAGGTCGAGGACTACGAGGCCGGCCACATGATGTACTGCCACGAGCCCAGCCGCCTGGCCCTGTCCGAGGACCTGGCCCGGTTCGTGCGCGGCGAGGGCTGAGGCCGGCCGGGTCAGGCGCCCGGGTCCCGGACCACCGCGACGACCAGCGGGGCGAGGGTGGCGGAGGAGATCGCGAGGGCCACGTAGGGCACATCGAGGACCAGGGCGTGCAAAGCCGCCGGCGCGGCGGATTCGACACCGATCACGGCGGTCGCGGCCGCCGCCTCCATGCCCTCGGCGTCCACCACGAGGGTCGCCTTCTGCAGGACATGGGACAGGGAGATGCCGGTGGTGGCGGAGATTCCGGAGAAGTCCGCGGCGCCGGAGAATGCATCGGGCATCCCGAGCTCGATGAGGGCGTCGGCGAGGGAGAGGTCGGAGGCGAGGTCGAGCGCGGGCATGGTGAGGTCCACGGCGTCTTCGCTGCTCGCGACGCCGGCCAGGAGGGCGGCGAGCAGGCTCGGATCGGCCTGCCACGCTTCCAGCAGGGAGGCGAGGCCCTGCGCGGGCCGGACCAGGACGAGCCCCAGGTCCTCGTCGAAGGTGGGCAGCATGGTGGCTCGGGCGTGGTCGTCCTCGTGCCAGCCGGCGGCCTCGCCCTGCAGCATCGGCACGTCCACCGCGCCGCCCTTCGCCTGGAAGGGGGCGGTGGTCTCGGTGAGCGGGGCCTGCCAGGCGCCCTTGAGGTGGAGCGCGTTGATCAGCACGATGACCGTGTTCGCCCGCAGCGCCTGCGCGGGGACGAGATCCTGGATCATGCCGTTCGTGACCTCCTCGACGAGGCCGTTCATGGCGGCGCGGGCCTCCTCGCGGGGACCCTCCTCGACGAAGTCGGCGGTACGCACCCCGGCGTCGAAGTACCGGGAGAGGTCGTCGAGGTAGGGCTCCTGGACCTCCATGCCCTCGCGGAACCAGACGGCGTTGACCAGCGCGGCGGAGTCCGGCTCGGGCATGTCCGGGTTCTCGAGGTCCTCCTCCGCACGGCTGGGGATCGCGAGCATGCTGGTGCGCAGGATGTTCGAGACCTCGGCGAGGTCCGCCATCGGCCCGCCGAGGACCTGCTCCATCTGCGCACGGGTCTGCCCGGCGGCGCCCAGACCGGTCATGGTCAGCGCGATCAGGGCCGATGCGGGCGAGCACACCACGTTCGGCGTCCCGGCCTCGTCGAGCGCGGCGGGGAGGAAGGCCGTGGTGAACGGGACCAGCGCCCCGTGCGCATCCTCGACCGGCCCGGGCTCCAGCGGCGGGATCTCCGAGCGCAGGTCCTCCCCGCCGGCGCCGCCGCCTCCCGTGTCCCCTCCGCCGAGGACACCGCAGCCGGTCAGCACCGCACCGGTCGCCGGGATCGCGGCCAGGAGCGTCAGCAGCCGCCGCCGGTCGAGCCCCGGGCGCGGCGAGCTCGGACGTCGCTCGAGACCCGAGCGGCCCGGGTTCCCCACGACGATCGGGCCGCTCGAGGCGCTCGGGCCGCTCAAGGCGCTCGGGCCGCTCAGGGCGCTCGAGGTGCTCGAGGTGCTCGAAGAGCTCGGATGGTTCTGAAAGCCCATGGGCCCATCGAACCCCCTCCCGCCTCGCCCGCGAGGCCGGGTCCCGCCGATGGTGTCCTGATCGTTAGAGAGATTGCAGGAAACTGTTCCACGTACTGCCCGGCGGGTTCTAACGGTCAGCGCAACAGGTGCTCGGAGAATACCTCTCTTGGCGTAGCAAATTCAAGCCGCTTTCGC
>NZ_BAAAOW010000008.1:0-163075 GCF_039530785.1 Brachybacterium phenoliresistens
ACGTCTCCTGCTCCCCGTTCCGGGTGCCGGTGGCGCGCTTCGAGGCCGGGCGGGCGAAGCTGCTGGAGGACTCCTTCACGCTGCACCACTGAGCCGGTCGAAGCGCCCGCTCCTGCAGCACGGTACAAGCGCTGCAGGAGCGGGCGCTTCGTCGTGACTGGTGCCGGTCAGAGACTCGCAGTCAGGGGAAGACGCAGAAAGCGGCGCCGTCGCCCATGGCAAGGGACGACGGCGCCGCGGTGCAGTGTGGATCAGGCGGGGTGTGCGGTCAGGACGCCGGAGCCGATCAGGGCGTCCTGCAGGCGCCGCATGGCGACCAGCGGTCGCGACTCATCGAGCTCGACATCATCGTAGGTGAGGGCCTGGCCAGCGGGAACATCGCGGACGAGGCGGGAGCCGGCGGCCAGCCCGATCGGCAGCAAGTTCGCCGAGCGAGCGTCGTCGGCGTCGTAGGCGGTGCCATGGACGTGGTTGCCCCCGATGCCTTCGAGGACGGTCTCGCCAGCGAGGTCCGACTTCGCCGTGGCGATGACGTCGGCGCTCCACGTCGTCGAGCGGAACGAGGACTGGCGGTCCAGGACGGCTTCGCCGATCGTGAGGACGGCTTCGACGGAGGCCAGGTGGTAAGGCCGGTAGATCTGGAAGTGGTTCCCCTCCCCGGGCAGGCGCAGGTAGTGCAGCTCCTCGGTGACGACCTCGTTGTCGCTGCGGGCGATGACGAACACGCCGGGGGCGACGTCGCCGGTCACGTACTCCACGACGGGCTTGTCGCCCTCAAGGATCCCGCCCTCGCTCTTGGGGCGCAGGACCTTAGCGAGGTCGGGGAGGTCCACGGCCGCGCCGTGCATGCCAGAGGTCTCGATACGGTACCCGGTGGCGTTGGCCAGGGCAGCCATCTCGATCTGGGTCTTCGTGCCGTCGGTGAAGGAGCACAGCATCTTGGGGTTCATCCCCTTGTGTGCCGCCTCTTCCGTGACGTCTGCCGGGGTGTCGGTGGGGCGCATGGGATTGTTCTTGCCCTTGCCCGCGACGACGACCTCGAGGCCGAGGTCCTCGGCGTACTCGACGAGCTTGAGGCACTCGGCGGGCTCATCTCCGCGGCAGATCGCGTAGACAGCATTCCCGGCCTGGGCGATCTGGCCCAGCAGCAGGCCGACGGTGACGTCCGCCTCGACGGTCATGAGGGCGACATCCTTGCCGGCGAGCAGGCAGGACATGGCGACCTGCGCGGCGACGTCGGGGATGCCGGAGACCTCCATGACGATGTCGACGGGGAGCTCTGCCAGGCGCAGGCCCTCGGAGAGCACCGTCGAGCGGCCGTCCTTGATGGCGGCCGCGGCTGCGTCGAGGGAGTCGGCGCGGACGACGTCGTCACGCCCGGCCGCGCGCAGGGCCTGCTCGGCGCGGTCGACGTCGAGGTCAGCGACGGCCACGATCTCCATGCCGGGCGCGCGGTGGATCTGGGCGACGAGACCGCGGCCCATCTGGCCGGCGCCGAGGAGCGCGACGCGGACGGGCCGGCCCAGGCGGGCGGCGCGCTCGAGAAGTCGAGTGCTGTTGTTCATGGTCGTGAGCCTTTCGAGAGGTGGGGCTGGCAGAGGTTCTGCGGGAGTCAGGCGGCGATGCGCACCGGCTGATGGCGACCGGCTGCGCGCGTGCGACGCGTGTCGTGGCACTGCTGGGCTGCGTGCTGAACAGCTTCGGTCATCCAGCGGGAGACGGCGCGCTCGGGCGCCGAGCGCAGCGGCCCCAGCAGTACGGGGGTGCTGTGGAAACGGGCGAGCACCGTGGATCCGGTCATGGACCGGGCGTCGAGCACACGGCGGTTCGCGGCGTCGACGGCGAGGACGACGACGCACCCCCGCAGCATGCCCTTGCCGCGGCCGGAGGCCACGATGACGCCGGGGTGATCGTTGGCCTGGGCGACGTCGCGGACGGTGCGTGAGTACGCACGGTGCTGCATCCAGCTGAACAGGAAGGACAGCAGGCTCGCGCCGATGAGGATGGCGACGAAGCCGAAGGAATCCATGATGCTCCCCTTGTCAGGCGCCGCGGACGGTGATGCGGGCGCCGGACTGCGGGGCCGGCGAGGGCCCGTCGACGTGGATCGCGCCGGGAAGCAGCTTCTGGTCGCCGGCATCGACGTACAGGACCACGTGCCCCAGCTCTCGGAGATTGTTCGAGGCCACGTCTCCCAGGCGCACGACGGTGTACTCGGCGACGCCGATGGAGATCGTGTCCCCGGCCTGGATGTCGCGGGCGAGTTCGCCGCTGGGGCTGTGCACGACGCTGACGTCGGCCAGAGCGGGCGGGACGGGCTCGGCGAAGAGGATGACCACGCCGGCTTCGAACATGGACGGGGCATCGGCGCCGATGCTGGTGACCGTGGAGGTGTAGAGATCAGACATGACAGGGGGTCCTTTCGGGGCGGTGGCGTCGTTGCTCAGTGAACGAGGAAGCCGGCGAAGTAGGCGATGAGCACGGCCACCGGTGAGGTGATCAGGCGGGAGAAGAGGATCGCGGGCACGCCGATCGAGACGGTCTCCGCCTTGGCCTCGGCCAGAGAGAGGCCCACCGGCACGAAGTCGCAGCCCACCTGACCGTTGATGGCGAACAAGGTGGGGAGCGCGTACTGCACGGGCAGGTTGCCCTGGCCGATCTGCGTGCCCATCAGCACGCCGACGACCTGTGCGATCGCGGCGCCGGGGCCGAGGATCGGCGAGAGGATCGGGATGGCCGTGATGAGGCCGAGCAGCACAAGGCCGAGCGGGTTCTGCACCAGCGGGGTGACGCCCCACGCGATCGCCTCGGAGATCCCGGTGTAGGTGACGATGCCGATGAGCAGCGACACGTACGCCATGAACGGGATGATCGTGGAGATGCAGAGCTGGATGGCCTGCCGGCCGGAGGACAGCAGGGTGTTGATGATGTGGCCGATGACGCTGCCGAAGCCGACCACGACTCCGGAGAACCGTGCGAGCAGGCCAGAACCAGATGCCATCGCGGCTCCGGTCTGTGCCATCCGCTCCTGCTTGCTCGGAAGGGATCCGGACGGGGTGTCCGTGGCCGTCTCCGCCACAGCCGGGTCTGCTGCTTCCGCAGGTTCCTCGGACGTGACGGGCTCGGTCGTGTGGGTGCCGTCCACCGGGGTCACGTTGGTGAGGGCCACAGCCGAGACGAAGATGTCTTCGGTGATGAACTGCGCGAGCGGCCCCCCGGGCTCGCCAGGGTAGACGTCGACGGTGGGGATGCGCTTCTTGGGGTAGACGCCGATGCGGGCGGTGCCGCCGCAGTTGATCACGGCGCACATGACCTTGGCGTCCTCGACGTGGTTGGTGAAGCCGTCCACAGCGGTTCCGCCGGTGAGCTCGGCGATGCGAGCTGCCACGGGGTGGATTCCTCCGCTGGTCACCGAGAGAACGACGTTCTTCTCTGCGGTGGGGGTCAGGCTGAGATCGCCTCCCCACCCGCCGCGTCCCTTGGTGACGTTGACGGTGCTATAGGTCTGTTCGCTCATGCCGCACCTGCCTGGAGGTGGCCGGCCGCGTAGTCCGCGTCGAAGGCCGCGAAGGACTTCCGGTGCTCGGGATCGCGACGGATCAGCAGCGCGGTGATCCACTGGGTGACCAAGCCCCGGATCAGGATCACGACCAGGCCGACGAGGAAGTACATGACGGCCAGCTTCGTGTAGGCCTCCGGGTTCACCGCGAGCACACCGGCGCTCACGCCGGTCCACACGAAGATCTCTCCAGCGTTGGCGTGGGGGAAGAAGCTCGTGACCGGGTGGAGGAACGACGCGGTCGCATCGTAGTAGGCGGGCTTGTGCCGTTCGGGCAGGAAGCGGCCGAAGGTGTAGGCCATGGGGTTGGTCAGCATGATGATCGCGAGCACGGGCATCAGGGTGTAGCGCGTGAGGGCGTACTTCCCGGACCACTGCACGGCCCCGGTCACGCGCTCCTCGCCGATCCACGTCGTCGCCGCGTACATCGCGGTGAGCAGCACGATCAGCAGCGGCAGGACACCGGTGACGAGATCCATGAAGCTCGACGCCGAGGCATTGAACAGCCCGATGAAGTGCTCGGCGAACCACGTGATCGCCTTCATCACGGGGTTGTCTGCGCCGACCGCGGGTGCTGCCGGTTCCGCGAGGATCCAGGCGCCTCCGCCACCGGTCGCTGGGCTGAGGGGTTGCATGCGAATCTCCTTCGATCCTGAGTGCGATTACCGATCAACTCGCGGCTATCTGCACATCTGTTCACTCTGTCTGCACGTTGGTACGTTCATAGTGCCATCGGGCTTTCGGGCCCGCAAGCCCACCCATGTGCACACTGTTGCGCGCAGAGTTGAACATTGGTGCATACTGGGTGTGTAGGACCCTCTACGGATGCAAGGAGTGCCCGTGCCCGCACTACGAGATGACGCGACGGTCGTCCTCGTCGCCCGCCTCTACTACGAGGAGCAGCTGTCTCAGGCGGCGGTCGCGGAGAAGCTGCACCTGTCGCGCCCGAGTGTGTCGCGCATCCTGGCGCAGGCCCGTGACCGCGGCATCGTCGAGATCAGCATCCACGATCCGGGTGGTTCTTCGCGCCGCGACCCTGATCTCGAGGGGGCGCTGCTCGAGCGCTTCGGGATGAGTGCCGCCATCGTCGTGAAGGGTCCTCACGCCGGGGATCTGGATCGGGTATCCCGAGCTGCCGCCGACGTGCTCTCGGGGCGCCTCCGAAACGTCGCGAGCATCGGAGTGTCATGGGGGAAGACGATGCAGAGCGTGGTCGAGCGACTGCCCGCGCTCACGCTCAGGCCCGTTCCGCGGGTGCTTCCTTTGGTCGGGGGCCTCAGTGCGTTGGATCAGCTGGAGTCCGGCGACAGCGTGCTGCGGGTCCTTGCTTCGAAGATCGGTGCTGTCGCCGAGCCGCTGTTCGCCCCTGCAGTCCTCGGATCTCCCCTGGCGCATGCCGCTCTCATGGATGAAGTCAGCATCCGGGGGGTGCTGGATGAGGCCGCGAAGGTGGACCTGGCGCTGGTGGGGATCGGATCCATCGGATTGCACTCCAACCCTCATCTGGTGGCCGGCATGCGGCTGACGCCTGAAGAGACTCGCGAGTTCCGTGCTCAGGGGCCGGTCGGGGACCTCTGCGGGCGGTTCGTCGATGCAGAGGGGAACTCTCTGGGGGCGCCGTCGGCCGACCGCATCGTCGCTGTGGACTTCGAGAGCCTTCGCAAGATCCCGGATGTCATTGGAGTCGCCGCCGGGGCCGAGAAGGCTCCCGGAGTCGGTGGAGTTCTGCGGTCGGGTGTCGTCGACACGGTGGTTGTTGATGCCGCTTTGGCGAAGGCGGTCCTCGCATCCGCGTGAGCGAGAGGTCTCGCGAGGTTCACGAGCCGGTCATGACGACGTGCCAGGGCCGGACGCGGACCGACAGCAGCCCTGAGATGACGGCTTCGTCGGCTCGCGCGAGCCTTTCGAGATCGGCGATGTCCATCGACGCGGGGTAGCGGACGACGGTCATGCCCTCGCCGTCGTCGCTTGTGATGGATTCGGCCGCGACCAGCCAGCCTCTCTCGTACAGCGAGCGCCAGAACGCGATGGGATGCGCGAACCGTGGGTCCGGGGACATCGAACCGACGCGCCCCGCCCGGAGGTATGCACCAGGGCGGCCCACGCAGAGCTCGACGCCATGTCCTCGGAGGTCATGGGACTGCCGGGCACGTTCGTGTTCCGGGGGCATGCCTCGCTCGGACCTGCGCGCCGTCGAGGGCGAGCTCCGTGGCGATCACCTTCCCGATATGGCACGCTCGGGTCGTGAGCAGTTCGAGCCCGTTCCTGACCGCCCCGAGCGGCTGAGATTGCTGACGGGCCGCCGGCATGGACGGATAGCTGCTCGGACGGGCGGTACTTCTGGTGGTCATGGTGGCCGCCGGTGTCCTGCTGAACTGGGCGGCCCGAGCGACGGCTTCGGGCCGGATCGGGAGGAACGCGCTCGTCGGGATCCGCCTTCGCAGCACCATGGTGAGCGACGAGGCGTGGCGCGCCGCGCATTCCCGGGCCCAGCGGCCGATGATCCTCGCCGGGGTCATGCTGGCATGGACGACCACCCCCGACGAACCGAGCGGACTCGCACTGAGCGAGGTCCCCGATCCCGTCCCGCAGGCGCATGAGGTCATCGTGCGCGTGGAGGCGTTCGCCCCGAACCCCGGCGACCTCGCAGCGCTCCCCGGTGCGCCGGCCGGCGCCGTCCCCGGATGGGACGGCAGCGGAGTCGTGCTGGAGCCCGCTGCCGACGGAACCGGGCCCCGGGCGGGGGACCGCGTCCTGTTCCTCGGGCTCACGGGAGGGTGGGCGCAGAAGCGCGCGGTGTCGCGCCAGTTCCTCGGCACGGCGCCCGCCGGCGTCTCGTGGGAGGAGCTCGCCACGCTGCCGGTCCCGGCCACCAGTGCGCTGCGCGCGGTCCGCAGGCTCGGCTCGGTGCTGGGGCGGCGCGTCCTCGTCGTCGGCGCGAGCAGCGCCGTGGGCAGGGCTGCCGTCCAGATCGCCGCGAGGTCGGGCGCCCAGGTGGTCGCCGTCGCCCGGGACGAGAGCCGGCACCGCGAGATCAGGCGCCTCGGCGCGCACGAGACCCACACGAGTCCTGCATCGATCTCCTCCCGGGTGCATGGAGCGATCGACCTGATAGGAGGGCAGCACCTCGTCGACGCGTACGCGCTCCTCGAGGCGGGCGGCACCGTCATCGCGCTCGGTCATGCCGCAGGAGACGACGAGCGCTTCCCCTACGGGGCATTCGTGGCGGACCTCGCCACCGCGGACCGCTCCATCACCAGCTTCTTCCTCGCCACCGAGCCGGACCTGGGCGACGAGATGCAGTACCTCGCCGCAGCCGGCCTGGACATCGGGCCGATCGACAGCCGGCCATGGACGGAGCTGGCCCGATGGATCGGGTCGGGCGCACCGAGAGGCTCCGGCCGCGTGGTCTTCCGCGTGGACCACGACGCATGACGCCGGTCATGACGACGTGCCAGCGATCCCCGTGGCGATCGCTTTCCCGATATGGCACGCTCTGGTCGTGAGCACTTCGCAGCGCAGCGACGCCCCTCCGTCCGACGATGTCCGGGTCCTCTCCGTCGACGACAACGGCGGGTGGTGCTGGTACCAGGATGAACGCGCCGCGGCCGATGCCGCACAAGGCATCGTCCTGCTGGGGAGCGTCGCCTCCTCCGGAGGGGCCGAGGGCGCGCGGCGCGGCGGCGACGTGAACGTGAGCGTCGTCGACCTGGGGGCCGGGACCGCGCGGACCGTCACGCTGCACGCGGGGCTGGAGAGCGACGACCATGACGTTCCCGCCCTGTGGAAGCGCTCCGACGGCAGATGGGTGGCCGTCTACACGAAGCACGGGGCGGACACCCTCACCCGCTGGCGGATCAGCGAACCCGAGGACCCGACCGTCTGGGGCCCGGAGCGCGTCTTCGACTGGTCGACGGACCTCACGCACCCGGCCGATGCCGAGGTCGCTGCCGCGAACCGCACCGGCGCGACCTACCAGAACATCCACGAGCTCGACGGGGTCCTGCACTGCTTCGTACGATCCATCAACCTGGACCCCTGCGTCCTCGTCTCCCACGACGACGGGGAGAGCTGGGAGTTCGGCGGTCGGCTGCTGACCCGCGACACGATCGCCCAGAGCTACGTCCGCTACGCCTCCGGGAACCGCTTCGGCCAGGACGACAGGATCGACCTCATCGTCACCGAGCGCCATCCCCGGGTCCACCCCACCTCGATCTGGCACGGCTACCTCTCGGGCGGGCAGCTGCACCGCACCGACGGGACCGTCGTCGGCCCTCTGGGGCGGCGACTCGCCGAGGCGACCCCCGCGGTGGAGGGCCTCACGCAGGTCCTCGCCCACGGCGCGGTCGACGAGGGGGCCGTGCTCACGCACTGCTGGACGATCGACCTGCGCCGCGGCGAGGACGGCACGGTGGTGGGGATCTTCTCCGCCCGCGTCGACGACCCTTACGGACGGGACTACCGGGAGCGCGGCGAGGACCTGACCGCCCACCGCTTCCTGCGCGGCGTGCTCGCGCCGGGGGCCGCCGAGTGGGTCGTCCGTCCGCTGGCGGAGGCCGGGCCCGAGCTGTACTACGCGGAGCAGGACTACACCGGGCTGGTCTCGATCGACCCGGACGACCTGTCCGCGCTGTACCTCTCCACCCCGATCGACCCGCGGGACGGCTCTGCCCTGGCACGGCACGGCGTGTTCCATGGCCGCACCCGGGATGACGGGCTGACCTGGGACTGGCGGCCCCTTGCCGTCGAGGCGGAGGCGATGAACCTCCGCCCCATCGCCGTCCCCGGCGACCCGCAGCGGTCGATCGTCGCCTGGCTGCGCGGCGAGTTCCGCACCTATACCGACTACGACACCGAGATCGTGCTGAGAGTGGCGCCCCGCGCCTGAGCCCGCCGGGGGCCCGCGCTGCTGCTCGCCACGGGAACCGCGCGACGCCCCGGGGACGGAAGTCTCCGGCCCGCCCCGCGTCCACGTCCACCGCAGGGCGCCGGTCTCCGGGGGGCCTGCGGCGCGCGGGCAGATCGGGTTCTGGATCATCGGCGGCGTGTTCGCGGCCGGCTGCCTGGCCCTCGCGGTGAGCCTGTACCTCTCCGCGCTGCGCAGGCCCCTGCGCGAGCAGCGCCGCTACTACGCGCTGCGCGGTCTGGAGGCCCCGGACGAGCGGCTGCGCCGGGCGCTGCGCACGAGCGCCGGCTGGTCGCACCTCAAGAGCATCTGGCCGCTGACCCTCGAGGTGCATCCCAGCTCGGAGGGGATGACGCCGCGGCAGGCGCGGTCCTTCCGCACCCTGCCGCTGATGTCGGCGGAGGAGAACCGCGACGGGCTCGCCTCGGACTGGGGGATCCTCCACGCCCAGCATGCCCGTGCCACGCTCTCCGAATATCTGAACGTGGGCGTGCATTCCCACGGCTTCGCCATGGCCATCCACCACGGGGACCCGGACGCCCTGGACTCGCTGGCCGCGCTCGCCGACATGCCCACCACCCGCCTGCTGGAGATCGGCAGCGCGCACGAAGGCCGCCCGCCGCAGCTGCTGTGGGGCTGGGACCTGGTGCGCACCGCGGTCATCGTCCGGCAGTCCGAGAGCGCCGGCTACCTCGACCGGGAGACGGCGATCGACCTGCTCGAGGAGATCACCGACCACATCGTCGCCCTGTTCCCCACCGAGCAGGAGCTCCTGGAGAACTGCCAGCTGGGATTCGCCCTGCGGGCCGGGCCCGAGCGGCGTGCCGAGGTGCGCGAGCGCAAGCGCCTGGATGCCGAGTACCTGGCGGGGGAGTGGCCGACCGTGCTGGGCCCCTGGCCGTCCCCGAGCGGCCGCCCGCTGCCGCCGGCCATGGCCGAGGGATTCGCGCGCGACCTGCACCCGCACGAGGACGACGAGGACGCCGAGGGCGACCGGCGCCCCTGACCCGCAGACGACCCCCGGCACCGCCGGTCAGCCGGCCAGGGCCGACGTCAGGCGGACGGGGCCGTCGCTCCCTCGACCTGCCCCGCGGGCACGGCCGGCTGCGGGACAAGGGAGATCAGGCGCTGCGTCGCCCGGGTCTGCGCGACGTACAGATCCCGGGGCCCGGCCTCGCCGGCCGCCGCGATCGCGTCGGGGTCGACGATGATCACCGTGTCGAACTCCAGCCCTCGTGCCTCGGGGGCGCCGATCACCGCGACGCCGTCCGCGCCGAGCGCGGCCTCCAGCTCCGGTGCCGCATCGGCCGTCGCGACGACGCCGATCAGCTCGGCCGGGCGCGCGGCCCTGGCCTCCGCGATCAGGGAGCGCAGCGCCGGCAGCCGGTCCCCGGGCCCGCACGGTGCGATGCGGGGCTCCTCGCCGTGGCGCAGCGACCGGGAGATCCGCTGCTGCGGGGCGATCCGGGCCAGGAGGGGGCGCGTCGCCTCGAGGATCTCCGCCGTGGTGCGGTAGTTGACGGTGAGCGTCCGATGCAGGAATCGATCCTCCACGAACGGGGAGAGCGCCTCCTGCCAGCTGCGGATGCTCGTGGCGGGCCCCGCCTGCGCGAGATCGCCGACTACGGTCATCGACCGCTCCGGGCAGCGGCGCATCAGCGCCCGCCAGTGCATGGCCGAGATCTGCTGGGCCTCGTCCACCACGACGTGCCCGAAGACCGTCGCGGGCGGCCCGTCCACGAGCGCCCGCGCCTCGTCCAGGAGCGCGAGATCCGCCGCGGTCCATGGGGCGTCGGCGCCCTCGACGAGGCGGGCGATGTCCTCCGCGGGGGCGTCCGGGAGCGCCGCGGCCAGCGCCGCGCCGTCCGCCAGGGCGGCCCGGACCACGTCCGCCGCGTCCAGGCGCGGCCAGACGCCCTCGATCGCGCGGTCGAGGGCCGGGTCCCCGCGCAGCTCCTCGCGGATCCGGTCCCAGTCCGTCGCGGCGTCGTCGGCACCGCCGTGCGCATCGACCGGGCCCATCCGGGCGAGGTCCTTCCCGGTGATCCGGTCCAGATCGATCCCGAGCTGCGCCTCGAGCTCGCTCTCGAAGGCGGCCTCCTCCGCGAGGGCGCGGTCCTCCAGCGCGGCGACGAGGTCGTCGACGACGGCGTCGAGGAACAGCGCTCGGGCGGCATTGTGCCCCCGTCCTCCCTGGAGCGCGTGGCGGCGCGCGGCATCGACGACCGCGGGCTCGAGGACCACGGCGTCGTGCGCCGTGCTCAGGGCCAGGGGGACCCCGTGCGGCCGACGCTCGCGCACCTGCCGGGCGAGCACCGCGGCCAGCTCGGCCCGGCCCTTCAGGCGGGCGAGACGGTCCGGCTCGGACCGGGGCGCCTCGATCCCCACGAGATCCGGCAGCGTCGCCAGCTGCACGTCCTCCTCCCCGAGGGAGGGCAGCACGTCGGAGATGTAGGCGAGGAAGCGCCGGTTCGGGCCGTGCACCAGCACGCCCCGGCCGGCGAGGTGCGGCCACGCGTACAGCACGAAGGCGGCGCGATGCAGGGCGACGATCGTCTTGCCCGTGCCGGGGCCGCCGTCGACCACCATCACCCCGCGGTGCTCGGAGCGGACGATCTCGTCCTGCTCCGCCTGCAGGGTCGAGGCCGCCTCGCGCATGCGGCCCGTGCGCGCCCCGCCCAGCGCCGCCACGAGCGGACCGTCGCCGACGAGGTCGCCGGGGCGCGGCGGCCCGCCGTCCAACAGCTCATCGCTGACGTCGACCACGCGACGGTCGCGGATCCGCAGATGGCGGCGCCGGCGCAGGCCCATCGGGCTCGCCATCGTCGCGGCGTAGAACGGCCGGGCGGCGTCCGCGCGCCAGTCCACCAGCAGCACCTCGCCGGTCTCGGCGCGCATGCCCATCCGGCCGATGCGCAGGCTCCCGCCGTCCTCGGCCCGGTCCAGGCGCCCGAAGCACAGCGAATGCTCCGCCGCGCGCAGCTGCCGGATCCGGCTCTCGAGCCGATGGAACTCGAGATCCCGGGCATAGGCCTCCGCCGGGCCGTCCGCCGGGGTCGCCAGGAGCCGGTCGCGCGCCGCCGTCCGGGCCGCGAGGTCCGTGTCCAGGTGCGCGAACAGCACGTCGAGGGCGCGCTGCTCGAGCGAGGCCTGCTCGCGCCGCTCCAGGTCGCCGCCCGGCGCAGGCGGCGTCGGCTGCGCGTCCCCGGGCCCGGCCGGCGCCCGTCCTGCTCCCTCCATCGCCCGCCGCTGACCTGCTGTGCTCGTCCGCTCGTCCACGCACCCCGCCTCTCGATCCTCGCCCACTATGGGGCTCGCGGCGCGGGGGTGCAACGTTGACGTCCGGGGGCTTCTCGTGTCCTCGACCTCGGCTCGCCGGCCATGGCAACTGGCGGCAACACGCCCGGGGCGGCAGGATTCTCACGTAGGAATTCCTGTGTTCGGCATCGCTGCCTGGACTGCACGGACACGGCGCAGCGTGTTCGCCTCCCGAATTCTCACGTCGACAATTTCCCTGCGTCCCCCCACTCCGAATGAGGACCCTCCTCCCATGGCTGTCATCGAAGACACCGCGCCCGAGACCCGCAGGGCCTCCGCGCCACCCGGACCCCGCCGGCAGGCCCCGCTGCTGGTGCGGATCCTCCGAGACCGGACGGTGCTGCTGTTCGCGCTGCCCGGCATGCTGGTGCTCATCGCCTTCCAGTACTACCCGCTGCTGGGCAACGTCATCGCCTTCCAGGACTTCCAGCCCTACCTGGGCATCGACGAGAGCCTCTGGAGCGGGTTCCGCAACTTCTCGATCCTGATCAGCAACGACCCGGCGTTCCTCAACGCGCTGAGGAACACGCTGATCCTCACGCTCATCCAGGCGGTGCTGGTCTTCCCGCTGCCGATCGTCCTGGCGCTCATCCTCAACAGCCTCATGTCGAACCGGATGCGCCAGATCGTGCAGTCGATCCTCTACCTGCCCCACTTCCTGTCCTGGGTGATCGTGGTGGCGGTGTTCCAGCAGATGCTGGGCGGGTCCGGCCTGGTCAACAGCTTCCTGCGCTCGCACGGCATGGCGACGCTGGACATCATCGGCAATGCGGAGCTCTTCCGCGCCCTGCTCACCAGCCAGGTGATCTGGAAGGACACCGGCTGGGCGACGATCCTCTTCCTCGCCGTGCTCGCCGGCATCGACAAGGCCCTGTACGAGGCGGCCTCCGTCGACGGCGCGAGCCGCTTCCGGCAGATGCTCCACGTGACGCTGCCGGGCATGCGACCGATCATCATCCTGCTGTTCATCCTCCAGCTGGGCAGCTCGCTCACGGTCGGCTTCGAGCAGATCATCCTGCAGCAGGCCGCCGTCGGCGTGGACGCCAGCGAGGTGCTGGACACCTACGTCTACAACGAGGGCATCGCCGGAGGCCAGTGGGGCACGGCCGCCGCCGTCGGCCTCGCCAAGAGCGTCGTCGGCCTGATCCTCGTGCTGACCGCCAACAAGATCGCGCACGCCTTCGGCGAGCAGGGGGTGTACAAGGCATGACCGCCTCGACGCACACGCAGAACCGTCCCGCATCGGCCCGCCCCCGCCCCCGCGGGAGGCTCTCCGACACCGCCGGCCCCCTCGAGAAGGCCTTCAAGGCCATCGTCCTCACCGTCGCCTGCGCGCTGGTCATCATCCCCTTCCTCGGGATCGTGTCCACCAGCGTGGCCCCGGCCGACCAGGTCACGAACGCCGGCGGCTTCGTGCTGCTGCCGCGGGAGATCGACCTCACCGCCTACCGCTCGATCCTCTCCGGCGGCGTCGTCTCCCGTGCCCTGCTGATCAGCATCCTCGTCACCGGCGTCGGCACCGCCCTGAGCCTCGTGCTCACCGCGATGCTCGCGTGGGCGCTCTCGCGCCGCGGCACCGTCGGCAACCGGGCGATGCTGCTGCTGGTCCTGGTCAGCCTGCTGTTCTCCCCGGGCATGATCCCCACCTACCTCGTGGTGCGCCAGTTCGGGCTGATCGACAGCCTCTGGGCGCTGATCATCCCCACCGCCGTGAGCGCCTTCAACGTCATCGTGGTGCGCGCGTTCTTCGCGAACCTCCCCGAGGAGCTCATCGACGCCGCCCGCATCGACGGCGCCACCGAATGGCAGATCTTCCGCCGGATCGCGCTGCCGCTGTCCCGCGCCGTGCTGGCCGTGGTGGGCCTGTTCTACGGCGTCGGCTACTGGAACGCCTTCTTCAACGCGCTGCTCTACATCAACGATGCGGCGAAGTGGCCCCTCCAGATGGTGCTGCGCACCTACGTCGTCAACGGCACCGAGATGGGCGCCTCCGAGATGGGGACCGTGGTCGAGCACGCCCCGCAGCAGACCACGATCCAGATGGCGATCCTCGTCATCTCCATCATCCCGATCGTCATCGTCTACCCGTTCCTGCAGCGGCACTTCGCCAAGGGCGTCCTGACCGGGGCGGTGAAGGGATGAGCGCGACCGGTGCCGCACCCCGGCGAGCTCCCCGCCCCGCACGGTGCCCCGCCTGTCCCGCACCGTGCCCCGCCCGCAGCGCCCCCTGCGCGCCCCCTGCCCCCGTGGAGGTCCCGTGATGCCCCGCCCCGCCCGCCGAACCGTGCTCGCCGCCGGCGCTGCCGGCGCCGCCGCCGTCCTCGCGGCCTGCAGCAACGAGGGACGGGGCGGTGCCCCGGCCGAGTTCGTCAACGCCCCCGTCGAGATGCCGCGGCACATCCCGTTCCCAGGGCTCGAGCCCGACCTGCCCGGCGATCCGGCCACCGGCCTGATGGACGCCTACTTCCAGTACCCCGCGGAGCCGCTGGTCGCGACCTCCGGCGCGCCCGGGGACGGGAAGGTCGTCGAGACCCTGGTGCGAACGGACTCCCCGGTTCCGCCGGACGTCTCGCGCAACGCCTTCTGGCAGGAGCTGAACTCCCGGCTGGGCTCCGAGCTCGAGATCAACATCGTCCCGGGGCCCGACTGGGGGCAGAAGTTCGCCACCACCGTCGCCGGGGACGTGCTGCCCGAGGTGTTCTGCGTGGACGGCGGGATGCCCCAGCTGCCGCAGTTCATGGACGCCGCCGCGCTGGACCTCACCCCGTACCTCGCCGGCGACCGCATCGCGGACTACCCGTTCCTGGCGAACATCCCGCCGGAGACCTGGGGCCCGACGGCCCTGAACGGGAAGATCATGGGCGTGCCGATCCCGCGCGGCGTCATGAGCACGAACTTCCTGTACAAGAGGGAGGACCTGCTCGCGGCGAAGGGCATCACCGAGGACCCGACGAGCTTCGAGGAGTTCCTCGCCCTGTGCCAGGAGCTCACGGTCCCGAGGGAGAACGTCTTCGCGCTGGGCTCGGTGCCGCTCGACCTCATCCGCCAGATGCTCGGCATCCCCAACGGCTGGGTCGAGAAGGACGGGTCCCTGACGCGCAACCTCGAGCTCGACGAGCAGGTCGAGGCGCTCGAGGCGGCGCGCCGCCTCGTCGAAGCCGAAGTCCTGAACCCCGACACCTTCGCGGCCCAGGGCAACGACGTGAAGAACTGGTTCGGCTCCGGGCGCAGCTACTTCACGTTCGACACCTTCTCCGCGTGGCCGCAGTTCATCCGGGAGCAGACCTCCGGCGAGGACTTCTCGATGGCCATGCTGCGCACCCCCGGCTACGACGGATCGTCGGGAACGGCCGTGTCCTGGCTGGGCAACCCCACCTACGGCATCTCCGCGATCCGGCAGGACGCCGGGGACCGGGCCGAGGCGATCCTGAACGTCCTGAACTACCTCGCCGCCCCGTTCGGGACCGAGGAGTACCTGTTCCGGATCTACGGCGCCGCGGGCGTCCACTACGAGCTCTCCGGCACGGACCCGGTGCTCACCGACCGCGGCGCCAGCGAGACCCAGCTCGGCTTCCGCTACCTCGCCGATTCGCCGTGGCCGATCTACGTCCCCGGCAACCGTCGGTCCACCCAGAACTGGTACGACGGCCAGAAGATCGCGGTCGGCCAGGGCAGCGCCGACCCGACCCTGGGTCTGTACTCGGAGACCAAGTCCACCACCGGGGGCAGCATCGACGGGCGGATCAACGACCTCACCAACGACATCCTTCAGGGCCGCAAGCCCGTCTCCGCCTGGCCGGAGGGTGTGAGGGCCTGGAAGGCCGACGGCGGCGACCGGATCCGCGACGAGCTGGAGAAGGCGCTCGCCGATCGAGGCGATTCGCTCGCCTGAGAACACGTCCGGGCACCGCCGCCCGGCTCGATGAGAGGAAGATCCATGTCCCCTGCACCCACCTCCCGACGCGCCGTCCTCCGCGGCGCCACCACGGGCGCCGCCGTCCTGGCCGCCGCCGGCATCGGTGCCGGCCCCGCCCACGCGGGCCCCGCCCACGCCGGCCCCGGACGCGCCGGGTTCACCAACCCCGTCATCGCCAGCAACCATCCGGACCCTGGGATCCTCGCGACGGGGGACTGGTTCTACCTGTACTCGACCGCGGGGAGCATGGGCCACATGCCGGTGCTCCGCTCGCGCGACCTGATCAGCTGGGAGGAGCGCGGGAACGCCATGCCGGTCATCGCCGCGTGGAGCACCGCCGGCCGGCATTGGGCACCGGAGGTCATCGCGCACGGCGAGCAGTTCCACGCCTACTACACCGCACGCGACACGGCCTCGGGCCGTCAGGCCGTCGGCGTCGCGGTCGCGGACCACCCGGAGGGCCCCTTCGTCGACGACCGCGACGCGGCGCTGCTGGTCCAGGCCGAGGAGGGCGGGGCCATCGACCCCTCGCCCTTCCGCGACGAGGACGGGCAGCTGTGGCTGCTGTGGAAGAACGACGGCAACGCCGCGGGCCTGCCCTCCTATCTGTACGCCCAGCGCCTGTCCGAGGACGGCTTCGAGCTGGTCGGCGAGCGGATCCGCGTGCTCGAGCGCGACCAGCCCTGGGAGATCTACACCATCGAGGGCCCCGCGGTGATCTCCCACCGCGGCCGCTACTACCTGTTCTACTCCGCCGGGGAGTACTGGAACGAGAGCTACGGCGTGGGCGTCGCGGTCGCGGACTCGGTCGCCGGGCCCTGGCGCAAGCTCTCGGACACGCCGGTCCTCGCCGCGAACGACGTCGCCGCCGGCCCCGGGCACGGCATGCCCGTGCGCACGAGGACGGGCCTGTGGTACGTCTACCACGCCTGGGACCCCGAGCACATCGGCCAGGACCCGGGCCGCCTGGTGTGGCTGTCGAAGGTGCGCATCGACGACGACGGCGTCCGCATCGACGGGCCGAGCATCGACAACCCCCAGCGTCCCGTGCGCTGAGCGCGCACTGCCGGAGGAGGGGGCCGTCGGCCGCAAGCTATGGTCGGCATCGGCGTGCACGGATCTGGGCGCAAAGGAACCACCTCCGGACGAGGCGTAGGAGCCGCACAGGGGCCGTTCCTGTGCGCGTTGCATGAGCACAGCAACCGCACGATCCCCTCGGCCGTCGCATGATGTAGCACGGCGCCGTCCGTGCTGCATCCTTGTGGGTCATCGCGGGCTCGCCCTCTGCGCCTGCGACGCGAGCACGGCCGGATGCTCCTATTCGGCCGTAGTTGCCACTACAGTCTCGTGGTAGTTGTGCGTGAAAGATCGAGCTCCTGCCCAAACAAGAGAGAGAGGCGTGCCGGCCGTGAAGAAGCACGACATAGCATCAGCTTTTCAGAAAATGAGAACGAATGCTATTACTTGGATAATAGGAATAGCTCTCACTGGTATTGGGGTGCTCGCTTTCGTTGCCATCGGGCTATGGCTAGAGCCGGACGGCGTTTGGTCTAGAATCCTATCGCCCATTTCGGGGGCACTGCTCACGACGGGATTGATTTCACTCGGCTGGGAGTTGGCGTCGCGCCGTGCTTTCGCGGACGAACTTGACCGCCGATACAATCTCAAGCAGGACATCAGGTCCTCGGGCCTGCTCGGTGTTGGTGGCGATTGGCAGACCATAATCGATTGGGATCGCACGATTGAATCTGCATCCACGATCGAGGTGGCAATCGCGTACAGCGGCACTTGGTTTACTTCACACGAGAACGCTTTCAGGGGATTCCTCGCCTCGCCGGGAAACAGTTTTACATGCTTCATAGCAGATCGAACGGACTCCGAAACTGTTGCGCAAATGGTTTCAAGGTTCCCGTCCCGGGAGGCGGAGCAGATAGAGCAAAGTTCTTCGCTGACGGAGCTTAGGATAAAGCAAGCGGCGCGGGATACTGTGGTTGAACCCGATATTATTCGGTACAAGCGTCCGTTGGACTTCGCTCTCTACCGGTTTGATGACATGATTCTTGTTACCCTCTACGGCCGGGGAGGCAAGCATGAAGCATTTCCTGTCATGACCTTCGATCTTCAAGGTTCGATGGGGAGATTTTTCAAGAAAGAACTAGATTCTCTGCGTTCAGCCCAAAATTCCGACTCTAAGGATGGGGTGAACGTGTGATTGGGAAGCTAGACCTCCGCGAAACGGATATCAGTTCTGCTTTTGCGCAGCAGGCGACGAGCGTCGGGAGGGTTGCGATCGATTGCGAGACCACAGGTCTGGATTGGCGGAACGATAGGCTGGAAACTGTCCAGCTTTACATCCCCGAGGTCAATGAATGTTCAATTGTTAGAGTGAACGCGGGCGAGCGCGCGCCGAACCTTATGACTCTACTGCGGAGCCCTGAGGCCGAAAAGATTTTCCATCACGCGCTTTTTGATCTTAGGTTCATGACTCAAATCGATGACTTCGTTCCCGCCAACACGTCTTGCACTAAGCTGGCGGCGAAGGTTATTTACCCTGACTTACCGCGACAGCGACATTCGCTCCAATCCTTACTGGATCGCTTCTTGGGCGTGCGCATTAGCAAGGATGTGCAAACAAGTGATTGGTCCACAAGTAGGCTTTCAGCGAGGCAGCTCGAGTATGCAATCGAGGATGTAGCCTACCTCGCACCGTTGCTAGACGGCCTGCTTGCGAGCGCAGATAGACGGCATTTAGAAGCTACGGTTCGGGACTCCTTCGCGTACATTCCGACTCGCTTCTCCACCGACCTTCGAGGCTGTGGCGATGTATTCTCCTACTGAATCTATTTAGGTGCCTGAATTATGGTTCTAGCGGGAACTATGTTTGCGTTTCGCGTGACTGCTGCTCAGGCTCGCAGGGCCGGGTAGAGGAGCATGATTGAGCTAGGATCCGCATATAGAGTTCGGGCTTTCCGTTCTGGGAGGGCTTGCAAGTTCGGACCTGCAGACGCCGTCCGATGAACCCGCGTGTGGACCTAGCGAATGCGGCTGTATCGAACTTAGCGCGGCAACGAAGAGAAGCTGGCCGGTGGCATTTTCATGCCTACCGCTAGTGAGGCGTCGAACGAAGGGGCTGTTGGTCCGCCGTGGCCTACACGGGGACCGCTGCGTCCGTGACGGCTCCGAGTTATGAGCCCGACGCTCTCTGTGATCAGGGCGGCGGTAGAGTGTGCGGCGGCCTCGGGCTGAGCCCGGCCCGGCGCCGGGACGCCTTCGGGTCCCCGTCGTGCAGACCCGCGCCCTAGAATCGTCGGATCATGTGCCGCCTCTTCGCCCTCCACGCCGACCAGCCCGTCACCGCGAAGTTCTGGCTCCTGGACGCCCCGTACTCCCTGCGCTCGCAGTCGCGCTACAACGCCGACGGCACGGGGATCGGCTACGTCGACGAGTCCGGGATCTCCCAGGTGCGCAAACGGCCGGTGGCCGCGCACGCCTCCTCGGCATTCACGCATGCGGCGCAGACGGTGCGGGCGCGCACCATCATCGCCCACCTGCGCCTGTCCAGCGGGACCCGGCACACCGCCCAGAACACCCACCCCTTCCTCATGGACGGGATCCTCCTCGCGCACAACGGCGTCCTCGAGGTCACCCAGGCGATGCGTCACCGGGTCGAGGAGCTGGGGGCGGCCCGGCATGTGCATGGCTCGACCGACAGCGAATGGCTCGCGGCGCTGGTCGCGGGGGAGTCCGCGGCGCACGCCGGGGACCTCCACGCCGGGCTGGTCGCCGCCATCGGCTGGGTGGTGCGCAACGTCCCGGTCTACTCGCTCAACCTCATCGCCGCCCGCGAGGAGGAGCTGTACGCGCTGCGCCTGCCGGAGACCAACGAGCTGTGGGTCCTCGAACGCCCCGACACCCCGCGGCGCGGGCCGCTGGACCAGAGCTCGGACACCCTCCATGCCCGCAGCGAGGATCTCGGCGAGGTCGACTCCGTCGTCATCGCGAGCGAGCCGATGGACGAGGACCCCGCCTGGCGCCTTCTGGAGCCGGGCGAGCTGCTGAGCATCGGCGAGGACGGCAGGGTGCGCCGCGAGACGCCGTTCCCGCGGCTCGCCCACCCTCTGCACCTGGAGGACCTCAACCTCAGCGCCGCGACCTCCCAGATGCACGCCGCCCAGGACCGTGCCCTCGCCGAGCGCCGCGCCCGCATCGCGGCGGCCCGCGCGGCCGGCGCCGCGACCCCCGATTCCGCGCAGGAGATCTCCGCATGAGCACGCCCGCCCCCGACGATCGCCCCGCCGACGGCCCCACCGACGGCGCCGCCGATCCCCTCGCCGGCCGTCCCGCAGGCGTTCCCGCGGGAACGCCCTACCACCGCCTCGCGCACCTGCGCGAGGCCTGGGCCCGGCCGGCCCGGCCCGTGCTCACCGCCCTCGTCGCGATCATCGCCTACGTCGTGCTCGCCTCGATCCTGCTGGTCGCCGTCGTCACGGTCCTCGCCCTGGCGCCCGGGTCGCCGCAGGAGCTGGGCACCCGCCTCGGCGATCCGGCGAGCCCGCTCGCCGTCCTCGTGACCCTGGCGATGGGAGCCCTGTGGATCCCCGCGGCGCTGATCGGGGTGCGCTTCGGCGGCTGGCGTCCCGTCCGCTGGCTCCTCGGCGTCGTCGGGTCCTTCCGATGGGATCTGGTGCGATCCGCGGCGGTGCCGGTGGTCGCCGCGTCCGTGCTGGGGACGGTCCTCGTCGCGCTGCTGGTCGCCGGGCTCGGCGGGGGTGTCGCCGCGGAGCCCGCCGCCATCGGCCCGGCGATCCTCGCCGGCATCCTCGCGGCGGTCCTCGGGATCGCCAAGGCCGTCGGGGCGGAGCTCGCGCTGCGCGGCATGCTGCTGCAGGCGATCGGCACCTGGCTGCGCTCCCCGGTGCTGACCATCGGCCTTGCCGCGCTCGTCTCCCTGGCTGCCGCCAGCTATTCCGCACCCGGCCTCGTGATCGCCGCCGCGATGGGGGTGGCCTGCGGGTATCTTGCCTGGCGCTCGGGAGGCCTCGAGCTGCCGATCCTTCTCACGGCCTCGCTCACGGCCGGCGGGGGCATCGTCGCGGTCCTCCTGAGGATCGTCGCCGGCAGCGTCGCGCTCGGAGCGGCGGAACCTGCCTCCGGCGCGTCCCTGGCGGCCGAGCAGCTGGGGCGCACGGCCACCGGGGCCGCCAGCATCCCCGGCGTCGCCTCCGCCACGGTGCCCGGCGCGATCGGCATCGGCCTGCTGGCCCTGATCATCGCCGCTCTGCTGGGCCGATGGATCGGCCGGCGCGAGCAGCTCGCCGCCGCCGAGCCGGTGCGCCGCTCGGCCGATGCTCCTGCCCCGCAGCCCGTCGCCGTCTGACCAGGGCCGATGTGCGGCAGTGCGGTCCCGGACGTTCCCGCGGGAACGTTCTGGAGGCGCCGGCGGCGTTTCCGCGGGAACGCCCCGGGGCCCCGGCGGACACGGTGACGTTCCTGCGGGAACGCCGCGAGGTCGGCGAGATCCGCGCCGGACGGGGATCTCAGAGGCCGCGCAGGTGCCCGACGTCGCTCACCCCGGCCACGGACCATTCGCCGTTCTCCCGCGCACGCAGGTCCGTGATGCTCGCGTTCGCGATGGGCAGCTGCATCCAGGCGGCCGGTGGTGCGCCCAGCACCTCGCGGACGAACGAGCCCACCACGAAGGCGTGCGTGATCGCGACGAGGACACCGCTGCTCCCCGGAACGCTGAGGCGCGTCCACGCCGCGGCGAGCGCGACGCCGTCCTCGTCCCGCTCCTGCTCCGGCACGCCGTGCAGGAGCGCGTGGCGGTGCTGCGGGTAGTCGCCCCAGCGCCCGGCCGAGGGGTACGGAGTGCGATCCTCCAGCAGGTGCGTCTGATGGAGGGGGCATCCGAGGCGCTGCGCGACCTGGTGCGCGGTCTGCCGGGCACGTCGCCGGGGGCCGTGGAGGACCTCGGCGACGTCCTGCCCCGCGAGCCGTTCGGCGAGCAGGCTCGCCTGATGCACGCCGAGAGGGCTGAGGCCGGGGTCGTCGCCGTCATGCCCCTGCGCCTCGGCATGCCGCACCAGCAGGATCCTGTCCATCCGGTGCACGCTACCCCGGTCGCTCCCCGCACGCTGCCGCGACGCGGGCGTCAGCGCCAGCTGTGCTCGGGCGAGTAGCCGAGGACGGCCCGCGCCTTCTCGATCGAGAGCAGGGTCCCGGTGCCGGAGATGTCCCCGCGCACCTCGACGTCCGGGAAGACCTCGGCGACGAGCTCGGTGTTGTCCCGGGACATGACGGTGTCCGCCGCGGCGACGATGAAGCGGTCGAAGCCCGGAGCCGGGTGCTCGAGGGCCCTGCGCACGGCCTGGGCGCCGTCGCGGCCGTCGACGTAGCCCCACAGGTTCCACTTGCGCAGCGTCGCATCGGCGTCGAAGTCGGGGAAGCGTGCGTAGTCCTCCTCGTCCATGACGTTCGAGAAGCGCAGCGCGATGATCTTGAGCTCCGGGTGCCAGCGGGTCAGCTCGATCGCCATCTGCTCCTCGAGGTGCTTGGACAGCGAGTACGTCGACTCGGGCCGGGCGGCGTACTCCTCGTCCACGGGGATGTAGGGCGGCGGGGTGTCGAAGGGCAGGCCCAGCACCGTCTCGCTGGAGGCGGTGACGATGTTGGTGATGCCGGCCTTGATCGCGCCGGTGAGCACGTTGTGGGTGCTGATCATGTTGTTCTGGAAGGTCGCGGTGTTGCTCGCCAGGCCGGGCGCCGGGATGGCGCTGAGGTGCACGACGGCGTCGAAGCCGTCTGGGGCCTGCTCGTCGATGCCGGTGAGGGCGTCGAGCACTTGCCCTGCGTCGCGCAGGTCGATCTGCACGAATCCCGGCCCGCGCTCGCCGGCGCGGTCGAGGTTGACCACCTGATGCCCGTGATCGCGGAGGTCGCGGACCACCGTTCGTCCGAGCTTGCCCGAGCCACCTGTCACTGCGATTCTCATGCGCCCATCCTGCACCCTCGCCGGCCCGTGCGTGCCGATCCCATGGCCGGGTCGTCAGCTCGGGACGAGCCGGGCGAAGACGACGGTGTTGTCGAGGTGGTGGCCGTCTGCGTCGAGGTCTCCGCCGCAGGTGATGAGACGCAGCTCGGGGCCCTCCGTGCGGCCGTAGACCTCCAGGGTGGGGAAGCTGTCCTTCGGGTAGCGCGCCGCGTCATAGACCTCGAACTCGGCGATCGATCCATCGGCGCGCAGGACGCCGACCCGATCGCCCGGGGCCAGTGCGCCGAGGTCGAAGAAGACCGACGGGCGACCGCCCCAGGTCACGTGCCCTTCGATCACGGACGGGCCCGTCTCGCCGGGGGTCGGAGACCCGTCGTACCAGGCAGGGAGGTCCGCGCGATCCCCGCTCGGAGCGAGGAGCTCGCCGTCGGTCCCCAATCCGATGGGGAAGACGTCCTCCTGCAGATCGATCGCATCGATGCTGAGGGCGACGGGCTCCGAGGCGGTCATGGGCCTCTCGGCCTCCGCACTCGACTCCGGTGCGGTCGGTGCGGCCGATGGGGTCATGTCGGAGGCGCCGGACGGATCCGCGGTCCTCACGGGACCCTCGGGATCGGCGTCGCCGCTCCCGGCGACGGGCTCGGCCTCCTCCGGCGCCTCGGAGGAGGTGCCGGAGCCGAGCGCCGGCTGAGGCGGGTCGCCCACCTGCTGCATCAGGCTGACGGCGACGAGCCCGGCGCCCACCACGGCGACCGCGCCGAGAGCGGCGGCCGCGAGACGGCCGCCGCTCCGGCGGGGTGATCCCCCAGCAGTCATCTCACTTCTGCGCCGGACGTCGGCGCAGGGCGAACGCTCCGGCGCCCGCCGCGGCCATCAGACCCGCGCCGAGGGCGATGGCACCGGCGTGCTCGAGGCCCGAGGTGCTGCCGTCGCCCGTCTCCACGCCGCCCTGGGGCATCGCGTCCATCTGGCTCGCCACGAGCTCACCGCAGGCGGCGGGGTCCGTGGCCTCGGACGGCAGGTTCGGATCGAGGTCGGAGGCGACGTCGCCGTCGTACGTGCCGCTGCCGTCGTGGTCGACGCCGTGGACGACGACCACACCCTTCCCGTCCACGATGTCGGCGGCGACCTGATCGCTCACCTCGAACGTCCGCTCGTAGGTGCCGCTGCCGACGGGGAAGCGCTCGACCGCGAGACCGCTGTCCGGGCTGGTGTCGCCGTCGGTGGTCAGCGAGGACACGATGTCGCCGTAGTCCTCGTGCGCGTCGGAGACCTGGAGGGCGCCGTCGGCGCCGTTGCCCTGCTTGTCCGGGTCCGGGCACTGGTTCTTCCCGCCCACGTGGATGTGCTGGGCGTGCGGGGCGCCGTCGAGGAGCCCGGCGGTCTCGAGGGTCACGGAGACCTCGTTGCCGTCGACGGCGACCCAGGCGGTGCCCGAGGCGCCGGAATCGTTGAGCTCGATCAGGTGGGCCTCGAGGGTCGCCGAGGCGGTCGCGCTGCCGTGGGTCCCCTCGTCATCGCCGTGTCCGCCGTGGCCCTCCGCCATGGCTGCGCCGGGCGCGCTCAGCAGCGCGAGCATCGCTGTCGCGGCGAGCAGGGGGACCGTCCTCGTCTTCGTCGTGCGCATCGTGCATCACTCCTTCGTCGAGCACCGGGCGGCCGGGTGCCGCCGTTCTGCGTGCTCGGGGTGTTCGGAGCCGAGGTGGGGGGTGGATGGGTGCGAATCCTCATCCGATGCGTGGCGCACGCGCCGGTCCGAAGCGTCGCAGCCCTACCGGGCAGATCTCTCGCTTCACATTTTACTTACTAGGTGAGATGCTATCCGCATGTCTGCATCTTCCCGCCGGGCCGCCCGCCCTGCCTCCGGCCGTTCCACCGTGCTGCGCATCCTCGTCCCGGCCCTGCTGGTCCTCGTGTGGATCGGCGTGTTCGGGATCGGCGGGATGAGCTTCGGACGGATCAGCGACGTCGCCACCGAGGACCGGGCCGGCTTCCTCCCCGCGAGCGCCGAGTCGACCCGCGTGCAGGACCGGATCAGCGAGTTCACCGGCTCCGAGGCGATCCCCGCGATCATCGTCGCCGAACGCTCCGGCGGCCTGACCGAGGACGACCTCGCCGCGCTCGACGCGCTCGCGGCATCGGCCCCGGACCTGGCGGACGGCGCCACCGCCTCCCCGGTGATCCCCGCGGAGGACGGGGAGGCCGCCCAGCTCGTCATCTCCATCCCGGGGGACGCGGACGCCGGGGAGGTCGTCGCCCTGCTCGAGGAAGAGGCCGATGGGACCCTCCCGGCGGATCTGGACAGCTGGGTCAGCGGACCGGCCGGGTTCACCGCGGACCTCCAGGCCGCCTTCGCGGGGATCGACGGGATCCTGCTGCTGGTGGCCCTCGCCGTGGTGCTGGTGATCCTCGTGGTCGTCTACCGCTCCCCGGTGCTTCCCCTGCTGGTCCTGCTCAGCTCCATGACGGCGCTGTGCGCGGCGATCCTCGTGAACGTCAGCCTCGCCCAGGCGGGGCTGGTCACCATCAACGGGCAGGTGCAGGGGATCCTGTTCATCCTCGTGATCGGCGCGGCCACCGACTACTCCCTGCTGTACATCGCACGCTGCCGCGACCAGCTGCGCGAGGACGTGGCCCCGGCGCGCGCGGCATGGCTCGCGCTGCGCGGGGTGCTCGAGCCGATCCTGGCCTCGGGCGGCACGGTGATCGTCGGGCTGCTGTGCCTCATGCTCTCCGACCTCGGCTCCACCGCTGCGCTGGGCCCCGTCGCCGCGGTCGGCATCGTCTGCGCGATGCTCACCTCCCTCACCTTCCTGCCGGCGATGCTCGCCCTCGTCGGCCGGGCGGCGTTCTGGCCGCGCGCCCCGCGCCGCGGCTCCGCTCCGGTCGCGCTGACCGGGGCCGATGCGACCGGCCCGTGGGCGCGGGTGGGCCGGCTCGTCGCCGCCGCCCCCAAGCGCGTGGCCGCCACGGTGGTCGTGCTGCTGGTCGCCGGATGCGGCGGGCTCACGCTGCTCCAGGCCGACGGCGTCCCGCAGAGCGAGTTCGTGCTCGGGGCCAGCCAGGCCCGCGACGGCCAGGCGGCGCTGGACCGCCACTTCCCCGGCGGCTCCGGCACCCCGACCTACGTGCTCGCCCCGGCCGATCAGCGCGCCGAGGTCGCCGCGGCCGTCGCCGGGGCCGACGGGGTGGAGGGCCTCGCCCTGGTCTCCCAGGACTCCCCGTCCGGGAGCCTGCCGGTGGACGCCTCCGGCGAGGTGGCGGCCGAGGCATCGGCCGGGCCGTTCGCGGACGCCCGGCCCACCGAGGTCGACGGGCAGCTGCTGTTCTCGGTGACCCTCGAGGACCCCGCCGACTCCCTCGAGGCCGAGCAGACGGTGAGGGCGCTGCGCGAGGCGGTCGGCCCGCTGGATGCGGCCGTCGGCGGCTCGACCGCGGTGGACCTCGACACCAACGAGACCTCCGCCCACGACCGCACGCTGATCATCCCCCTGGTCCTGGTCGCGATCACGATCATGCTGGCGCTGCTGCTGCGCTCCCTGCTGGCGCCGCTGGTGCTGCTGGCGACGACGGTGCTGAGCTTCGGCACGGCCCTCGGGGTGAGCGCGGTGATCTTCCGCCTCATCGACCAGCCCCGATCGGATCCCTCGGTGCCGCTGTACGCCTTCGTGTTCCTCGTGGCGCTGGGCATCGACTACAACATCTTCCTCATGACCCGGGTGCGGGAGGAGGCCCTGGTCCACGGCACCCGCGAGGGCACGCTGCGGGGACTGTCGATCACCGGCGGCGTCATCACCAGCGCCGGCGTCGTCCTCGCGGCGACCTTCGCGGCGCTGCTGGTGATCCCCATCCAGTTCCTGCTGCAGCTGGCGATCATCGTCGCCCTCGGCGTGCTGATGGACGCCCTGGTCGTGCGGACGTTCCTGGTCCCCGCGCTCGCCGTGGCGATCGGCGACCGCATCTGGTGGCCCGCCGCGATCTCCCGGGGCCGCCGCGCCGCCCCCACCCACCGGAAGGACGCCTCCGATGCCGCACCCGCCCGCTGACCCCCGCCGCCCCGCGCCCGGGACGCCGCCGCGCGCTGCCGGCGGGCCGTCCCGCCTGGCCGACGGGCCGTCCCGCGCTGCCGACGGGCCGTCCCGCGGCCGCTCGCTGCTCATGCTGCTGGCCTTCCTCGGGGCGACGGCGATCGCCGCCGGCATCGGCGGGATGGCGGCCGCCGGATCGCAGGAGACCTACGCCGCGCTGCGGCTGCCGGCCTTCGCCCCGCCGGCCTGGCTGTTCGGCCCCGCGTGGACCGTGCTGTACGTGCTGATCGCCGTGGCCGGCTGGCTCGTGTGGCGCCGCGCCGGGGCGGACCGCGCCCTCGCCCTGTGGTGCGCCCAGCTCGTGCTCAACGCCCTCTGGACCCCGCTGTTCTTCGGCGCGGACCTGTACTGGCTCGCCTTCGCCGAGATCGTGCTGCTGTGGGTCGCCATCCTCGCCTGCCTGGTCGCCTTCCGCGCCCGGCGGCCGATGGCGGCGCTGCTGCTGGTGCCCTACCTCGCCTGGGTCAGCTACGCCGGAGCCCTGAACCTGGGGATCGCGCTGCTGAACTGACCCCCACGCGCCACCACTCCGCGCGCGGCATGGCTCCCCGGGCCACGGCTTCCCGTGCACCACAGCGGCCTGCGCGCCACGGCTCCCCGCGCAGCACGGCCGGATGGGGCAGCGCTCAGCGGCGGGCGGCGTCCAGGATGTTCCGGGCCATCGCCGGGAAGACGAGGGCGTGGAACGGGGAGATCGCCCGCCAGTACAGGCGGCCCAGCAGCCCGTCTGGGAGGAACACGGCCCGCTGGCGGTAGCAGCTGCCGCCGCCCTCGGCCGGCTCGACCGAGAGCTGCAGCCAGGCGCGGCCGCCCGTGCGCATCTCCGCCCGCAGGGTCAGGCAGCGCCCCGGGTCGATCCGCTCGACGCGCCACCAGTCCACCGCATCGCCCACCCGCAGCGCCTGCGGGTCGCGGCGTCCGCGCCGCAGGCCCGGACCGCCGACCACGAGGTCCACGGCGCCGCGGAGCGCCCACAGCAGAGGCGTCGAGTACCAGCCCGCGGAGCCGCCGATGCCCTCGATGACCCGCCACACCGCAGCGGGGTCGACATCGGCCGCGGTGAGCTCCCGCTCGTCGGTGTGCAGGGTGTGGCCGGCCCAGTCCGGGTCCTCCGGCAGGGGCTCCTCGGGAGCGCGGTGCAGCGAGGCGTCGTCGTCCCAGCGCGAGGCGAGATCGCCGCGCCGCTGGGCGGCGAGCGCGGCCCGCACGGCGTCGCGGTAGCGCATCGGCCCGTCCGCGGGCGCGGGCAGCACCTCCTGCGCCAGCGGCGCGCGGGTCACGGCGTCGTGCTGCATCGACTCCGCCAGCGGCCGCGCGATGGACAGCGGCACCGGCGTGACCACGCCGATCCACAGCCCCGACAGGCGCGGCGCCGGGATCGGCAGGCCCAGCACGCGGCGCCGCGGCAGGCCGGCGACCTCCGCGTAACCGGTGAGCAGGTCGGCGAAGCGCAGATCGGACTCGCCGCTGCCCACCCCGTAGGTGCCCGAGACGTCCCCGGGGGCGAGCACCGCCGCGGTGAGATAGTGGAGCACGTCGCGCACCGCGACCGGCTCGATCCGGTTGCGCACCCAGCGCGGGGCGGGCATCACCGGCAGCCGTTCGGCGAGATGGCGGATGATCTCGAAGCTCGCCGACCCGGCGCCGATCACCGTGGCCGCCTCCAGGATCGTCGTCGGCACGGGGCCCTCGCGCAGGATCTCCCCGACCCGGCGGCGCGAGGCCATGTGGGCGCTGAGCTCCCCGGACTGCGGATGCAGTCCGGAGAGGTAGACGATGCGCCGGACCTGGGCGCGCTCGGCCTCCTCCGCCATGATCCGCGCCATCCGGGCCTCCCGCTCCTCGAACCCGGAGCCGCCGGCCATCGCATGGACCAGGAACACCACCACCTCGATGCCCTCGAGGGCGCGGCGCACCGCCATCCGGTCCGCCAGATCGGCGGGGACGGCCTCCACCCGGTCGGCCCACGGCTGGGCCTCGAGCCGCTCGCGGCTGCGACCGCACACGCGCACCCGGGCGCCGCGGTCGGCCAGCTGCGGCACCAGGCGCCCGCCGACGTAGCCGGTCGCGCCCGTGACCAGCACGTGCGGGGGCTGCGGTGCGGGCTGCGCGCTCATCGGCCGCCCGCCTCCCCGGTGGTGCCGGCGTCCGCAGGGCGGGTGCTCCCGCCCTCGTCCCCGGCGGCCTCCCTGCGGGAGGCGCGCAGGTCCTCCCCGGAGTCCAGCGCCGAGGTGGTCGGCACGATGCGGGCCCGCGGCGACCCGGAGACGCAGCAGGCGGTGCCGCAGACGTCCGCGGTGGGGCCGAACTCGGTGACCGCGCGGCGCGGGGCATCGGGCCGGATCCGCTCCTCGACGAGGTCCGCGAGCGCCGCCACGAAGCGCGGGTTCGTGCCCGGGGTGGCCACGCGGCGGAAGGCGAGGGAATGCTGCTCGGCGCTCTCGCGCGCCTCGGTGTCCAGGTCCCAGATCACCTCCACATGATCGCTGACGAAGCCCACGGGGACCACCACCACCGCGTCGTGCGCGCCCTCCTCGGCGATCCGGGCGATCACGTCGTTGACGTCCGGCTCGAGCCACGGGGTGTGCGGGGCGCCGGAGCGGGACTGGTAGACCAGCTCCCAGCCGGGCAGCTCCGTCCCGGCGCCCTCGGCCGCGCGCCGCTGCGCGACGGCGTCCATGAGGTACCGGCACGCCGCCTCGTGCTGGCGGACGTACCAGTGCGCGGGGCCGCCGGTGCGCTCCTCGGCCGGGCCGGAGGCGTCGGCCATCGCGGTCGGGATCGAGTGGGTGGAGAACAGGATCCGGACCCGCGCGCCGTCGTGGCCCTCCTCCCGCAGCTGCGCGAGCGCATCGAGGATCCCGTCGGCCATCGGCGCGAGGAAGCCGGGGTGCGAGAAGTACGGGCGCACCTTGTCGAGGCGCACCGTGCCCAGCAAGCCGGTCTCCACGAGCGCCCGCCCGAAGTCCTCGCGGTACTGCCGGCACGAGGAATAGGAGGAGTACGCGCTGGTGGCGATGGCGAGGACCTCACGGTGCCCGTCGGCGTGCAGCCCGCGGACCGCCTCGGCCATGGTCGGCTGCCAGTTGCGGTTGCCCCAGTGGATCGGCAGGTCGATGCCGCGCCCGTCGAGCTCCGCCCGCAGCGCCCGGATCAGGGCGCGGTTCTGGTCGTTGATGGGGGAGCGCCCGCCCAGGGCCCGATAGTGCGCCCCGACCTCCTCGAGGCGCTCGTCGGGGATCCCGCGGCCGCGGGTGACGTTGCGCAGGAACGGCAGGACGTCCTCCTCGGACTCGGGCCCGCCGAAGGAGGCGAGCAGGATCGCGTCGTAGGGTCGGGGCAGGGCGCGCCGCTCGCGGGGCGAGGAGACGGTCGACTCCTCGAGCGGGGCGCAGAGATCGGCGGGGGCGGACGATGCGGTCATGGGTCCTCCGGGGCGGTCCGGTCTGGCGACCGGCGCGCCATTGAGTTAGAATTTCGAACAGTTAGAGACGCTACATGTGTGTGCGGGCCCTGTCCAGCGCACCAGATCCCGGAGAGTCCGATGGCAGATCTGCCCGCAGAGCCCCAGCCCTCGAGCGGCTACTGGTTCCCGCCCGACGAGCCCGAGACCGCCTCGACCGTGGAGCTGCTCAACGAGCTGCGGCGGTACCGCTCCTCCAACACCCGCATGCGATCGCGCGTGGGCGACGACATGGACATGGGGGAGAAGGACCTCCTGGCCCTGCGAGCCCTGCTCGAGGCGCAGGCGGAGGGCCGGGTGCTGCGCCAGCGGGACCTCGCCCGGATGCTCGACATCCGCCCCGCCTCGGCCAGCGCCCTCGTGGACCGCCTGGTCCGCGACGGGCACGCCGAACGGATGCCCCACCCGGAGGATCGGCGCTCCATCGCCGTGGTCCCCACCCGCCACGGGGACGAGGAGGTGCGCGCCACGCTGGCCGACATGCACGAGCGGATGTTCGCGATCGCCCGTGCCCTGAGCCCGCAGGAGCGGGAGGTCGTCACCGGCTTCCTGCGGCGCCTGAACCACGACGCCGCCGGCGAGGGCGAGCGATGATCTCCCCGCTGGACGCGCAGGCCGCGGCCGCCTACCGCTCCGCCGCCAGCGCGGCGGCCGCCGCGGTCATCGGCCGCTACTCGACCTCCTTCGGGCTGTCGGCCCGGCTGCTCCACGAGCCGGTCCGCACCCGGGTGCGGTGCATCTACGCCCTGGTCCGGGTCGCGGACGAGATCGTCGACGGCGCGGCCCGCGGCAGCGGACTGGTCGCCGACCAGATCGCGGCGAGCCTGGACGCCTACGAGGCCGCCGTCGAGGCGGCCCGGGAGACGGGGTTCAGCACCGACCTGGTGATCCATGCCTTCGCCCGCACCGCCCGGGAGACCGGGATCGGCCCCGAGCTGACGGCTCCCTTCTTCGCCTCGATGCGGATGGACCTCGAGCGCAGCGACCACACCCCGGAGACCTTCGCCCGCTACGTGCACGGCTCCGCGGAGGTCGTGGGCCTGATGTGCCTCCGCGTGTTCGCCACCGACCGGTCCCCGGCCCCGGTGGAGCCCGATGCACGGCTGGTCGAGGGCGCCCGACGGCTCGGCGCCGCGTTCCAGAAGGTGAACTTCCTGCGCGACCTGCACGCCGATGCCGACTCCCGCGGGCGCGCCTACTTCCCCGGCATCGACCCGGCGGGGCTCACCGATGCGCAGCGCGACCTCCTTCTGGACGACGTCGACGCCGATCTCGCCGCCGCGCGGGCGGCCATCGTGCATCTGCCCGCCTCCAGCCGCGCCGCCGTGCTCGCCGCCCACGACCTCTTCGCGGAGCTCTCCGCGCGGCTGCGCGCCACCCCGGCCGCACGCCTGCGCACCCGGCGCGTCCGCGTGCCGGACCTGCGCAAGGCGTGCATCGCGGTCCGCGCCGTCGCCCTCGCGCGGCGGGAGGGGGCCTGATGCCCCCGACCCCGACGCCCGGGCACCGACCTCGGAGCGGTGCGCACGCCCCGCGTACCCCCGCCCCGGAGCCCCGGCGCATCGCGATCATCGGCGGGGGCGTGGCGGGTCTGGCCAGCGCCGCCCTGCTCGCGGCCGACGGCCACGCCGTGACCGTCGTCGAACGGTCCGAGGAGCTCGGCGGGAGGGCCGGCCGATGGGAGAGCGAGGGGTTCACCTTCGACACGGGGCCGTCCTGGTGGCTGATGCCCGAATGCTTCGAGCACTTCTTCGCCCTGCTCGGGGAGCGCCTGGAGGACCACGTCGACCTGGTGCGGCTGGACCCCGGGTACCGGGTCCTCGGTGAGCGGTACCCGGCGCCGCTGGACCTGCGCGGCAGCCGCGCCGACTCGATCGCCGCGTTCGAGCGGGAGGAGCCGGGCGCGGGGGCGGCGCTGGCCGCCTACCTGGACTCCGCCCGCGAGGCCTATGACCTGGCCACGGACTCCTTCCTCTACACCACCTTCTCGCGCGTCTCCGCCCGCACCGTCGCCTCGGTGCTGCCGCGGGCGGGCACCCTGGCGCGGCTGCTGCTCGAGAGCCTCCACGACCGCGTCGCGCGGACGGTGACGGACACACGGCTGCGGCAGGTCCTGGGGTACCCGGCGGTGTTCCTCGGGGCGACCCCGCGCACCGCCCCCAGCATCTACCACCTGATGAGCGCGATGGACCTCGAGGACGGGGTGCGCTACCCCCTCGGCGGCTTCTCCCGGCTGGTCCAGGCGCTGCGGCGCCTCGCCCTCGAGCGCGGGGTGGTGCTGCGCACCGGAACCGAGGTCACCGCGATCCGCACCGCGCCGCGCCCCGGCCGGGTGCCCGGCCGCCGCCGGCTGCAGGTCACCGGGCTCACCGTCCGCGCGGTCCCGGCCGATGCCGACGCCCCGGCCGGCCCCGAGGAGGTCCTCCCCGCGGACCTCGTGGTCTCCGCCGCGGACCTCCACCACACCGAGACCGCCCTGCTCCCCGCGGAGGCGCAGACCTACCCGCAGCCGTATTGGGACCGCCGCACCTCGGGCCCCGGCGCCGTGCTCGCCCTGCTCGGGGTGCGCGGCGGACTGCCCCAGCTGGCCCACCACACCCTGCTGTTCACCGAGGACTGGGACGCCAACTTCGCGCACATCCTCGACGGCCCGCCGCAGGCGCCGGACCCGGCGAGCCTGTACGTGTGCCGGCCCTCGGCCACCGACCCGTCGGTCGCCCCGCCCGGGCACGAGAACCTGTTCGTGCTCATCCCCGTGCCCCCCGACGCCCCGGACGGCACAGGGCTGGGCCGCGGCGGCCTCGACGGCGGCGGCGACGCCCCCGTGGAGGAGGCGGCGGATCGGGCGATCGCGCAGATCGCCGCGTGGGCCGGGATCGAAGACCTCGCCGCACGGATCACGGTGCGCCGCACCGTGGGCCCCGGCGACTTCGCCCGGGACCTGCACTCCTGGCGCGGCAACGCCCTCGGGCCCGCGCACACGCTGCGGCAGTCCGCCTTCCTGCGCGGCTCCCAGCGCAGCCGGCGCGTGGAGGGCCTGTACTACGCCGGCGGCAGCACCGTGCCCGGGGTCGGCCTGCCGATGTGCCTGATCAGCGCGGAGAACGTGCTCAAGCTCGTGCGCGGCGACCGGTCCGACGGGCCGCTGCCCGTGCCGGGGACCTGAGGACCCCGGACATGGGCACGGACCACCAGTCATGACCGGCAGCGCCCCAGCCCTCGAGCAGCGCGTTGGCGGCCTGCAGCCCGGTGAGCGCCGCGCGCTCCATGAGGGCGACGGGCTCGTCGGTGCGCAGCCAGTCCCCGGCCAGCACCACGCGACGGTCCGGGGTGGTGACGGTGGGGCGCCGCGCCCACTCGCCCGTGCCGATCAGCGGGCAGTCCTCCTGCACGAGCCATTCCTCGTGCACGGGGACGGCGCCGCGCAGCTCGGGGTGCAGCCGCTCGAGCTGGGCGCGCAGCTCCCGGCGCACGGCGTCGTCCTGCGCCGGGGTGTGGCCGGTCAGCGCGTAGGCGTGCAGCTCGACGACGCTGCCGCCGTGAGCGGCGGACCAGCGCCGCGCGGTCCCCTCGAAGCGGTCCAGGACGGTGACGTTGTCCAGCGGGCCGAAGCCGCTGGTGCCGAGGAAGGCCGGGGCCTCGGCCGCGACGGGCCGGTCCCACCACAGGCGCTGGACGGCGAAGGGCGGGGCGTTGCGCTGCGCGGCGACCGATGCCGCCCAGCCGTCCTCCGGGCCCGCCGCCCGGCGGGGGCGGTCCATCCCCGCGACGAGCCGGCGCGCGGTCCGCGGATCGGCGGCGACCACGACCGCATCGGCCGTGAGCTCCTCCGATGCCGTGCGCACCAGCAGGCGGCCGTCCCCGGCCTCGTGCACGCCGTCCACGGCGGTGCCGGTGCGGGCCTCGCCGCCGTGCGAGCGCAGGGCCCGCACCAGCGGGTCCCACAGCGTGGGGGAGTAGGAATCGGAGGGGACGTCGAAGATCAGGCCCTCCGCGGAGCCCATGAAGTAGGTGTGGAACATGCCCACCAGCTCGCCGGCGGAGAACTGCGAGGGATCGGCGAAGAAGGACCGCGCGAACACCTCCAGGGCGAGGTGCCGCGCCTGGTCGGGGAAGCGCAGGCGGTCCAGGAAGGACGCGGCGTCCTCGCCGTCGTGCGCGGAGAAGGACGCCGGGAACTCGGCGCGCAGCAGCGCCAGGGCCGCCGGCACGTCCACCCCGGCGAGCTCGCGCAGCGGGAAGCTCTCGCTGCGCAGCGCGAAGGCCGCCACGCTCCACGGCGGCGTGCGGGGGATCCCGCGGAAGCTGTCGCGGGCTCCTCCGGCCCGCTGCAGCGGGTAGTCGCCGATGTCCTCGAGCATCCCCAGCGCGGGGTCGGTCCGGCGCAGCAGGGAGCGCAGCGTGTAGTACTGGCGGAAGAAGGCGTGGAACCCGCGGCTCATGGAGCGTCCCTCGCCCAGGTCCCAGGAGCGGGCGCGCCCGCCCCAGGTCCGCTCGCGCTCGAGCAGCCTCACGGACACGCCCCGCTCGGCGAGGCAGAGGGCGGCGCTGAGCCCGGCGATGCCGCCGCCGATCACAATCACCTCGCGGCCCGGGGCGCGCGAGGCGCCGGACGGCCCGCGGTGCAGCACGGCGCGGCGGTCCCGGCCCGGGCGGACGATCACGGCTCCTCCTGCGGGGACCGGTCCCCGGGGCGGGGGCGAGCGCGCAGCCACAGCATCATCGTCAGGGTCACCATCGAGAAGCCGAAGCCGAAGTCCTCGACGGGGATGTCCCACGGGACGCGGAGGCCGGTGGTCATCGACGCCTCGTACAGCACGATCGGATCGGAGAGCTTGGTCAGCCAGCCGTCCACGAGGACCTGGAAGCCCATGACGATCCCCATCGAGATCCAGTACACGCCGCTGCGGAAGATCCCCGTGCGCAGCACGCACAGCTCGAGGAGGACGACCAGCACGATCGAGGCGACGGTGAGGACGGTGTACTCAGGCATCGTCGCCCTCCGTGGGGTCGGTTCTCGTCCCGGCGCGCTCGCGGAGGCCGGCGCGGAGGGCCGCCGCCCGGGTGAGCACGGCGCGCACACCCTCGAGGGTGAGCAGGCCGCAGAGGGGGATGACCAGGAAGAACAGCAGCTCCTCGAGGGGGAGGCGCCCCGGGAGCATGATGCCGGTGATCTTGTCGGGCGCGTACCACCAGTGGCCGCGGTGGATCCCCAGCAGGTCCCAGGCGACGAACACGACGACCACCGGGGCGAGGGCGCGCAGCAGGCGCCGCGGGCGGCGGTACACGCGCGCCCCGAGCACGAATTCGAGAGGAAGCGTGATGAGCAGGCACAGGCCCAGCACGATCAGGTACTCAGCGGGCATCGTCGCTCCGGGATCCGACCCATTCCAGGCCCTCGGGGGAGATCTCGCGGGCCATGTCGGTCAGGAAGCGCTCGACGATCTCGCGCTCCTGGGGGGTCAGGCGGGCGGCGGCGCGGAACCGCCCCGCCTGCTGGCGGCCCATGGTGGACATGGCGGCGTCCCGGGTCGCCGGGTCCACGGTGAGGCAGACGCTGCGCCGGTCATGGGGGTGGGGGTGCCGCTCGACGTGACCGGCCGCCGCGAGGCGGTCCAGCATCTTGGTCGTCGCGCCCGAGGAGAGCCCGAGGTGGGCGCCGAGGGCGCCGGCGGTCGCGATCGCCCCGCGGTGGGCGCAGATGATGAGGAAGTGGAGGGCGCGCATGTCGGTCGAGTTCAGCCGCATGTACTCCTGCGAGGCGCGCGAGAGCTCCTCCTCCACGCGGCGCAGGGCCACCAGCGCCGCCATCACCGCGTCGATCTGGGCGACGTCCTCCGGGGTGAGGGCGGATCGGTCCACGAGCTCGCCGTGGGGGTCATTCGAATCGATGTCGAACGCCGTCCACGGCGGGGCCTGCCGGTGTTCGGTCGCGTCGTGCATGCGAGCACTGTACCCGGCTTGATACTCGCTCGGCTATATTCTTTCCGAGCAAGGCGAAATGTGGGGCCGTGGCGGGACCGCCGCACGGGACCGGATGTCGAGGAACGGAGGGGTCGTGGCGGAGATCGATGAGATGTGCCGGCTGGACCGTGCCAGGGCATCCGTGCTGGCCGAGCTGCACGAGGTGCTGGAGGGGGAGACCCTGCGGGCGCAGCGGCACGGCCCGCACGTGCAGGACCTGTGGCGCCGGACGGCGCAGCACATCGGCGGCGGGAAGCTCATGCGGCCGATGCTCCTGCTCGAGGTCCTCGACGCCTTCCGGGCCGAGGGCTCGGCAGGCCCGGCCGGGTCCGATGCTTCGCGCGGGTCGGACGCTGCACGCTGGTCGGACGCTGCACACGGGTCGGACCCTGGGTCCGGGGCGGGCGATGCCGTCGCGCTGTGCTGCGCGGCGGCGCTGGAGATCCTGCACTACGCCTTCCTGCTGCACGACGACGTGATCGATCACGACCTCGTCCGGCGCGGGGACGACAACCTCGTCGGCGCCCTGCACCGGCACGGCCGCGCCGGCGGCGACGACGGGGCGAGCCTGCACTGGGCGCGCAGCGCCGGGATCCTCATGGGGGACCTGCTGCTTTCGCGCGCCCACCAGCTCCTCGCCCGCGTCGACGTCCCCGCCCCGATGCGGGCCGAGCTGCTGGACCTGCTGGACCACGCGGTCACCGAATCGGCCGCGGGCGAGTTCCTGGACGTCGGCCTGGCCGATGGGATGATCCCGCCCGCCCGCCGCGAGATCGACACCATGACCCGGTCCAAGACCGCCGTCTACAGCGTCGAGCTGCCGCTGGGGATGGCCTGCGTGCTGGCCGGCGCCGGGGCGGAGGTCCGCGCCGCCCTCGAGGACGCCGGGCGCTGCATCGGCATCGCCTTCCAGCTGCAGGACGACGCCCTCTCCGCCTTCGGCGCCGAGCACCACCACGGGAAGGACCCGTGGTCCGACTTCCGCGAGGGCAAGCAGACCCGCATCATGGACGCGGCACGGTCGACGGCCTCGTGGCCGGCCGTCGCCGAGCTGCTCGGGCGGAGCGACCTCACCGATGCGCAGGGGCTGCGCCTGCGGGGGCTGCTCGTGGACTGCGGGGCCCGGGACCGGGTCGCGGAGGAGATCGAGGCGCTGCTGGACGAGGCCCGGCGCATCCTGCACGACGGCCCCGCTCGGATCCCCGCGGCCGTCGTCGAGGTCATCGAGCAGCAGATGCGGAGACTGGAGGGCCGCACCCGGTGACGGGGCGACGCATCCGGCGGACGGGGAGGACGGGCCCGGTGGGACGAGGACGCACCCGGCAGCGAGGGAGGACGGCATGAGCGAGGACGAGCGCCGCGCCCGGCGGCCCGGAGCCTGCCCGTGGGCGGGCGAGGACGCCCCGCCGGGGCTGCGGCACGTGGGCGGCTACGACGCGGCCCGCGCCGTGCTGCGGGCCCGCGGGGCGACCACCCAGGCCGGTTTCACCGCCGAGGCGATCCCCCGCGGAGCCCTCCAGCACCATCCGATCCTGCTGTCCGACGGTCCGCAGCACGACGAGCAGCGCCGCGCCGCGGGCCGCCGCTTCGCCCCGGCGTTCGTGGACGCCGAGTACACCGGCACCATGGTGGCGCTGGCGGATCGCCTGGTCGGCGCCGCCGTGCGCGAGGGCTCCTGCGCGCCGGACCATCTCGCCCTGCTCTATGCGGTGGGCGTGACGCGCGAGGCCGTGGGCCTCACCCACGCCCCGCTGGGGCAGATGGCCCGCCGCCTGGAGAGGTTCATGCGCCAGCCGCCCTTCGACCTGTCCCGGCCGGGTCTGGGACGCAGCCGCCGGCAGTGGGCGCTCGCCGCGGCCCGCGGCCTCGGCCCGCTGCTGGGCTTCCACCTGCGCGACGTGCTGCCGGCCGTGCGGGCACGGCGGCGCCGGCCCCGCGGCGACCTGGTCAGCCACCTGCTGGCGGAGGGGTACACCGTGCCGGACATCCTCGTCGAGTGCGTCACCTACGCGACGGCCGGGATGATCACGACGCGGGAGTTCATCGTCATGGCCCTGTGGCACCTGCTGGATCGGCCGATGCTCGCCGAGCGGTTCCTGGCCGGGGAGCGGGCCGAGCGCTTCGCGATCCTGCACGAGATCATCCGCCTCGAGCCCGTCGTCGGGCATCTCTACCGGCGCGTGCACACGCCGCTCGAGGTGCCCGGTGCCCCGGATCTCGCCCCCGGGGACCTGGTGGACGTGTGCGTGCAGGAGGCGAACACGGATCCGCGCATCGCGGGGGAGGACCCGCGGGCGCTGCGGCCGGGCCGGGAGCTGCCGCGCGGGGTGGGGCCGGCCGGCCTCAGCTTCGGCGCGGGAGAGCATCGCTGCCCCGGCGAGCACCTGGCCATCGCGGAGACCGCCATGCTGCTCGAGCGCATCCTGCGCGAGCACCCGCGGCTGCGCCGACCGCCGCAGGTCTCCTGGGAGGACCTGGTCGCCGGCTATCGGCTGCGCGGCGCGGAGCTGATCTTCCCGCGCGGCGCGACAGGCTGAGCGGGCGCCCGCAGGACGGGACGCCCGCAGGACAGGGCGCCCGCAGGACCAGGCGCCCGCAGGACCAGGCACCCACAGGACAGGGCGCCCGCAGGGAGCCCGAGGCGGATGCCCCGTTCCCCCGGCGAGCGCCCCGGGAACCGGATCAGCGCTGCGGAGTGCGCGTCTCGGCGCTGATGAACCAGGCCTGCTGCTCGAGCTTCTCGATGATGCCGTGGAGGATGTCGGCGGAAGTCGGATCGGCCTCGTCGACCTCGTCGTGGACGCTGCGCATGGTGCCGACGGTGGCCTCGATCGCCGCGGTCATCAGGTCGATGGCGTCGTGCGTGAGGATCTCGCCCTCGGGGAACTCGGCCAGCGAGGACTGCTCGGCGACGACCGCGGGCCGGCCGTCGGGGGTGGCGTGCAGGGCGCGCATGCGCTCGGCCACGTCGTCGCCGCTGGCGCGGGCGATGTCCACCACCTCGTCCAGGTTCAGGTGCAGGTCGCGGAAGTTCGGGCCGACGATGTTCCAGTGGGCCTGCTTGCCCACCAGCTGCAGCGCCGTGAGATCCGCGAGCACGGCCTGCAGGTTCTTGGCCAGGGCGTCGCTGGCGAGGAAACCGGACTCGGCGTTCTCCGGACGGGTGGTCGCGGCGCCCGAGGGCTCCGGGACGGTGACGGACTCATTCATGGGTCTCCTCCTTCGTCGTGCCGGCCGCGACGCCCCGATGGGCGTCGGTGCGGCCGGCGGAACGGAATGCACCAACTGCTCAGCACGCTAACGAGCGCGCATCGGCCCCGCAAGCCCACCCCGGCCCCGACCTCGCCTTTCGGACCGGTCGGTCGGGGTCAGCCTTTCGGACCGGTCGGTCGGGGTCAGGAGCGGATCGCGTCGATGACCTTGATGCGGGTGGCGATCAGCGCCGGCAGGGCGCCGGCCAGGACGCCCACGGCGGTCGCCGCGAGCAGACCGATCAGCACCGCGGAGACGGGGAACGGCGGCAGGTCCACCAGGCCCATGTCCCGGAAGGCGTTCTGGGTGAACGGCGCGCGCACCAGCGCCACCGCCCCCGCGACACCCACCGCCCCGGACAGCACCGTCGCGACCACGGACTCCATCATCACGCCCGTGAAGATGCGCCCGCCCGTCGCCCCGTAGGACCGGCGGATCCCGATCTCCCGTACCCGGTAGCGCACCGTGACCAGCGAGATGTTCACCAGCCCCAGGGCGCCCAGCAGCAGGATCACCACCGCGATGACGATGATCGCCGTGCGCAGCGTCCCGAAGCCCGAATCCTCGAAGGAGAAGCCCTGGTTGAAGGCCTCGAAGCGGCCCGCGTCCGTCTCCCGCAGCGCGGAGCTCAGCCGGGCGGTGACCGCATCGGCCTCCTCCGGCGGGACCCACACCCGGTACTCGCCGTAGGAGAGGTCGGTGTCCTCGACGCCGGGCAGCTCCTGGACCGAGGCCATCGGCGTGTAGGCCATCGCGCCCATCCCGGCGTTCGCCGGGTCCTTCGGCAGCACGCCCACCAGGAGCGCCTGGCCGGAGGTCTGCTCGTCGATCGCGTAGAGGGTGACGGTGTCGCGGCCCACCTCGGGCCGGCCCATCAGCTCCCACATCTCGGCGTTCACCACGACCGCCGGGGCCAGGCGCCGCGCATCGGAGTCCGCGAGCCACCGGCCCTGCTCCGGGCGCAGGCGGAACATGTCCGCATACGCCGGGTCGACGGCCGTGACCTGGGCGGTGCGCACCCCGGATCCCGTCTGGTAGCGCAGCGAGAGCGGGCTGTAGCGGGTGCGCTGGTCGATGCCGAGGCGGTCGATCTCGCGCAGCACGACCTCGTCCCGCTGCTCCGGGGTGATCTCGCCGGTCGGGGGCTCGGACTGCATCACGGTGAGGACCGTCGGGCGGCCCGAGAACGTCTCGACGGACTGCTCGAGGGCGCTGGAGAGCATGCCGCCGGCGCCCAGCGTCGCGGTGAGGGCGAAGACGCTGAAGGCCACGCCGATCAGCGAGAGCATGATGCGGCCCTTGTTGACGCGCAGCTCCCCGTAGGCCTCGACGATCGAGGCGACCAGCCCGGTCATGCGCGGGCTCCTGCGTCCGATGCGGTACGACGCCCGGGGGCATCGGCCGCGGGGCCGGAGCCGGCGACGGCCTCCCGGCCGGCGCGGATCCCGCTGGTGGCCAGCAGCGCCTCGCGGGCATGGGCGGAGTCGACGTCGTGCAGGGTGCCGCCGTCCAGCAGGTAGGCGCGCTGGGACAGGGCCGCGACCTGCAGGTCGTGGGTGATGGTCACCAGCGCGGCCTCGGAGTCCAGCGCGATCTCGTCGAGCAGGCCCATCACCGCCTCGCCGGTGGTGACGTCCAGGGCTCCGGTGGGCTCATCGGCCAGGATCAGGCGGGGCCGGCGCACCAGGGCTCGGGCCACCGCGACGCGCTGCTGCTCGCCGCCGGAGAGACGGCCGGGCGTCTGGTGCGCCCGATCCGCCAGCCCCACCCGGTCCAGCATCTCCAGCGCGGTCCGCTCCCGCTTCCAGAACTGCCCGGCGGTGCCGTACAGCAGCGGCATCATCACGTTCTCCAGCGCGGTGCGCCGCTCCAGCAGGTTGAACTGCTGGAACACGAAGCCGATGGAGGAGCCGCGCAGCCGGGCCCGCCGGCGGTCGGACAGGCGGATCGTCTCGCGCCCGTCGAACAGCAGCTCGCCGGAGGTCTGGCGGTCGATCAGGCCCAGCAGGTTCAGCAGCGTCGACTTGCCGGAGCCGGAGCGGCCCACCACGGCGACGTGCTCGCCGACGTCGACGGTGAGGTCCACGCCCTGCAGGATGTGCAGGTCCTCGCGGCTGGGGAGGCGGACGGTGCGGGTGACGCCGCGCAGCTCGAGCATCGGCGGTCGGCCCGTCACCAGACCTCCCCCTCCATGAACATGCCGTCCTCGGGGTTGTCCACGCCGGGCACGAACTCGAGGATCTCGTCGCCCTCGGAGAGCCCGCCGGTGATCTCGACGATGCCGTCGCCGCGCAGGCCCAGGGTGACCTCCTGGCGCACCGGCTCGCCGGTGGCCTCGTCCAGGACGTACACCGCGCCGTCGGCCAGCTCCCCCTCGACCGCGGTGGTGGGGACGGTGACCACGCCGGTGGCCGAGCCGAGGTCCACGTGCACGTCCACGGCCAGGCCGGGGACGACCTTCGCATCGGCCGGGACCGCGCAGCGCAGCTCCGCCTGCGAGGTGCCGGAGCCCCCGCCGGAGCCGGGGATCTCCAGCGGCTCGCCGGTCATCGGGTCGACGGCCCCGCCGCCGACCTCGCCGCCGCCGGACCCTCCGGAGCCGCCCTCGGAGGGATCGGACTCCTCGATCGCGGAGTCCTCGCAGGTGATCGGATCGGGGCTGGTGGGCAGGGTCATGGTGGCCGCGACCGGCGCGTCCATCAGGTCCAGCTGCTGCTCCGGGGTGAGCGGCGCGACCACGGAGTACGTCCCCGGGGACAGGTCCAGGATCTGCGCGTCCTCGGCGATGTCGTCCCACTTCTCGACGGCGAGGTTGCGCACGTAGCCGGTGTGCTCGGCCTCGAGGGTGTAGTAGCGGTAGGTGGGCTCCTCGTCCCGCTCCTGCGGGGCGGGCGCCTCGACCGGCTGGCCGTTCTCGTCGACGGCGGGGACCGCCGGGGCGGCCGGCTCGGGCTGCTGCTCGACGCGGACCTCGAGGATCCGGGCGCCCTTCTCGATTCGATCGCCGTCCTTCACCCAGATCGCGGTGATCTCCCCGGCGCGATCGGCGGTGACGGGCTCGGAGGCATCGGCCTCCACGGTCGCGCTCAGCTCCAGCACCGAGGAGATGTCGCCCAGCTGGGCGGGGACGACGGCGTACTCGTCGTACGAGACGCCCGGGATGACATCGGCCCCCGGGTCCTCGCCCGTGCCCGCGCCGGCGGGGAAGAAGGCCAGCTTGGCCAGCGCGAGGGCGATGATCGCGAAGATCACCATCCACACCAGGGGGAAGACGTAGCGTCGGACGGATTCCATGGGACCCCTTCATCGGCGCCCGCAGGAGGGACGGGCGCGGCGGCTTGCGAAGCCCGAGAATCCCCCCACGGGCCGATCAGACCCTATCCGGGGGATGTGCGGCGCGGCATCCGCCCATAGTCTGATGGACATGAACGGATCGTCGACGACCGCCCGGACCCCCGACATCGACCTCGCGCCCCTGCTCAGCGCCATCGAGGAGGAGCGCCTGGGGGTGCGGGCCGTCCACGTGCACCGTGCCGGCACCCGCGAGGCCGAGGACGTCGTCCACCGCCGCGTCGAGGACACCATCGAGCAGGTCTACTCGATCTCCAAGACCGTCACCGCGCTCGCCGTCGGCATCGCCCGCGCCGAGGGGCTGCTGGACCTCGACGACCTGCTGGTCGACCACCTCGAGGGGATCAGCGACCTGCCGCGCGAGGCGCTCGGCGAGGGCGTCGAGCGGATCCGCCTGCGCCACCTGATCACCATGACCTCCGGCAGCCCCGTGCTCATGTTCGAGGAGGCCGAGCGGATGGACCCCGACCCCGCGGCCCTCTACCTCGGCACCGATCTCGTCCGCGAGCCCGGCGCGCAGTTCGAGTACTCCAACGGCGGCGTCTACATGCTGGGCCGCGTCGTCGCCGCCCGCGCCGGCATCAGCCTGCGCGACTACCTCATGCCGCGCCTGTTCGAGCCGCTGGGCATCCTCAACCCGCAGTGGTTCACCGACCGCGGCGGCAGCACCTGGGCGGCGACCGGCCTGAACCTGCGCAGCGGCGAGGTCGCCCGCATCGGCCGCCTCCTCCTGGACCGCGGCCGATGGACCGGCGCCGCCGACATCCGTCGCGTCGACGCCGAGCCGGCCTCCTCCGACTCGGACGCCTCCGCCGTGGCCTCGGCCGATGCCGCCTCCGCGGACTTCCCGCAGCTCGTGCCCGAGGCCTGGATCGATGCCCTCCACAGCGACCATGCCTGGGTCGAGACCGGCGACGCGGACCCCGAGAACGTCCGGTACGGCTTCGGGGTCTGGCGCTGCACCCCCGGGGGCGCCTGGCGCGCGGACGGCGCCTACGGCCAGTTCATCGTCGTCCTCCCGCAGCAGGAGGCCGTCATCACCGTCACCTCCCGCCACGAGGGCAGCCCCAGCCAGGAGATCCTCCGCGCCCTGTGGCGCCACGTCGTCCCCCAGCTCTGACCCCGCCAGGGCGCGGAGTCGGGGCGCCGGCCGGACATGAACGGCGGTCTGAGGGCCGCGAGCCAGGCGATTGACAGGCTCGCGGCCCTGAGACCGCCGTTCGTGCTCGCCGCCGATGCGCCCCAGCCCCTCGTGGTCCCGCGCCCCGCCGCCCCGGGGCATCCTCCCGCCCCCGCCGCCCCGCCGGTGTCTGGTGCATCGCAGGTGGGGCGGGGACTCCCCGGAGCGCTGCGAGCAGGCATAGCGTGGAGGCATGCACGGGCGCTGCGCCCGAGGGGTGCGCGTCGACATCTGCGTTCGAGGAGAGATCCATGGCCCAGAACACCTTCGCGAGACTGCTCGTCACCCAGCTGCGGGACATGGGGGTGGAGCGCATCTACGGCCTGGTCGGCGATTCGCTGAACCCCGTGGTCGATGCGGTGCGGACCACCGAGGGCATCGAGTGGGTGCACGTGCGCAACGAGGAGGCCGCGGCGTTCGCCGCCGGCGCCGAGGCCCGCCTGACCGGGAAGCTCGCCGTGTGCGCGGGCTCCTGCGGGCCGGGGAACACGCACCTGATCCAGGGGCTGTACGACGCGCATCGGGACGGCGCCCCGGTGCTGGCGATCGCCAGCCACATCCCCAGCGGGAAGATCGGCACCGGGTTCTTCCAGGAGACCCATCCCGAGGCGCTGTTCCAGGAGTGCTCCCACTTCTGCGAGCTGGTGACCTCCGGCGAGCACGGGGCGACGCTGCTGCACATCGCGATCCAGACGGCGATCGCGAAGCGGGGCGTCTCGGTGATGGTGCTGCCCGGCGACATCGCCGACGAGGAGGTCGACGGGCCGCTGACCAAGGCCCTCGCCACGGAGCTGGGCGCGGTCCAGCCGGCCGACGGGCCCGTGCGCGAGCTCGCCGGGCTCATCGACGCCGCCCGCACGGTGACGCTGTTCGCGGGCGCCGGGGTGGCCGGCGCCCGGGAGGAGACGCTCGCGCTCGCGGAGAAGATCAAGGCCCCCATCGGCCATGCCTTCGGCGGCAAGGAGTGGATCCAGTACGACAACCCCTTCGACGTGGGGATGAGCGGGCTGCTGGGCTACGGCGCCTGCTACGAGGCGATGCACGAGGCGGATCTGGTGATCCTGCTGGGCACCGACTTCCCCTACAGCGAGTTCCTGCCCAGCGGCCGGGACGCGAAGGTCGTCCAGATCGATGCCGACGCCTCGCGCCTGGGACGGCGCGTGCCGCTGGACCTCGCCGTGCACGGCGACACCGCGCTCACGCTGCGCGCCCTGCTGCCGCAGATCTCGGCGAAGAAGGACAACCGCTTCCTGACCCGCATGCTGAAGGCCCACCACAAGGCGCTGAGCGGCGTGGTCTCCGCGTACACGAAGAAGGTGGAGCGCATGAAGCCGATCCACCCGGAGTTCGTCGCCGCGACGCTCGACGACCTCGCCGCCGAGGACGCCGTCTTCACCGTGGACACCGGCATGTGCAACGTGTGGGCGGCCCGCTACATCACGCCCAACGGGAAGCGCCGCGTGTTCGGCTCCTGGCACCACGGCACGATGGCCAACGCCCTGCCGCAGGCGATCGGGGCCTCGGCCTCGCACCCGGGCCGCCAGGTGATCTCCCTGTCCGGGGACGGCGGGCTGGGCATGCTGATGGGCGAGCTGCTCACGGTGCGCCTGCACGACCTGAACACGAAGATCGTCGTGTTCAACAACTCGAGCCTCGGCATGGTGAAGCTGGAGATGCTGGTCGAGGGAATCCCCGACCACGAGACCGATCATGCCCCGGTCGACTACGCCGCGATCGCCCAGGGCGCCGGCATCCCCTCGGTGCGCATCACCGACCCCAAGCGCCTGCGTGCGCAGCTGCAGGCGGCACTGGAGTCCTCGGGGCCGATGCTGATCGACGTGGTCACCGACCCCGACGCCCTGTCGATGCCGCCGAAGATCACCGCCCAGCAGATCCGCGGCTTCGCCACGGCCTCCACGAAGGTCGTGCTCGCCGGGGGAGTGGGCCGGATGCTCGACATGGCCGCCTCGAACCTGCGCAACATCCCGCGCTGACCTGCGGCATCGCCGGCGGGGCCGGATCGGGCGGAATTCGACCCATCCGATCCGGCCCTCGGCTCCGAACTCCGTGCGAGACACCGCCCGCACGGGCGGCATCGCGCTCGGTCCCCGGGCGTGATCCGAGGAAGAGTCACGAAGGAGCCTGGGATGAACACGCGAAAGCTGCTGCCGGCGATCGGCATGCTCGCCGCCTCGATGGTGGTCTTCACCGCCTGCTCGGGCGGTGCGATGGAGGAGTCCGGGAACGGGGAGGCGACCCCCGCGGCGCAGGAGGAGACGACGCAGGAGGAGTCGGGCGAGGGCATGGCCGCCTCCGACGGCGGCTCCGACATGGCGGACCCGGCGGCGGATCTCGTCGGCCCGGGCTGTGCGGACTACGCCGCGCAGGTCCCCGACGGAGCCGGGTCGGTGGCCGGGATGGCGCTGGACCCGGTGAGCGTCGCCGCGTCCAACAACCCGCTGCTGACGACGCTGACCGCGGCCGTCTCCGGCGAGCTGAACCCCGACGTGAACCTGGCCAGCACCCTGGACAGCGACGAGTTCACCGTCTTCGCCCCGGTGGACACCGCCTTCGAGGCCGTCCCCGAGGCGGACCTCACGGCGCTCGCCGGGGACTCCGACGCCCTCACCACGGTGCTCACGTACCACGTGGTCCCCGGGCAGATCTCCCCTGACGAGATCGTCGGCACGCACACCACGGTCCAGGGCGAGGACGTCGAGGTGACCGGCGGCGGCGACGAGCTCATGGTCGGCGGCGCCGCGGTGATCTGCGGCGGCGTGAAGACGCAGAACGCTACCGTCTACCTCGTCGACACGGTGCTGATGCCGCCGTCGATGGCGGACGCGAGCTGACGGACCGATGGCCGACCGCCGGGGACGGACGGAGCCTGCGGGCCCGTCCGCCCTCGGTCCGATGAAGGAGGGGGCATGTCCGTGAACTCGTCCGAGCGGGGTCCCACCGACCGCCCGCGGCCGCTGCCGCGCGCGGAGGAGGATCCCGAGGCCCGTCTCGTCGAGCTGGTGCGCCGCACCGCGCTCGGGGACGAGGCCGCGTTCTCCGCGCTCTACGACGCGGTGAGCCCGCGCCTGTTCGCCCTGGTGCGACGGGTGGTGCGGGACGTGCCGATGAGCGAGGAGGTCCTCCAGGAGGTCTTCGTGGAGGTGTGGCGCCAGGCGACCCGCTTCGATGCGGCGCGCGGCTCGGCCAGCGGGTGGCTGTCCACGATCGCCCATCGGCGGGCCGTCGACGCGGTGCGCTCGCAGGAGGCGTCCCGCCGGCGGGACTCCGCCGAGGGGCTGCACCGGGTCGAGGAGACGGTGGTCGACGTGCAGGAGGAAGGGGTCCGCCGCGTCGAGGTGCGGCGCGTCGAGCAGGCCATGCGGTCGCTGACGCAGCTGCAGCGTGACGCCATCGGCCTGGCCTACTTCGGCGGCTACAGCCATCGGGAGGTGGCGAACCTGCTGGGGATCCCGGTGGGAACGGCCAAGACACGCATCCGGGACGGCATGATCGTCCTGCGGGACAGATTGGGGGTGACCTCGTGACCGAGAACAGGCATCAGCTCACGGGCGCCTGGGCGCTGGACGCCGTCGACGACACGGAGCGGGCCGACATCGAGGAGTACCTCGAGAGCGACCCCGAGGCGGCGGCGGAGGCGCGCTCCTTCCGGGAGACCGCCGCGGCCCTGGCCCTCTCCCTGGATCCCATCGCCCCGCCTCCCGGACTCAAGGACGATGTGCTCTCGCGGATCGCCCGGACCCGCCAGCTGCCCCCCGAGGATGCGGCCGATGCGCCGCAGGCTCCGGCCGCAGGCACGGCGCCGGACGACGCCGGCACCCCGGACGGCCGGGACGGCACCGGCCGCGGCCCCGCGACGGGCGACAGCGTCCGCGGCGACGGCACCCGAGGCGACAGCGTCCGCAGCGACGGCGGTCGGCACCGGGCAGGCCCGATGCCGGAGAGCACCCCGCACCGGGAGGAGCGGCCCGGGCAGGTCGTGCCGCTGGACCGCTACCGGGCGAGCGTGCGGCGCTCGCGCTGGCTCGCGGTGGCAGCGGTCGGGCTGCTGGCCACGAGCATCGGCGGCGCGGCGCTGTGGACGGCCGAGAGGTCCCAGCAGCGCGATGCCGAGATGCGGATCGAGGCGCTGGAATCCACGCAGGCGGAGACGGCGCGCCAGCAGGCGGTCGTCTCGACGATCCTCGCGGCCGATGACACGGCGAGCACCTCCGTGCCGGTCGACGGCGGCGGCGCCCTCGACCTGCTCTACTCCGTCGAGGACGGCGCCATGGTGGTCACCACCTCCGGCCTGCCGGCGCTCCCGGAGGGCAAGGAGTACCAGATGTGGCTGATCGAGGATCCGCAGCGCCCCGAGAGCGTGGCGACCATGTCCGCCGACGACTCGACGCTGGTGCTCACCCGGGGTATGGAGGGCGTGACCACGCTCGCCATCTCCGTGGAGCCCGCCGGCGGCTCGGTCTCGCCGACGCCGGACGCGATCGTCGCCCAGGGGCAGCTGTGAGCTCCGACGGCGAAGGCCCGCGGCGCTCGCCGGCGGGCCCGACCCCGGGGCGCTCGCCGTCCGGCCCGGCCGCGCGGCGGGCGCCGTCGGGCCGGGGCCTGCGGCGCTCGCCGTCCGGCGCGAGGCTGCGGCGGCTGCCCTGGGGGTCGGCGCTGATCGGCCTCGTCGCGGGGGCCGCGCTGCTCGCCGTGGCGGAGCTCGCCTCGCTGCCGCTGAGCGCCGCCTCGGCGCCCCTGGTGGCGATCGGCGGCGCGTTCATCGACGTCATCCCGCCGTGGGTGAAGGACGCGGCGATCGCCCTGTTCGGCACCTACGACAAGGCCGCGCTGTTCGCGTCGATGCTCGCCGTCTACGGGGCCGTGATGGCTCTGCTCGGGATCCTCGGGGCGCATCGGCCGCGGGCCGCGATGCTCGGGGTGGGCGGCCTGGGCGTCGCGGCGGCGGGGATCGTGCTCACCCGGGCGGGCACAGGACCGGCCGATGCGCTGCCGGTCCTGCTGGGCACCGCCGCGGGGATCGTGGTGCTGCGGGCGCTCGGCCGGATGATGCGTCCCGCGCCGGCCGCGCCCGGGGCCGGGCCCGAGGCGGCGGGTGTGCGCCGCCGTCCGCTGCTGGTGACGGCGGGGGCGGGCCTGGTCTTCGGGGCGCTCGGCGTCGGGGCGCGGGCGCTGCACGCCTCGCGCGATGCGGCCGGGCGTGCGGCGCGCGCCTTCGCCCTGCCCTCTCCCCGCAGCAGTGCGCCGGCCATCCCGGAGCAGGCGCAGTCGCAGGTCGCGGGGATGCCCCCGTTCCTCACGCCGACCGCGGAGTTCTACCGGATCGACACCGCGCTGGCCGTGCCGCGGGTCGATCCGCAGACCTGGCGCCTGCGCGTGGGCGGGCTGGTGCGCCGGGAGGTGGTGCTCGATCTCGCCCAGCTCCTCGCGCTGCCGATGCTCGAGCGGCACATCACGCTGACCTGCGTCTCCAACCCGGTGGGCGGGGACCTCGCCGGCAACGCCACCTGGCTGGGCGTGCCGGTGAGCACGATCCTGGAGATGGCCGGGGTGCGCGAGGGCGCGGACATGGTCCTCTCCCGCTCGGTCGACGGCTTCACCGCCTCCACGCCGCTGGAGGCGCTGCGGGACGGCCGCGACGCCCTCATCGCCGTGGGCATGAACGGCGCCCCGCTGCCGCCGGAGCACGGGTTCCCGGTGCGGATGGTGGTCCCGGGGCTGTACGGCTACGTCTCGGCCACGAAGTGGCTCACGGAGCTGACGGTGACGCGCTTCGCCGACGACCGCGCCTACTGGACCGATCGCGGGTGGTCCGAGCGGGGGCCGATCAAGATCGCCTCCCGGATCGACGTCCCGCGCGCCTTCGCGGTGCTCGAGCGCGACGCGCAGGGGGCGGTGATGCTCGGCGGCACCGCCTGGGCGCAGCAGCGGGGGATCTCGGCGGTGCAGGTGCGCATCGACGAGGGGCCGTGGCGCGATGCCGAGCTCGCCGCCTCCGTGAGCGAGGACTGCTGGACGCAGTGGTCCCTGCGCTGGGACGGGGCCGATGCCGGGAGGCATGCGGTGACCGTCCGGGCCGTGGACGGCGACGGGCAGGAGCAGACGGCCGAGCGGGCCGATCCCGTGCCGGACGGCGCGAGCGGATGGCATGAGATCCGCTTCAAGGTGGCATGACCTGCCCCGGACCCCGGACCGGGCGACGCGCCATGATCGCGCCATGAGAACGCGACACGCCGCAGGATTTCGTAAAGATTCGGCAAAGCGGGTGCCCGGACTTCCTCGCCCGGCGTGACCTGCGCCGCGGGCCTTGGCATCGTGGCAGGTGCACGTGCGCTCGCGCGCCGTCCTTCCCCGCACTTCCCCGCCCGCCCGACCCAGGAGTCCCCATGGCCACCGCCACCCGTCGCGCCTCCGCGCCCCGCAACTCCCACCGCGCCGAAGGGGGAGCCGTGCTGTTCCGCGGCGCCCGCCTCTTCTCCAAGATCGTCGCCATGACCGGCGGCGCCGTCGTCGCCGCCGGCATCGGCGTGGCCGGCACGACCTCCGCGAGCGCCGAGGGCACCGTCTGGGACGAGGTCGCCCAGTGCGAGTCCAGCGGCAACTGGTCCATCAACACCGGCAACGGCTACTACGGCGGCCTGCAGTTCTCCCGCTCGACCTGGCAGGCCTTCGGCGGCACCGAGTACGCGACCACCGCCGACAAGGCCTCCAAGGCGGAGCAGATCGCCGTCGCCCAGCGCACCCTGTACACCCAGGGCCCCGGCGCCTGGCCCACCTGCGGCCAGCGCGCGGGCCTGACCAAGGCCAACGGCGGCGCGGACCCGAACGCGCAGCCCGCCGGCTCCGGGGGCGGCTCGGACGCCGGCTCCGGCTCCGGCGGCTCGAGCTCCTCGGCGCTCGTGGTCGACGGCAAGTTCGGGCCGGCCACCACCCGCGCCCTGCAGGGCTGGGTGGGCGTGAGCCAGGACGGCTCCCTCTCCCGCGCGGACGTGAAGGCCCTCCAGAGCAAGATCGGCGCGAAGGTCGACGGGTACATCGGCCCGGAGACCACCCGCAAGCTGCAGATCGCCATCGGCGCCAGCCAGGACGGCTCGCGCGACTTCCGCTACGACTCCGGCACCGTGAAGTCCCTGCAGACCTACCTCAACACCGGGGCGACCGGGATCGTCGGCGGCGGGACGAGCGCCGGCGGCTCGAGCTCCTCCGCGGATCTCGTCGTGGACGGGAAGTTCGGCCCGAAGACCACCGGCGCCCTGCAGGGCTGGATCGGCGTGAGCCAGGACGGCTCGCTGTCCACCGCGGACGTGAAGGTCCTCCAGAAGAAGATCGGCGCGGAGGTCGACGGGAAGATCGGCCCGGAGACCACCCGCAAGCTGCAGGCCGCCATCGGCGCCAGCCAGGACGGCTCGCGCGACTTCCGCTACGACTCCGGGACCGTGCGCTCCCTCCAGCAGTTCCTCAACGCCCGCTGATCGCGGGCGGCGCCTGCGGCCTCCGCCGCCGCCGCCGATGCACACCCCCGGAACCGGTGATCCCCGGTTCCGGGGGTGTGCGCGCATCGGGGGCGGTGCGGGGCGGCTACGGGAGGTTGCGATCCGGTCACGGATGCGCAGTCCCGCTGCCCCTGTGAGTGTCTACCCCCTCTGACCTGCGGCGATGAACTTCCGGTGCCGGGTCGCCCGCTGGCGCGTACCCGCAGGTAACGAGCGGGGCGACCGTAGGATGGGAGGGTCCGCGCTCTCTCCCTCTCCAGATCGGTGTCGCAGTGACGATTGAAGATTTCCTCCGACTGCTCCTGCGCAACGCGCTGCTGCTGATCCTCGTCACGGTGCTGGGCGCCGCCGCCGGTCTGGGCATCTCCTTCACGCGGACCCCGGTGTACTCGGCGAGCGCCCTCGGCTACGTCTCGGCGAGCTCGCAGATGGATGAGGACGGCAACCCGATCTCGCAGGCGAGCGGGAACATGGACTTCCAGTACGCCAAGGCGCAGTCCTACCTGCCGCTGTTCACCACCCGCGCGGTGGGCGAGCGCGTGGTCGAGGAGCTGGGGCTGCCCCAGAGCGCCGACCAGGTCGCCGGCTCCCTGCAGACGACCCTGGACCCCAACGCCCCCATCATCACGGTCACCGCCTTCGCCTCCACCCCGCAGCAGGCCTCCGACATCGCGAACTCCGCCGTCACCGCGACCGCCGCGGAGGCCCTCGAGCTCGAGTCCGGTGGCAACTCCTCCGCGAACGTCTCGGTCACCCTGGTGCCCTACCAGAACGCCCTGGTCCCCGGCGCCCCGCTGTCCCCGGACCGCAAGCTGTACATCGCCGCGGTCGCGGCCGCAGGGCTGCTCATCGCCCTGGCCATCGCCTGGCTGCGCGACCGCAACGACACCCGCATCCGCACGGCCGACGACCTCGCCGCGGTGACCGACGCCCCGCTGCTGGGAACCCTCCCGGACGACAAGGACCTGGGCCGCGGGAAGGACGGGCGCCTGCACGATCCCTCCGGCTTCGCCTCGCGCGAGGCGATCCGCAAGCTGCGCACCAACCTGCGCTACGTCGACGTGGACGCGCCGCCGCACTCGATCGTCGTCACCTCCAGCGCACCGGGCGAGGGCAAGTCGACGGTCTCGGCGAACCTCGCCCGCGTGATGGCGCGCGCCGGCCAGCCCACCCTGCTGATCGACGCGGACCTGCGCCGGCCGATGGTCGCCGACGAGTTCGGCATCGACGGCGCGGTGGGCCTCTCGCAGGTCCTGGCCGGGGCGGTGGCCCTGGACGACGCGCTGCAGGCCTCCGGCACCCGCGGCCTCGCCCTGCTGCCGGCCGGGCACGTCCCCCCGAACCCCTCGGAGCTGCTGGGCTCGCGCCGCATGCACGAGCTGATCGACGAGCTCTCCCGCCGGTACTTCGTGATCGTCGACGCTCCGCCGGTGCTCGCCGTGACCGACGCCCAGCTGCTGTCGCGGCACGTGGACGGCGCCATCGTGGTGACCGTCTCCGGCCGCACCCGCTCCGCCGGGCTGGACCGCTCGGTCGAGGCGATCCGCGCGATCGGCGGCAAGGTCTACGGCGTCGTCCTGAACCGCATCAGCTCCAGCCGCTTCACGCGCCTCGCCTACGGCGATGCGGAGTACGGCTACGGGGGCGGCGGCTACGAGCGCTACGGCTACGCCGGCAAGGGCGGCTACGGCGACGCCCCCGTCGATGCGGAGCCGGTCGATGTCGAGGCCGCCGGCGGTCCCGAGCCCCTCGCGCCGCGCCCGGGCGCTGCCGGCTCCGGGGCCGTCCCGGCCGCAGCGACCTCCGCGACCACGGCCCCCGCGACCTCGGCTCCCGCGACGTCGGCCCCCGCGGCCTCGGCTCCCGGGGCCGATGCCGAGGACGAGCCCTCCGCCTGGGCGCAGGACCCGGCGCAGACCGTGCGTCCCGTGCAGTCCACCAAGCCCTCCGGCGTCCACCACACGCGGTCCCGCGGCCGTCGCGCCGCACACGACCAGGGCCGGGGATGACCCTCGAGAGGCTCGGGGTCGTCGTCCCCGTCCACGGGCCCCTCGACCCGGTGCTCCCGCTGCTGGACGACCTCGTCGGGGAGCACGTGCCCGCGGCCCATCGGCTCGCGCGCGTGCTCCTGGTCGACGACGCCTCCCCGCAGCCGATCGACGCATCGCGCCTGCCTGCAGGCGTCGCCCTGCGGCGCCGCGCGCGCAACGGCGGCTTCGGCGCCGCCGTGAACACGGGACTGGAGGCCCTCGCCGCCGAGGACGGCCTCGATCTCGCGCTCGTGCTGAACTCCGACCTGCGCCTGCCGGAGGGCTTCGCCCGCGACCTGCTGGCCCACGCCGCCCCCTGGCAGCCCGCCGTGGTCGGGGTGCGCAGCGTCGACGAGGAGGGCCGCTCGGGCTACGCCGCGCGGCGCTTCCCCACCATCGGCCACCAGGTCGTGGAGTGGCTGGTGCCGCTGGCCTCCCAGCGGCACCGCGACCTGCTGCACCGCGCCGTCGGCCACGACCTCGCCGCCGAGCGCGGGCACGGCATGACGGCGGTGGACTGGGTCTCCGGCGCCGTGCTGCTGCTGCCCCTGGACGCGGTGCGCCGCATCGGCGGCTTCGACGAGGGCTACTTCATGTACACCGAGGAGGTCGACCTGCAGCTGCGCCTGCGCCGCGAGGGCATCCCGTCCCTGCTGGACGCGGACCTGCAGGTGCGGCACGTCGGCGGCGGATCCTCCGGCGGCGAGCAGCGGCGGCGCCGCTGGCTGGTGGGCGCCCGCATGCGCTACGCCCGCAAGCACGGCCACGTGCACCTGCTGCGCGCCGGGATGACCGCCGCGACCGGCGCGAACCTCCTGTGGAACGCGGGGCGCCGCGCCGCCGGGCGGGACGTGGCCCCGCTGGCCGTGGCCCGCGAGGAGCTGGACCTGATCCACCGCGCCGGACGGGAGCTGCCGCGATGAGCCCGGCCACCTCCCCGCGGCTGCTGCTGGTCTCGCCGACCTTCCACGGCTACTGGTCGAGCATCGCCGACGCCTTCGCCCGCCGCGGGTGCACCGTGCGCACGGTGCGCTACGACGCCTACGACACCACGGCGGAGAAGCTGCGCCTGAAGACGACCGTCGAGCTGCCCGAGCGCCTGCACCTGCCCGGGGACGTGCGCCGGGCCGAGAACCGACGCCTCACCGAGCGCGTGATCGCCCGGATGCGCGAGTTCCGCCCCGACCGCGTCGTCGTGATCAAGGGCGACGGCCTGGACGAACGGTTCTGGGAGGCGCTCGGCGACCTGCCGCGGATCCTCTGGCTGTACGACGACCTGCACCGCCACGACTACGAGGACGACTTCCTCGCACAGGTCGGGCCGGTGGTCTCCTACGCCCGCTCCGAGGCGGAGATGCTGCGCGGGCGGGGGGTGGACGCGCACTTCATCCCCAACGCCTTCGACCCCCACCGCGTCGAGCCGACCGGCGCGCGCACCGGGGAGATCGTCTTCATCGGCTCCGGGTACGAGAACCGGCGGCGCCTGCTGGCGGGCCTGGCCGCGTCCGGGCTGCCCGTCCACGCGTGGGGCCGGGACTTCTCCCGCCACCCGGTGGACCGCCTGCGCACCTTCAGCTGGCGCCGCCCGGCGGTGCGCGCCTCGCGGGACGTGCCGCTGGAGCGGGCGTACCAGATCCACGCCGAGGGGGCCGCCGCGGTGGCCATCCACGGCCTGCAGAACGGCCATGCCATGCGGACCTTCGAGATCCCCGGCATGGGCGGGGTCCAGCTGGTCGACCGCGACGACGTCGACCAGTTCTACGACGTGGGGACGGAGGTCGCGGTGTGGCACAGCCCCGAGGAGCTCGAGGACCTGGCCCGCCGGGCGATCGCCGATCCCGCCTGGGGGAACGGGATGCGCGAGGCCGGCAGGCGGCGCACCCTGGCAGAGCACACCTTCGACCACCGCATCACGGAGGCGGATTCACTATGGGGCTGATCCACGCGACGAGTCTCGAGCGCTGGGAGGAATGGGAGCGCACGCGGCATCGGGGGCGTCTGCTCAAGCACACGCTGACGGGGGCGCTGCGCCGGCAGCGCGGGGACGACGGCGCGGCCTCCGGCCCGCGGTATGTGCTGCGCTCGCGCGGGGGAGAGGGGCCGCGGCTGCTGATCGCGGTCGACTCGGCGACGCCCACCTCGCGCGCCAGCCTGCTCACCGCCCTGCCGTACCTGCGCGGGGCGGTGGACGTGCTCGCGCCCGTCGGCGTGGACCTGCCGGAGACGGCCGGGGCCGGCTGGAGCGGCAGCGCCCCCGCCGGCATGGACGTCGAGGAGGCCGCCCGGGCCCTGCCCGGCCGCGGCATCACCGCCGTGGTGTCGCTGGGCCAGCACCTGGGCGCCGGGCGGATCGCCCACGAGCACGCCGCGGCCTCCGGGACGGCCGCCTTCGTCGTCCAGCACGGCGCGCTGACGCCCTTCGCCCCGCCGCTGCCGCCGGAGACGACCCTGCTGTCCTGGTCCGATGCGGACGGCGAGTTCTGGCGCTCCGGCCGCGAGGACATCACGGTGCGGACCATCGGCTCCCAGCTGCTGTGGCAGGCCCGCCACGAGGCCGGTCTCGCCGGCGCCGGCACGACCGGGGCCGGTGCGGCGCAGCCCGCGCCCGAGGCGGACCCGCAGGCCCGGCCGGTCTTCCTGGGCCAGCTGCACGGCGCGGAGCTGCCGCGCCGGGTGACCGGCGGGGCGGCGTACACCTTCTGCCGCCTGCATGACGGGCTGTACCGGCCCCACCCCAGCGAGACCGACAAGCTCTCCCGCGCCACCCACGAGGTGTGGCGGCGCCGCGGCGTCGAGTTCGCGCCCGCGGACGTCCCGCTGCGGGAGGTGACCAGCCCCGTGGTCGCCGTGTTCTCCACCGGGGTGCTCGAGGCCGCCGCCCGCGGGGTGCCCAGCTACGTCTTCGCCCCGAAGGCCCCGGACTGGGTGGCCGAGCTGTGGGACCGCTACGGCATGCGCCGCTTCGGCGCGCCCCGGCCCACCCCCTCGCCGCTGCTGCCCTCCGCGGAGCCGGCCGCCGCGCTCGCCGAGATCCTGGACGGTGCCGCGTGACCGCCCTCGTCGTCATCCCCGCCCGCGGCGGATCCAAGGGGATCCCTCGCAAGAACCTGCTGCCCGTGGGCGGGCGGCCCCTGATCGCCTGGACCATCGCCCAGGCCCTCGAGGGGCGGGCCGATGCCGAGGAGGACCTGGTGGTCGCCGTCTCCACCGAGGACGCGGAGATCGCGCAGGTCGCCCGGGAGCACGGCGCCCGCGTGATCGACCGTCCCGCGGAGCTGGCGGTGGACACCGCCCCCACCGAGCCCGTCGTCGAGCATGCGATGGACGTCGTCGAGGCCGACGGCATCACCCTGGACGCGGTGGTGCTGCTGCAGGCGACCTCGCCCGTGCGGCGCCCGGACACCATCGGCCGGGCGCTCGCCCAGTTCCGCGCCGGCGGGGCCGACAGCCTGGTCGGCGTCGTGCCGCAGTCGCCGTTCTTCTGGCGCCTGCCCGCCGGCCCGGGACAGAGCGCGCAGGCCGCCTACGACACGGCGGCCCGCCCGCGGCGCCAGGAGCTGGAGCCCGCGCAGATGCACTACTTCGAGAACGGCAGCCTGTACGTGACGGCGCCGCACATCTACCGCACCCTGCACAACCGCATCGGCGGGCGGACGGACCTGTTCGTCCTGGACGAGGTGGAGGGCGTGGACATCGACACCCTCACCGACGTCGCCGCCGCCGAGGCGATGCTCGCCCGACTCGGATGGAGGACCGCATGATCCTGGACCGCCGCACGGCCCCCTACGCGCTCGACCCCCAGGCCTCGGTGCTCGAGGCGCTGCGGCGCATCAGCGAGAACCAGGCCCGGGTGGTGTTCCTCGTGGACGCCCACGGCCTGGTGCGCGGCGCCCTCACCGACGGCGACGTGCGCCGCTGGCTGGTGGGCCAGGCGGTCCCCGACCTCGCCGCCCCCGCCATGGAGGCCGCGAACCCGCGCTTCGTCTCCGTCCCCGAGGGCACGCCCACCGCGCGCATCGAGGCGCTGTTCGGCGACGGGGTGGACCGTGTCCCCGTGGTCGACGAGCGCGGGCGCCTGGTGGCGGTGGCCTCGCCGAAGGCGGCGACGCTGAGCATCGGCCGCAGCGCCGTCGGCGAGGGCCACCCGGCCCTGGTCATCGGCGAGATCGGCAACAACCACCAGGGCTCCGTCGAGCTCGCCGCGCAGCTGGTGGACCGCTGCGTGGAGGCCGGGGTGGACGCCGTGAAGTTCCAGCTGCGCGACATGGCGAGCCTGTACCGCTCCGGCGGCTCCGCCTCCGGCGGGGAGGACCTGGGGCCGCAGTACACGATGAACCTGCTGGCCAAGTACTCGCTGTCGGTGGAGGACATGTACCGCGTGTTCGACCACTGCGCGCAGCGGGACGTCGACGTGCTGTGCACCCCCTGGGACCAGGTCTCCGCCGATGCCCTGGCCGCGTACGGCCTGCCCGGCTACAAGATCGCCTCCGCCGATCTCACCAACCACGACCTGCTCGCCCATGTCGCGGACCTCGGCGCGCCGATGATCGTCTCCACCGGGATGAGCACCGAGCAGGAGATAACCGGGGCGGTGGAGGTGCTGCGCCACCACGGGGCGCCGTTCGCGCTGCTGCAGACCCAGTCGACCTACCCCGCCCCGTTCAAGGACCTCAACCTGCGGTACATGGACCGCCTCGCCGAGCTGGGCGGCGGCTGCCCCGTGGGCTACTCCGGCCACGAGCGCGGCTGGCACGTGCCGGTCGCGGCCGTGGCCCGCGGCGCCGCGATCATCGAGAAGCACGTGACCGTGGACCGCAGCCTCGAGGGCAACGACCACAAGGTCTCCCTGCTGCCCGAGGAGCTCGCGACCATGGTCCGCCAGATCCGCGAGGTCGAGTCCGCGCTCGGCTCGGCGGCCCCGCGCGAGCTGTCCACCGGCGAGCTGATGAACCGCGTGAACCTCGCCAAGTCCCTGGTCGCCGCCCGCGACCTGCGCTCCGGCGACGTGGTCACCGCCGCGGACGTCGACGTCAAGAGCCCCGGCCGCGGCCTGCAGCCCCACCAGCGCGGCGCCCTGCTGGGGGCGACCCTGCACCGCGACGTGCCCGCCGGGGACTTCTTCTACCCCGGCGACCTCGCTGGGCGGCCCCAGGCCCGCGGCGACTACAGCTTCCGCCGCCCGTGGGGGCTGCCGGTGCGCTTCCACGACTTCCGCAGCCTGCTGGAGATCTCCCGGCCCGACTTCCTCGAGTTCCACCAGAGCGCGAAGGACATGGACCTGCCCCTCGGCGAGATCTTCGCCCCGGGGGAGAAGCTCGAGCAGTTCGTCACCGTGCACGCCCCGGACCTGTACCCCGGCGACTTCCTCATCGACCTCGCCTCCCCGGACGAGGCGATCTTCGAGCGCTCGATCCTCGAGGTGCAGCGCGTCGTGGACCTCGCGCGGGACCTGCGCGAGCACTTCACCTGCGAGCTGGACCCGATCGTCATCGTCACCATGGGCGGGTTCCTGCCCGACCGCCACCTCGCCCCCGAGGAGAGGTACCCGCTGTACGAGCGGGTCCAGCAGGGCCTGGAGCGGATCGACGAGTCCGGGGTGCGCCTGACCGCGCAGACCCTGCCGCCGTTCCCGTGGCTGATGGGCGGACAGCAGCACCACAACCTGTTCATGGACCCGGAGGACACCGTCTGGTTCTGCGAGACCTACGGGCGCCGCCTCACCTTCGACGTGTCCCACACGAAGCTCGCCGCGAACTTCGCCCACCGCCCCTTCAGCGAGTACATCGACGCGATGGGCCCGTACACCGAGCACCTGCACATCGTGGATTCCGTAGGCGTGGACGGCGAGGGCGTGCAGGTGGGCGAGGGAGAGGTCGACTTCCAGGACCTCGCCGAGCGCATGGACCGCCTGGCCCCGGACGCCCCGTTCATCCCCGAGATCTGGATGGGCCACGTGGACGCGGGAGAGGGCTTCTTCACGGCCCTGGATCGGCTGCGCGAATGGTTCTGAGACCAGGGACCGATGGGCCCGGCCGCACGGGCGCCGAGGCGCCCGCAGGCGCCGGGCGCGCGCTGCCCTGCGCCCTATGGCTGATCCCCGTCCCCGACCTCGGCGGCGTCGCTCGGCACGTGCTCGACGTGGTGCGCACCGGGCTGCCCGGCTGGCGGCTCGTGGTGCTGTGCCCCGAGGGACCGCTGGCCGAGGCCCTGCGTGCGCTGGGCGCGCCGGTGCTGACCGGTCCGGTCTCCCCGGCCGACGGCGCCGCGCGGGCGACGGCCGAGGTGCGCAGGGTCCTGCAGCGCCTGCGGCCGGACGTGCTGCACACGCACCTCGCCTTCGCCGATCTGACCGGCGCGGCGGCCGTCGTCGGGCTGCGCTCCGGCCGGGGCCGACGCATCCGCCTGGTCTCGACCGAGCACGGCATCTCGGGCGTGCGCGGATACTTCCAGGCCGGCCGGCCGCAGGCCGCCGCCAAGACGGCCCTGCACCGCGGCCGGCTGCGGCGCACCGACGCGGTGATCGCCGTCAGCGACTCGACCCGCCAGCAGATCCTCGCCCAGTGGGGCGGGGGCGCGCGCGTGGTCGTCATCCGCAACGAGGTCGCCCCGCCCGCGACGCCGCCGCAGCCCCGACCCGGGCTGCGGGTGCTGTCGCTGGCCCGCCTGGCGCCCGAGAAGCGGATCGACCAGCTGCTGCGCGCCATGGCGCTGGTCATCGCCGAGCACCCGGAGGCCACGGTCACCATTGCCGGCACCGGCCCGCTCGAATCGGCGCTGCGCGACCTCGCCCGCGAGCTGTGCATCGCCGACCACGTCCGCTTCCCTGGCCACGTCGAAGCTGCCGCGGCGCTCGCCGAGCACGACGTGGTCGCCCAGCTCTCCGTGTGGGAGAACCTCTCCTACACGCTGCTGGACGCCGCGGCCCACGGGCTGGGCGTGGTCGCCACGGACGTGGGCGGGAATCGGGAGATCGTGCCGGAGCGATGCCTGGTCCCGGCGGAGGACCATGAGGGGGTGGCACGGGTGATCGTGCAGCAGGGGATGGATCTCGCATCGCGGCCGGAGCGTGGCGGGGCGGGTGACCCGGCGCGGATGTGTGCGGGGCTGACGCGGATATACGAGGGGGTGGCGGGATGAGCGGGCCATCGGGCATCGACGTGACCGGCCGAGAACGGCACCGCGAGCTGGACGGTCTGCGAGCGATCGCGGCGTTCGCAGTCGTCGCGACGCGAGCCATCGATTCGCACCCGCACACAAGCGCGGGCGAGACGATACTGAGCCGGCAGCTCGTGTCCCTGCGCGATGCGCTGCAGTGGCGAGCTCGACCCTTCGAGGAGATGCCATGACCACGCCGCGCCGCGCTCGTCTCCGTGGGGGAAGCCCATCGCGGCATCCCGGCCGGGCCGCAACGACCAGCGGTCCGAGTGCCGACTCAGCTTCAGGCGGCCTGTCCGCCTCGCTGCACCGTGTGGGCCAGCTGCGGATCCCGGAGCTGCTGCTGTTCTTCGCGCTGATCTTCGAGACCTCGTTCGGGCTGCCGCTCCCGGCCAACTACCTGGTGATCCTCGCGATCCTGGTCCTGGCGATGACGCGCAAGCCGCAGTTCGACCTGGGGCGCATGCAGTTCCTTATCCCTCTCCTGGTGGTCGGCCTGTTCTACATCGGCATGGTCTCGATGTTCTCCGATCCCACGGAGTTCGCCGCCGACTGGAAACGTCGCATCATCCGGATGATGCTGACTGCCGCCCTGCTGTTCGTCATGGCGTCCGGACGCATCCACATGCGCTCGGCGCTCACGGGGTTCGGAGCGGGGCTGGCCGTCAATGCGGTGGCCTTCTATGCAGGATTCGCTCCGGACCACTACGGGGGCGTCCTCTCCGGGTTCTTCGAGGACAAGAACGTCGCGGGTCTCGCCTATGCGGCCGTGGGAGTGCTGATGGTCAGCCTCAGCAGCCGCCCTGTGCCGCGCGTGCTCCTGTTCCTGGGATTTGGAGTCCTCGTCTATCTCACGGACTCGCGGACTTCCATGACCGCGTACGCCGCAGCCGCGCTGTGGATGCTGATCGCTCCCCGGCTTCCCCTGCTCGGCCGGTGGCTTCTCGGCGGGCTCATCTGGGTGGCGGTCGTGGTCGCTTCCGAGGACTTCTCACGGATCGGCCGTTTCTCCGAGCGAGAAGGCTCCGACCTGCTGAGATCACGGATCGACGCGGCATCCGAGATCAAGGTCGGCCAGGCGGGATTCTTCGGGAACGGACTCGGCGAGGCCTACGTGTACTTCGATGCCGACAGGAGCACCTGGTACTTCCACAATTCGTACTGGACCACACTCGTCGAGGGCGGCTGGCCCTGGGCGGTGCTCCTCGTGGGGATGACGGTGGCCATCGGCCTGCGCCCGTTCGCCGGAAAGCTCACGTCCCACGAAGTCATCGCGCAAGCGGCGACCATCGCCACACTGATCTGCGCGTGGCGACTGGGGGAGGTCTTGTTCACGATGCAGTGGGCGATCATCATGGCGTTCGCGCTGCAGGCACGCCTTGTCGCGGACGGAGCGATCCGCGAGCAGCAGAGCGGTGTGGGGAGGAAGACGTGAACTCCTTCCCGGTCGCGATCGCGGCAAACAACGGTGACATCGGCGGCGGCGAGGTCATGCTGCTGAACATCGCCCGCGCCGTCCGCGAGATCGGCCTCGAGCCGTTGGTCCTCGGTCCAGCGGCGCCGGCCGAGCTGGTCGCTGCGGCACGGGACCGAGGGTTCTCGGTCCAGGAGCTCGAGGCGCGCGACCGGCGCAGCTATATGGCCTCGCTGCGACGGTGGCGCCGTGCTCACCCCCGGTTTCCTCTGTGGTGCAACGGCCTGGTGCCCTCGTTCGCCACGGCGGGGATGGGGCCGCGACTGGTGCATCTGCACATCGCACCGCACGGAGCTCATCGCATAGCGGCCGAGGCGGGGCGGTTCGGGGCGCGAAGGGTGCTCGTGCCCTCTCGGGACATGGCACGGCGCATCCGAGGAAGCGTCGTGCTCGCGAACTGGACGGAGTCTCTTGCGGTTAGGGACCGACCGCGCAGGAAGAATTCGCTGCGTGTCGGATTCCTCGGCCGCCTGACGCGCGACAAAGGGGTCCATATCCTCGCGGACGCGATCGCGCGACTGCGGGACACCGGCTTCGATGCGACGCTCGTCCTCGCGGGGGAGAACCGTTTCGGCTCTGCGGAGGACGACGCGGTGATCGGAAGTTCGCTGGCACGGCTCGGCCCGGCTGTCGAGGACCTCGGGTGGACCGACAGGCGATCGTTCTTCGACGCCGTCGATCTGGCCGTCTTCCCCTCGGTCTGGGCGGAGCCGTTCGGACTGGTGGTCGCTGAGGCCATGGCCGTGGGCTGTCCCTTCGTCATCAGCGATGCCGGGGCGCTTCCCGAAGTCGCCGGTGCGGACCACCCCTGGATCGCACGCGCGGGGGATCCCGAGCATCTCGCACAGGTGATCTCCGAGGCGGCCGACGTTCTCGACCACTCCGAGCCCCAGTTGCAGCGCGCGCGCAGTCGATGGGAACGTGAGTTCTCCCCTCAGGCCGGCACGGCGCGGGTCCGCGCGCTCCTGCGCACCCTTGACACTCCCGACAACCGAGGTGAGGCATGAGCGACTCGGACATCTGCATCGTCTCCGGCGCGGACGAGATCCGGCTGCGGTCCTACGTGAACCACCGGATCTTCGCGCACGAGCACCAGCTGGACTACCGGCTCGAGTGCGGTCTCGACCGAGACATCACCAATCCGTTCTTCTTCAAGTCGGCGATCCTCCGTCGTGTGCTCCCGAAGTACGCATGGATCGCGTGGATCGACGACGACGCATTCTTCACCGACTTCGAGAGGGACACGATCGGTGACCAGGTGCGGCAGGCCGAGGAGAGCGGAGAGTTCCTCGTCATCGCCGAGGGACCGCTCGAGCCGAACGGATTCTGGTCCAAGATCAACAGCGGAGTCGTGCTGCTGCGTAACGATGCTCGCGGAACGGAGCTTCTCCGACGACTGACCTCGGTTCCGCTCGAGACGGTGCGCTCCTGGTGGGACGAGGACCGTGACGGTGTGTTCACCGGCGGAGACCAGGACCAGATGTGGTGGGCGCTCAACGAGTCCGGGCTCTTGCATGAAGCACGGATCGTCTCCCACCGCGACCTCAACTCCCGCGGCCACTACTACGAATCCTCGCTCACCGACAACGCCGTCATGCACTTCTGCGGGCACCGGGACAAGGCGCTCGGGATCGCCCGCTTCGCGCAGCGCTTCGGGATCGGTCATGAGCTCGTCCCGGACCACCTTCTGGACCGCTACAGCGTCCGTCGTCGCAGTCCGATGGGAAGGGCCGAGTTGGCCGCCCGCGCGGCTCGCCAGGAGGCCATCGGACGGGCGAAGCCGTATCTGAAGCCGATCGTGACTGCAGTGCGTGAGCAGAGAGCACGCCGGAAGGAGGGGATGTGACCCCCGAGGCAGTGCCTGCCGCGAGCATCATCGTGCCCTCCTACAAGGGAGCGGCACGGCTGCCGCTGCTCCTCGATCGGCTCGCAGAGCAGGCGCCAGCGAGTCCCCGTTTCGAGGTCATCGTCGTCGTGGACGGGATCGACGACGGATCGGTGGAGATCGTCGAGAGGGAAGAACGCCTCGACGCGCGCGTGATCCTCTTCCCGACGAACCAGGGCAGGGTCGCAGCCTTGAACGCCGGTTTCGACGCCGCACAGGGCGAGATTCTGATCCGGTGCGACGATGATCTCCTGCCGGAACCCGACTACGTCGTGGCGCACATCGATGCCCACCGGAGCGGGCCTCGGGGTGTCGTCGGGCTCTACCTCAACCAGTATGAGCCGACGGCATTCGCGGAGGCATACGGCCGGAGCGCGGACGCAGCATTCCGTCGAGCCGCCTATCAAGCGCCCCCGGACATGACCTGGCGGTACTGGGCCGGGAACTGCTCGGTGCCTCGGCAAGTGTGGGAGACCGTGGGGGCTTACGATCCCGACTATCGGCTCTACGGCTGGGAGGACGTGGACTACGGGTTCCGCATCGCTGCTGCGGGATTCCCTGTCGACCTGGTGCGCGAGCTGGAGACCGGACACCGCGTCGCTGCCGTGACAACCGAGATCCGAGCGCGTCGCGCTGCGCATTCCTCGGCAGCGCGCCGGATCTTCGAGAGAAAGCACGGCACCGGAGTGCTCCCGTCTGCTGTGCCGTCCTGGTCCGCATGGAATCTCGGTGTCCGGGTGGTCTCGCACCTCACCACGCTCATCGCACCCCGTCGAGTCGGAGCTGCGATCGACAAGCTTCTGCCGCATGTCCCGCGGAGCATCGGACGCAAGCTTGTCGCGCTTGCCGTCGAGGGATCAGCGCTCTCTGGGTACCGCCACCCGAATCGCGCGACGGAGGTCTTCTGATGCCGCGGATCGCTATCGCCCATGACTACCTCACCCAGCGCGGCGGTGCCGAGCGTCTCGTCCTGTCGATCTGCAAGGCATTTCCGCAGGCGGAGGTCCACACACTGTTTTACGCGCCGGAGCAGACGTATCCGGAGTACCAGTACGTCGACGTCCGCACGAGTACGCTGAACAATATCGGCCCGTTCCGGCGGGACCCTCGGCTCGCCCTTCCGCTCCTGGCGCCTGCCGCGTCGCGCATGATGATCGATGCCGATCTGGTCATCGCGAGCTCCTCCGGGTGGGCACATGCGTTCCCCACGTCCGGGCGACGACTCGTCTACTGCCACTCGCCGGCGCGATGGCTGTACCTGCCGGAGGATTACCTCGGTGATGCACCCCGGTTCGATCCGAAGAGACTGGCGCTGGGCGCCCTGGCGCCGGTGCTGAAGATCTGGGACCGCAATGCCGCTCTCGAGGCGGATCGCTATCTCGCCAATTCTTCGGTGGTCCGCCAGCGGATCCGGTCCGTGTACCGGATCGATGCCCCGACGCTCTTCCCGCCGTTCAGTCCGGCCACAGCGGAGGGGCCGCAGGAAGAGATCCCGGAGCTCGCAGGGTGGACGGGCGAGTTGGGAGGGCACTATCTCGTCGTCTCCCGGCTGCAGCCGTACAAGCACGTCGACCAGGTCATCGAGGCGTTCCGGGCGATGCCGGGGAGACGACTGCTCGTGATCGGGCGCGGACCCGAGGGCGAGCGGCTGCGCGACCTCGCACCCTCGAACGTGCGCCTGGTCGAGGGGCTCTCCGATGCGCAGATTCGCTGGGCCTATGCGCATGCCCGGGCGCTGGTGGCGGCGAGCCACGAGGACTTCGGGCTGACTCCGCTCGAGGCAGGAGCGCACGGCGTGCCGACCATCGCCCTGCGTGCCGGTGGCTATCTCGATACGGTGCTGGACGGCGTCAGTGGTCTCTTCTTCGAGCGACCGCAGTCGGAGGACATCCGCTCGTGCGTCGAACGATCGGATGAGCGCCTGTGGGACGCAGCGAGCATCAGCAACCATGCCGGCACCTTCTCCGAGGATCGGTTCATCACCCGACTGCGGTCCACGGTCGACGAGCTGTTGAATCCGGCGCAATGATCAGGACGAGACGACAGTTGACGGGGGAGACCTGCCAGCAGATGAGAGGGCGGAAGCGGACGTGACCGATCGAGCGAGAAACGGGTCGACAGCCGAGGGCACGTCCACGCTCCGACTTCTCCTCTCAGTCCTGGACCGGCCTACGAAGCTGCGTCTCGGTATCGCCGCAGTCGTGTCGGGGGTTCTGGCGGTGCTCGAGACGGTCGCCATCGTCACGGTGCTCCCTCTGGTGAGTCTCGCGACCGGTGCCCCGCTGGACGAGGGGGTGGTCGGGGAGATCTGGCGGATCCTGGGCCGCCCGAGCCGGGAGCATCTGGGCGTGGCGCTCGTCGCGGTCGTCGTCGCGTTGTTTATCCTCAAGGACATCCTGGCGGTCGCATTCTCCTGGTGGCAGACGGGGTTCACGACGTCGCGACGGGTCGCGTTCTCCACGGAGATCTTCCGCGGCATCATGCGGGAATCCTTCGTCGCGTTCCGTCACCGCAGCGTGGCCGAGTCCCTCCGCGTCATGAACACTGCCGTCGGACAGATGTTCGCAGCGGTGAACGCCCTGGTCACCCTCATCTCGACCGGGCTGACGGTCCTCGCGATCTTGATCGCTCTGCTCGCCACCACACCGGTCCAGGCGATCCTTGCGCTCGTGTACTTCAGCCTCGCTGCCCTGGCCTACCTGCGCCTCGTGCGCCCGAGGATCCAGCGCGTCGGCGATGACATCATGGAAGGTTCGAAGGAAGCCACGATCGCGGGGCTGCAAGGGCTGCAAGGGTTCAAGGAGGTGAAGCTCCGGGGCTCCTCCGGATTCTTCGTAGATCGCTTCGCGAAGGGCCTTCGGCAGTCGGAGTTCGCGGCGCGCGAAGGGAATTTCTTCAGCTCCATCACCCGGTACCTGCTTGAGATCCTTTTCATCCTCGGAGTGGGCGGGCTTCTCCTGTACAGCTTCCTCACCGCGAGCGCCGTCACGGCGATCGGATCGCTCGCTCTCTTCGTCGCGGCGGGCTTCCGGCTCCTGCCGAACATCTCCTCGCTGGTGGGGGCCGTGAACGCGTTCCGAGTCGGCCGGGCATCGATCGTTCTCGTGAGCGACGAGCTCGCCAGGTCCCGGGAGGCGACAGAAAGCGGACAGAAGGCGACTTCGGACATCGACTTCTCGCAGAGCATCGTGCTCGACCGGGTCCAGTTCGGATACCCCGGGGCTGAGGACGACGTGCTGCGCGGCATCGACCTCACCATCCCCTTCGGTGGGTCCATCGCCTTCGTCGGCGCCTCCGGGGCGGGGAAGACCACGGCAGTGGACGTCGTGCTCGGCCTCCTCCGCCCGACCTCTGGCCGTGTCCTCATCGACGGAGCGGACATCACCGGGCGTGAATCGGCGTGGCAAAGGCACTGCGCCATGGTGTCCCAGGACGTCTTCATCGCAGAGGACACCGTGCGCAAGAACGTGCTGTTCGACGTTCCGGTGGAGGAAGCGGATGAGGACCGCCTGCGGGACGCGATCATGAAGGCCCAGCTCCAGGATGTCGTCGACACGTTGCCCGGCGGCCTGGACGGGGACGTGGGGGACTGGGGGGCGCGGCTCTCCGGCGGGCAGCGGCAACGGCTCGGCATCGCTCGTGCCTTGTACCGGCGGCCCAGTCTGCTGGTCCTGGACGAGGCGACTTCTGCGCTCGACAATGAGACCGAGCGGCGCATCACGGCGACGATCGACGCGCTCAAGGGGGAGTGCACCGTCATCGTGGTGGCGCATCGCCTGTCGACGATCAAGAACGTCGACCGCGTGGTCTTCCTGGAGAACGGAGGGGTCGCTGGCATCGGGGCTTTCGACGAGCTCCGCCGCACCAGCAGAGGTTTCGCCCGCCTCGTCGAGTTGGGTGACCTCGGAACCGCCGGAGCGGACGAGAAGCCGTGATCAGCACGTGGCCGACGCGTGTCGCCTTCGTGGTCGATACGAACGGTGGCGCCCCGCTCCGCTACCGAGTCCAGACGCCCCTGTCGGGACTGACCGAGCTCGGTATCGAAGTATCTGTCGCGGATGCGGCAGATCCCCGGCTTCCCGCTCGTCTTCGCGATGTCGACGCGGCCGTGGTGTTCCGCGCTCCTGCGACCGTGGAGCTGGCGGCTTCTTTGAGCACGACCCGCGAGCAGAACCCGGAGACGCTGCTCGCCTTCGACATCGACGATGCGCTCTTCGACGATGTCCACTCGCCTGTGGATGAGACATGGCAGGCGATGAGCAGCAGATACAGGGCCTCGATCGCGCTGTGCGGACGATTCCTGGGGTCGACGCCGACGATTGCCGGCCTCGCCCAGGAACAGACGGGTGTGCCGAGCGTCGCCGTCGCGAATCGCCTGCACCCTGAGCTTCTTGAGCTCTCGCGCCGTGCGCGACGGCAACCTCGTATCCCGGGCCCCCCACGTATCGCACTCTTCGACGGCTCAGGGACGCACGGCACCAGCCTCGAGAGGCTGACCCCCGTCATCACAGAGGTCATCGGTCGGCACCGGGCCCACTTCTGGGCTTTCGGTGCTCATTCGATCCCGAGCTCCCTGGGAGCACTCGGGCGGTCTCTCCACCGAGTGCCGTTCATGGATTGGCGGGATCTCCCGGCCTGGATGCGGCAGATGGACCTGATCCTGGCACCGAACTCGGATTCCGATGTCATCGCCGACACGAAGTCTCCGCTTAAATGGCTGGAGGCCTCGGCTGTGGGCGTGCCGACGCTCGCCCAGGCCACGCTGCCGTACAGAACGACTGTGCGTGACGGCGTGGACGGAGTCCTGGTCGATGGGCGAGAGCCGGAGGCGTGGATCGAACCGCTCGAAGACCTTCTGGTGGATCCGCGACGACGGCGGCGCATCGGACGTTCGGCGGCGATCGCCGTGCAGGAGCATGACGCCGTCGGTGCGGCGCAGGGACTGCTCGCTGCTCTCGAAACGCTCCGGCTGCGGGAACCGATCGATCCGCCGGTCGCGCTCGCCGGTCTGCCGAGCGGACGTGTGGTCCAGCCGCTGCCCACGGGGAGCCCGGAACGACTCAAATCCCCGCTCGGGAAGAGGGCGGTTCTTCGCGTGCTTCGCGGCGAGCCTGCTCGACGCGGTTCCAGGAGAGGTGCGGAGACAGAGCGAAAGGGACCGTGACGGGGCCCGGTTGCCAGGCGTTCTCCGGCACAGGCTCGCCCCGCAGGATCTGATTCCAGACGGCGGCGAGCTGTGCGTCGTCCATGATCCCGAGACGGCGCCAGTGCCAGCCCGCGTTCTTTCCGACCCGTGCTTCTCCCAGTGCGGTCGCGCCCTGCTGGACCTTCCGCCTCAGCTGCTCGGGAGACCGCCAGGGGAGGTGGACGATGCCGAGGCCGCCGTCGATGTCCCCGAACCGCAGAGCGCGGTGGTTCCCCATCGCGACCACGGCGCCGCGGGATGCCATGAAAGCGACCTTGGGGTCGTGATGGGGAACGGGGTCCAGGCGCCACGTCCCGTCGCCTTCCGGTGAGGGGAAGACGTTCACGAGCTCCGCCTGCAGGATCGGCCTCGTCGCTGCGCGCAGCTGCTCTGCGATGGTCCCGGTCTTACCCATCCAGCGCTCATCGGCGTCGACCGGCAGCACCCAGGTGGCACCGGCGCGCCGTGCGGCGTCGGCGAGGACGGTCATCTTCGCGGACTGCTCGTACGCGGTCCACAGGTCGTCGCCGACGTGGATCCGGGAGTCCCGAGAGAGGGTGCCGAGCAGGTCACGCGTCCCGTCCGTGGAGCCGTTGTCGGCGACGAGCACGTTCTCGACCCCTTCGGCGAGCAGCTGCCCGATCGTCTCCTCGATGACGTCGGATTCGTCGCGGACCATCATGACGGCCCAGATCGTTCCCGGCGTATGGGGGAGTCGGGGCAAGTCCATCGCGGCCGCGGCTCGGCGCACTGTGGACCGGCGCGCCATGCGGAAGCATGCGCCGGCCGAAGCGGCCGCGAGCCCCCGACGGAGCACGAAGGCACGGTGCTTCATCTGCCGTGCCCGGTCCAGCGCGGACGTCATGGATGCCACCGCCTGTACGAGGTGCGTGGCCACAGCGGATCGTTCATGGGGGCGATGGCTGTCCCGTCGGCGAGCAGCTCGTGGTGGGATGGGGCGATCGCGAGGTGATCAGGGATCCGGGAGCGTGCGATGTAGCTGCCCCAGTACGAGAACGTCGAGTTCGCGAGCACGAGGGTGCGGGCGGACGCGAGGACAGCCAGGTCATCGAACATCGAGACGCGCGCTGGGTTCACCCGCATCCGACCGGCCACGACGCCTGCCAGCTCCCTCCGGCACCAGTCGACGTCGTCGGAGACGATGAGCAGGTCCTCGGTAGGTCTTCCCATCGCCTCCAGGTGGGCGAGGGCCTCGTCGATGTGGTGGGGTATGTCGATGCCGAACCGCCGTGCGAAGGCGTCGACCGAGTAATAGTCCCCGCGGCGCACGTTGATGACGCAGGTGTCCTCGTCCATGAGATCCTTTGTCCGTTCCAGCCGCTCACGGAACCCGTCGCTCGAGGCGACCATGGCACGGCAGAAGGCGTCGTTCTGGTCCCTGGTGAAGTCGAGGTCGAAGGTGAACCGTGTCCCGAATGACCGGGCGTCGAATCTGCGGATGTCCCCGGGATCGATGGTGAGAGCGTCCAAGAGCGCGAACTCTTGGGTCCACTCGGACATGGACGTGGACCGTTTGACATAGGCACGGTGTCCTATCTTGCGCTCGAGGAACGCCCACTGCCAGAGATACAGGTGGTTGCCGCCGCGCAGATGGTCTGCGGAATCCTGCACCTCCCGCGCTCCGGGACGCGCACGGATCACGTCGAGACCGCGGCGCGCGAGATTCTCCATCGTCCTCACGATCATGCGTTCTCCTCGGACGAGCCCAGTTGTTCCAGCTCCGCCCGCAGGGCAGGGCTCTCGTCGACGTCGAGCAGCGAGGTGATCACTTTCAGGCGCCACCGCCAGTCCAGCCGCAGCCGCGCTGCTCGATTCTGTTCTGCTGCGATGGCCGGCGTCCAGTCATCCACCTGGCGGCGAAGCTGCTCCAGCCCTGTGCGCAGGTCGGAGGGGTCCAGGGTCACGGTCGCCCGCGGCCATAGCGTGGTTGCCGCGGCGGAGGGCGCGACACCCGCCACGGTCGTTCCTGCGGCCAAAGAGTCCGTCCATCGGCCGGTGATGTATTCGCGCGTGGGGTGCGTGTAGGGCGCCGGGCTGACCAGGTTCGAGAAGGCGAGAGCGAACTTGGCGCGCTTGAGCGCATGGCGGACCGCGGACTGGTTCTCCCGAACATCGGCGTGGAAAGACGGGCGTCCCTCGACGACCAGGCCGTACTCGCGCGCCATGGCGATAGTCCGGTCGTCGTCGTCCCATGCCGGGGGCTGTCGGCCGATCCTGACCAGGTCCACCGGCCGATCTGGAGGTATCGCGCCTGCGGCGAGGGTGTCCGCGCCCCACGGGAGGAGGTGGACGTCCGCGCCGGTCGCAGAGGACCACTCTTCCAGGAGGTCAGGATCGGTGATGGCGATGTGGTCGAAGTGGCCTCGACGCCGGGCGAAGCGGGAGATGCGGTCGCTCCAGAAGGAATCGATCACCCAGGCGACGGTGGTCCGGTAGCCGGGGAACCACTGCTCTCGTCGCGCTGCATAGGCGAGGTGCGCAGGTGACGCGGCCAGCACGAGCAGCACTCGGTCTCCCCGACGGGGACTGGGGACCGATGCGGCGGCCTTGCGGAGCATGGAGACCTCGCCACGATCGTCGATCGTCGTCAAGGTCCCGTCCAGCAGTCTCGCCGTCAGGTGGGCGAGCTCGTCGACCGGGCCCCATCCGGTCCCGCCGGCGCGGATGTACAGCACATCGAGCCGTGCCATCAGCCCACCAGGAATCGTGGATGCATGTGTTCCCCCGTCTGCCCGGTCTCCGACGCGCTCACGCCTTTCTCGAAGCCGATCCTACGGTGGCGACACTGCTCGGCCGGACGGAATGCTCCTCCCTTCCGTCCGTGCGGCACCGTGCTCCTTCTCCCCGTGCGCGGTCGAGGTCGGTCCTCTGTCGAGGGGCGCGGGCCTCGCGGCCCATCACCCCGCCTGCGGGTACGCGGCCTGGGCCACCGACTGCAGCGCGTGGCGCACCGTCCTGCCGGCGGCGCGAGCGGCTTCCTGTGCCGGGACAAGCGCGATCCAGCCGACCATGTCGGCGTCCCCCTGCATGCCCGCGTCGACGGATTCCCACACGCGCTCGCCCTTGATGGAGCGCAGCACGGCGAGGAAGGCGTCCTCGACCGGCTCGTCGGATGCGGCGATGGTCCCCAGCGGCAGAGCCTCCGCCTGCTCGGCGCTGGTGATGATGGTCGTGGTGTACAGCATGGTCATCCCCTGGTCCGTGGATGGAACTGCACTGCCGCACTGCGGCAGATTTCAATCACCGAACATTAGCGCGCCCGGGCCCGCCCGCGACAGCCTCTCCTGCTGCGCAGGAGAAGTACCCCCGAAGTACCCCCCGAGCACCCGCCGGGCCGTGTCCGAACCGTGACCTCCGGAGTGTCCGATTCTCCGGTTTCCTCCGTGTCGCCGGGGGTGGCGGTGGTTCAATGGGTGCATCGTCCATGCCGGTCACCGCGGGGAGACGCGCAGCGCACGGCAGGCGAGGACCGGACACCGGGAGTGGTCCTGTGGGGGGACCGCGAACACCGCCCGATCCGCGAGACCGGGCCTCGGTCCGGAGATGGCAGCGCACGTGCACGATCCTTGAACGGACCAGGGACGGGATCACCACTGCACGGACGCTGCACAGCACGTCCCGTGCCCCGTGGGGTGCGGTGCCTTCCGCGCTCCTGGTCGCGCCTGACGCACCACGGAGGAGCCCATGGAGACCCGAACCCATACCAGCCCGGCCCTGGGCATGGACGACTCCCGGGGCCGGGCTGCACGACTCCTCGCCGAGATCGAGGAGATCCGCGAGAGCACCGCCGAGGACCGCCTCGCCGGCTTCCTGGACACCTCCTACTTCGCGGCCTGCCTGCTGGTCCCCGACGCGCTCGAGGAGCTCCTCGCCGCGATGCCCTCCCGGCCCGATCCGCTCGGCGCCCGCAACGCCCTGGCGCGGACGTTCCTGCACGCGGACGCGCCCGTGCCCGTGCACGCCTCCGTCCAGTTCGGACGCTGGTACGCACAGACTACCTCGCCCGGGCTGCGGGACCGGCTCGGGATGCTCCTGCTGCGGCTCCAGCAGCAGACCTTCGACGGCCGCCACGATCTCGCCGTGCGCACGGCGGAGGAGCTGACGGTGGAGCTGAACTCCGCCCCCGACCGCTCCGGGATCCAGGACTTCCTGCCCGCCGTGCTGATCGGCGTGGGCTCGGCCCACCTGCAGGCCGGCAGCCTGGACGCCGCGGTCGGCTCCTACCGGTCGGCCGCGCGCTGGGCGGAGGCCGGCTCCCATCCCGCCCACGAGCACGCCGAGTCCTTCGTCGAGCTCGTCCGGGCGCTGCGGGCCGACGGCTGCCCCCACGAGGCGCGTCGGCGCATCGCCCCCGTGCATCCGCGCGGCGCCCGCAGCTCCCTGTTGTGGATCTGGACCTGCGTCGCCGTGCTCGCCCGCGGCCTGCGCTCCCTGGCGGCGGGCGACCTCCACGCCGCTCAGGAGTCCCTCGAGCGCATCGGCCTCGGGCCCGAGGGCGGGGACGCGGACGCGCTCGGGCAGTACTGGTGGGTGCCGCTGCACCTGCGGGCGGGGATCGCCCTGCGCCGCGGCGACCGCGACCGGGAGGCCCACCTGCTCCGGCGCGGGCTGGAGGAGCACTTCCCCTCCGTCGGCCCGACCTCCTACGCGGGCAGCCTGCTGCGGGCCGACCTCGCGGACCTCCTCCAGGCCTGCCATGCCGACAGCGAGGCCGCGGCCGTGCTCGACGAGGCGGAGCGCGGCGTGCCGACCTCGCAGGTCCTCGCCTCCCGGGCCCGCCTGCTGCACCTGACCGGTGATGATGCCGGGCTGGACCGGCTGCTCGAGAGGACCGGCCGCTTCCATCCGCTGAGCTCGCCGGAGCTGGACGTCCTGCGTCTGCTGCGGCGGCATGCCCGGCTGCCCCGGCAGGCGCCCGCCGCTGAGGACCACGATCTGTGGAGGGCGGTCATGGCCCGTGCCGGCGACCTCGAGCTGTCCCTGCTCCCGGCCGAGGCCGCCGCGGCCTCCGCCCCCGACGGGGAGACTCCGCGCCCCGTGGGGTCCGGCCCCTTCAGCCGTCCGGACCCCGCGCATCTCAGCCGGGCCGAGCGCGACCTGGTGGCGACCCTGCGGGCCGACGACACCATCGCCTCGGTCGCCCAGCGGATGTACTTGTCCCCGCACACCGTCAAGACCCGCCTGCGCGACATCTACCGCAAGCTTGGTGTGCACTCCAAGGAGGAGCTCTTCGAGCATCGGGGCGCGCTCCTGCACCCGCCGCCCTGAGCTCGCCGTCCCGACGCGACCGTCGGCAGGTGAGCCTACCGACGCGTCACGTCACGAAGTCGTCACAGTTCCAACGCGCAGGGCCATCACCTGCCGGTCCCCCGGGACAGGCAGGGCGAGGGAGGCTAGCATGAATCGTCGGCGGGACAGCGCCGCACCGGGGCGCGGGCATGTGGGGAGGCTCGCGCGAGCCGGGAAGGACCACAGGGGGACCACCATCTTGACCACGGACATCTCTGCGCCGACGACGCGGCGCACCGCCGGCTCGACGCCGCACGCCGCCGACGCGACGCCGCATGCTGCGAGCGCGACAGAGGCGCGCAGCGCGCTGCGCCGCAGCATCGCCTCCGCCGGCTCCAGCCGCGCCCTGCGACGCGGCAGCATCGCGGCGATGGTTATCGCCGACGTGCTGTGCCTGGTGATCGCGGCGCTCACGGCCTACATGCTGCGCCAGGCGGTGCTGGGCCGCGCCGGCGACCTCACCGAGAACCTGTGGGACGCGGCCGTCCTCATCGCCCTGGGCTGGCTGGTCGCCATCGTCCTGTTCAGCGGGTACGACCCGCGCCTGCTGCCGGCGGGTCCCGAGCTGTTCGGCAACGTGCTGCACGCGAGCCTCGCCGCGGCCGGGATCGTGGGCAGCGTCGTCTACCTCGCGAGCATCGAGCTCTCCCGCGGGTTCTTCCTGGCGTTCTTCGTGATCGGGCCTCTCCTGCTGCTGCTGAACCGCCTGCTGCTGCGCCGCATCCTCAACGCGGTGCGGGCCCGCGGGCACTTCCGCGAGGGCGTCATCGCCGTCGGGGACCTGCGCCATGTCGACGGGATCGCCCGCACGATCGGCCGCGAGACCTGGCTGGGCTACGACATCGTCGGCGCGGTGACGCCGCCCGGGGACCGGTCCACGGCCTCCGCGCTGGGGATCCCGGTCCTCGGCACCGAGGCGGATCTGCTGAGCATCGCCGACGAGGTGCGCCCGCACGTGCTTCTGTTCACCGCCGGGTCCAGCGCGAGCGCCGAGGAGTTCCGGCGCACGGCGTGGAAGCTCGAGGACGCCGAGGTCCGGGTGATCGTCGTGCCGGCGCTGACGGAGATCTCCGCCGACCGCGTGCGCATGCGCCCCGTGGCCGGCCTGCCGCTGGTGCACATGGACCTGCCGCGCGCCCGCCACGCCGTGAAGTGGACCAAGCGCGCCGTGGACGTGCTGGCCTCCGGCGCCCTGCTGATCCTGCTGTCCCCGCTGCTGGCCGCGATCGCCCTGGCGGTTCGCTCCGCCGACGGCGGGCCCGTGATCTTCCGCCAGCAGCGGGTGGGACGCGACGGCGAGCAGTTCGAGTTCCTCAAGTTCCGCACCATGGTCACCGACGCCGAGGCGATCCTCGTGGAGATGACCGAGCGCGCGGTCCAGGACCGCGGCAACGCCGTCATGTTCAAGATGAAGCACGACCCGCGCATCACCCGGCCCGGCCGCTTCCTGCGCCGCTACTCCCTGGACGAGCTGCCGCAGCTGTGGAACGTGCTGCGCGGGGACATGAGCCTGGTCGGCCCGCGCCCCGCGCTCCCGCGGGAGGTCCACGGCTACTCCGAGGACGCCCACCGCCGCCACAGCGTGCGGCCCGGGATCACCGGCCTGTGGCAGGTGTCCGGGCGCAGCGACCTCTCCTGGGAGGACACCGTGCGCCTGGACCTGTACTACGTGGACAACTGGTCCTTCACGCAGGACGTGCAGATCCTCGCCCGCACCCTGCGGGCCGTGGCCTCGTCCTCCGGCGCCTACTGATGCTCGCCGCGTCCCCGGACGTCGCCCCCGGGGGCTCGGCATCGGGGAGGGGCGTGCGCCGCCCCGTCCTGCTCGTGGTCGCCGCGTCCGTTCTCGCCCTCTACCCGATTGGCGCGGGCGCGCTCCTGCTCACGGCCGACGGCTGGGCCGTGAACCGGGCGAACGTTCGGATCTGGTACGCGGTGACCTCCGTGACCGGGGGCCGCAGCGTGATCACGCCCGAAGTCTTCGCCGTCCTGGCCAATGTGGCCCTGTTCGTGCCGCTGCTGGCGGCGCTCGCCGTGCTCGTCCCCCGCTGGTGGTGGGTGCTGCCGGCATCGGCGCTGAGCATCGGCGTGGAGCTGTACCAGCTGGGCCTGGGCACCCGGCAGGCCGATGTGCTCGACGTCCTCGCCAACACCGCCGGGGCGGTGCTCGGCGTCTGGCTGGGCCGGGCCATCCATCGCCGGGTCAGCGGCGGCGCAGCGCCCGCCCCAGGCGGTCGAACCACTCCCGCCGCATCTCCGCGCGGCTCGGCCGATGCCCCAGCCGGAGCGCCAGATGATCGGGATTGACACGCGCCGCATCCAGCAGCAGGGCCGCCCGCTCCCGCACGCCCGCGGCGTCGCGCCAGCGCGCCCGGCGGATCCCCCGGGAATCGGCCCGGGCATGCAGAGCGCTCCAGATGTGCTCGCCCGGCAGCCCGCGGGCCAGCTCCGGACGGCCGGTCGCGATGACCAGCGGCACCGTCGCCCCCAGGCGGGCGGCCAGCGCATCCAGCCGCTCCCGCTCCGCGGCATCGGCCTCCGTCCAGCAGACCCGCACGTCGTGACGGGCATGACCGGAGGCGTCGCGAGCCGCATGCACGAGCAGCAGCAGGCGCTGGGCCAGCAGATCCGGCACCGCGCAGGAGGCCCCGCCCAGGTCGACGGCATGCGCGCCCGCCCACATCAGCGCGAAGGTCTCCTCCGGGTCGCGGTCCAGCCCCGGGAAGGAACGGTGCACGTCGACCGTGCCCCACACGGGATGGTGGAAGGTCGCCGCATGGGCGAACACGCTGCCGTGGCGGAAGCTCGTGACCTGTCCCCAGCCGGCGGCCACCAGCGCCGGGACCAGCGTGTCGACGTGCGCCGGGTGCACCAGCAGATCGCAGTCCGTCGACGGGCGGCGGCCCTCGGCGAGCACGGGATGCAGGGCCACGCCCTTGACGTGCAGGATGGGCACCTGCGCCTCCCGGGCGAGGTGCTCGAGGACGCCGTGCGCGAGCCGCAGCCGCGTCAGCGCCGGCACCTGGGCCGTGGAGGGTTCCATGCGGCCCACTCTAGAGACTCACGGCATGATCGGGGGTGTCGGGAGGAGCAGGTCCACAGGATGCACGGCCAGGAAGGAGGGACGAGGGATGCACGAGCTCGACGGACGGATCCAGCACTACGCCTGGGGATCGGCGACCGCCATCCCCCAGTTCCTGGGCCGCGACGCGGACGGCACGCCGTGGGCGGAGGTCTGGTACGGCGCGCACCCCCTGGCGCCCTCGCGGCTGCCCGGAGGGCTGGACCTGGACGCGGCGATCGCCGCGGACCCGCGGCGCACCCTCGGCGACGGCGTCGCCCGGGCCTTCGAGGACCGCCTGCCGTTCCTGCTGAAGATCATCGCCCCCGAACGGCCGCTGTCCCTGCAGGTCCATCCCACGCGCGAGCACGCCGCCGAGTCCTTCGCCGCGGAGAACGCCGCCGGGCTGGCCCTGGACTCCCCGCACCGCAACTACCGCGACGACAACCACAAGCCCGAGATGCTGGTGGCCCTGACCCGCTTCACCGCCCTGTGCGGCTTCCGCACCCCGCGCCGCGCCGCCGCGATCCTCGAGGGGCTGGGCACCGACCTCACCGATCGCCTCCACTCCCTGCTGGTGCGCAACCCGACCGCCCACGGCATGCGCGCGGCGTTCCGCACCCTCGTCTCCACGTCGATGCGTCCTCCGGCCCGCGCCGTCGAGGAGGTCGTCGCCGCGTGCCGCGCCCGCCAAGAGGCCGGGGCGTCCCCGTCCCCGCGCATCGACCGGATCGTGTCCCTGCTGGCCGAGCACCACCCGGGCGATCCCGGCGTCGCCGCGGCGCTGCTGCTGAACCCGGTCACCCTGCAGCCCGGCGAGGCCATGTTCGTGCCCGCCGGAGCGCTGCATGCCTACCTGCACGGCGTGGGGGTGGAGATCATGGCGGCCAGCGACAACGTGCTGCGCGCCGGGCTGACCCCCAAGCGGGTCGATGCCGACGAGATGCTCCAGTGCGTGAGCGTCGCCGCCGCCCCGCCGCTGCGCGTCGCCCCCGAGCGCCAGAACGCCACCTCGGTGGCCTACTACGCCCCGGTCGACGATTTCGAGCTGTCGATGACCACCCTCGAGGATCCGCCCGGCGTCTTCGGGCGCCGCCACGCCGTCCCCGGCAGCGGGCCGCGGATCGTGCTGGGCCTGGAGGGCGAGGTGCTGCTGGAGACCGACGCGGGCCGGCACGTGCTGCCCGCCGGGCGCGCCGTGTTCGTCCCCGCGGCCGACGGCGCCCTGCGCGCCGGCGGCCGGGGGCGCTTCGCCCAGGCGTGCGTCCCGTGAGCCGACGCTTCCGCCTGCGGCCGATGGTCCACGAGGTCGAGGACGGCGAGGTGTGGGCCGGCGTCCTGCCCGACGGCCCGATCCTCCGCCTCGGCGGGGCCGCGGCGCCGCTGCTGGCCGTGCTCGCCGAGCAGGAGGACGCCCTGGACGCCGCCGGCATCGCCGACCGGATGCGCGCGGAGGTCGAGGGCATGCCCGAGGACGCCGAGCACGTCATCCGCGGCTTCCTCGACCAGCTCGCCGACCTCGGCCTCGTCGAGACCGTCGACGACGCCCCACCCGACCAGGAGAACCCATGACCCCGGCACCCGCCGAGATCGACCTGCACACCCTGCATCTGCGCATCGCCGGTCTCGGGCTCCAGCTCGACTTCGGTCCCGGCCACGAGGCCCTCGCGGAGGAGGCGGCGCGCCTGTGGGCGCACCTGGCCGCGGACCCCGAGGCGGGGACCGTCCCGATCGGCCCCGAGGTCCCGACGACCCGCCGCACCTACCTCGTCCCGCCCGAGGACGCCCGCGCCGAGGCGGCGCGCTGGATCGCCGACGGGCGGGTCGAGGCGCTCGGCCCGCTGCTCACCCGCCCGGACGCGGTGATCCTCGCCCCCGGCCCCGGGGCGGCCTACGCGCTCTCCGGCGACGTGACGCGCGAGATCATCGGCCGGCTGCTCGGCACCCGGATCCTGCTGCACGCCGGCGTCGTCGCGCACCCGCAGCGGGGCGTCGTGGCGATGGTCGGGGCATCGGGCGCCGGGAAGTCCACCGCGACGCTCACGCTGGGACGCGAGGGCGCCTATCTCACCGACGAGCTCGCGATCATCGACCCGGTGAGCCGCGCCGTCACCGCGTACGCCAAGCCCGTCTCCCGGATCTCCGCCGCCTCCGGGCGGAAGCAGGATCACGCCCTCGACGCGCTGGGGCTGGAACCGGCCCCCGGCGCCACGGGCATCGACGTCCTCGTGCTGCTGGACCGGGCCGAGGACGCCTCGCCGGGCCTCGAGCGCGTGCCCCAGGCCGAGGCCCTGCTGGCGCTGGTCGAGCAGTCCTCGTCCCTCTGGGCGGTCCCGCACGGCCTGGCCTCCCTCGCGGAGATCCTCCGCCGCGCCGGCGGCGCGCTGCGCGCCCGATACGCGGAGGCCACGCAGCTCGCCGCCCTCCTGGCCGACCCTCCGCCGCCCTGCGAGGAGGCATGGGAGGAGATCCCGGTGCCCGATCTCGAGGCGCCGGCCGAGGGAGCCCTCGCGCTGGCACCGCTCGCGCAGGCGCTCGCCGTGGAGGACGGGCTGGTGCTGCTCGCCGAGGGCCGCGCGACCCACCTGGTCGGGCTCGGGGCCGTCATCTGGGAGGAGCTCGCCGCCGCCGGCTCCCTCTCCATCGAGGAGCTCGAGCAGCGGGTCGTCGCGTTCGCCGGCCCCCACCCCGACAGCGCCGCCATGCTGGCCGCGGCCGTCGACACCCTCGTCGAGGACGGCTGGATCCGCCGCGGCTGAGCGTCAGCGTCCAGGACGCGACCGAGGCGCGGGCGATCCCCGGGCGCTTGCGGCCGGTCAGACGGCGGGGAGGTCGCCCGTCTCGCGGGCCTCAGCGAGCTGCTCGATGATCTCCTCCACGAAGCGGATCACGTCGTTGCCGCCGCGCACCGGTCCGCCGGCGAGCATGCCATCGGCCCCCAGCAGCACGGCCGAGGGGGAGTGACGGGCGCGGAAGACGTCCATGAGATTGCGGTCGATGTCCTGGGCGGCGGTCTCCCCGGCGCGCTCCAGGACGGAGGCGGGCAGCTCCTCCGGCGGCACGCGGAACAGGGTGCGGATCGTGATCACGTCCCCGATCTCCTCGAGCCATCCCGGGACGGAGGAGAGCACGCGCTCGCAGGGGCCGCAGCCGGGCTGCACCCAGATCAGCAGGGCCGCCCGCTCGCGGGTCAGGGTCTTCAGCGTGATCGGCTCCTGCCCGGCCATGCGGAGCATGCCGTAGGGCGTGGAGGAACGCTGGTAGTCGAGCTCGGCGTCCATGGCGGCGGCATCGGCCGGGAGGTCCGAGGACAGCGCCGGATCGTCGCCGACGGCCTGGTCGGCCGCGGTTCCGCCCTCCGGGGCGGGGCGGCGCGATCCTCCGAGGGTCAGGGCGGTGAGCAGGACCGCGAGCGCCAGCGCCAGCAGCAGAGCGAGGGTGGAGGGAGCCTCTGCCCGCAGCGCCTGCGCGGTCGTGCCCGAGGCCGCGGAGCCCAGCGCCAGCGCGGCGAGGACGACCAGCAGGATGTTGCGGCCCAGCGTGGTGCGGGAGACCGTGGGGGAGCCGAGCCTGCCGAAGCACGAGCACGTCACCGCCTCCCCGAAGGTCAGCGCCCGCGCGATGATGACGAGATAGGCGAGCATCAGCAGCAGCGTCGCGGCGGCGAGAACGCCCTGCAGCGCCGGCACAGGGATCCACACCGCCACGGCGAGGACGATCTCCGCGAAGGGCAGGGCGGTCGCGGCGACCGGGTGCAGGGAGCGGGCGGGCAGGCGCAGCGAGAGCATCGCATCGGCCGTGGCGGTCCGGTCGGGGAGCTTCGCCAGGCCGCTGACCAGGAGCGTGAGGGAGATCAGCGCCTGCGCGGCGAGCAGCAGGGTCATCGGGCGGTGTCCTCCGTCCCGCTCCGCTGCAGCAGAGCGGCCAGCGCCGTCACGTGCTCCTGGATCATCCTCGCGGACTGCGCCGCGGCCTGCTCCGAGCGGCGGTAGGGATCGGGGATATCGCGCCCCGCCGGCGCGGACGCCCGGGTCCAGGCGGCGACGGCTCCGCGGGTCAGCGGCCTGTCGCCGACCTGCGCCGTGAGCTCGGGCAGGTGGCCCAGCAGGCCGGTGCGGCGCGCGGCGGCGGGAGACTCCTCGAGAACCAGGTTGCGCTGGCGCCCGGACATGACCAGGACGAGATCGGCCGAGAGGTCCTCGACCTGCAGCTGCCGGGAGCGGAAGCCGTCGCTGCCCACGCCGAGCAGGGCGAGCTGTCCGGCCATCTGCCGCTCCATCCCCTGCCCGACGAGCGCGTAGGTGCCGCGGCTGCTCACCGCGAGCTCCGGCACGCGATCGCGCAGCAGGAGCTCGGCGAACGGGGATCGGCAGACGTTGCCCGTGCAGACGAACAGCACCGAGCGCACGGGATCGTCCGCAGAGCGCGGCGTGGGGGGTTCGGTCATGCCTCCAGGCTACTCGGCGGGCACCGTGGCGAGCTGGGCCCGGGGCCGCGATGTGGCTCTCCACGCGCGGGGGAGCGAGGGAGGCCGGGGAATCGGCGCGATGTCCGCATCGCGGGACGAGCGAGCCGCCGGTACGGACCCCCGAAAAAGGGGGGGTGGCGCATCGGGCCGAGAAGTGCTTAGAACGTGCCTGCGGGCCGTTGCAGCGGTCTACCTGACAGTAAGGTCACGAACCGGTGACGAATGGATTCTTGTGCGCCTGAGAGGATGTGCATCCGCGCTGGGCATGCGAGGATCGGCACGGGTCTCTCGCTGCCCGCCGGACGCCAGGGGTTGTGTGGTCCCGCCGACGGGCAGGGAGTCGCGGAGTCCGCGACAGGGGTGATTTCAGCAGTATGCCTCGCGCTGCCCTGTATTACGGCTTTCCCTATTTCCCTTGGTTTTCGAAAGAGGTTCAGATGAGCACCGGAGTTTCCCCCGAGACTCGGGAGACCACTCCCCGTCTCCACCCGTCGCGTCGCGCGATCGTCAAGGGCGCCGCCTGGGCCGCGCCGGTCGCAGCAGCGTCCGTCGCCGCGCCCGCGATGGCCGCCAGCCCCACCCAGTGCGCCCCCGTGGGCACGCTGTTCGACGCGCAGGCACGCGGCCGCTTCCTCAGCGGCGCGATCGGCGGCGTGAACCTCGACAACGTGGCCGCCGTCGAAGGCGCTCACGCCCAGGCCGTCGCCGGCACCCCCATCGACGAGGAGTCCGCGGGTCTGGACGTCAGCGTCCTGAACACGCTGAACCTGAGCCTGGGCGGCCTCACCGGCGCCGTCTCAGACATCCTCACCATCGTGGCCGCTCAGGACGCCGGTGTGCTGAACCAGTACGCCTACGCGAACGAGGCCGCGGAGGGCACTAACACCGGCGAGATCGGCGCCTCGGGCGCCGTCAACCAGGCGAGCGGTGCGCTGACTCTGGACACCGGCTCCTCGAACCCGCCCGAGCTGGGCAGCATTGACCTGCGCTCGCTCCTGCAGCAGGTCGCCGGGGACAACAGCGTCACCCAGCTGCTCTCCTACATCTCGGACCTTCGCCTGAACATCGGCGCCCTCGCGGGCCGCGCCTACATGGACTCCCTGTGCGTCGAGCCCGACGTGGACCAGGTCGAGCGCGACTACCTCATCGCCTACCTGCGGCTGGTCGTGGAGTCGGACCTCGTCGGCCAGCTCCTCACCACCCTCAACGAGGTGCTGCCGACGCTGACGATCTCCACCTCGGCCGTGTGGAGCATCCTCCAGGGCGTCCCGCTGCTCGGCGGTCTCCTGTCCGCCCTCGGCCAGAGCGCCCTCGAGGTCACCGCCACCGTCGACCTCGCGCAGCTGACCGGCGAGCCCATCCCCGATGACGTCAACTCCGCGCTGCGGATCGACTTCGAGGACGGGACCATCACGCTCGACGTCGCCTCCCTGCTGGGCGGTGCGTACACGGGTGACATCTCCGAGTTCCTCAACGAGCTCTCCCCGAACACGCGCCTCTTCGTCGACGCAGGGCTGCCCGGCGGCGCCGTCGTGGCGCTCACCGACAGCTGGGTCGACGGCCTCATCGAGCGGCTGAAGGACCTCGTCTTCGTGTCCGTCCGGGCGGGCAGCGTGACCGGTCTCGGCGCGACCGGTCTGCTCATCGAAGGCACCCTCCGCCAGTTCCTCGAGGGCGGCGCGACGGCGACCTTCCGGCTGCTCGGAGCGTCGATCAACCTCGGCGCACTGCTGAACCCGCTGCTCGCCAGCATCGGCGACCTGGTCCAGGACACTCTCGACACCCTGCTGAACGACAGCGCCCTGCTGGACACCGCCCTCGGCGGAGTCAACGAGCTGCTGGCGGCGCTGTTCGACGTGCTCTCGGGCGTCCTCTCGATCACGGTCAACGCCCAGAACGACGCGAGCGGCACGATCCCGTCGTACTACCAGGCCATCACGCCGGCCGGCCGGTACGACGTCGCCGCCCTGCACCTGGAGATCCTCGGCATCGCGAACCTGCTGAACCTCTCCCTCGCGCGCGGCTCCGTCGGGGAGAACAGCCCCCGCTGACCCGCGACCGACTCGGAACGCCCCGGTGCTGCTGCGCGCAGCGCCGGGGCGTTCCGCGCCCGCGCTCCTGCGGCGCTGGGCCGGGGCTTCCGGGCCTGCATCGGCCGCGGAGTCCGCGTAGCGTGACCGCATGAGCGAAACCCCCTCGCAGAACGAGCCCACCGCGCAGTTGCGCGAGCGCATCGCTGGGGAGGTCGCCGCGCTGCGCGCCTCCTACGCCCGGGGGATCACACGGGACGTCGCCGCCCGCCGCGCAGCCCTCGACGCCCTCGCGGCCGGGATCCGGGCGCACGGCGACGCGCTGCGGGAGGCGCTGCGCGAGGACCTCGGCAAGCATCCCGTGGAATCGGACGTCACCGAGATCGGCACCGTGCTGGCGGAGATCGCCCACGTGCGCCGCAGCCTGCACCGCTGGCTGCGCCCCGAGCCGATCCCGCTGGGGGCGATGCTCGCCCCCGCCCGCGGCAGCCTGCACCGCGAGCCGCTGGGCACCGTGCTGATCATCGCGCCGTGGAACTACCCCGTGAACCTCTCGCTGATGCCGCTGGTAGGCGCCATCGCCGGGGGGAACACCGCCATCCTCACGCCCAGCGAGACGGCCCCCGCGACCAGCGCGGCCCTCGCCGCCCTCGTGCGGGAGCATCTCGATCCCGGCTGGGTGCGCGTGGTCGAGGGCGGCATCCCCGAGACCACCGCCCTGCTCGAGCAGCGCTTCGATCTCATCTTCTACACCGGCGGCGGGCCCGTCGCCCGCATCGTCGCGCGCGCCGCGGCCGAGCACCTCACCCCGACCGTCCTCGAGCTGGGCGGCAAGAGCCCCGTCTTCGTGGACGAGGGCGTCGACCTCGCCGCCGCCGCCCGGCGGATCGTCTGGGGCAAGCTCACCAACGCCGGCCAGACCTGCGTCGCCCCCGACCACCTGATGGCCACCCGCGCCACCCTCGACGCCCTCCTGCCGCACCTGCGCGACGCGATCCGCGCCCAGCACGGCGCCGACCCCCGCCACAGCCGCGCCTACGGGCGCATCGTGAACCAGCGACAGACCGAGCGCCTGGCCGCGCTCATCGACCCGGCCCAGGTCGTCATCGGCGGACAGGTCGACGTCCCGTCCCGCTACGTCGCCCCGACCGTCCTGGACGGCGTCCGCCCCACCGACCCGTGCATGGGCGAGGAGATCTTCGGGCCGCTCCTCCCGCTGCTGGAGGTCTCCTCGGCCGATGAGGCGATCGCCCGGATCGGGGCGGGGGAGGCGCCGCTGACCGCCTACGTCTTCTCGCCCGATCCGCAGGTCCAGGAGCGCTTCGTGCAAGAGACCCGCTCCGGGTCGCTCGCGCTGGACGTCACCCTCGCCCACCTCGGCGCGCGGGAGATGCCCTTCGGCGGGGTCGGCGCCTCCGGCAGTGGCGCCTACCACGGCCGCGCCTCGCTGGAGACGTTCACGCACGCCAAGCCCGTGGTGAAGAAGCCGCTGAGCCCGGACACCCTGCGCCTGGTCCAGCCGCCCTACTCGGGCCTGCGGGCCCGGATGGTCCAACGGATCCTGCAGCGGTGACCGCTCCCGGCCTACTCTTGGGCAAATGACTGATGATCCCGCGGCCACCGCCGACTTCCCCGAGAGGACCGTCCACCGTCGTCGCCTGCTGCTGGTGCTGCTGGTGCCGCTGTTCATGGCCCTCATCGCGGTGTCCGTCATCAACGTCGCCCTCACGGCCATCGGCCATTCCCTCGACGCGACGTCCGAGGGCCTGCAGTGGGTGATCTCCGGGTACGCCCTCTCCTTCGGCGTGCTGCTGGTGCCCGCCGGCCGCCTCGGCGATGCGACCGGCCGCCGGCGCATCCTCATCGTCGGCGTCTCGATCTTCACCCTCGGGTCGCTGCTGAGCGGCCTCGCCCCGAGCGTCGAGGTCCTCAACGCCGCCCGCGTCCTGCAGGGCATCGGCTCCGGGCTGCTGAACCCGCAGACCGTCGCCCTCATCCAGCAGCACTTCCGCGGGCAGGCGCGCGCCGAGGCCTTCGCACTGCTGGGGACCACCGTCGCCGTCGCCACCGCCATCGGCCCCGTGATCGGCGGCCTGCTGATCCAGGTCCTCGGGGAGGACGTCGGCTGGCGCTGGATGTTCTTCATGAACGTGCCCATCGGCGTGATCGCCGTGGTCGGCGCCCTGCTCTGGATCCCGGACGACAGGGTCCGCGGGCGGCGCGTCGACCTCGACCCCGTCGGCACGGTGCTGCTGACCCTCGCGATCCTCGGGGTGATGCTGCCCTTCCTCGAGCGCGGCGTGAACCCGCTGATCTGGCTGTGCATCCCCGCCGGTCTGCTGGTCCTGGCGCTGTGGTGGTCCTGGGAGCACCGCTACAAGCGCGCCGGCCGCCCGCCGATGGTCGACCCGGAGATCTTCGCCGGCGCCGCCTTCCGCAACGGCATCATCATCGTCTCGGTGTACTTCCTCGGCGCGACCAGCGTGTGGATCATCGTCCCGCTGTTCCTGCAGATGCACTTGCACCACACCGCCTTCGAGGCCTCGCTGCTGGGCCTGCCCTCCTCGATCGCCGCCGCCTTCTCCTCCCAGATCGCCGGCCGCTACGTGCTCACGCTGGGGCGGCGGCTGGTCATCTATGGCTTCATGGTCTCCTTCACCGGGCTGCTGGGGGTGGCGCTGCTGGTGGGCTTCGTCGAGTCGGGGGCGGTCCCGTTCTGGGTGCTCGCCGTGCCGCTCACGCTGATGGGCGTCAGCCAGGGCATGACCATCTCCCCGAACCAGACCCTCACCCTGAACTCGGTGGATCCGCGCTTCGGCGGCGTCGCCGGCGGCGTGCTGCAGCTGGGGCAGCGCCTGGGCGCGGCGGTGGGCACCGCGCTGATCCCCGGCGTCATCTTCTCGCTCACCGAGTCCGGCACCGCTTGGCAGGAGGCGTTCATCATCGCCCTGGTGATCATCATGGCGCTCACCCTCGCCGCGATGCTGGTCAGCGTCCGGGATCGTGCGCGCGAGCGCTCCGCTCCCGGGGCGCGGTAGGAGCGGCCGATGCCCGGGAATGCGCCGAACCGGCCGGCAGGTCCGAGGGGCCCTGCCGAGCCAACCGCCCTGATCGTCCTCGCCGGGGGAGGGGCGGTGCGCCTGGGCGGGGTCTCCAAGCCCGATGTGCGCGTGCACGGCCGTCGCCTGCTGGACATCGTCCTCGAGGCCGGGGCCCGGTGCGCGCCGCGCGTGGTGGTCGCTCCGGAGGCGGTCGCCGTCCCGGACGGGGTGCTGCGCACCCTGGAGGACCCGCCCCACGGCGGGCCCGTCGCGGGGATCGCCGCAGGTCTGGCCGCCCTGCGCGGCCGGGCCTCGACCGGCGAGGTCCCCGACGTGCTCGTCCTCGCCTGCGACCTGCCCGGTGCCGCCGAGCTCGCCGGGCCCCTGCTCGCAGCCCGCGGCGCCCCGCAGCTCCGCGAGCGGCCGGGCGGGGCGCCCGAGGGCGTGATCGCCGCCCGCCCCGACGGGCGGCGGGAGATGCTCGCGATCCTCGTCTCCCGCACGGCGCTCGAGGAGGAGCTGCGCCGCGGCGGGGACCGGGACCGGTCCGTCCGCTCCGTCCTGGCCGGCCTCGACCTCGCGGAGGTCCCCGTCCCGGCGCGCGCGACCGAGGACGTCGACACCTGGGAGCAGCACGCCCGCTGGGAGCACGGAGCGCCCTAGCCGCTCCTCCCGCACGCTCCGGCGCCGAGCACCCCCGCGAGGTGACCGGACGGTCAGCGGCCTCCCAGCATGCCCGTGGCCTGGACGGACACCGATCCCGAGGGGTCCGGGCGGGGCCGGACGCCCTCCCGCGCGCCCGCGCGCGACTAGGTTGGGACGCCGAATCGACACGAGCGTGCTGCCGCTCGAGCCTCCGGCGACGGTGCGCGGCGCCAGGAAAGGTCATTGTGACGCGCCTCGACGAACCGCCCCAGCCCCCGGGCGAGCACCCGCACGGCCCCGGCCCCAAGAAGATCCTCCAGGAGGTCACCCACCCTGCCCTGATCCCCGGCATCGGGGTGGAGGACACGCCGCGCGTCTTCGGGACCAACTGGGCCGTCTTCGGCATCGCCGGCGGCATGGTCCTCGGCGTCGTGCTGTGGGGCTTCCTGGCCCCGCAGAGCATCAGCGACGCGGGCACCGCCTCGCTCGCCTGGGTCACCGAGCACTTCGGCTGGCTGTTCTCGCTGCTGGCCGTGCTCGCCATCGTGTTCATGCTGGTGGCCGGCTACGGGCGCACCGGCGGGATCCGCCTGGGCGCGGACGACGAGTCCCCGGAGTTCTCCACCGTCTCCTGGATCGCCATGCTGTTCTCCGCCGGCATGGGCATCGGCCTGCTGTTCTGGGGCCCCGCCGAGCCGCTGACCTACTTCAACGACGTCCCGCCGGGGGCCGACGCCGAGGCCGGCACGCGGGACGCGATGCTCGTCTCCCTGGCCCAGTCCGTCCTCCACTGGGGGCCGATGGCCTGGGCGTTCTACGCCCTGGTCGGCGGCGCCATCGCCTACGCCGCCTACCGCCGCGGCCGCGCCCCGCTGATCTCGGCGATCTTCCGGCCGATCTTCGGCGAGCGGACCGAGGGCTGGCTGGGCGCGGTGATCGACGTCTTCGCCATCATCGTGACCCTGTTCGGCACCGGCGTCACCCTGGGCATGGGCGCCCTGCAGATCGCCAGCGGCGTCGAGCACGTCTCCGGCATCGGCCCGCTGGGCAACGGCGCGCTGATCGTCATCATCACGGTCCTGACCATCGCCTTCGTCGCCTCGGCCGTCTCCGGCATCAAGCGCGGGATCCGGGCGCTGTCCAACATCAACATGGTCATCGCGGCCGTGATCGGCGTGTTCGTCTTCGTCGCCGGCCCCACCCTGTTCCTGCTGAACATGATCCCGGCCAGCATCTCCGCCTTCCTCGGCGACCTGTGGCTGATGCTCATGCGCAACCCGTCCCAGGGAGACGAGGCCGCCTCCTTCCTCGCCTCGTGGACCAACTACTACTGGGCGTGGTGGATCTCCTGGACGCCGTTCGTGGGCATGTTCATCGCGAAGATCTCCCGCGGCCGCACCCTGCGCGAGTTCGTCACCGTCGTGATCATGGTGCCCTCGGCCGTGTGCGTCGTGTGGTTCGGCGTCATGGGCGGCACCACCATGCTGTTCGAGTCCCAGGGGCGCGGGATCAGCGACGCCGGCGGGTCCGAGGCGATCCTCTTCGCGGTGTTCTCGAACCTGCCCTTCGGGATCATCTTCTCCGTCCTCGCGATGGTCTCGATCATCCTGTTCTTCGTGACCTCGGCCGATTCCGCCGCGATCGTCATGGGCTCGATGAGCCAGCGCGGCCGCCCGGAGCCCTCCACCTGGGTCACCATCACGTGGGGCGTGCTGCTGGGCGCCGCCGCCCTCGCCCTGCTGCTGGCCGGCGGGGAGACCGCCCTGTCCGGGCTGCAGTCGATCATGGTCGTCTCCGCCCTGCCGTTCGCGCTGGTGGTCATCGGCATCATGGTCTCCTGGGCCAAGGAGCTGAACTCGGACCCGTACATGCTGCGCCAGCGCTACGCCCGGGCCGCCATCGCCCAGGGCGTGCGGCGCGGCATCGCCGAGCACGGCGACGACTTCGTCTTCGAGGCCACCGAGGTCGCGGCCGAGGAGGGCGCCGGCGCCGGCATCGACAGCGAGGACCCGGCGCTGTCCGACTGGTACGAGACCGCCACCGGGCAGATCCCGGCCCTCACCCCCGAGGACGTCACGCGCACCCTCGACCCCGGGCACATCCAGCCCAAGGGGCCCGGCGACCCCCACCACACCGCCTCCGGCGACGCCTCCCTCACCGTGGGGGAGGAGCGCCGCGAGCGCCATCACCGGGACGGCGCCGGCCCCGAGGTCTGAGGCCGCGCCCGACGGACCTACCCGTCCCGCCGCCGACCGGCCAGCCGTCAGGTCGGCGGCACCCGGTCGGGCCCGGGGCGTCAGTGTCCGAGGAGCGCCAGGGGGATGACCGCGACGCCATCGGGCCGGCGATAGGCGGCTTCGCCCGTCGTGAGGACGACCAGATCGGCGACATCGTCCCTGAGCTGCCGGCGGAGCCAGAGCAGGTGGCGCACGTCGTCATCACGGACCGTCGTGGACAGCTTCACCTCGAACGCGACCACGCGGCCGTCCGGCCCTTCCACGATCAGATCGACCTCGCGGTCCCCGTTGCGGCTGCGCAGGTGACCGACCCTCCCGTCGACGACCTGTGCGGCCGCGCGCACGCTGAGCGTGGCGAGCGATTCGAACAGCGGTCCGATCATGTGCGCCCCGCGCGCCGACAGCAGCGCGGACGAGGAGAGACCCAGCGCTCGTGCCGCCAGCGCGGGATCGACGAGCTGATGCTTGGGGCTCTGCGAGATGCGGCCGAGGGACACCCGGAAGGGCTCCCAGGCCGGGACCTCGTCCAGCACCCACAGCTGCGCGAGATGATCCCGGTAGGCGATCGCGGTGGTCTTGGCGGGCCGTGACCCGTCCTCGCTCGCTGCCGCCTCCAGGATCTTCGCGTGGCTCGTCGTGGTCGAGGATGCCGCCGCGTATGCCGCGAGCCACCTCCGGAAGGTCTGCGGTCGCCTCACCGATGCCCCCAGGTCGGGGATCCCGCGGTCGATGATGCGGGCGAGGTACGAGTCGAGCTGGCGCCCGATGCTGCGCGCGGGGCCCGAGGCGATGCCGGGGAACCCGCTCGCCACGATCGCGTCGACATAGTCCGCGAGGGACCAGGAGGAGCGACCGGCGATCTCGGCGTCGCCGGCCATCAGATCCGCGAGCCGGACGGTCGTCGCGGCGCCGCGACGCTCGTGCAGGGCCATCGGCCGCATGTGCAGCGAGAGGATCCGCCCTGCGCCGCTGTGGGTGCCTCGTGCGGACGCGGGGGACGCGCTCCCGGTGAGGAGGAATCGGCCGGCAGGGGCTCCCTCGTCCACGCGTCGCCGGACGGAGTCCCAGATGGGCGGGTCCAGCTGCCATTCGTCGAGGAGGAGGGTGCCCTCCGGCGCCGAGATGAACCGCGGGTCCGCCTGGAGCTGCATCGCCTGGTCCGGGTCGTCGAGGAACCACGCGTGGTCTGCGCGCCGAAGGGCGGTGCCGGACTTCCCGACGCCCTTGGCCCCGTCGAGGGAGATCGCTGCCGCATCCTCCATGAGCTCGTCCAGCACGCGATCCACTGCCCGAGGGAGGTACTCCATGGCGGCTACGCTACCATTCGCAACCTGTCTGCACTACCATTCGCATGCCTTGTGCACTACCATCCGCATGTCGATCGCCCTACCATCCGCATGCCTTCCTCGCTGCTCTTCGCACCACGCGAGATCGACCAGAGCTTCCCTCGACGGGAAGCTCTGGTCGATGTGGCGCGCCCCGAGGGGAGCTGGGGTCGATCTCGCGCGAGCGACGAGCCGCGGAGGCCGGCGGTGAGGGAGATCAGCCCTTCTCGGCGGGACCGGCGAGCTCCACGTCCTCGGCATGGGCCGCGGGGGAGGCGGGGGCCTCCTCCGGCGCGCGGCGCACGAAGAACGCGATGACCACCGTGATCACGGCCAGCACCGCCGAGATGGTGAAGGCGAAGGACGTCCCCGCGGAGATGCCCTCCAGGGCGGTGCCGCCGTCGGCGATGGTGCCGGCGGAGATGCGAGCCATGACCGAGACCATCAGCGCGGCGCCCGCGGCGCCGGCGACCTGCTGCACGGTGCCGACGATCGCGGAGCCGTGCGGGTACAGGTGGCGCGGCAGCGAGCCCAGCGCGGTGGTGAACAGCGGCGTGAACACGAAGGCCAGGCCGATGGACATGATGATGTGACCGGCGACGATCGGCCAGATCTGCTCGGGCACGCGGGAGAGCACGAGGATGCCGACGGTCACCGCGGCCAGGCCCGGGATCAGCAGCGGGCGCGGGCCGACCTTGTCGAAGAGGCGTCCCACGAACGGGGCGGCGAGGCCCTGCAGCAGGCCGCCGGGCAGCAGCATGAGGCCCACGGTGAGGGTGTTCAGCTCCTGCACGCGCTGCAGGAAGATCGGCAGCAGCACGATGGTGCCGAACATGGCGCCCATCATGACGACCATCAGCGCGATCGCGACGGTGAAGTTGCGCGAGGCGAAGGTGCGCAGGTCCAGCAGGGCGCGGTCGGCCTGCTGGAGGCTCCGCTGGCGCAGCACGAACAGGAACAGCGAGACGACGCCGATCACCAGGGCCACGATCGCCGCGACGGGCGGGCCGCCCGCGGTGGCCGCCTCGGTGGCGCCGTGCCCGCCGCCGCTGATGCCCGTCAGGCCGTAGACGAGGGGGCCGAAGCCGATCGCCGACAGCACCACCGACAGCGGGTCGACCCGGGTCGCCGTGGACTCCTGGACGTTCTCGATGCGGCGCAGGCCCAGCAGCAGCGCGATCAGCGCGATGGGGAGCACCGCGATGAACAGGAAGCGCCAGGGGGCCAGGGAGAGGATCAGCCCGGAGATCGTCGGGCCGACGGCCGGGGCCACGGCGATGACGATCGAGATGTTGCCCATGGTGCGGCCGCGCTGGGAGGCCGGCACCAGGTTCATCACGGTGGTCATGAGCAGCGGCATCATGATCGCGGTGCCGGAGGCCTGCACGATGCGGCCCAGCAGCAGCGGCAGGAACGTCGGGGAGATCGCGCAGATGAGGGTGCCGACGCTGAACGTCGTCATCGCCAAGGTGAAGACCTGCCGGGTCGAGAAGCGGCCCATGAGGAAGCCGGTGATCGGGATGACCACGGCCATCGTCAGCATGAACCCGGTCGTGAGCCACTGGGCGGTGGTCTCGGTGATGCCGAGGTCGTCCATGATCGGCGGCAGCGCGACGGACAGCACCGTCTCGTTGAGGATCACGACGAAGGCGCTGATCAGCAGCAGGGCGATCACGCTGCGGTCACGGGGGGAGATGGTGTCTGAGGCGAGGGCCTGCGGGGCGGGAGCGGGCGAGGTCTGCACGCCCGCAGTCTAGGGACGCCGGGGCGGGACCGGCCAGGGATTTCCCCGGTGGTATCCCTCTCCGCACAGGCGGGAATAGAACCGGTCCTCGCCGCATTCCCCGCACCGGTCGCCCGCGGCCCGCCGGCGTCCGGCCCGCCGATCCGCCGGCCGATGCCCGTCCGGCGGCGCCGATCGTTGCCCGATGGTGACCCGTACCGGAGGGTCGCGACGGAGCCGTCTCACTATCCTGGCTGCACGTCGCGGCTGCGGATGCCGGGGCGCAGGGAGGACCCGCCATGATCAGCTCGTCCCGTTCCCGACCAGCCCGCCCCCGGTCGCGCGGGGCCCGGGCACGCCGCTCCCGAGCGCGAGGCTCCGGCCCGCGAGGCATCGCCCTGCTCGCGGCGCTCTGCCTGACGGCCGCGGCCTGCTCCTCCGGGCCCCCGGGCATCATCGCGGCCGAGACCTCCGACGCGGGCGGGTCCACGTCCTCCCCGGCCGATGCCGGGCCGGATGCGACGTCGCCGGGCGCGGACGATCCGGCGTCCTCCCCGGCCGCGAGCCCGGACGGCCCGACCATCCGCGACGCCGACCTCGCCTCCGTCCCGTGGCGGGAGAGCGTGCACGAGATGGTGCTGACGCCGGCGACCCACGAGGGGCTGCGCACCATCGTCGTCGCCCCGCAGGTCGAGTACACGGACGTCGACGGCGACGGGCACGAGGACGCCTTCGCCGCGCTCGAGATCACCGACGGCCAGGGGTTCGAGCAGATCTGGTACATCTGGCTGTGGGATCCGGAGGCCGAGGAGCCCGTCCAGGTGGAGAACCCCATCGCCCGGATGGCCCGCTGCGGCGACAGCATCCATGAGATCTCCTCCGCGGAGGGGGCGTTCGTCGTCACCGAGTCGCTGCGTCTCCAGGACGGCCTCGAGCAGGATTGCGCCTCCGACGGGCCGGTGCAGGTCACGCGACAGGTCACGGTCGTGGACGGATGGCCGGTGCTGACCGGGGGGATGCAGGGGCACGGCGGGATCTGCCCGCAGCGCGACGGCACGGACGCGCAGTTCCCGGTCGAGGACTACGTACTGCAGGACGCCCCGGCGGAGGGCGGCGCCGCGCTCACCGATCCTCCGCCGCTGACCTTCGGCGAGGTGGACGTGTGGGGCACGCCGTGGCTGTTCCGTCCGCACTGGATGCTGGTCCACGTCGGCTTCGACAACCCCGTCGGCGGCCCGGAGGTCATCGAGGGCGGGTACACCCCCTGCGCCTGGGTCCACCTCGAGGACGACACGCGGCCCATCCCGCACGACGTCCACACCTCCTGAGAGCAGCCGCCCCCGGCAGCGGCGACCGGACGGCTGATGCTCGGGCCGGATGACACCGGTCAGGTTCACGGTCCGTCATGATGGGTGTGCTGCGGCGCGCCTTCCGCATATCGTCGCCGACATGTCCATCGCTCCGCAGGTCCCCCACGACGCCGCCGCCGGCGCCGGGGCCGCCCCGGCCGCATCGCGCGCCGAGGCCCCCGCCCCCCGGTCGCGCCGTCCTGCGCTCAGCTACGAGCTGTTCCCCGCCCGCGGGGACGCCTCGCTCGAGAAGGTCCGGCGCACCGTCGCCGCCCTCGAATGCACCCAGCCCGACTACGTGTCGGTCACCTGCGCGTCCGCGCGCACCAACTTCCCCCGGGTGCTCGAGCTGACCGACCACATCCTCTCCGAGACCGGGCTGCGGCCGCTGGTGCACCTGACCAGCGTCGGCTCGAGCGCCGCGGATCTCTCCGTGTCCATCCGCACCCTGATGCAGCTCGGGGTGCGCGGGATCCTCGCCCTGCGCGGCGACATCCCCCCGGGCTACGACACCCGGGACGACGAGTTCCCCTTCGCCCGATACCTGGTGGAGCTGATCCGCCGCATCGAGCGGGAGGAGACGGCGACGCTCGCCGCCGGCCGCCTCGCCGTGGGCGTGGCGACCTACGCCCAGCGCCACCCCGAGTCGCCCACCCACCAGCACGACATCGAGGTGCTGCTGACCAAGGAGCGCTCCGGCGCGGACTTCGCCATCACGCAGGCGTTCTTCGATCCCGCCGAGTACAGCGACCTGGTGCGCCGCGCCCGCCGCGCCGGCGTGACCATCCCGATCATCCCCGGCTTCGTGCCGATGACCTCGGTGCGCCGCCTCACCCGCTTCGCCGAGCTCTCCGGCGTCCACGCCCCGGCCGAGCACCTGCACGCCCTGGAGACGGCCTCGGGCCCCGAGGAGCGGCGGCGGATCGGCATCGCCGCGAGCGTCGACCTGATCCGTGCCGTCCTCGACGACGGCGCCCCCGGCGTCCACCTGTTCACCTTCAACGAGCACGTCGACGCCCTGGGCGTGCTCGACCGGCTGGACCTGGGCCGATGGGCCCGCGAGCCCGTCGGCGTCTGACCCTCCCGGCGGCCCCCGCCGCATCTGCTCCCGTCCCCCCCGCACGGCCGCCCGGTCGTGAGGGCGGGCCGGCACGTCCACCCCCGGACCGCGCGTCCGATCGACCCCACCGAAGGAAACCCCCGATGACCAGCACCCCTGCCCTGCCCGCAGCGACCATCCTCGGCTACCCGCGGATCGGCCCGGACCGCGAGCTGAAGAAGGCCGAGGAGTCCTACTGGGCCGGCCGCAGCGACCTCGCCGCCCTCGAGGAGACCGGCCGCACCCTGCGCGCCGCCACCCGCGCCCGCCTGGCCGAGCTGGGCCTCGCCGGCGAGGGCGCGATCCCCGAGTCCTTCTCCTGGTACGACCAGGTGCTCGATGCCGCGGTCACCGTCGGCGCCCTCCCCTCCCGCTTCGCCGACCTCCAGGGAGAGGACGGCAGCATCTCCCTGGCCTCCACCTTCGTCCTCGCCCGCGGCGACGAGCAGCGCCCCCCGCTGGAGATGACCAAGTGGTTCGACACGAACTACCACTACCTGGTGCCGGAGATCGGCCCCGACACCGCCTTCCATCTCGCCGGCGACCAGCTGGTGCGCTGGGTGCGCGAGGCCGCCGCGGCCGGCGACTCCGTGCGCCCCGTGATCGTGGGCCCGCTGACCCTGCTGCTGCTGGCCAAGGCGGCCGATGACGCCCCCGAGGGCTTCGACCCGATCAGCCGCCTCGCGGACCTCGTGCCCGTGTACGTCGAGCTGCTGGCCGCCCTGAGTGCGGCCGGCGCCGCCTGGGTCCAGATCGACGAGCCGGCGCTCTCGGCCGATCAGCGCCTGGCCCCGGCCGAGCTGTCCGAGCTGGTCGCGCACTCCACCGCGGTCCTCGCGGCCGCCGCGGACCGTCCCGCGATCCTCGTGACCACCGGCTACGGCCACCCCGAGGGCGTGCTGCCGGCGCTGCTGGCCTCCGGCGTCGAGGCCCTCCACCTCGACCTCGTCAAGGGACAGCTGCCCTCGGTGGAGGACCTCGCCGGCGCCGGCGCCACCCAGCTCGTCGCGGGCGTCGTCAACGGCCGCAACATCTGGCGCGCGGAGCTGGGCACCGCCGCGGCCCGCGTGGGCGAGCTCGCCTCCCGCCTCGAGCAGGCCGGCGGCACCGGCGGCGTCGTGGTCGGCACCTCCACCAGCCTCCAGCACGTCCCCCACGACGTCACCCGCGAGACGAAGCTCCCCGCCGAGCTGCGCGAGACCCTCGCCTTCGCCGACCAGAAGGTCGCCGAGGTCGTCGAGCTCGCCTCCGGCTCCGTCGCGGCCGGGTCGGTGGACGGCCCGCTGTCCGTGGCCCGGACCTTCGCGGGCGTGCGGGTCCCGGCCGTGCGCGAGCGCGCCGCCGCTGTCACCGCCGCCGACACCGAGCGCGCCGCGTTCTCCGTCCGCGCCGCCGCGCAGCAGGAGGCCCTCGGCCTGCCGGAGCTGCCGACGACGACCATCGGCTCCTTCCCGCAGGTCGGCGAGGTCCGCAAGGCCCGCGCCGCCCACCGGAAGGGCCAGATCGACGACGCCGCCTACACGCAGGCGATGAAGGACGAGATCGCCCGCGTCATCGCGCTGCAGGAGGAGCTGGGCCTGGACGTCCTCGTCCACGGCGAGCCCGAGCGCAACGACATGGTCCAGTACTTCGCCGAGAACCTCGAGGGCTTCGCCACCACCGAGCACGGCTGGGTCCAGTCCTACGGCTCGCGCTGCACCCGCCCGTCGATCCTGTTCGGCGACGTGCACCGCGCCGCCCCGATCACGGTGGACTGGGCGACCTACGCGCAGTCCCTCACGCAGCGCCCCGTCAAGGGCATGCTCACCGGCCCGGTGACCATCCTCGCCTGGTCCTTCGTGCGCGACGACCAGCCCCTCGGCGACACCGCCGCCCAGGTGGGCCTGGCCCTGCGCGACGAGGTGAACGACCTCGAGGCCGCCGGCATCGGCATCGTCCAGGTGGACGAGCCCGCCCTGCGCGAGCTGCTGCCGCTGCGCACGCGCGACCACGACGCCTACCTGGACTGGTCGGTGGCCTCGTTCCGCCTGGCCACCTCCGGGGTCGCCGAGGCCACGCAGATCCATACCCACCTGTGCTACTCGGAGTTCAACGTCGTCGTCGACGCGATCGACGCCCTGAACGCGGATGTCACCTCGATCGAGTCGGCGCGCTCGCGCGGCGAGATCGTCGAGGCGCTGGACCCGGAGGCCTTCCCCCGCGGCATCGGCCCGGGCGTGTGGGACATCCACTCCCCGCGCGTGCCCTCCGTCGAGGAGATCGCCGAGCAGCTCACCCGCGCCCGTGCGGCCGTGGGCGCCGAGCGCCTGTGGGTCAACCCCGACTGCGGCCTGAAGACCCGCGGCTACGCCGAGACCGAGGCCAGCCTGAAGAACCTCGTCGAGGCCACCCTCCAGGTCCGCGCGGCCGCCCAGGAGCCCGCGCTCGTCTGAGGCGGGAGGCGGGAGGCATCGTATCGACGCCTCCCGCCCTCCTGCACCGGAACCGCTGGTCCCGTCCCGGGACCGCCGGTACGCCCAGGGCGCTGCACGGTGCGGTGCGCGCCGGAATGGTCCGGCACCCGAGCACGCGGACCCGACGCTCCTCAGGCTGCGGCGCCGCTCGGGGATCGTCCGGAGGACAGATACGGCGTGATGGACCGCGTCCTGCCCGAGCCGATTCGATCGGAGCGGCTCATGACCGCCTCGATGATCCCGCAGACCTCGTCGATGTCCCGGGACGAGGAGCGGGCGGAGCTCGGCACCGCCAGGCACGTCGCGAAGAGCCGCTCGGCCGTCCCGTTCACGACGCGGGGCGTGCGCTCGGGATCGGCGTGCAGGGGCTGACGGTGCAGCGGTGTGAACACGCGGCGCGTCTCGATCCCCTGGGAGGCCAGCTCCGCCGCGAGGGTCTCGATCGTGACGACCTGGTCCCCGGGATCCGTCAGCTCCAGGACCGTCAGCCAGCAGTTGTCCTCGTCATCGGCGCCTCCGAGGATGCGCAGGCTCTCCACGGAGTCGCACAGCTCCGTATACCGGGCCCGGTGGCCCCGGCGTGCGGCGAGGAAGTCGTCCAGGCGGGTCAGCTGCGCCGTGCCGAGCGCCGCGAGGACGTTGGACATCCGGTAGGCGTACCCGACCTCCCGATGGAGGAAATGGGCCACGGGCTCCTTCGCCTGGGTGGCCAGGTGCAGGACGCGATCGGCGAGGGCGTGGTCGTCGGTGAGGACGGCCCCGCCCGAGGAGGTCGTGATGATCTTGTTGCCGTTGAAGGAGACGGCGGCGGACATCCCGTGCTTCCCGGCCGGAACCCCGTCGCGGCGCGCACCGAGCGACTCGGCGGCATCCACCATCAGCAGGGCGCCGTGCCGGTCCGCGATCTCCCCGAGCCGACGGTGATCGGCGACCTTGCCGTAGACGTCGACCGGCAGCACGGCCCGGACCGGGGTGCCGGCATGCCGGGCGGACTCGAAGGCCTCTTCCACGAGATCCGGGTCGATGTTCCCGGTGTCGTCGCAGTCCACGAGGATGGGCGTCGCACCGGTGTACGTGATGGCGTTCGCCGTGGCGACGAAGGTGAGCGTCGGGCAGATCACGCCCTCCCCGGGGCCGATCCCCGCCGCGAGCAGCTGGAGGTGCAGGGCGGCCGTCCCGCTGCTCACCGCCACGGCGCGGGCCCGGCCGGTGCGAGCGCACAGCGCCTGCTCGAACCGGTCGAGGTCCGGGCCCACCGGGGCGATCCACCCCTCGGCGAGGACGCGGGACATCGCGTCCTGCTCGGCGGGGCCGACGTCCGGGACCGACAGGCCGATCCTCATGAGGCCATCATCCCCTCGAGCGTGCGCGGGGGCGCCGGGACGACCGTGGAGTTCGCGAGGAGGATGCTGCGCACGGCGTCCGTCCATTCCTCGGCGCCCGGCAGGCCCGCGGGGTCGACGACCGTGCAGCGGACGCGGTGGATCCCGTCCTGCGCGGTCCCGCCGATGGTCTCGCGCGCGGACAGCAGGTCCTCATGGAGCTTCTCGCCCGGCCGAAGCCCGGTGTAGACGATGGGGCACGTGACCCCGGCGAGCTCCGCGACAGTGGTCGCGATGTCCGCGACGCGTACGGGCTCGCCCATGTCCAGCACGAGGGTCTGGCCGCTCTCGCCCACGGCGAGCGCGCACAGGACGAGCGAGCAGGCCTGCGGGATGGTCATCAGGTATCGCGTGACGTCCGGATGCGTGATGGTCAGCGGTCCGCCCCGACGGACCTGCTCGACGAAGGTCGGCAGCACGGATCCGCGGGAGCCGATCACGTTCCCGAACCGGACGGACACGAACGCCTTCCCCGATCGCGAGGCCGCATGGGCCGTGAGCCCCTCCGCGAGGCGCTTGGATCCTCCGAGCACGCACGTCGGATCCGCGGCCTTGTCGGTGGAGATGTTCACCAGGTGCGTGGTCCCGTGGCGCAGCGCCGCATCGAGGACGATCCGGGTGCCGTGGACGTTGGTCAGCCAGGCCTCGCGCGGATATCGCTGCAGCAGCGGGAGGTGCTTGAGCGCCGCCGCGTGGAGGACGACCTCGGGACGGTGCTCCGCGAACACCGCGTCGACCGCGCGAGGATCCCGGATGTCGGCGAGGACGGTCTCGGCGGAGTCGAGGAGGCCGTGGCCCTCGAGCCCGAGCTGGAGCTCCTGCAGCGCCGATTCGTCCCGGTCCAGCATCAGCACGCTCGAGGGGCCGAGGTCGCGCACCTGACGGGTCAGCTCGGACCCGATGGACCCGCCGGCCCCTGTGACCAGGACTCGGCGCCCCTCGAAGATGCGTCGTGCGGCCTGGACGTCCACCGGGTCGTGGGCGTGTCCGAGCCGGTCGAGCACACGCTCGGCGAGGGTCGAGATAGGGGGCGCCCAGGCTTCCGGTGACAGGTCGGGACGCATCTCGGCCGGGTGGAGGGGGCGGGGCTGGGCGATGGTCATCGGGTCCTCCCATGTCGTCGGGGTCAGGGACGCCGGTGATGCACCACGGACGAGGGGACGGCCGCATCCGTGGTGCATCGGAAGCTCCTCGGCGAGCTTCGTACCGGCGCGAGATCGACCGTGGCACCTCGGATCCGTGATGCGTCCGGCCGAATGCGGTTCTCGCCCCGGATTTCACCCCGTCCACGGCCGGAACCCGCCCTCGGAGCCTCTGCGGGCCCACGGCGCAGTCCCCGGCCCACGTGGCTGAGGCCCCGACCCGGCGTCGGGCCGGAATCCGTCGCAAGCCGCGCCGGAGGGGGGTTCGCCGGTCACCCCCGGGGTGATTTCTGACAGTTGTCCGAATAAGGCATCGTCTCGGAGGGCTCCCGCGGATACCGTGAGGAGACGTCGAACGGCACGGTGCACCGGACCAGCTCTGCACCGCGCGGGCGGCCGACGGCCGGGGAGTGGACCAGCTCCTCGGCCCGGATCGGTGCGGCCCGCTGTGCCGCACGACCGGACATCGCGCCGACGAAGGCGTGAGCGTTCTCGGAGAAGAAGGAGGACCACAGGTGGTTCAGGGGGCAGAACAGGGCGCCGAGGTGCCACGGGATCCGCGCGCGGTGCTGCACAGGACCCGACTGATCGCGCGACTCGACGGGCCGGAGCAGCTGATCGTCATCCGCGGTCGTCGAGGAACAGGGAAGTCGTCGCTGCTGGACCAGTGGGTTCGAACCCGGACCGACGGTGGGCAGGACGACGTCGTGCGCGTCGAGGGAGCAGCGCGGACCGGCTCGACGACGGGCTTCTGGGTGCGCGTGCTGCACCGCATGCATGCCGCCGGCTTGGTCTCCGATGTCGACCTGTATCGATACTCGGAGTCAGCCGTCGAGGACCCGACCCGGACCCTCGAGGCGATGTCTCGCATCATCTCGGCGCGCGACCAGAAGGTCACCCTCGTGCTGGACGAGGACCACCATCCGGTGGCCTCGGCCGCGGAACTGGGCGTGTTCGAGGAGATCGTTGCCCTCCTGTCGGACGAGCCGACCTTCCGCTGCCTCATCGCGGGCCGGCGCCGATCTCCCCTCGAGGCGCTCGCCGCTCAGGCGATGATCCCGAGCAGCCTGATCGACGATGAGCTCCTGTCCCTCGATCCCTCGGAAGTCGCGGAGCTGTGTGCTCTCAGCGCCCCGGACCTCCCCGCGGCGGCCGTCGCTCTGCTGGGGAAGCAGCTTGCGGTGGCTGGACCTCCGGCGCGGAGGATCTCGACGGTGGCCCTCCTGCTGAGGCAGCTGCGCGATCCGAGCAGCAGCGCCGGCCCGGTCACGCCCCCGCGGATCGCGTCCCTCGTGCAGAGGGCCCGGCAGATCGGGGCTCGCGGGGACATCGGCGACGGCCCCTTGTGCGACGCCCTCATCCTCCTGGCGCGCAGCCCGGGCTTCGACGCCGATCTCGCCGCGGAGCTGTGCTTCCCCGACGGTGCGGAGCACCAGATACGGCGTCTCCAGGAGCTCGGCGCAGGCCACTGGGAGAGCTCCGCCTCAGGGCAGACCCCTCAGTTCCGTCTGGAGCCCCACCTGCGATCGGACCTCCTCTCGATGCCGCTTCCCGCCGACGGCGCTCGGACACGGGAGCTGCACCGTCGCATCGCGCGATGGTGCTCCACGGTCCGTGGCGATCACCTGCAGGCGTTCGACCACGCCGTCCGGGGCAGGGACCTGCAGCTGGCCGAGAGAGCACTGCTGAGAGCCGGGACGCTCGACACGGACGACGCGACGCGCGTCACCGACCTCCTGCGCGAGATCCCCGCCTCGGAGCTGCATGCCCATCCGGTCCTCGCCCTCTGGTGCGGCCTCGTGCTCGCGACCGACCCCGCCACCCAGAAGAGGGCCGAGGCGTTCCTCGAGTCCGCCCTGGGGCTGTGCGATGCGTCCGCGGCGTCCGCGCTCGGCATCGACCGGTCGCTGTGCGAGGCACTCGCCAGTGTCGTGCAGAGGCTCCTGGGCCGACAGGACAGGATGTACGAGCTCGCTGCCCGCGCTCTGCCGGCGATCGAGCTGCTGGCCCAGGAGTCGGATCGCTCGGGCGAGCTCGATGATCTGGTCCTCGCGGCGGTCGACCAATGCGCCACCGGCCTGTTCGCGGCGGAGGACTTCCTCTTCGCGCGTCATGCCCGGCTCGTCCAGCTCGAGCTGTCGGAACGATTCGGCCTGCTCGAGCACAAGCGGGATGCCCTCGCGCACCTCGCGCTCATCGCCGCGGTCACGGGCAGCAATGCGGAGGCGGCCGATGCGCTGGCCCGGATCGATCACGGTGGACTGCCCGTCCCCGCGCCCGGCGTCCGCACGGCGACGGTCGAGCACCTCGCCCGGGCCTGGGCACTCCTCGACCGAGGATTGCCGGAGCCGGCCATGGGAGAGCTCGCGCTGGTCGACGGGCACTGCGACCTCGATGACTTCTGGGACCTCGCTCTGGCGGCGGAGGTCCTCGCCCTCGTGCTGCTCGGACGACCGCACGATGCCGAGGAGCGGCTGCGGAGCGTCTCGATGCAGAGGCTGTCCTCGCGCTCGCTGCCGTCCACGAGGCGTCGCCTCCGCATCACGACGGGACTCCAGCAGCTGGCCATGGGGCGGATCCAGGACATGAACATCCGCCGGGGGAGCGTCGAGGAGTCCTCCAGCATCCTCGCTCTGGCCGCAGTGAACGCGAAGGCCGCCGGGAAGGTCCAGGAGGCGAAACGACTGCTCGCAGAATCCGGGCTCAAGGCCGTCACGCCGGTGCAGCGGATGATCGTCGCCGTGGTGAGGACGGTCATCGCCGCCGACGACCGGGTCGGGATCGATTTCCCCGACGCCGTGAGCAGGCTGGTGGCCATCCTGCGCGGAGCCGGGGTGGCCTGGCCCGTCGTGCTCCTGCCGGACGATGTCCGTCGACAGGCCCTGGACGTGCCGGACGTGCCGGAAGAGCTCAGCACCGCGTTCGGCATGTTCCCGGCCCTCCAGGCCAGGTCCTTCGACGCCCTTCCGGCGATCCCCCGTCTCACCGCTCGCGAGCACGAGATCCTCCTCCTGCTGCTGGAGACGGAGAGCCGGGCCGAGATCGCCGGGCACCTCTACGTCTCCGTCAACACCGTCAAGTCGCAGATGCGCAGCCTCTACACGAAGCTCGCGGTGAACACGCGCGAGCAGGCTCTCTCCCGGGCTATGGAGTGGGGGTTCATGGAGCAGCAGAGGCCGCTGGAGACGTGGAGGCCCCTGGAGCACAGGAGCGCCTCATGAGCCGCCGCCGGACCACCGAGCCCGACTCCGCCTCCGGCCCATCGCTGGTCCCGACGTCCCCCGGAAACCGCCGCCGAGCAGATACCCCGTCGATGCCGCACGAACTCCTCGTAGATCGGAACATCATGTCTGTCCCACGTCTGCTCACGATTCTGCGCGAGCGGTGGCTCGTCGCGTGCATGGCAGCGCTCCTCGCACTCGGCGGTGCCGCCGCCGCCACGATCCTCCCCGATCCCCAGTACGAGGCGAGCACGAGCATCTTCGTGCGGACGGCGGCGACGGGGTCCATCTCCGACAGGTCCGCCGCGGCGGACTACACGCGCCAGCAGATCGCGACCTACTCGGATCTCGCCCTCACGCCGCTGGTCCTCCAGCCCACCATCGATCGACTCGGCCTCGACCTCTCGCCGGAGGAGCTGTCCCCGCGGATCTCGGCGGACGTCCCGGAGGACACCTCGCTCATCGTCGTCTCCGTGAGAGCCGAATCCCCGCAGGGCGCGGCGGACCTCGCGAACGCGGTGTCGGACAGCCTGCGCAGCGAGGTGGCCGCGCTGGAGGGCGCGACCTCCGTGGAGCTCACAGTCGTCACCCCGGCCGTCCCGGCGAACGTTCCCTCGTCCCCGGATCTGGTGCAGAACGCCATCCTCGGGACCCTGGCCGCGGTGCTCGTCGGCGTCTGCGCAGCGGTGGTGAGGGACCTGCTGGACAGCAAGCTCCGGTCCCCGCAGGACCTGAAGCTGCTCACCGACGCGCCGGTGCTCGCGAGCATCCCCACGTTCCGGACCAGAGGGTCCTTCGCCTCGGGACTCGTGCATGACCCCCAGGGGAACCACGCCGAGGCCTATCGCGAGCTGCGCACGAACCTCCGGTTCCTCGAGATGCGCGGCAGGAGCAGGTCCGTCCTGGTCACCTCGTCCGTCAAGGGGGAGGGGAAGTCCACCACGGCGATCAACCTCGCGGCCGCGCTCGCCCGATCGCGCCGCCGAGTGCTTCTCGTGGACGCCGATCTGCGCGACCCCTCCGTGCATCGCTGCCTGGGCGTCGAGGGCGGGGCCGGGCTGTCCACGGTGCTGATCGGCGATGCGCTGCTGGAGGACGTGGTCCAGCCCCTCGACCTCGAGAACCTCACGGTGCTGGCGAGCGGGCCGGTGCCGCCGAATCCCAGCGAGCTCCTGGACAGCGCGGAGATGGAGGCCTTCCTCCAGGAGGCCACGGCCACGTACGACATCGTGATCCTGGACTCGCCGCCGGTCCTCGCCGTCGCCGATGCCCTCGTCCTGTCCCGCATGGTCTCCGCTGTCGCGTTCGTCGCCGGGTGCCGGACGGTCCAGCGGAACCAGGCGTCCCGGGCGCTCCGGAAGCTCCAGCACGTCCGAGCCCGGATCCTCGGGGTCGTCCTCAACCGGGTCCCGCGCAGCGATCGGGATGCCTATGCCGATGTCTACGGCGTCGCTCCCGACGGTGACCCGCAGGATCCCGAGGCGGGACGCCGGAGCACGGCAGCAGGTCCCGCGCCCCGGCCGGCGGACGACCGCGCGGTCCTAGAAGGCCCGTCGGTGCGTCCGCAGGCGCCGGATCGCGACCTCCACGGGATGCAGCGCGAGCGATGACACACCTGCTGATCGTCTGCACGGCGAACATCTGCCGATCGCCCGTGGCCGAGGCCGCGCTCGCCGGCGCTCTCAGCGCGACCGGGATCGTGGTGACGAGCGCCGGGACCGCGAGCAGGGACGGTGCGCCCGCCGCCCCCGAGTCCGTCGAGTACGTCCGGTCCGTCCTGGGCATCCGGCTGCAGCATCGTTCCCGAGCGCTGACCCCGATGATCGCGACCGGCGCGGACCTCGTCCTCACGCTCACGCAGCAGCAGAAGACCCAGGTCATCCGGGAGGCGCCGAGCGTCGTGCGCAGGACCTTCACCCTTTTGGAGCTGGCCGGGATCACCCGGGAGCTCGGACCGGAGGACTGGTTCGCCGATCTGAGGAGCTTCGCCCAGGGATGCGCGCGCCGCCGGTCCCGCGGCGGGAAGGGACAGATCGACCTGGACGTCCCGGACCCGTACGGAGGCCCCCCGGCAGACTACCGGCGCTCCTTCGACCTGATCCGCGATGCCGCGGAGGAGGTCTCGCGGTCGATCGTCGATCGCGTCGCCATCCTGCCCGCTCCGCTCGAGGACCTGGACGGGCCCGCCCCCAGGACCCACCGGAGGGAACCGTGACGACGACGGCGCTCGACCGCGGCACGGAAGCCCGCCCGGACGAGACGTCGGACGCTCCGGTCCACCCGGCCGCAGGCCTCTTCCCGATGCTCCTGACCCTGTCGTCCACCGTGCTCGTCCTCACGGCGAAGATGTGGGCGAGCACGGATCCGGCGGCGGTCGACCTCTCCAGCCAGGCGATCTGCGTCGTCTCCATCGCCCACGGCATGGTGCTCTTCGTCGTCCACGGTCACCACCGGATCACCATGGCGGGGTGCTTCATGGCCTCCAGCGCCGCGATCGTCGGGATCAGCGGGCTCCTGGTCATCCCGGACCCGTACTTCATGGGCGTCCCCCGACCGGACACGTACCTCAACTCCGCTCTGTTCGCCTGCACGCTCGCCCAGATCGCCGTGGGAGCGTTCTGCCTGGCCCGGCCTCCGGCCCCGATCCCCTCGCTGCCCGTCCTCCCGGACCGTGTGGTGCGCAGCGCCCAGATCTCCGGAGTGATCGTTCTCGCAGCCACGGTCGCGATCGGCGACGGCCTCGGGGCGTTCCTGGACGGGTTCGGGTTCTCCAGCGTCCTCCTCGTCTGCGCCGCGACCCTCCTGGGGCGTCGAGGAGTCTCCCGCCCGGTGGACATTGCCCTGGTCCTCGCGGTCCTGATCGTCTTCCCGACCCTCGTCATCTCGGGGACCGGAAGGCTGCGCGCGATCGCCCTCGTGCTCGCGGTGACCTACCTCTTCTTCCTGCGCCATGGTCGCCGGTGGATGAAGACGATGATCGTCCTGCTCGCCCCGATCGCGCTCCTGGCGCTCGGGATCTGGCGACGGGAGTACGAGGAGTCCCTGAGCGGCCAGCACGGGAACGACACCGGGCTGTCTTCCATGTTCGTGGCGATCGGCAACTTCGGCACCGTGCTGCATGCCTCCGAGAACGGTCTCGCCCCGACGCTGGGGACCTCGTTCCTCTCCCCGCTGGGCTCCGCCCTGCCGGACTCCCTCGTCCCGGGGTGGATCCCCCAGGCGACCGGCTACGAGCTGGCCGCCATCACCGACCCGGAGATCTACGGCACCGGGTTCTCGACGGTCGTGTCCGTCTACGGAGATCTGTGGTGGAACTTCGGGCTGCTCGGCCTCGTCGTGGGGGCGCCGCTCCTGGCGAGGCTGCTCACGCTCATCGACGACTGGGCCGTCCGGTCGGTGCGTCGCGCCGCGGAGTCCCCCTGGCGTCTCGCGGTCGTGGTCCTCGCCTGCGGAATCCTGGGAGGCGTGGTGGACATCGTCTGGTCCGGCTTCCACACCTGGATCGTCCGGATGTATGCGCGGGTGGCCGCGCTCCTCGTCCTCGGCCCGCTGTGCGGGATCATCCCGGGCCCTCCGGGGGATCCCGTCCTCTTCTCAGACGGTCCCGACATCCGGGACGGCGTCGATCCGGAACCACCCCGGACCTCCCTGGCGCCCGGTCCGGCCGTGCCGATGAGACGGACGGAGGCCGCCCCATGACCACCTCCGTGCGCCGCCGCGAGTCCGCTGGACGGGGTCCGTTGCACGAGATCGGCCTCAACACGCTCGCGTTCGGGCTGATCATCGCGGTCCAGCAGCTGGTGATCTTCCCCGGTCTGGCGGGTCGGTCCGGTCCTGTGGCGTTCTCGGATCTGATCCTGCTGATCACCGTCTCGACCATCGCAGTCAACGTGATCGGCACCGAGGCCTCGAAGGTCTCGCTGATCCGCGCCCCGGCCTATCGGAGCCACGACCTCCCCTGGGACGTCCCGCGCATCGTGATGATCTCCGCGGGCGGCGCGGGGCTCCTCGTCCTGGCGGTCTGGCTGCTCGGGTGGCTTCCCGCGAACGCGGCCCTGCCGTGCGGCCTGATCGTCCTGCTGGGGATCGCCCGGACCTACGCCACGACTCCCGATCGCCATGAGGGCGCGTACGGCCGGGTGATCCTCGTGCACGGGGCCTACGCCGCGGGAGCGGTGGCCGGGTTCCTCCTGATCGGCCCCGGGGACATGCTCCTGCTGCCGTTCCTCGTCGCAGAGTCCGTGTCCGCCGTGGTCGCAGGGATCGTGCGCCTGCGCCACCGGACGGTGCGGTGGACGATGCGACGCACCCCGCTGTACCCGGGGACCCTGCGTGCCTTCCTCGGACTCGCGGCCATCGCCGTGCTCATCAACGGCGTCACCTACATCGACCGGCTGGCGATCACCCCGCTGCTCGGAGCCGGCGCCCTGGCCGTCTACTACAGCGCCACGGCCCTCTCGAGCAGCCTGTCCCTGATCACCAACCCCGCGGGCAACGCCGTGCTCGCACGGCTGGGGCGCGTGCCGGACGAGCGACGCGCCCAGCTCCTCGCGCGCGGCCTCGTCCTGGTGCCGCCGCTGATCCTCGTCTTCTGGGGCGCGTCCGCGGTGATCGCCTACGCCGGCCTCGCCCTCCTGTACCCCTCGCATCTTCCGGCAGCCCTGCCGCTGCTGCTCCCGGTGTCCCTCACGGCGGCGTTCTCGAACGCGGTCACCCTCCTGGCCCCGCTGCTGCAGCGCTTCGGGCCGATCCGCCAGCTCCTGGGGACCTACCTCGTGTACGCGGCCGCCTACCTCATCGCGGTGCTCCTGCTCAGCCGGTCCCACGGGCTGCTGGGATTCGCATGGGCCGGCACCACAGCCCAGGCCGTGCTGCTCGTGATCACGATCACTCGCATCGCCATCGGGTCCCGGCGCAGACCCTCCGCCGCCTCTCCTCCCCGGGAGCCCGGCGAGCCATCCGATGTCCCGCCCGACCCTCGCGGCGCCTCGCCGCAGGGGACCGAATCCAGAACGCTCCAGAGAGGTGCCCTCCCATGAACCTGCACCGAGAGACGGGCGATGCCGCCTGCCCTCGCGTCATGATCGTCGCGAACTACACGGCGGACTCGCGCACCAGCAACAACCGCTTCAACGATCTCGCCTCGCGCCTGGCGGCACGAGGGGCTCGGGTCGAGCTGGTGACCTCCCGGTTCTCCCATTTCCAGAAGGCCGCGCGCACCGACGACCTCGGAGAGACGGGCTATGCGATCACGCGCCTGGACGAACCGGGGTACTCCCGCAACATCTCGCCGGCCCGCCTTCGCAGCCAGGCACGCTTCGGTCGGGAGGTCGCGCGCTACCTCGATTCTCTGGACGCCCCGCCGGACCTCATCGTCGCCGCAGCTCCGCCGCCCGGCGTCGCGGCCGCGTGCGTGCGCTATGCCGGACGAGCCGGGGTCCCGTGCGCCCTCGACATCCAGGACCTGTGGCCCGAGGCGTTCGGCATGGTGATGGATCATCCTCACCTGATCGACATCGTGTTCCACGGCATGCGCCGCGACTCGCGCGTCGCGTATCGCACGGCGGACCTCGTCTTCGGCGTCTCCTGCACCTACACCGATTCCGCGGTGCGTCACGGGGCGGATCCGGCGGCCACCCGCGTGGTCTATCTCGGGACGGACCTGACCGCCTTCGACGTCCATGCGGGCTCGAGCGAGCCGCCCGCGTTCGCCGCGTCGGGACGGCCCGTCGTCGGCCCGGTGATCGGATACGCCGGCGGGCTCAGCGACAGCTATGACATCCCCGTGGTGATCGATGCGTTGGCGATCCTCGCGCGAGCCGACACGCTGCCTGAGATTCCGACGCTGGTCGTGATGGGGGACGGGGCTCGTCGGTCCGGTTTCGAGGAGCACGCCCGGGATCGCGGGGTGGATGTCCGCTTCACCGGGAACCTGGCCTACCCGGAGATGGTCCGGACGCTGGCCGCCTGCGAGATCGCCGTGAACCCGATCGTCGCCGGCTCGGCGGGGAGCGTCCTGAACAAGGCCGGGGACTATGCCGCTGCCGGGCTCCCGGTGGTCAACTCCCAGGAGTCCGCGGAGTACCGAGGGCTCCTCGAGCGCTATCGTGCGGGCATCTCCGGGGACGCGGGCGATCCTCGGCAGATGGCGGCGGCGATCCGTCGCCTGGTCATGGATCCGGAGCTGCGGCGGTCCATGGCCCGCGGGAGCCGCCGGATGGGCGAGGAGCTGTTCGACCGGTCCGTGACCTACGAATCGATGATCGACGAGCTCGTGGGGCTGATCGGGAGGGCCCCGGGCCGCCACGCGGCGGGCCGGGCTGCCGGCTGATCGCCAGGTCACGACGTGACGCGACCGGTGACCCGCACGCTCTCGTACTTCGCCCCCACCGTTCCGTGCGTGCACTCCAGCCAGGCAGGGTCCTCGACCAGGTCGAACGCCTGGGCGACGTAGCTCCTCGGGACGTCAGCGCCGGCGAGATGGACGAAGGGGTAGCCACCGCCGAAGCGGGGATTGACGTCGATCACCGAGACCGACCCGTCGTCCTCGAGGAACATGTCTACGTCCACGAGGCCGGTGAGGCCGCTCGCGCGGGCGAGGCGCTCCGCTGCGTCGCGGAAGGGAGCGGGATCCACGGTGACGGCCTTGTCCGTCTCGCCCGACCGCATGCGCAGCTTCCGGCGCGCCAGGACACCGCGCAGTATCCCCGGTCGTCGCAGATCGGCGACGACGTCCACCCCGTGCTCGATCCCGGCGAGCCGGGGCTGCACCACGACGTCGTCGACCCCGGGGAGGCCTCCGCCCTGCGACGGCGCGGTGCGGACGGCATCGGCCACGGCCGCCGATGCCTGGGCGATCGGGACCACGGCGAGCCCCGAGGATCCGCTGCCCAGTCGATGCTTCACCACCACCTCCGATGCTGCCGAGCCCAGCCCGGCGATCCCGTCGACGTCCCCTCCGGTCACGGTGACCGGTGTTCGGATGCCCTCCTCGGCCAGGGCCCGGGCCATGAGGAGCTTGTCCGCGCACAGCAGCTGCCAGGCGGCGGAGACCCCCGGGACGAGCACTCCGCGCTCGTGGAGCCGGCCGGCCAGGTCGGTGTGCACATGCAGGTGCATGAGCTCGTAGTCGTTCACGGAGAGGAAGATCCGCGGCGCGAACTCGTCGACGAGCTCGAGCAGGGCCGGCGCGTACTCCGGGTCCGTGTACCGCGGCATCGTCCGGGCGATGTCCCCGTAGGTGGCCGAGGAGCTGGTCGGATCATTCTCGGTGACGACGACCTGCCCTCCGGGCACGAGCGCCGCCAGCGCCTCCCGGAACCAGTCGATGAGATAGAGGCGGCGACCGGCCGAGCCGATCACCACGGTCGGTGCGCTCGTCATCGTCCCGCTACCGCCTCGGTCCGAGCCACCGAGCGCCGCACGTGGTCGCCGTCGATCCGGCAGCCCTGGGTGATCCAGAACTCGACGGTCTCCGGGGAATCGTGCGAGGTGTCGATCCTGATCCCGTGGGCGTCCCGCTCCCGGGCGATGCCGAGAAGCATCTCCGCGGCGCGTGATCGCACGGTCTCGGCATCCTCCGTGTCCGGGACGACGTCGATTCCCACCTCCAGCACCCCCGAGCTCAGTCCGCTCACGATGCAGCGCGCGACCTCGGCTCCCGTCGTGCGGTCCACGACCGACAGCGCATCCTCGCCCGCACGATCCGGGGCCGGGCGCAGCTCGTGCCGCCCGATCCGTCGCGGCCCGAAGAAGTCATCCATCGTCGCCCGGCCCTCCTGGGCGATGCCATGATGTCCGAGCACCTTCGGGACCGTCGCCAGGAGGATCCGCACATCGGTGGCCAGGCTCCGCGTGCGGACGTACTCGAGATCCAGATCGAACCTGTCATCCCAGGTCAGCGCATTGCGGCCGGAGATCTGGGCGAGCCCGGTCAGGCCCGGCGGGACGTCGTGGCGACGTGCCTGCTCCGCGGAGTACCGCTCGAGGTACTTGGTCCGCAGGGGCCGCGGTCCGACCAGGCTCATCTCCCCGCGCAGGACGTTGATCAGCTCGGGGATCTCGTCCAGGCTCGTCGCCCGGAGCCGCCTCCCGAAGGGGGTCATGCGGTCCTCGTCGGAGACCCGGCCCCTCCCGGGGTCGACGTCGAGCATCGTGCGGAACTTGAGGATCTCGAAGACCTCTCCGTGCATGCCCGGGCGTTCCTGTCGGAAGATGACGGGCCGGCCGAGCTTTGCACGCACCAGGATCGCGACCCCGGCGAAGACAGGGGACAGCACCAGCAGCGCACCCCCCGAGACCACGAGATCGGCGAGCCTCTTCGTGCGCGTGTACGCGCCCCGTGCCGGAGCGTCCTCCCAGACCCATCCCATCGCCCCTCCCCCTCGTCGCGTCGCGCCCGTCGAGCCCTGATGTGCTGTGCTCTCCGATCGCACATTTTCTACATGTGTCCATTATGATATCGCCACGAGCGGTCTCCACGCTCCGTTCCGACGAACCGGGGGGCCTTCGCGCAGGGTCCGGGTCGGATGCCGAGGTGTCACGGCCAGCTGCAGACTGAAGGAGCACGAGTCATGGTCATTCCCGCAGCACGGCGAGGCGCCGCGGCGCTGATCAGCCGCGGCGAGACGGAGCGCACGGCCCGGATCGTCGAGAACGTCCTCCGGAGCGAGAGGCAGGCCTCGTCCGAGGACGACATCGCCAGGATCGTCCGCTTCGCCCAGTCCCACGTCCCGTTCTACCGCCGGACCGGGAACGCCCCCTTCGCGGAGCTGCCCGTCATGACCAAGGCGACGATGGTCGATGCGCCGGACGCGGTGCTCGCCGACGGCGCGCGACCCGAGCGCCTCGCCTCGCGACTGTCCTCGGGCACCTCGGGGATCATGTTCCGCTCCTCCTTCGATGCGCATCGCATCCGCAGGCACCGAGGTCAGCTCGTGGGCGCGTATCGGTTCCTCGAGGCCGACCCCTTCGGGTCCTTCCTGTACTGCCGGGAGTGGTTCCAGGTCACGGATCGCGAACGATTCGTCCATGCGCTCCAGGGGCACTGCCTGTACTCCGCGGAGGAGGACGAGCGCACGGTGCGGGAGGTCGCCCGGTGGCTCTCGCGCCGCCGCGGGGTCGTCGTCCTGGGCCTGTGCTCCTACCTGGAGGTGCTTCTCGGGCGGTTCGAGCAGCTCGGGATCACGATTCCCGAGGGCGCGGTGTCCGTCGTCCTCGGCATCGGCGAACCGATGACCGCACGACTGGCCGAGATGTCCCTCCGGCAGCTCGGCACCGAGGTCCGGATGCGGTACTCCAACACGGAGAACGGGCTGCTGGGATTCACCGAGCCCGGATCGAGGGCGTACAAGCTCGACACCAGCACCTTTCACGTCGAGATCCTCGACATGGAGCAGGACGTGCCCGCCGAGCCCGGCGCTCTCGGGCGGATCGTCGTCACCGATCTGTACAACAGGGCGATGCCCTTCATCCGCTACGACACCGGGGACCTCGGGCGGTTCGCGGTCGACGCCGCGGGGGAGATCGTCCCCAACGTCCTGGAGGATCTCGCAGGCCGGGTGCGCGACTTCCCGATCGCCGGGACCCGCGCCGCACCGCGCCGGGCGACGCACTTCAAGATCCTCGAGCCGGTGGAGCAGATCGCCGAGATCCGTCAGTTCCAGCTGCGCCAGCACGACATCGGTCGATTCACCTGGATCGTCAATGCGGAGCAGTCCCCGGCGGTCGACGATCGGCTGCGCCGCATCCTCGACGAGGAGATCGGGGACATCCTCGAATGCACCGTGGTCCGCACCGACGAACCGCTCCGGTACGGCGCCGGGAAGCGGCAGACGTTCGTGTCGGAGATCCCCGATCCGGAGGCGGTGCTGGCCCGAGGTCGGACCTAGCGTGTCTCATGAAGTCCCTAGTGAGTTTTGCGGAAGGTGGCGGTCTGCACCATCACTATGCCTCTCTGGGGTGTACCCGAACGAGACGCCCGTCACCAGGCTGGACGTCCTATCCAAGACATCCGGTGCTGACGATTGAGGCATGTCACGAGTAGGGAACGAATGTGATCGAGACACTCCAGCCCGCCGGGCAGCGCGTCGCCTACGTCCGGGCCTCCGACTTCGACCAGAAGCTCGCGCGGCAGCGCGCCATCGTGTCGGCCGTGAGGATGTCGAGATCGCGACCGCGGAGCGGGCCTACTGGCAGGGCACGTTCCGGCCTCACTGTGCTCTCGGCGGCTTCACGCCGGCAGCGTTCCGCACCGCTCAAGGCTCGGCTCCGAACCTGACCGATCCGGCCTCTGCCTGACTCCTTCATCACCGGCGATCAACTCTCCACCGAAACCGGAGCTCGGGCCCGGGGAGTTCGCGGCGCCTGAAGCAGTGCCGATTCGCTCTCACGTCGCAAGGAGGCCGCACTGGTTCAGAAGATGAGCCCAGCGACTCCGGCTGCTGCGACGAGAATCGCAGCCCCAGCGAGCACGAGGGCCGCGGACGACACACGGCTGCGATGGACGGTCATCGTGGTGGAGTAGACCGAGACGAGAGATGCCAGAAGCAGCAGTCCAGCTATCGCAAGGAGCGCGATCCCGAGCGTCGTCACGATGGAACTCCTGTCAGATCTCGGCGCGGAGCGCCTCGTCAGCCGATGGGGAAGCAGGACGAGGCGCTCCATGCGGGCCATCCGGGCCCGCGGATCTGACAATACCGTGCAGTGACCTCAAGGGCACTGCGTGTGTCGGTTGGTCCGGAATCCCGTCACGAAGATGGCCTGGTCATTGTTCGCGCCACGGGTGATGGACTGCCGCCCGAGGTTGTCGTAGCGGATCGTGAACGACTGAACCGGGGCGGTGAACGTGATGTCGATCTGCCCGCCAGGGCCGTCTTCGCTCTTGTTGCCCTCCGTGCTGTTCTGCCACGGGCTTGCTACCGTGCCTGATCCTGTCACCGTCGATCCGGACGGAACGGAGTATGTGAACGCCGTCGGGCTGGACAGCGAGACACCGTCGATGAAGTCACGGAGGCTGGTGGTCCAGGTCCTATCGATGTCCGTGATCGAGAACCGGAGGTTCGAGACGGGCTCGGCGAAAGTGAACTGGATGGTCTGGTAGTCGTTCGCCGTGGGAGTGGTGGTTCCGCTCGAGCCGATCTGCTGGCGGACGTCGTACCCGACCTGTCCGATGCCCCCGACGTTGAAGTTGGTGATCGTGCCGTTCGGCGTGGTTCCGCGGGCGTTGCCGTGGTAGGCGTGCACGATCGTCGCCGTGAGGGGAGATTCCAGTTCGGGGAACGCTTCGCTCGAGGTCGTCGGGTCGAACGTCACCGTCGTCGTGAAGGAGGACGTGTTCGACGGAGTGCCGGTGTAGCGCGCGAGCCCCCAGTTGAGGGTCACGTCTTCGGTCTCGCACACCGGGGAGGCGGCGAGTGCAGGAGCGGCGACGGATACGGCGACGATCGGCGTAGCCCAGGCTGCTCCCTTCATGAGGGCGCGGCGAGTCGCGCGGGGGCGTGTGGTCTGGTCCATGCCGAGGACGTTACCGACCGGTCTGCCAGGGCGCATCCAGAGTTACCGGACAGTTGTCCACCTCACATCAGGGCCGGTTGCACCGCTTGGTGAGGAGTCATCCAGAATATTGAGACGCAGTGCTCGACGACATCGCCACCCATGGTGTCGAGAGGGGCGTTTGGCACGTCCGTCTCTCGAGCGTCGCCCGGATCGAGGCGGACTCGCGCGAGACGCCCATCCTGCCCCCTTCCTCAGCGGCCGTTCTCGCTCCCGGCGAGGGCGAGGCGCGCCACGATCTCCTCGTCGACGGCCCGTCGTGCCGCCAGGTGCGCATCCACGTCATAGGAGAAGGAGGAGTAGGTGAGCGTGCCGCCCTCGTCGACGAGCCGGGTGGCGACATCGGCCCCGGCGAGGGAGGCGAGCAGGCTCAGCGCGCGGTGATCGGCCATGGCCTGGGCGAGGACCCGGTAGCGGATCGAGAGCCAGGGCGTGCCGTCGGGGCCCGGGTACACGGCGAAGGGGTCGCCGCCGGGGAAGGCGCCGCCGGCGCAGGTGTCCTCGAACGGGTCGATGGCGTGCAGGGAGTGCTGGGCCCACCAGAAGTTGAAGCCCCAGTGCAGGAATCCGGGCGCGCCGTGCACGAACAGCTGCCGCCCCAGCACGCGGTTGCGCACGGAGGGCAGGGCGATGAAGCGGTTGGAGACGTCCTTCCCCTGCGAGACGCAGTAGTACACCCACGGGCGGCGACCGGCGGCGAGGAACGGCTCGACGTGGTTCGTCGCGACGATCGGCGTGTCGACCAGTCCGCGCGAGGCGTACTCGAAGGAGCTCAGCGCGTCGACCACCTGCGCCCCCTCGAGGAGATCGGTGACCTGCGCCCGCGCCGCCTCGTAGGGGGCGAGATCCTCCTCGCCGGGCTCGTCGCTGATGTGCCACAGCACCTGCCCGTCCCATCGGGCGTCCAGGTGGGCGCGCAGCGCGGGCAGGAGCTGCTCGAGCAGCTGCCGGTACGCGGGATCGGTCGCCTCGACGTGCCAGCCGAAGCGCTCCTGCGGGCCCTGCGGCGTCTGGACGACGATCTTCGGGGTGCATCGGGCGCCCCACTGGGTGAACAGGTGCGCCATCTCCAGCGCCCGGAATCCGGCATCGGCGCAGATCTGCAGCCAGCGGTCCAGCTGCGAGAGGTCGAAGGAGTACTGCCCGGGGGCGTCCTCGCGGATCCCCACCAGCTGCACGGTGGGCCGGGTGTGCCCGACGGCGGTGTCCAGCGGCGGCGTCCACACCGGCGTGAGCACCGAGTTCACGTCCATCGCGCGCGCCGCGGCGAGGTAGGCCTCCAGCAGCCGCCAGTGCTCCTCGGAGAGCACCTCGACGCCGTAGCGCACCGCGAGGCTGTCCGCGTGCAGCCAGTGGGTGTTGAGGATCGACAGCTCCGGCAGGCGGTGCGGATGGATCTGGATCCGCGCCCGATGGGACGCGAGCGGCTGCGCGGCCGATGCGTCCGCGGCAAGCAGATGCACGGCCAGCTCGTGCTCGCCCGCCGCGGCCTCGTCCTCGACGCGCACATCGATCCACAGCGCCTCCCAGACGCCGGTGCCCACGCGGACCCGGCCGTCCTCCACCGGCTCCAGCAGGTCGGGGTACTCGCCGGGCTCGGTGACGAGGTAGTGCTCATCGGCCCGCTCGGGGGCGGGGGCGGGGAAGGAGACCGGCACCCGCCGCACCACGCTGATCTGCGCATGCTCGGCCAGCGGGCCGTCCAGCTCGAGGCGCAGGGCGCCGTCGGCCGGGTCGCCGTCCTCGAGCTGCAGGGCGATCTGGAAGGACAGGGTCTCCCCGAGGAAGCCGGAGGCGTGGAAACCGGCGGGGGCGGCGGCGGGGCGCGGGGCGTCCGGACCCAGCACCTTCTCGAGGGAGTCGGCGAGACGGGAGAGCACGGGGTCGCTCCTGGAGGGGGGGAAGGGGGCGGGCGGGCAGTCCGACAATCCTGGGCGAAAATGAGCGGAGGATCAAGATCTGCTCACGAACCGGCAGTCACCGCGGTGCGCGGGCGCTCGGCGAACTTCCGTCCGCGCGCGGGCCCGTGCCCGGGAGCCCGCCCCGCGCTGTGGCACGCTGGGGCGATGACCAGCCTGAGCGCCGACAGCCACGTCCACAGCGAGTTCTCCTGGGACACCGGCGGTCCCGGCTCCGCCGCCCGCGGGACGATGGAGGCGACGTGCGCCCGCGCCGTGCGCATCGGCCTGCCCGCCCTGTTCTTCACCGAGCACCTCGACCTCGAGGATGCGTGGATGAGCGACGCGGAGGACTTCGGCGACCACGAGCGCCACCTGCTGGGCGCCGACGGAATCGTCGCCGTCCCCCGCTTCGACGTCGACGGCTATCTCGAGAGCATCGAGCGCTGCCGCGCCGCGTTCCCGCAGCTGCGCATCGGCACCGGCCTCGAGTTCGGGCAGCCGCATCTGCGCATCCAGGCCGCCCGGGCGCAGCTGGACCTGGACATGTTCGACCGGATCATCGGCTCCCTGCACACCCTGGAGTTCGACGGCCTGCGCGCCGAGCCCAACACGCTCTACCGCCGGATGCCGGCCGATGCGGTGATGCGCCGCTACCTCGCCGAGGTCCCCGCCCTCGTCGCCGGGGACGAGCCCTTCGAGATCGTCACCCACCTCGACTACGCGGTGCGGTACTGGCCCGAGGAGGAGGCCGGCCCCTTCGACCCGCGCCGCTTCGAGGAGGAGTTCCGCACGGCCATGCGGGCCATCGCGGCGAGCGGCCGGGCGCTGGAGATGAACACCCGCCGCCTGCAGCCGTGGATGCCGCAGTGGTGGAGCGAGGAGGGCGGCCGCGCCGTGAGCATCGGCAGCGACTCCCACGAGGCGCGCACCCTGGCCCACGGCTTCCCCGAGGCGATGGCCATGGTCGAGGCCTTCGGCTTCCGGCCCGGCGCGCAGCCCTGGGACCTCTGGCGGCGCTGAGCCGGGGCTCTCAGCGCGGCGGGCCGGCGCCCGTCCACATCCGTCGTCGCGACTTCCCTTCGCCGCCGTTCCTGTGAGGTACTTGGTGACGAGCAGGGAGCGCCCTGCGAACACGCCGACACGGCGAGGCATCCGGGGGAATCGGATGCTCAGGGGACCCTGGTGGGAAAGGGAGACGATGAACGACGACCACAACATGCCCGAACGCGCCGAGCCTGGTCCAGGAGGCCGCACGGGGCCCGACGATCCGTACGACTGGTCCTCGCCCGGCAGCGGACAGCCGGACGCCGGCGCATCCGCACCGACGCCGGCTCCGGCACCGGGTCCCGCGCCTGCTGCGATGCCTGGGCCGCCCGGGCCGCCGGGGCCGACGACGGGCCCGGCCCCCGCTCCCGCGGTCGGAGTCGCCGGCGCCGCGGGGACCCCCGCCTCCGGACCCGGCGTGACGGGAGCGGATGCCAGCAGACAGGCCGCCGATGCCGCCGCACAGCTGGGTCGCCAGCTGAGCGCGATCGGGCTGGTCAACCCCCTGCCGTCGCTCGCCGTCGCCGCGGTCGGGTATCTGGTGGCCTTCATCGCCGCCGTGTTCGCTCTCCTCTCCGCGGGGATCGGTGTCGCGATCGTCGGAGGCGGCGAGGCGACCGGCGACCTCGGCCAGGAGGTCCTCGGCGCGGAGGAGGCGTTCACCGGCATCGGGGCGCTCATCCGCCTCCCGTTCCAGGTCGTCGCGCTGGGGACCTTCGGCTCCTACGGCCTCGACGCCATGATTCCGTTCGCCGGCGAGGTGTCCATGAGCCTGCGGTTCCTGCCGTTCCTGGTCACCGCGGCGCTCGTCGTCACGTGCCTCCTGGGCGGCAGCTTCGTCCGCAGGCGCCAGCCGGCCTCGCGCCTGCTGGGGGTCGCAGTGAACTCGGTCCTCGGGGGCCTGGTCCTGGCGCTGGTCGTCCTCGTCGCGGCCCGAATCGCGGCGCAGCCCATCCCGACCGGGGGGATCGGCGACTTCAGCGTCCATGCCGCCGGCCCGGACGCGTTCTTCGGTGCATGGCTGCTGGGGTCGGCGTCGCTCCTGCTCGGGCAGCTGCGCGGGGCCCCCAGGCCGGCCTGGTGGCCCGTGGTCGCCGATCTCTCCGCAGGGGCCCGCCTCATGGCCGTGCACGCCCTCGCGCTGATGGTCGTCGTCGGGATCTGGATCTGGCTCGCCCACGCCGTGACCTCGATCGCCGACGGAGAGATCGGCGCCGTCTTCGCGCCTCTCTTCGCCGTGCCGCTCCTGCTCGGCCATCTCCTCGCCTACGCCACCGGGCTCAGCGCGCTCTCCAGCGGTTCGGCCGGAATCTCCGGCAGCGTGGTGGACCTCGTCGGCGGCGGCGCGGCGACGGAGTGGTTCACCGTCTTCGACCTGGAGTGGTACGTGTGGCTTCCGACGCTGCTGCTGAGCCTGGCCGTGGTCGTCGGCGTCTCCGTCCTCTGGAACCACGCCCGCAGCATCGTGCCCGGAAGCGTTGCGGCCCTCCTCATCTCGTGGACCGCGCTGCCCGTCGTGTTCTTCGTCGGCGGCATCATCGCGCTGGTCCTCGCACACGTCGGCATCTCCGTCCAGGCGAGCACCGTCGGGGACGGCCGCGCCGCCCTCTCGCTCGCGCCCTGGACCCCGGTGCTGTTCGGGATCGCCGGAGCAGTCGTCGAGGTCTCCTCACGATTCCTCGCTCCGATCCTCGCCCCCTTCGTCCCGGCGGCGATGCTGTCCTGGTTCCGCCGTCCCGCCGCATCCGCGGCGACGGCCCCGAGCGGTCCCGTGCCCGTCCCGGAGGCCGAGCCGCCGGCGCCGGGGCAGTACGGGATCATGCCGGGCGACGCAGGTCCGGCTGCAGATCCTGCGATCCCCGCGTCTGCGGCACCGCATCAGCGCGCGGCCGTCCCGGTCGCCGCTCCCGTCCCGGCGCCCGCCGCCGTCGCCCGTCCGCTGTCTGCGAAGGCACGGCGGCGCGTGCTCGCCGGGGGTATCGCGGTGGGGACGCTCGCTGTCCTCGCCGTGGCGGCGACCATCGCGATCGGTGTCGTGAGCTCGATGTTCTTCAGCCCGGGCAAGCAGGTCGAGGCCTATCTCGGCGCCGTGCAGGACGGCGACTACGGCCAGGCCGTCTCGATCTCGCCGCCCAACGTGTCCCACGGCCAGCGCGTGCTGCTCTCCGATCAGATCGGGGCTGCGACCGAGGGCGGGATCAGCGGGTACACGATCGACAGCGTCGAGACCGAGGGGGAGATCGCCACGGTGACCGCGACGCTCGAGCAGGACGGTGTGCGCTCCGAGCAGGTCTTCGTCCTGGAGCGGACCGGGCGCTCGTTCCTGCTCTTCCCGCACTGGGAGCTCGAGGACGTGCAGCTCGCGGAGGTCTACACCTACCTCCCGATGGACGGGTCGCGCGTCATCGAGGTCAACGGGGTGAGCGTCGATCTCCAGGACGTTCCGACGGAGATCGACGAGGAGGGCTTCGAGATGGCACGGCTGCCCGTCCTCCCCGGCCGCTACACCGTCACGTACCCGAACGACAGCCCCTACCTCGACCAGATGCCCATCGAGTTCTCGATCTCGGCCGGCGGGGATCCGGTCGAGCCCGCCTACGCGTTCCCCAGCTACGAGGTCAACGCGGAGGGCGAGAAGGCGGTCTCCGCCCAGGTCGTCGCCGATCTCGACGAGTGCGCGCAGCAGGAGGTCACCGAGCCCGACGGGTGCCCGTTCAGCACCTATGTCTACGGCGCGGACTCGGGGACCTGGAGCATCACCACCTATCCGGAGGTCACGCTCACGAACATGGGCGAGGGGTACTTCTACGCGGAATCCGAGTACGGATCGGGCGAGGCCGTCTTCACCTATCAGTACGAGCAGTGGGACGGGACGACGACGGAGGAGACGCGCACGACGTCCTTCTCGATCTCGGCGTCCGTCGTCTTCGCGGCGGACGGGTCCATCGCGATCGACTACATGTGATCCGCTCGTGCCGTCGGGCCCTGGCGGTCGCCGCGAGGCAGATCGTCAGGGCCCGTCGGCCATCGTGGTGAGCCCGTCGGCGTCCGGCCGAGCGCTCAGACCGCGAAGACCTGACCCGTCTCCACGCCCTCCACGGAGCGGACGAAGGCCTGGGCGACCGTGGCGGCGGGCACCGGCACGAAGCCGGGGAAGCTCGCGTGATAGCCCTCGGCCTCGGCGAGCACGGTCGGGCTGACCGCGTTGATGCGGGCGCCGCCGGGGAGGGTCGTCGCCGCGGCGCGCACGAAGGCGTCGATCGCCCCGTTGGCGGCGGAGGCCACTGCGCCCGTGGCCACGGGGCTCTGTGCCAGGATTCCGCTGGTCAGCGTGAACGACGCGCCCGGACGCAGCCGGGGCGCACCGAGGGTGACCAGGGCGATCTGCCCGAGCGCCTTGTCCAGGATCCCGGTCCGGAAGTCCTCCACGCCCAGCTCCGGGAGGGGCTTGAACGGCACGGAGCCGGTCGCGGCGATCACGGCGTCCACCGGGCCGATGCGCTCGAACAGCGCCTCGATCGAGGCGGGGTCGGTGAGGTCCGCGCGCTCGCCCGAGGACCGGGACGAGCGCACGACCTCGTGGCCGCGCTGGTCCAGGAGATCGGCGACGGTGGAGCCGATCAGGCCGCTGGCTCCGACGACGAGGACGCGGGAACGGGACATGGCGGGATTCCTTCCGAGCGGGCTGCGGGGCGGGCCCGAGCGGGACGGGCCCGCCACCCAGCATGCCGCATCCGGGCCCGGTGCGTGCCAGCGGCCCCCGGCGGCGCGGGGCCCGCCGGGATCAGCGCGCCGCGGGGACCGGCCCGGCCTCGGCGCTCGCCGGGGCGACGGCGGCGGCGACGGTCCGGCGCAGGGCCTCCTCCCAGCTCGTGGGCCGCAGCCCCTCCTGCTCCTCGAGGACCCCGGGCTCGAGGGTGCACGGCGCGTACCAGAGGCCCGAGATCCCGGCGAGCTCGCGCGCGAAGGTGCTGACCGGGGCGGCGGCGCGCAGGGCGGTGCGGGGGATCCGCAGGGCCCGCCGCGCGGGCGTCCCGAGCTGCGCGGCGGTCGCCGCGATGAGCTCCGCCTGCGAGCGGGCCGGGGCGGAGGGTGCATGCAGCACCGCGTCGCCCGCGGCGCCGGCCAGGCGCTCGGCGTGGCGCGCGGCGTGCAGCATCGCCACGGCCAGGTCGGGGATGAAGGTCAGCAGGTGCGGCGCCGCCGGGTCGCCGAAGACGATCGGTCGCGTCCCGGCGACCATGCGCTCGATGAGCAGGGTGCACACCACCGCGGCGCCGGTCCCCACCGCCGTGGGGCCGAGGAGGTCTGCGGCGACGATGCTCAGCGTGCGCGCCGGGTGCCGGCGCCGCTGCTCCATCAGCGCGACCCGCACCTCGCCCTTGGCGTCCTGCGGGCTGTACGCGGCCCCCTCGGACAGCCGCCGCGCCGCGCCCTGGAAGCCGTACATCGACTCGGGGAAGACGACGGGGATGCCGCGCTCGGCGGCGGCGTCGAGCACGGCGAGCTCGCGCGGCGGCAGGTCGCGCCGCCAGATGCGGGCGTCGTAGGGGGCGTGGAAGCAGGCGTGGATCGCGTCGACGCCCTCGAGGGCGGCGGACAGCGCCGCCGGGTCCTGCACATCGCCGCGCACCCGGCGCAGCGGCGGCTCGGGGGCGGCGTCGCGGCGTCGCAGGACGGTGACCCGGTCGCCGTCTGCGAGGGCGTGCTCGATGATCGCGCGGCCGATCTGGCCTTCGCCGATGACGAGGTGGTGCATGGGAGCCTCCAGAAACTGTGAGCAGTGCTCTCGGTTGTGACGGGTTCAGTGAACACTGCTCTCGCTGCGGAGTCAAGAGCACTGCTCTCGGTATGTGGCACGATGGGGCGATGACCGCTCCCGCCGACCCGCCCGCCGACCCGCCCGAGGGCTCCGCCCCGTCCCGCTCGACCCGGCAGCCCTCCGGCGCGAGCCGCGCGCAGGCCCGCGAGCGCACCATGGCCCGGATCCTCGCGCTGGGCCGCGCGCAGCTCGTCGAGCGCGGCCCTGCAGAGCTCAGCGTCCGCGAGATCGCCCGCGGCCTGGGCATGGTCTCCTCCGCGATCTACCGCTACGTCGACAGCCGCGACGCGCTGCTGACCCTGCTGATCGCCGATGCCTTCACCGAGCTCGCGGACCGCGTGGACGCCGCCCTCGACCAGGCCGCCCTCGATCAGGGGAGCCTCGATCAGGCCGCCCCCGCCCCGGCGGGCCCTGGCCCGGCGAGCCCCGACCCCCGCACACGGTTCCTCGCCCTGGCCGGCACGATGACCGCCTGGGCGCTGGCCCATCCCGAGCGCTGGACCCTGCTCTATGGCACGCCGGTGCGGGGCTACGCGGCGCCCGCGGAGTCCACCACCGCCCCCGGCACCCGGGTGATGGCCCGGCTGCTGGAGATCGCCGCCGACGCCGCCGATGCCGCCGATGCGGCCGATGCCCGCCCGGGCGGCGCCGCGACGGGTGCCGCTTCCGCCGCACCGCCGCAGCCCCTCCCGGCCGAGGCGGTCCGCCTCCTCGAGGACGCGGCCGCCGAGCTCGGCGTGGACGTCCCGCCGGAGGTGGCCCTGCGGGCCGTGGCCGCCTGGAGCGCCCTGGTCGGGATCATCAGCGCGCACGTGTTCGGCCAGCTCGGGCCGGACGCCGCGGCCATCGGCGAGGAGCTCATCGGCCTGCAGGCGCAGATCGTGGCCGATCTGATCTGCCCCCGCTGAGCCCCTGCCGCAGCGCCCCGATCCGCGCGATCCTGGACCCGTCACCGGAACCCCGGGGATCTCCTCGCCGCGGATGTCCGATCCGGGTCCTCCCGTTCGTCGTAGGGGTGACTCGCCGGCGTTCGGCGGCGAGGATGACAGAGAACCGGATGCAGGAGAGGGATGACGATGAGGTATCTGATGCTGGTGTGCGAGGACGTGCAGGACTCGGCGACGCCGCCCACGCAGGCCGACCGGGACGGCGCCCCCGACGTCGAGGCCTGGTGGAACGCCGCGAACGCGTCCGGGAACTACGTGATGGGCGACCGGCTGCGCCCTCCGGGCGAGGCGATGGCCGTGCGGGTGCGCGGCGGGGAGACCCTGGTCAGCCAGGGTCCCTTCGCCGAGGGCGGCGAGCTGGTGCTCGGCTTCGACGTGCTCGAGTGCGAGAGCGCGGAGGAGGCCGTCCGCATCGCGACCGGGCACCCGATGGCCCACGAGGGCGTGCTCGAGCTGCGGGCGCTGTGGCCGATGGGCGAGGGCTGATCGGCGCGCCCCGGGACCCGGCCGCCTCCGCGGCGGAGGCGCTCGCCGGGGCGCTGCGCGAGGAGCGGCCGCGCATCGTCGCGGCGCTGATCCGCGCCACGGGGGTGTGGGAGCTCGCCGAGGACTGCGCGCAGGACGCCGCCGAGCGGGCCCTGCTCGTCTGGGAGCGGGACGGCGTGCCCGCGAACCCGGCCGCCTGGCTGATGACGGTGGCCCGCCGTCGGGCGATCGACGTCCTGCGCCGCGGCGGGCGGGAAGCGGAGATCCTCGCGCGGATCGCGGCGATGCCCGCCCCGGGGCCGCCAGCCGAGGACGGCGAGCTCGATGACCGGCTGCGCCTGCTGCTGGCCTGCGCCCATCCCGATCTTCCGCTGCAGGACCAGGTGGCGCTGACCCTGAAGGCCGTCGGCGGGCTGTCCGTCCGGGAGATCGCCGCGCTGCTGCTGGTGCCGGAGGGGACGCTCGGCAAACGCCTGCAGCGCGCCCGGGAGCGGATCCGCCGCGAGGACCTGCGCCTGCAGGCGCCCCCGCCCGGGCAGGTCGCCCCGCGGGCCACGGCGGTGCTCGGGGTGGTCTTCCTGATCTTCACCCACGGCTACGGCGCGACCGGCGAGGACGGCCCGCGCGAGGAGCCCGCCCGCGAGGCGATCGAGCTGTCGCGGCTGGTCAGCGTCCTGCTCCCCGATCATGGCGAGGCGCAGGCGCTGCGGGCCCTGCTGACGCTCACGCACGCCCGGAGCCCCGCCCGGCGGGACGGCGCGGGCGACCTGGTCCCGCTCGAGGAGCAGGACCGCGGCCGATGGGACGGCGGGCTGATCGCCGAGGGCCTGCATGCGCTCGCCGCCGCGCGCCGCGCCCTCGACTCCCGCGACGGGGAGGTCGGGCCCTATCGCGCGCAGGCCGAGATCGCCGCCCGGCACGCACGCGCCGCCTCCGTGGCGCAGACCGACTGGGACGGCATCGTCACCTGGTACGACGCCCTGTACGCGGCGGGCGGGTCCCCGGCGGTCGCCGTGAACCGGGCGGTCGCCATCGGCCAGCGGGACGGTCCCCGGGCCGGGCTCGCGGCGCTCGCCGCCGCGCGGGAGGACCCGCGCGCCGGGCAGGTCCCGGAGGTCACGGCGATCGAGGCGGATCTCCTGCGCCGCGCCGGGGACGTGCCCGCGGCGATCGCCGCCCACCGCCGTGCCCTGCAGGCCACCCCCGGCGCCGCCGCGCGCCGCCACCTGCAGCGCCGCCTCGCCGAGCTCGAGGGGCAGTCGCCCCCGGCGCCCTGACCTGCGGTCAGCCGCCCAGGCGCATCCAGGCGTCCCCGCGCACCCGCAGCCCCAGCGTCACCGACCGCGCCACGAGGAAGATCAGCGTGCACGCCACCCACAGCGCCGCCAGGCCCATCGGCCCCTGCCAGGGCGAGAACCACACGACCGCCGCGCACGGCAGGGTGATCAGGGCGTTGATGATCCCGGCGCGGGCGAGGTACGGGGCATCGCCCGCCCCCATCAGCACCCCGTCCAGCACGAACACGTACCCCGCGATCGGCTGGGCGATCATCAGCACCCACAGCGCCGCCCGCAGCGACTCCTGCACCGCGGCATCGGGCGTGAAGACCGCCGGGATCACGTAGCTCGCCCCGAGCAGCAGCACACCGGTCACCATGCCGCCGCCGACGCCCCACACCATCAGGCGGCGGGTCACCGCATGCACGCTCGCCGCATCGCGCGCGCCGAGGAAGCGGCCGGTGAGGGCCTGGCCCGCGATCGCCAGGGCGTCCAGCGCCAGCGAGAGCAGGGTGAACACGGTCATGGCGATCTGGTGGGCGGCCAGCTGCACATCGCCCAGCCGGGTGGCGACCAGCGTCCCCGCCAGCAGCACCACGCGCAGGGACAGGGTGCGCACCAGCATCGGCAGCGCATCGCGCCCGGCGGTGGCGACCTGCCCGCCGTGCAGGCGCAGCGGCACCCGATGGGCGCGGGCGCCGCGCACCACCACCGCCAGCAGCACCAGGGCCATGCCCCACTGGGCGATCACGGTGCCGATCGCGCTGCCGGCGATCCCGAGGTCCAGCACGAAGATCAGCGTCGCGTTCAGCGGGATGTTCGCGACCGCCCCGCCGACGGCGACGTACAGCGGCAGGCGGGCGTCCTGCAGGCCGCGCACCAGCCCCGTCGCCGCCTGCACCAGCAGCATCGCCGGCACTCCGAAGGCGCTGATGCGCAGGTAGACGGTCGCCTCGGCGAGGACCTCGAGGGAGGGGCCGAACAGCCCCGGCAGCCATCGGCCGCCCACCAGCAGCAGCACCACGCTGCCGGCGCCGATCAGCAGCGCCAGCCAGCAGGCGTCGACCCCGCGGGCGATCGCCTCGCGCATGCGGCCGGCGCCGACGGCCCGGGCCACGGCCGCCGTCGTGGAGTACGCCAGGAAGATCGACAGCCCCACCACGGTGGTGAGGATCGCGGAGGCCAGCCCGAGACCGGCGAGCGAGGTGGTGCCCACCCGGGCCACGAAGGCGGAGTCCGCCAGCAGGAACAGCGGCTCGGCGATCAGCGCTCCGAGGCTCGGCACCGCCAGGCGGAGGATGTCGCGGTCCACCAGGCGGCGCGCGGAGGGGACGGGGGAGCCGGATGCGGCCGGCGAGGCAGGGGAGGAGGGCACCTGCCCATTGTGGTCGAGAACCGCCCTCGGGCGCGGTCCGGGTCGCGCCGGCGGGTCCGTGAGGGACGGTCCGCGGCGGCGGGTCCGCGCCGACGCGCCGGGCGGGCTTTGTGGATATCAGGAGGGCGCGTGGAGCACGAGGCGGTAGCGTCGGCCCTGCACAGCTCGAACCGCAGGACCGAGGAGCACCCCCATGACCCATCCGTCGCCGCACCCGGGGCCGGTCGGCCCGCCCTCGGGCCCCGCCGCTCCGCCCGCCCGCAGGGACGAGGCGCCGAACCTCATCAACGGCGCGACGCGTCACGGGATCCTCGGTCAGAAGCGGATCCGCCACCCGTGGGAGCTGCCGCTGCTGGGCGTGGGCGTCGCCGTCACCGGGATCGGCTACCTGATCTGGCTGGTCTTCGTGATCATGACGATCGTCAACCTGATCCGCGGCACCGGCCCGACGATCTTCACGCTGGGCGACACCCTGATCGGCTCCTACCTGGTGCAGCTGTTCGTGATCCTGCTGGTCTTCCCCCTCATCATCTGGATCGCCCGCGCGCTGATGTATGCGCAGCAGCGGGCCACCGCGCTGCGCATGAGCCCCACCCAGTTCCCCGAGGGATACCGGATCGTGGCCGAGGCCGCCTCGCAGTTCGGGCTGCGGCGCGTGCCCGATGCCTACGTCGCCTCCGGCAACGGCGTCATCAACGCCTTCGCCTTCGGACACGGCTTCCGCCGCTCGGTGGTGCTGTACTCCGACATGTTCGAGGTCGGCGGCGCGCCGCGCGACCCGGAGGCGCTGCGCTTCGTGATCGGCCACGAGGTCGGGCACATCGCCGCCGGCCACGTGTCCTACTTCCGTCTGGTGCTGGCCAACCTCATCTCCTACGTGCCGCTGCTGGGCAGCGCGTTCTCCCGCTCCCAGGAGTACACGGCGGACAACTTCGGCCACTCCTACTGCCCCGGCGGCTCCCTCGGGGCGATGGGCGTGCTCTCCGGCGGCAAGTACCTCAACGCCGAGGTCAACGTTCACGAGCTCGCCGACCGCGCCGCGACGGAGAAGGGCCTGTGGGTCCACATCGTCAACTGGCGCTCCTCCCACCCGATCATCACCTGGCGCGCCCACGCGCTGCGCGACCGCAGCCGCCGGGGGCACCTGTGGTTCCGCCCCGGGGACGCGATCTTCGGCCTCTACACCACGCCCGGCGCCTGGTACCGCGGGCCGCTCCCGGCCGGCAGCACCTTCTCGGGCCCGTACCCGACGCCGGAGCAGGTCCTGGCCATGCTGGATGCGGCCGATGCGGTCCGGCCCGCCGGCACCCTGGGGCAGTTCGGCCGGTTCAACGGCGCCGACTACTCCGACCGCATGCCCATGCGCCAGCTGCAGCTGTCCCCGCCGCTGCTGTCCACGCCCGTGGGAGGCCCGCCGCAGGGTCCGTCCGGCCCGGGCGCGTCCCCGTCCGGCCCGGTCGGCCCGCCGCGCGGTCCCGCCGGTCCGATGGGGCCGAAGAGCTCCGGCGGCTCCGCGGGCCCCGCCCCGCAGGGCGGCTACGGTTCCGCGGGCCCCGCCCCGCAGAGCGGCTACGGGAGCCCCGCCTCGCAGGGCGGTTACGGCTCCGCCCCGCAGGGCGGCTACAGCGCGTCAGCGCAGTCCGCGGCGGGTCCGAGCCCGCTGGCACCGCCGGCGCGTCCCTCCGGCGCGGCCGATCCTGCGGGCACCGACCCCTACACGCAGGGCCCGCAGGGCACCGCCTCCGCCGACAACCCCTGGGGCATGCCGCCGCGCTCCTGACCGGCCCGGGGTGCGAACCCCGCCCTCCACGAACAGTCACCCTGCCTGCCAGATCGGGACCCCCGATGGCACGCAGGGTGACTGTTCGTGTGAGGGAGGCCGGCCGGCGGCCGGCAGGCGCCCGGCCGGGCCGTCTCCCGCTGTGCGGCGCGGTCGGCGGGGGCCGGGACGACCGGGTGAACGGCTCCCGAACGTCGCCCGAATCCCCGCGCAGCCCTCTCCGAGGCGGGGTCCCTCGCCCTACGGTGGATCGGACATCGGGCTCCCCCGAGCCGTGCATCTCCCGAGAGGCGACACCGTCATGCTGCGCAGAACCCTTCTGACCGTTCCCCTCGCCCTGGCATCGTCCACGCTGGCGGTCGCGCCGGCCGGGGCGGCCGGGCCCGCCCCCGCCCGTCCCGGAGCCCGGGTGCTCACCGTCATGACCTTCAACATCCATCACGGCGAGGGCTCCGACGGCGTGCTGGACCTCGAGCGCATCGCCGCCGTGATCCGCGACAGCGGCGCGGACGTCATCGGCCTGCAGGAGGTCGACCGCCACTACTCCGAGCGCAGCGACTGGGCGGATCAGCCCGCCGAGCTGGCCGATCTGCTGGGCATGCACGTGGTCTTCGGGGCGAACATCGACCGGGACCCGCCCGTCTCCGGCGTTCAGCGGATCCAGTACGGGACCGCGATCCTCTCGCGGCACCCGATCCTCGAGTCCGAGAACATCCCCCTGTTCCGGTCCCCGGACCAGGAGCAGCGCGGCCTGCTGCGGGCCTCGCTCGACGTCGCCGGGACCCCGGTCGACGTCTGCTGCACCCACCTCGCCGCGAGCTCCGCCGTCGACCGCCTCGAGCAGGCGCGGCAGATCATCGAGCGGATCGACACGGACGGGGCCACGATCCTGATGGGCGACCTCAACGCCCGCCCGGGAACCCCCGAGATCCAGATCATCGACGACGTCCTCGTCGACACCTGGGACGCGGCCGGGCACGGCACCGGGGCGACCTATCCGGTCCAGGAACCCGATGCGCGGATCGACGACATCTTCGTCACCGAGAGCTTCCGTCCCATCCGGGCCGCGGTGCTGGCGGACGTCCCCGAGGCCTCCGACCACCTGCCGGTCCTCAGCCAGCTGGTCCTCGCTCCCTGACCCGGCGGGCGGCGCCCGGTCCCGGGGCGCGGGGCCGGGGCGCTCCTCGACCGACGGCGGATCGGCTCAGGCGATGCCCATGCGGGCGAAGGCATTGCGGAAGATGGTCAGCCCCTCCAGCCCCGGCAGCTTCTGGATCCGGTGGTCCAGGCTGTCGAGGTCCTCGGCGCGGCCCTCGAAGAGGTGGCCCATCACGTGGCGGACCTCGGAGTCGTCCATCATCCCCGAGCCCACCGGGCGCCACACCCGCGAGAGGATCAGCCGGACGATCGATCGGGCCTTCGCGCTGGCCTCGAGCCGCTCGCGGCCCTGCGTGGTGTAGAAGGCGACGTGGCGGGTCTCCTGCTGGGCGATCCGCTTCAGCAGCGGGGAGAGCGCCGGGTGCGAGGTCATCTGGGACAGGCGGCGGTAGGCCGCCACGGCGGAGAGCTCGTTGGCGGCGCCCCACACCATGTGCACGGCCACGAAGTCGGTGCCGGCGAGGCTGGTGAGCACGGACTGCTTCATCGGCCCGAGCGCGGACTGCCAGCCCAGCTTCACCCGCTTGGCCTTGAGCTCGTCGTAGTCCACGAGGATCCCGTGGCGCGCCAGCACCGCGGCGAGGGCCTCACCGTGCCAGAACTCCTCACGGTTCCACATGGTCATGAAGCCGCCGACGTCCTCCTGCCGGTGCGAGGGCGTCACGAGCATGTCCCGCAGGAAGCAGGAGGTGTGGTACTCGACGTCGCACATGTAGCGCAGGGAGCGCAGGGTCTGCTCGTCCAGCGGCTGGCTGTCGAAGCTGTCGAAGTCGAGGTCCGCCCATGCCACGGGCTGCGAGGACTCGGCGAAGCGATCGAGGTCGAAGGCCAACGGTGCCTCCTTCGGGGGCGTGCGGGCGCAGAGCGGGGGACGGGAGGGACGGGAGGGGTCTCAGCGCATCGGGACGCGGGGGCGCGGCCCCGGCAGCAGCCGGGTCACGTCCTCGTGCGCCCGGCGCACCTCGGCGCGGGACTCGGGGGAGGAGAGGATGCTGGTCAGGGCGGCGTGCTCGGCCGGATCGGCCACGCCGACGGGACGCCACACCGGCCCGGCCAGGGCGAGCATGGCACGGGCGGTCAGGGCCTCCGCCCGCGAGCGGGTCAGGCGGGCGTGGGCCTCCAGGCGGAAGAACCGGCGGGCGGGACCGGTGCGCTCGAGCAGCTGCTCCAGGGCCCGGCGCGCCTCGCCGCGGGTGCGGGGCAGCAGCGCCCGATGGGCGGCGGCGAGGGAGGACTCCAGGATCGCCATCCGCGCCATGTGGCCGGCGGTGACGTTCTCGCCGAGGGTGCCCGTCCACAGCGGCGCGAGCACCGGCAGCGCCCGGGCCGCGTACAGGGCGCGGGCGCGGGTGCCCAGGCGCCGGGCGGACAGCGCCGCGCCGTCGGAGGCCGGCACGGCCGGCATCGGCCCGGTCGCCTCCAGCAGCTCGGCCAGCGCCGCGGCCGCCCAGTGCCGCTCGTACAGCCAGGTCGCGAGGAAGGCGGTGATGCGGGCCTCGTTCCCGGTCCAGGTGCTCAGCATGGAGCGGGCCTCGGCCAGGGCCGAGGACTGCAGCCGATGCAGGAAGGCGAGGTCGCGGCGCAGATCCGCCTCGTCCAGGCCGCCGGGATCCGCGGCGAGGGCGGCATGGTCCAGCGGCAGACGGCCGGGGGCGGTGCGGGTGTACTCGGCGACGTCGAAGTCCGTCACCAGCACGGGCGCGACGGTGCCGTCGGCGTGCAGGTGGGGGCGCAGGTGCGGCGGGAGCTCCGCGGCGGGCCTCCCGCTCCCTGCGGCGGCGCCGGGGCGCTCGGCTCGCGCGCCGAGGCCGGGGGCGTCGGGGGCGGCGTCGGGGCTCGCGGCGGGGGCGTCGGCCACGAGATCCGACGGCGTGCTCGCGGCACCGGTGGCCATCGCCATCCCCTCACCTCTCCTCGCGCGGGCGCCTCTGCTGGCCCCTGCATATCCTACGGTCCTGCGCCTGCGAACGGGCAGGGGGTATGCCGCACCTCGGCCGCAGGATTCCCCCCGGGGTCCCGCCAGCGCGCCTTGGTATCTTCCCTCCATGACTGCGCCCCCGCCCGTGCCCGACGAGACCGGGCCCGGTCTCGCGGACGACCCGGCGCGGATCCCCTCCCTCGCGGAGGTGCGCACGGCGCTGCGCTCCCCGGACATCCCCCTCCCGGCCCCGCGCAGCGTGCCCGAGGCCGCGCATCGGGTCCGCGACCTGATCCACGCCGAGCGGTTCTTCGAGGCGCGCTACATCGCCGACTCCTTCGCGGAGGTCCCCGCCCCCGCCGCGGAGCGCGCCTCTCTCCTGCAGGCCCGGATCGCGGCCCTGGCCGCCTCCGGGCTGGTGGACCAGTGGGCCGATGCCGCCGCGGAGCTCGTGGGCCTGCTGCGCCGCAGCGGGCATCCCGCTCATGCCGCGGCCGCCGCCTCCGTGGTCGCCGAGGCGCTGGCCGCGGCCCCGCACCGCGGTGCGGCCCGTCGCGGCAGGCCGGGCGAGGGCGGCTCCGGGCCGGCGACCGCGGCCGATGCCGGCGCGCCGGGACGCTCCCCGGCCCGCGGCGGCCGGCGTCGCGGCGAGGCCCCTGTCGCCTCCGAGGATCTGCTGCGCGTGGTGCGCGCCCTGGAGATCGTGCCCCTGGGCGAGCAGGCCGACCCGGCGCGAGAGGCGCGGGACCTGCGCCGCGCCCTCGAATCCCTCCCTCGGGTGCAGGACCAGCTGCTGGGCGACCCGGTCGTGGTCGAGATGACCCTCCGCATGCGCAGCGCCCAGGCGCTCGAGGGCATGGGCGACCGCGCCGGGGCCACCCGGCAGGCGCTGGACGTGCTCGAGCTCGCGCAGACGGGCGCCGTCGAGGGCCGCACCCTGCTGGACCCGCAGCGCGCGGAGACCGCCGCCCACGCGGTGCTGGCCCGCACCCTCGCTGGCCCGAGCCCGCTCGAGGCGGTGCGCCACGCGCTCGCGGCGCTGCGCTCCCTGCGCCGGGTGGACGATCCGGTGCTGCGCATCGGCATCATCACCGACCTGCTGCGCGCCCTGATGCGGGCCGAGCTCGCCGATCATGCCGGCTTCGTCTCCGGGCGCCTGGCCGCCCTGCAGCGCGGGATCCAGCGCGACGCGCACCGCGTGCAGCCGCTGCTGGCGGTCGCCACCCAGCGGATCGTCGCCCAGCGCTTCGAGGCCGCCGCGATCCCCGTGGCGGAGGTCCGCCGGATCGCCCAGGAGGGGCGCGACCGCCGCGCCGCCATGGAGGCCTCGCGGCTGTCCGCCCGGATCCATCAGCTCACCGGCGACGCCGAGGGGGCGATGGCGGAGCTGCGCCGGATGGCCGCCGATGCCCGCTGGCTCGCCGACGACCTCGACACCAGCGGCGCCGATCGGGCGCGCCTGATCCAGGAGGAGATCCAGGCGCAGGCGCTGGTGCTGCGCCACGCCGTGGACCTCGGGGAACGGCGCGTGGCCGATGCCGCCGCGGCCGCCATGGAGCGCCGCACCCGGCCCGGCGCCGCACCCGAGGAGCTGCCGGCCCCGCTCATGTGGGACTACCGGGTCGATGCCCGGGTGGGCCGGGTGATCGCCGCCGGGGTAGGCCTCGCCCGAGGCGACGAGGATGTCACCGAGGCGCTGTACGAGGAGCGGCGCCGCGAGGCCATCCGGGTGATCGGCGAGGTCCCGGCGGGCCACGAGGAGCGGGCACGCTACTGGGTCGCCTATCTCGACGACCGCCACGCGACCATGCTCGCCTCCCGCGGCGAGGCGGAGCGGGCGCTGCGCGCCGCGCGCCGGGCGCTCGCCGGCTGGGAGCACCTGGGTCGCACGGACGACGCCGCCCGGCTGCGGGCGCAGATCGCCGCGCTCGAGGCCTGAGCGCCCTCCGGGGACCGCCTCTCCCTCCGCAGGAGGGCGCGCCGCCGCGCCGATCCGAGGCGACGGTGGCGCCACCGTGGCATCTCTTCCGACCGGAACCCCGCATCGAACCTGCAGGCAGCGGCCATATCCTGGGCGGGATCCGCGAAGTGGTGCCAGATCCGCTCCCGAACCCCCTTGACGTGGCGCCACGATGGCGCCAACATGATGCCATGGATCTTCGACATGCATCCCGCACCGTGTACGAGCAGCTCGCCGCCAGCGCCGCGGTGGGCGACGAGGACGTGCGGCGGGCGGCGGGCCTGCTCGCCGTCACCGTCGAGCCCGCCGTCCGCCTGGCCATGCAGGACCTCATCGGCGCCCTCGCCGCCGAGATCTCCCGCGAGATCGCCCCGGGGCGCGTGGACATCGGCCTGCGCGGCAGCGAGGTCGAGGTCCGCGTGGTCCCGCCGGCGCCGCCCTCGGCGGCGGTGCCGCCCGGGGGCTTCGGGGCCGCGCCCGGCGGGTTCGCCCCGCCGCCCGGGGGAGTCCCTGCGCCGGGCTTCCCGCCTCCGCCTGAGGGCGCCGTCCCGCCGGTGCCCCCCGTCCCGCCCCCACCGCCCGAGGGCGAGGACGACGGTTCCACCACCCGCGTCTCCTTCCGCCCGCCCCAGCACCTCAAGGCCCGGCTCGAGGACGCCGCGAACCGTGAGGGCCTGAGCCTGAACGCCTACCTGGTCCGTGCTCTGACCGCGCACCTGGACGGCGCCGCCCAGCAGTCCTACCCCGCCACCGGGTCGCAGGACCCCCGAGGCACCGGCCGCACCAGCGGCTGGTTCATCTGATCAGGAGGACCCCATGAACATCCCCGAGAATCCCGGACCCTCGTTCGGACCTGGCCACGGCTCCGCGCCGGGCGGAGCCCCGACCCAGCCCCCGCCCCCGGCCGCATCGGCCCCGCCGCATCCGGCGGAGGAGCCCGCCCCGGCCCCGCCCCTGGTGCATTCCTTCTCCGCCGACGGCCCCATCGACATGAACGTCCAGCACGTGCGCGGGAACGTGAGCGTGCGGGCCGAGCACGGCCATGCGGTGCGGGTCGAGCTGCGGCCGCGCGGCGAGGCCGGGCGCGAGCTCGCCGCGCGGATGCGCATCGACTTCTCCGGCGGGCACCTGCGCGTGGACGCCCCGGCCGACGAGGCCGGGAACCTCTCGGCGACCTTCGGCGACCTCTTCCGCGGCTCCGGCGGCGACGCGGAGCCCGGCGGATCGGGCGGCTCCTTCGTCGACCGGCTCGGCGCGGCGCTGCGCACCCTGACGCGCACGGCCGGGGAGATCGGCAGCGGCCTGGACCTCGACATCGTCGTGCCCGTGGACAGCCGCGCGGTCGTCTCGGTGGGCGTCGGCGACATCCGCCTCCACGGCAGCTTCGGGCGCGCCGACCTCAAGGGCGCCACCGGGGACGTCGAGCTGTCCGACGTCGACGGCACCGCCCAGCTCGTCACCGGGACCGGGAGCGTCACCATCGGCGCCCTGCGCGGCCAGGCCACCGCGACCACCGGCACCGGATCGGTGAGGATCAGCCGGGCCGAGCGGGGCACCCTGCGCACCCGCACCGGGGTCGGCGACATCCAGATCCGGGTCCTCGAGGGCACGGCCACGCGGCTGGACCTCGCCACCGGGCTGGGCGATCGCAGCGTCGACCTCACGCCCACGGACGGCGTGCCCGATGCCGGCCGCACCCTCGAGATCGAGGCCCGCGCCGGGACCGGGAGCATCCGCGTCGAGCGCGTGCGGGACTGAGCGCCGCGGCGGCCGGATCGGCCCTGCCGCTCGGCCCGCCCGGGTGGGAGAATCAGGGTCGGAGGTGATCGAGATGAGCGCACAGCGCGCGGTGACCATCGAGGTCCGCGACAATCCGCGGGCTTCGCGCTTCGAGGCGTACGTCGGCGACGAGCAATGGGGGATCCTCACCTACGAGCGGCGGCGCCGGCGCACCGAGATCATCCATACGGTCACCGACCCCGCCCGGCGCGGGCAGGGCGTCGCCTCCGCCCTGGCCGGCGCGGCCTTCGCCGACGCCCGGGCGCGCGGCAGCGAGGTGCTGATCATCTGCCCCTTCGTGGAGAGCTGGCTGGACCGCCACCCCGAGCATGCGGACATCGTCCTGGACGACTGATCGGCGACGTGCCGGCCCTGCCGCGGCGGGGGCCTGCCGCAGCGGGGACCTGCCGCGTAGAGTCGGGGCATGGATGCCCTCGATGTCCTGATCGATGCCGCCGCCCGTCCCGTGGAGGCGGCGACCGCCCTGCGCGAGCAGCTCACCCCGGAGGTGCTCGCCGCGCATCCGGGCGGCCACGACAACTCCCCGGCCTGGCTGCTGTGGCACACCGCGCGGGAGATCGACGCCCAGCGCGCGGACCTCTCCGGCACCGAGCAGGTGTGGACGGCGCAGGGGTTCCGCGAGCGGTTCGCGCTGGGGGAGCTGGGCGACGGGATCGGCTACGGCCACACCCCCGAGCAGGCCCGGGCCGTCACGGTCACGGATGCGGACCTGCTGCTCGAGCATCTCGCCGCCGTCACCGACGAGCTGATCCGCTACCTGCGCACCCTCGATGCCGACGATCTGGACGCGGTCATCGACACGTCATGGGAGCCGCCCGTGACCCGTGGCGTGCGCCTGATCAGCATCATCGACGATGCCGCGCAGCACGTGGGACAGGCGGCCTACGCCGTCGGCGCCCGGCGCTGAGCATCGGCCCGGCGCATCCTGCATCGCCCCCTTGAGGTTGACCCGAGGTCAGGGTCCACACTCGCCTCCGCGGCACGGAACCGGCCGCGGCAGGACCTCACGAGGGAGCAGATCGCCATGACGACCACCGACCACCACCGCACCCCCGCCGCGCCCCGCGCAGCCGACGACGGGCGCGACGCCCTGCATCAGATCCTCGACGACGCGGTCGCGGCCGGCATCACCGGCATCACCCTGCGGGTGCGGGACGAGCACGGCGCATGGACCGGAGCCGCCGGCCACGGCGACTGGGAGGGGGCCACGGGCGCCCCGCCGATCGACGGCCACGTGCGCATCGGCAGCAGCACCAAGACCTTCATCGCGGCCCTCGCGCTGAGCCTCGTCGCCGAGGGGCGCATCGCCCTGGACGACCCGGTGGGCCCGGTGCTGCCGGACCTGGAGCTCGACCCGCGCGTGAGCCTGCGGATGCTGCTCCAGCACACCAGCGGCATCTTCAACCACACGGGCGAGTACTACCCCGACGGGAGCGTGGTCCCCGGGATCCCCGCCACCACCGCCGGCCGGGAATGGGTCGAGCACCGCTTCGACGACCACGACCCGCGGGACCTCGCCCGGCTGGCCCTGTCCCGCCCCGCCCGCTTCGAGCCCGGCACCGACTGGAGCTACTCCAACACCAACTACGTGATCGCCCGCCTCCTCGTCGAGGCGCTCACCGGCGAGACCGTCGCCGCGGCGATGGAGCGCCGGATCATCTCCCCGCTCGGACTCACCGGGACCCTGCAGCCGACCACCCAGACGGACGTCCCCGCCCCGCACGCCCGCGCCGGCTTCCGCATCGAGGAGGACGGCGCGCAGCAGATCATCGACGTCACCCGGCAGAACCCCTCGTGGATCTCCAGCGGCGGCGACATGATCTCCACCGCCCGCGACCTGCAGACCTTCCTGCGCGCCCTGATGGGCGGGCAGCTGCTGCCCCCGGCCCTGCGGGAGGAGATGCTCACGCCGCGCCCCACCCCGATCCCCGGCTCGGGGTACGGGCTCGGGGTCTTCGTCGAGGATCTCGGCGCCCACGGCACCGTGGTCACCCACCACGGCGGCGCCGCCGGCCACGGCGCGCTGATGGCCATCACCCCGGACGGGAGCCGGGTGATGACCGGGACGATGAACTACGTCGACGACGCCGGGCTCTCCCTGGCCGTCCCCTTCCAGCGGCTCTCGCAGTCGCTGGTGCGGGCCGTCTTCGCCGGGGAAGCTCCCGCGCAGGGATGATGGGCCGATGAGCACCGGGGTGACGATCGGACAGGCGGCGGCGTTCGCCGGGGTGACCATCAAGACGGTGCGGCACTACCACCGCCTGGGCCTGGTGCCGGAGCCGGAGCGCGACGTCTCCGGCTACCGGCGCTACGGCCCGGCGGAGCTGCTGCGACTGGTCCAGGTGCGCGCCCTCGCCGGCGCCGAGGTGCCCCTGGCCGAGGTCGGCCCGCTGCTCGCGGCCGACGATGACGAGTTCTCCCGCGCGATCGACGGGGTGGAGCGCCAGGTCACCGCACGGATCCGGGAGCTGACGGCGCGACGGTCGGTGCTGCGCCGCCTGCGGGACGGCGACCGGACCCTGCTGCCCGATCGGGCGGCGGACCTCCTGGCGCGGATGCCCGGCCTGGGCTTCTCGGAGGCCGAGGTGGCCGTCGCCCGGGAGGGCCTGGTCCTGGCCCGGGCGATGGTCCCCGAGGCCTTCGAGGCGCACCTGGGGCACGTCGAGAACGCCCTGGCCGACGAGCAGTTCGTCGCGCTGAGCCGTCGCGCCGCGGAGGCGGCCACCTGGTCGCCGGAGGACCCGCGCCTGCCCGGCCTGGCGGAGGAGGTCGTGGCGCACTACCTGGCCCGGCCCGAGCACCTCGCGATCGTCACCGGCATGCAGGCCCGCAGCGACACCGCGGCCCGGTACCAGGTGGTCCGGGACGCGGGCGTCGCGCCCGGATCGGCCGGGGAGCGTCTGCAGGCGCTGGTCGAGGCGGGTCTGCGCCGCGCCGGCGTGCGCGTGCCCGGTCCCCGGGGGGCCTGAGCTCAGCGCACCCCGCGCATGCCGCGGCCGATGGGCCGGGCGATGAGCAGCATGAGCACGCCGATGCCGATGGTCACCGCCCCGAGGGTGCCGAAGTAGGCGCCCTCGTTCTCGGCGGAGTAGAAGCCGGCCAGCGAGCCGGACAGCGCGGTGCCCAGGGCCACGGACAGGTTGTACAGCGCCATCATCATCACCGGGAAGGCCGAGGGGGCCAGGCGCGTGGCCAGGGACAGGCCCACGGGGGAGATGGACAGCTCGCCCATCGTCGCGACCAGCATGATCATCGCGACCCACAGCACCGGCACGGAGGCGAAGGGGACCATCGGCAGGAACAGCACGAAGGCGGCGCCCATGAGGATGATGCCGAGCCCGAACTTCGCCGGGGTGGTCGGCTGGCGCGGCCCCAGCTTCGTCCACAGCGCCGCGAAGATCGGGGCGAGCACGATGATGAAGAAGGGGTTGAAGGACTGCACCCACGAGATCGGCATCTCCCAGCCCAGCACGCTGCGGTTCATGCGGGCGTCGGAGTACAGGGTGATCACCGTGAACTGCTGCTGGAACAGGGCGAAGAACGCGGCGGTGCCGATGAACATCGGGATGAAAGCGATGACGCGGGAGCGCTCGTCGGCGGTGATCTTCGAGGAGGTCAGCAGCAGGGCGAACAGCACGATCGCGCCGACGGCGGAGATGCCCACGACGATGCCGGCGAGGTTCGCCGGGGTGATGGCGCCGGTGAGGACCAGCCCGCCGACCAGCAGCACCGCGAACAGGGCGACCGAGATCCACAGCGGGTACTTCCCGGCGGGCAGCGGGTCCGGCACGCGGGAGGCGGTCGCCGGCAGGTTCCGGCGGGTCAGCGCGTACTGGGTCAGGCCGATGGCCATGCCGACGGCGGCGAGGCCGAAGCCCAGGTGGAATCCCCATTCCTTCTGCAGCAGGCCGGTCAGCAGCGGACCGAACAGGCCGCCGATGTTCACGCCCATGTAGTAGATCGAGAAGCCGGCGTCGCGGCGGGCGTCGTTGACCTCGTACAGCGATCCGACCAGCGTCGCCGCGGTGGCCTTGAGGCCGCCGGAGCCGATGGCCACGCACAGCAGGCCCACGACGAGGCCGGGCACGCCGGGCAGCAGGGCCAGGGCGATGTGCCCGACCATGATCAGCGCGCCGCTGAAGAAGAGCGTCCGCTCCGGGCCGACGAGGCGGTCCGAGACCAGCGCGCCGAGGATGCAGAACACGTACACCGCGCCGCCGTACGCGCCGACGATGCCGGTGGCGACGGACTTCGAGATGCCCAGGCCGCCCTCGGCGACCTGGAAGTACATGTAGATCGCGAGGATGCCCTGCATGCCGTAGAAGCTGAAGCGCTCCCACGTCTCGACGCTGAACAGGTTCGCGAGCGGCCGCGGCTGGCCGAAGAAGGTCTTGCCGGAGGGGTTGTGCGCGTCCGCCGGGGGAGCGGCGGGCGCCGTCGGGAGGGGGCCTGAGTCGTTCACGGAGAGACATCGTTCGCCGCGGGGCGTCATCTGTACATCGCTGCGGCCGATCCTGTGACGAGTTCCTCGCGCCGTCCGGGGGCGCGATCACGCCCCCGCAGCACGTCGGCGGGGCCGACGACGAGGGCGTCGAGGCAGGTCAGGAGACCTGCGTCGACGCCCTCGCCGGGGTGATCGGGCCGTGCGGGGTCAGACCTCCGCGGCCGCGGAGCTGCGGGCGCGGCCGCGCGCGGAGCGGCGGCGGCCCAGCACGGTGGCATCGTTCGAGTAGCGTCCTGCGCCGACGGCGGCGAGGGCGAGCGCGCCGGCTCCGAGCGCGCCGACCAGCTCCCAGCCGCCCTGGTCGACGAACAGGCCCTGGGGGAGGTGGACCAGCAGGGCGGCGACGAGCATGTCGACCGTGAGCACGAGGCCGACGATCGGCGTGAACGCGCCGAGCACGAGCAGCACGCCGCCGATGAGCTCGGCGTAGGCGACCACGGGCGCCGCGACCTGGGCGAAGGGCACGCCCATGCCGGAGAAGCTCTCGGTCACGCCGGGCATGCCGAACTGGAAGACCTTCTGGTAGCCGTGCGCGGCGAAGATGACGCCGAGCGCGACGCGGGCGAGGAGGAGGCCGAGATCGCTCAGGGCGGATCGGCCGGCGGGGGTCGAGGGGGCCATGGGTGACTCCTGGGTCGAAGGGGATCGCTGCCCTCACGGTAGAGGAAAGTTCAACCAATGCCCAGAGGGTGCTCCGCCGCGGGAGTCACGGGTCACTCCGGGGCCGGCGGCGCGTCCGGGCTGATCGCGGGGGCCGGGGCGGCGGCCAGGCGGGCGTGGGCCTGCTCGATCCCGGCGAGATAGGCCGCCCCGATCGAGGTCAGCGTGAAGTCCTGGCGCTTCATGCCGGTGCGGGCCACGTCCACCCGGTGGACGGCGAGCACCTGCGCCTCCGCCAGGCGCCGCAGCGTCCGGTACAGCCCGCGCTCGGTGACGCTCCATCCGGTCGCCTCCTCGAGGCGGGCGGCGACCTCGGCGGCGGGGACCGGGCCGTGCGCCCGGACGATCCGCAGCAGGGCGAGCGTCGTCGCCGACTTCTTGTACGTCTCGACCCAGCTCGCGGTGAGCTCCCGCGCCCACTCCGCATCGGCCGAGGTCGCCTCGGCCGATGCGGGCTCGCGGCTCATGCGCGCCCCGCCTCGAACCCGCGCCCGGCGAGGGAGCCGGCCGCGTGGGTCAGGAACCCCAGGGCCCAGATCCCGGGCATGGCGAGCATCGGCCCGCCCCAGCTGGGGTCGAGCCCCTCGCCGAGGGCCGAGCGGACGAAGGCATGCAGGGCGAAGGACCCGTTCACGCTCACGTAGAGCAGGGCATGGGCGATCAGGAGCCCGAAGCGCAGGCGGCCCAGCGCCCGGCCCCGGGTGCCGAGGTAGATCGCGGCGCCGGCTGCGATCACCGCGGTGAGCAGGGCCGCCAGCAGGGCGATGCGCCCGCCGGTGAGGGCGATCGTGACCTGCAGCGCGAGGCAGGCCAGGACGAGCGCACCGAGATAGGGCAGCAGGCTGTGCAGGGCGGCGTCGGTCGACCCGGCCGGCGGCCGCGCCGGGCGGGGATCGGAGGGGAGGGGGTGGGAGGTCGAGGTCATGGCGGGCTCCTCCGTCGGATCCAGCGGTCTGTGACATCAGTACTGTACCTATGGTGCAGTACCGGCTGTCAAGAGGGGCGGCGGTCGCGGGGCCGATGGGGAGGAGGAGCGGATGTGGGCCGTGCCGAGAGGGTCTTCCCCGGTCCCTACACTGGACCGGTGAGCACGCAGAGCGAGACCTTCGAGAACCAGGCGTACGAGTCCGGGCCCGACCGCGGGCTCGAGCGCACCCCGCCGCAGGACCTCGCCGCGGAGCGCGGAGTGCTCGGCGGCATGATGCTGTCCAAGGACGCGATCGCGGACGTCATCGAGATCGTCAAGAGCAACGACTTCTACCGCCCCGCGCACGAGATCATCTTCGATGCGATCACGAGCCTGTACTCCCGCGGCGAGCCCGCGGACCTGGTCACCGTCTCCGACGAGCTGACCAAGAAGGGCGAGCTGCAGCGCGTGGGCGGCGGCGCCTACCTCGCCGACCTCATCGACATGGTCCCCACCGCCGCGAACGCCGGCTACTACGCGGAGATCGTCGTCGAGCGCGCGACCCTGCGGCGCCTGGTCGAGGCCGGCACCCGCATCGTCCAGCTCGGCTATGCGGCCGACGGCGGCGAGATCGAGGAGGCCATCAACGAGGCCCAGGCCCAGGTGTACGCCGTCACCGAGCGCGGCCGCAGCGAGGACTTCCTCCCGCTGGGCGAGGTCATCGACGACACCCTCAACGCCATCGAGGCCACCCAGAACCGCGGCGGCCAGGTCACCGGGGTGCCCACGGGCTTCCACGAGTTCGACGAGCTCACCCAGGGCCTGCACCCCGGGCAGATGATCATCTTCGCCGGCCGTCCCGCCATGGGCAAGACGACCCTCGGCATGGACGTGCTGCGCTCCGCCTCGATCCACAACGGCATGGCCAGCGTCATCTTCTCCCTGGAGATGGACAAGACCGAGATCACCATGCGTCTGCTCTCGGCCGAGTCCCAGGTCCCGATGAACCGCATGCGCGACGGCTCCATGGACGACCGCGACTGGCAGGCCATGGCCCGCGCCATGAGCCGGATCGGCGACGCCCCGCTGTTCATGGACGACTCCGCGAACATGTCGCTGATGGAGATCCGCGCCAAGTGCCGCCGCCTGAAGCAGAAGCACGACATCAAGCTCGTGGTCATCGACTACCTGCAGCTCATGAGCTCGGGCAAGAAGGTCGAGTCCCGCCAGCAGGAGGTCTCCGAGTTCTCGCGAGCCCTCAAGCTGCTGGCCAAGGAGATCGAGGTCCCCGTGATCGCCATCTCGCAGCTGAACCGTGGCAGCGAGCAGCGCACCGACAAGACCCCGATGATGAGCGACCTGCGCGAGTCCGGCTCGATCGAGCAGGACGCCGACCTCATCATCCTGATCCACCGCGAGGACTACTACGAGAAGGAGTCCCCCCGCGCCGGCGAGGCGGATCTCATCGTCGCCAAGCACCGCAACGGCGCCACCGCCACCATCCCGGTCGCCTTCGAGGGCCGCTACTCCCGGTTCAAGGACATGCCCGCCGGCGGCGGGGGCGGATTCTCGGGCTGACCTGCGCGGTTCTGCCCGCTCCGCGCACGGCGGATCCACCCCGGGCGGATTCCGCGCCGCCCGGGCCCCGGCCGCGCCAGGCTCGGAGCATGGACACCACCACGCAACCCGGAACCGCCCTCGCGGACCGCACCGGACTGGGCCTGCTGCACCAGCGGGTCCTGATCCTGGACCGCGAGCTCGACATGGACAACGGCGCGCAGCTCAGCGCCGGGCTCCTCCTGCTCGCCGCCGAGGACCCCTCGGCGGACATCACCCTGCTCATCAACTCTCCCGGCGGGCTGGTCCCGGCGATGCTCGCCATCGGCGACCTCATGGACCTGATCCCCTGCGACGTGCGCACCGTGTGCCTCGGCATGGCCTACAGCGCCGGGCAGTACCTGCTCACCCACGGCACCCCGGGCAAGCGCCTCATCCTCCCGCACGGCCGGGTGCTCATGCACCAGGGCTCCGCGGGCTTCGGGGGCAGCGCCGCCGACATCGAGATCCAGGCCGAGGACCTGCGCAAGAACCGCGACCTGCTGATCCGCATCACCGCCGAGCGCACCGGCCAGGCCGTCGAGCGCATCGCCGTGGACTCCGAGCGCGACCGCTTCTGGGACGCGCAGGACGCCATCGCCTACGGCTTCTGCGACCGCACCGTCGACTCCCTGGCCGACGTCCTGCCGCTGGGTGCGGCCACCGGCCGGGCGGGAGGCCTGCGATGAGCAGCTACACGATCCCCAGCGTCATCGAGCGCACCTCCACCGGGGCCGAGCGCACGGCCGACGTCTTCTCCCGCCTGCTCAGCGACCGCATCGTCTACCTCGGCACACCGGTGGACGACGGCGTCGCCAACACGATCATCGCCCAGGTCCTCCACCTCGAGAACCAGGCCCCCGAGTCGCCCATCCAGCTGTACATCAACTCCGCGGGCGGGGACGTGCAGTCCGTCCTGGCGATCCACGACGCCCTCGCCTACGTGCGCTGCCCGGTGGCGGTGACGGTGATCGGCCAGGTGGTGGCGGCGCCCGTGCTGCTGCTGGCCGCCGGCACCCCCGGTATGCGCGCCGTGCTCCCGCACGCCCGGGTCGTGCTGCGGCCCCTCGAGGCGAGCGGGCGCGGGGCGATCCCGGACCTGATCCTCGCCGCGGAGGAGGTCGAGCGGATCCGCCGCGAGATCGAGTCCCTGCTGGCCGAGCACTCCGGGCGGGACCTCGCCGCGGTGCGCCACGACCTCGAGCGGGAGCGGGTCCTCGATGCCCGCGCCGCGATCGCCTACGGCCTCGCCGACACCGTCCTGGAGCGGCGCCGGGCCGGGTGACGCGAGCTCGGACCGGGCGGGATCGGGGTGGTCGGACTCGCGGCCCGGCCGGCCCGAGTTCGGGCCGATGCGGTGGGTCGGGCGGCGCAGGTCAGGCGGCGAGGAGCGAGACGCCTCGCGGGCCGGAAGCGCTGTGGCCTGCGGTGATGCTGCGATGGCGGCGTGCGTCGAGCTCGTCCGGCCCGTCCGCGGTGAGGTCCAGCAGCACCGGTCGCGGTGCGAGCAGGGCCGGCAGGTCCCAGGCGGACAGCCCCAGGGCGCCCAGCACGGCGGCGAGCACCTCGCTCGAGGGATCCTTGAGCCCGCGCTCCACCTCGGAGAGGTGCTGCATGCTCACCCCGCTGCGGGCGGCGACGTCGGCGAGCGTCCGGCCCTGCGCGTGGCGCTCCTCGCGCAGCGCCTGACCGATCAGCTCGCGCAGGAGCGGGGCGAGAGGGGCGGGGCCAGAGCGTTCCATGGGCCGAATCTACGACGCCGCCCCGGGCGCCGCGCCGTCCTCCGCTGTGAGCGGAACCGCAGGGGCGGCCGGGGGCCGGCGCCGGTGCTCAGGCCTCGACCATGCCGTTGACCTCGGCGAGGGTCGCCGCGGCGGCCTCCGCCGGGGTGGCGCTGCCGAAGCGGACGTCGGTGAGCAGGCGCGTGAAGGTGTTCTGCGCATCGGCGGTGCCCATCGGCTGGACCGCGGGCGCCGCGCCCAGCTCCGGGGTGATGGCGTCGAGGAAGTCGATCACCTCACGGTCGGTGTCGGTGAGGTCCTCGCCCATCGCCTCGATGGCCACGGGGTTCGAGGGGACGCCGCGATTGAGCAGCTGGATCGCCTGCGCCTCGGGCGCGTTGAGGAGGAAGTCCACGAGGGCGGCGGCGCCGGCGGGATCCGCGGAGTCCGCGGCGACGGACCAGTACATGGAGGCCTTCTTGAACATGCCGTTCTCCTGCGCCGATCCCGCGGCCGAGGGGGCGCGGAGCATGGCGATCTCCTGGTTCCCGGCGGCGTCGCGCACGGCGGCGAGCTGGTTGGTCCAGGTCCAGCTCATCGCCGAGCGGGCGGTGCTGAAGGCCTGCTGCTCGAGGGTCGCGGAGCCGTCCTCGACGGCGGCGTCCGCGGCGAGGGTCGCCCCGGAGTCCTGCAGATCCTTGTACAGCTGGAACCAGGCGGCCAGGGACTCCTCGCTGCAGCCCATGCCATCGGCCGCCCAGAGGTCCTCGCCGCGCTGCCGCAGGAAGACGGTGAGGTCCGCGTAGCTGCCGCCGCCGGTGACCCCGGTGGCGACCCCGGACTCGCTGATCCGCGTCGCGATCTGCAGGTAGTCGTCCCAGGTCCAGGTCGTGTCGTCGGGGATCTCCACGCCCGCATCGGCGAACAGCTGCGGGTTGACCACGACCACCCACGCGTTGGATCCGGTGGAGATGCCGGTCAGGGTGCCGTCCACGCGGCCGGCGTCGAGGTCCGCATCGTCGATGCCGGACAGGTCCAGGCCCTCGAGCGCCTCGAGATCGGCGAGCACGCCGCGCCCGGAGTACTCGGCGATGTACTTGCCGTCCATGTTGATGACGTCCGGCGTGGTCCCGCCGGCCACGGAGATGGCGAGCTTGTCCCAGTAGCCGCCCCACTCCGCGGGCTGCAGGCTGACGGGGGCCTCGGGGTGGGCGGCGGTAAACGCGTCGACCATCTTCGTCGTGAACTGCTGGTAGAAGTCCGGGCCCCAGAAGGTGAAGGAGACGCCGCCTCCGCCCGGGTTGCTGGCGCCGCCGCCGGCGGAGGGGCCGCAGGCGCTGAGCAGCGCCGGGGCGATCAGGCCGCCGATGGCTCCGGCGAGCAGGGTGCGGCGGGCGACGCCCCCGGAGGACCGAGGGCGTCGGGGGAGGGGACCGGGGGTGGGCATGGCGGACTCCTGCTCGTCGTCGAGAGGGCGGCGCGGCGCCTCACCGTCGAGGGGCCGGCGGACCGTCCGGGATGCGGGAACGGTACGACGGCCCCTCGAGGCGGTCAAGCGCTTTCCGGTGCGTGGTCCCGGCGGCTCAGCCGGCCGGGTCCTCGGCGCCCGGGGTCTGCGGCGCATCGGCCGTGAGGGCGGGCAGGCGGGCGACGTCGATCTCCGCGACGCGGCGCCGGTCCATGCGGGCGACCTGCAGCTTCACCCCGTCCACGACGATCGAGTCGCCCTCGACGGGCAGGCGGCCCAGGCGCTCGATGAAGAAGCCCGCGGCGGTGTCGTAGGTGCCGCGCGGCAGGGCGATGCCGGTGGCCTCCTCGAAGTCCTGCAGGTTCAGCCGCCCGTCCACGCGCCCGCCCGACTCGGCGATCGCCCCGACCGGGGTCTCCTCGTCGTGCTCGTCGAAGATCTCGCCGACGACCTCCTCGATGATGTCCTCGAGGGTGACGATGCCGTCGGTGCCGCCGTACTCGTCCACGACCACCGCGATGTGGTGGCCCTCGGCGCGCATGTCGGTGAGCGTGGGCAGGACCCGCGCCGTGGCCGGGTAGAACGCGATCTCGCGGACGATCTGCGAGATGGGGGCCGTGGGCCGTTCATGCTCCGCATCGAACAGGTCGCGCACGTGCACGAACCCGAGGAGGTCGTCGATGGACCGTTCGGTGACCGGGTAGCGGGAGTACGGGAGGTCGCGGACGCGGGCGGCGGCCGCCTGCACCGTCTCCTCGGCATCGAGGCTGACCACCTCGGGGCGCGGCCGCATGACCTCGCTGATCTCGCGGTCGCGCAGCGAGAGGACGTCGTCGAGCATGCGGCGCTCGTCCTCCGGCAGCCCCTCGTGGGAGGAGACCATGTCGCGCAGCTCCTCCTCGCTCATCTGCTCGGAGGCCTTGTCGGGGTCCCCGCCCAGCAGCCGCACCACCGTGTTGGTGGACACCGAGAGCAGCCAGATGACCGGCCGCATGAGCGTGGCGAAGCCCGCCAGCACCGGCGCGACGACGTAGGCGAAGGACTCGTTGCGCTGGATGGCCAGCCGCTTCGGGGCGAGCTCGCCCAGGACCAGCGACAGATAGGCGATCAGCAGCGTGAGCACGACCGTGGCGAGGGTGCTCGCGAAGGACTCGGAGACTCCCCAGCCGGTCAGGACCGGGACGACCGCCGGCGCGATCGAGGAGGCGCCGTAGGCGGCGGAGAAGAACCCGGCCACGGTCACGCCGATCTGCACGGCCGAGAGGAAGGTGTTGGGGTTGCGGGCGAGGTCGGCGACCTTCCGCCCGCGGGCGCCGCGCTGGGCGAGCATGGTGACCTGGCCTTCGCGCAGCGTCACCAGCGCCATCTCGGTCGCCGCGAAGACGCCGCCGATGAGCACGAACAGCACGACAAGGACGATGTTGAGCGCGAGCTCCCCGATCATCGGAGGACCGACCCCCCTTCGGCGCTCGGGCGCGGGAGGGGGGTCCTGGGACTGTGTCCGGGGCTGTCTTGCTCACCTGTTCTGGGCATGGCAGAAGTGTACGGAATCCTGCCTGCATCCAGCTGATGGAAGCCTCGACCGGTGACCCGGACGACGGAGCACAGTGGGATCATGCAGGATTTCGAGGATGGACCGGCTGGGGCGGTCCGTCCCGGTCCGCGCGTGACCCGAGCCCACCTGATCTGGGCCGTCGGCGTCCTGGCGTATCTCTCCGCGGTCGCCGCCCGCGCCTCCTTCGGCGTGGTCAGCGTCGAGGCGTCGGTCCGCTTCGGCGTCGAGGGGACGGTGCTGGGACTGTTCGGCGTCGTGCAGCTGGGCACGTACGCCGCCGCCCAGATCCCCGCCGGGCTGCTGCTGGACCGCTGGGGACCGCGCACGATGATGGTCCTCGGGGCGCTGACCATGGGATCCGGGCAGCTGCTCATGGCCGTCGCCGACGGCGTCCCCCTCGCACTGCTGGCCCGGCTGCTCACCGGCGCCGGCGATGCCGCGACCCTCGTGTCGATCCTGCGGCTGACGGCGGTGTGGTTCCCCTCCCGGCAGGTACCGCTGTTCACGCAGCTGGCCACGATGGTCGGACAGCTCGGCCAGGCGGTGGCCGCCGTGCCCTTCCTCGGCATCGTGATCGGCGTCGGCTGGCCGGCGGGTTTCCTCAGCCTCGGGGCGCTGCTGCTGGTCTCGGGCCTGCTCGCCCTGGCCGTCGTCCGCGACGGTCCGGCCGCCGGAGCCGAGGGCGCCGATGCCCGCGGCGCGGCCGAGGAGGACGGGGCCGGCGGCGCCATCGCCGCCGCGGACCATCCGCCGGGGGAGCTGGGGATCGACGAGGAGCTGGAGGCGCTGCGCGCCGGGCACGACGGCGAGGCGGTCGCCCCGGCGCCGCGGCCGGCCCCGTCGGCGACGGCGATCCTCCGCGAGGTGGTCACCTCCCGCGGGGTGTGGTCCGGCCTGTTCCTGCACTGCCTGACCCTGGCCGGCGTGAACAGCTTCCTGTACCTGTGGGGCGTGCCGTTCCTGCAGAACGGGCACGGCCTGGACCACAGCGCCGTCTCCGTCCTCCTGACGGTGAACGTGCTGGTCATGGTGGTGGTCGGGCCGTGCATCGGCTTCGTGACCGGGCTCGTGCCGCAGCATCGGCCGCTGCTCGGCCTGATCGCCGGGGGCATCGTGGCGCTGGTGTGGGCGGGAAGCCTCGCCGTGCCGACGCCCTACGGCATGCTCGGCTTCCTCCCGCTGGTGATCGGCCTGGCGTTCGGCTCGGCGACCTGCTCGGTGGGCTTCGACCTCGCCCGCACGTCGGTGCACCGCTCGGCGATCGGCACGGCCTCCGGATTCGTGAACATCGGCGGCTTCGGCGGCGCGCTGCTGTGCGTGCTCATCGTCGGCGTCGTGCTGGACCTGCGCACCGGCGGCGTCGGCACGCCGAGCCTGGACGACTACCGTGTCGCGCTGTCCGCCCAGGGGATCGTGCTGCTCGCCGCCGCGACCGGCCTGGTGCTGACCGCACGCCGTCCCCGCCCTCCGCTGCGCTGAGGAGTCGTCCGCGACGCCAGAGGAGGCCCTGCTGTACGGCTCGGGCGCGCCGCGATCGACCGGAGTGATTCCGTCGCAACGCCATCGACCGGAGTGATTCCGTCGCAACGCGATCGACCGGATTGATTCCGTCGCTTCCCGACGGGGAAGCGACAGAATCAATCCGGTCGATTGGCCGGGCCAGGCCGAACGACGCTGGGTAGGTGCCGAGCGGGTCGAGCGGGTCGAGCGGGTCGAGCGGGCCGAGCCGGGCCGAGTCGAGCCGGGCCAGGCCAGGCGGGGCCAGGCCAGACCAGACCAGACCAGGCCAGGCCAGGCCAGACCAAGCCGGCCCGGTCCGGGCCGCGCCGAAGCGGGGCCGGACCGGGCCGGGAGGGTAGGGGCGGGATCAGATCTGGGAGGCCACCACGTAGACGATGCTCGAGACCGCGAAGGCGACCAGGGCGATCGCGGTGCCGACGACGGACCAGGTCTTCAGCGTGGTCGTGGTGTCGAAGCCGCAGAACCGGCCGATCAGCCAGAAACCGGAGTCGTTGACGTGGGAGAAGCCGATGGATCCGGCGCCGATGGCGACGATGATCGCGGCGATGGCGACGGGGTTGAGGTCCATGGCCATCACCGCCGGGGCCATGATGGAGCCGGCCGTGGTGGCGGCGACCGTCGCCGAGCCCTGCGCGATGCGGAATGCGGCGGCGACGAGGAACGCCGCGACGATCACGGGCAGGCCCACCGCATCCAGGCCGCCGGCGACGGTGTCGCCGATGCCCGTCTCGGTCAGCACGCGGCCGAAGGCGCCGCCCGCACCGGTGATGAGGATGATCGAGCAGACGGGGGCGAGGGCGTCGTCCACCAGGGAGGACAGGGCCGCGCCGGCCTTCTCGCCCTTGCGGGGCAGGATGTACAGCAGCAGCATCGCCGCCAGGGCGGAGATGAGCAGCGCCATCGAGGTGGTGCCCACCAGGCGGGAGAGCTGGTAGATCCCGTTGTCGGCATCGACGGTGCCGCCGGCCTCGAGGGTGGACATGACGGTGTTGAAGCAGATCAGCACCAGCGGCAGCAGCAGGGTCGCGATGACGGTGCCGAAGGCGGGGCGCTGCGCGGCGGGGACATCGGCCGGCTCGCCCAGCAGGGTGGGGACCGGCATGTCCGGGTAGCGCTTGGCGATGATCAGCGACAGGCGGTAGCCGGCGAGGTAGAACGTCGGGATCGCGATGAGGATCGCGACGATGGTGACCACGCCGATGTCGGCGCCCATGACCGTGGCCGCGGCGGTCGGGCCGGGGTGGGGCGGGGTGAGGGCGTGCATGGTGAGGAACGCGCCGATCGAGGGCAGCACGTACAGCATGAAGGAGCCGCGCAGGCGCCGGGCGACCGTGTAGATGATCGGCAGCATGACGATGAAGCCGGCGTCCAGGAAGATCGGGAACGCGTAGAACATCGAGGCGACGCCGAGCGCCAGCGGCGCCTTCTTCTCGCCGAAGGTGTCCAGCATCTTGTCGGCGAGCACCTGGGCGCCGCCGGACACCTCGACGAGCCGTCCGAGGACGGCGCCGAATCCGACGAGCAGCGCCACCGTGCCGACGGTCTTGCTGAATCCTTCGATGATGACGTTCACGGTGTCGCCGACGCCGATCCCGGCCGCGAGGGCCGTGGCGACCGAGACGATGGTGAGGGCGAAGAAGGCATGCATCTTCGCCTTGATGATGAGCAGCAGCAGTGCTGCGATCGCCACGACGGCGATGGTGATCAGCAGCAGCGTCGGGCGCTCTGCGATGACGATGGGGTCCATGGTGGAAACGGCTCCGGTTCCGGGGAGGAGAGGGTCGGGTCTGATCGTGCGGCCGCGCGCAGCGGGCCGTGCGGCCTCACGATCGGATCGGGGCGGTGGGGCGGGGCGACGCGCCCGTCAGGCGGGGCGCCGGCGCCGGGCACCGGCCCGGGGATCAGATGGCGGTGCCGCGCGGGGCGGGGCCCAGCTCGCGCAGCAGCTCGCGCATCTTCGCGTAGGCCTTGTTGCGGTAGGCGATGAGCTCGGCCTTGGTCTCGTCGTCGTAGTCCTCGACGAGGCCCTTGCCGTTCTTGAGGCCCTTGCGGTCCGCGGCGGCCGCGTCCTGCAGCAGCTTCGGGGTCGACAGGCGCTCGCCGTAGGCGTCCTCGAATGTCTTGAAGGAGTTGGCGTACACGTCCAGGCCGGCCTGGTCGGCGATCGCGAAGGGACCGAAGAAGCCCAGGCGGAAGCCGAAGGTGGTGCGGACGATGGTGTCGACGTCCTCGACGGTCGCCACGCCCTCCTCGACGATGGAGGTGGCCTCCTTCAGCAGCACGTACTGGAGGCGGTTGAGCACCATGCCGGGGGTGTCGGCGACCTGGGCGCCCTCGCAGTCGGCGCGCTGCAGCAGGTCCTTGATCGCGTCGATGGCGACCTGGTCGGTGGCCTCGCCCGCGACCAGCTCGACGCCGGGGATGAACGGCATCGGGTTGGAGAAGTGCACGGTGAGGAAGCGCTCGGGGTTGGTCACGGCCGGGGCCAGCACCTTCACCGGGATGGTGGAGGTGTTGGTGCCGATGATCGCCTCGGGGCGGGCGGCGGCGGAGACGCGGCCGAGGACCTCCTGCTTGACCTCGGGCAGCTCGAAGACGGCCTCCTCGATGAAGTCCGCCTCGGCGACGGCCTCCTCGATGGTCTTGCCGGCGGAGAGGTTCGCGGCGATCTTCTCCGCGTGGCCGGCGGGGATGAGGCCCTGCTCCTCGGAGGCGCGGGCCTCGGAGACGATGCGCTCGAGCGCGGCATCGGCCGCCTCGACGCTGACATCGGCCAGCTGGACGGGAAGGCCGGCGGCGGCCAGGACCTGGGCGATGCCGCCGCCCATGTAGCCGGCGCCGACGACGGTGACGGTCTGGATGCTGGAGACGGGGGAGATGCTCATGCGGAGTTCCTTTCGAAGGGTGCGCGCGGGGCGCGGGACGTGCGGAGGAGCGATGCGGTCCGGCCGGGGGCCCGGCCGGGGGCGGCGCGGCCGGAGCCGGCGCGGCCGGATCAGACCATGTGCTTGCCGCCGTCGACGAAGACGCTGTCCCCGCTGACGAAGCTGGCATCCTCGCTGACCAGGAAGCTGATGAGGCCGGCGACCTCCTGCGGCTGGCCCACGCGGCGCAGCGGGATGTCGGCGCTCATGCCGGCCTTGCGCTCGTTGGTGAGCTTTCCGCCCATGATGTCGGTGTCGATGGGGCCGGGGACGATCGAGTTCACGGTGATCCCGTGCTGGCCCAGCTCGCGGGCGCCGCCGCGGGTCAGGCCCAGCACGGCGGCCTTCGCGGCCGCGTAGCCGATCTTGGAGAAGGTGCCGCCGCCGTCGTAGGCGGTGATCGACGAGGTGTTCACGATCCGCCCGCCGAGGCCGTGCTCGATCATGCGCTGCGCGGCGGCCTGCATCATGAACAGGGTGCCCTTGGCGTTGACCGCCATGACGCGGTCGAAGGTGGCCTCGTCCAGTTCGAACAGGGAGGCGGGGCTCGCGATGCCGGCCAGGTTGACCTCGGCGATCACGGGCGGGAGCGTCTCGTCGATGCGCGCGAAGGCGGCCTCGACGCTGGCGGGGTCGGCGATGTCGACGCCGATGCCGACGACGGTGCGGCCGCTCTCGGCGGCCAGCTCGGCGGCGAAGGCCTCGACGGCGTCCCCGTCGATGTCCAGGACGGCGAGGTCCCAGCCGCCGGCGGCGAGCTTGCGGGCCACGTGGCGGCCGATGCCGCGCGGGGCGCCGGCCCCGGTGACGACGGCGGTGCGCTTCTCGGGGAATCCAGAGGGCTGAGAGGTCATGCCAGCTGCTCCTTCGCAGGTCAGGGGGTGCGCAGGGTGCGCGATCGGAGGTGCGCGGGCCACGGGGCGCGCGGGGGCGGCGGGACCGGGGAGATGCTCCCCGGCCCCGGCCGGTGGCTCAGAGCTCGGCGGAGGCCAGCACCTGGCGGATGTACTCGCGGTTCTCGGCGATGACGCCCAAGGAGTCGGAGCCGTAGTGCTCGCAGCAGAACGGCCCGGAGAAGCCCAGCTCGAGGGCGCGCAGGATCACCTGGCGGTAGTTGATGTAGCCGTACTTCAGCGGCATCGGGTCGGAGCTGTAGGCGCCGGTCGCGGTGTCGACGTCGCGCGTGTAGTTCTTGATGTGCCAGAAGTTGGCGTAGGGGAGGACCTTCTCGTACATCGCGGTGGGGTGCTCCATCGGCCGATGCAGGCGCACCAGGTTGCCCAGGTCCGGGTTCAGGCCCACGGCGTCGTGGTCGACGTCGGTGATGAAGGCGACGGCGTCGTCGGGGGTGCCGATGTACGTGTCCTCGTACATCTCCAGGCTCAGCTGGATGCCCTGGGCCCGGGCGTGGTCGCCGAGCTCGCGCACCCGCTCGATGGCCAGGTCGCGCAGCGCCGGGTCGTCGACGTGGCCGTCCTCGAGCCAGAACCACACGGCGGCGGCCTGCTTCTCGGTGATGGCCTGCATGAAGCCGGTGTTGACGACGAGGGCGCCGAAGCTGGGGGCGAGGTCGATCAGGCGGTGCGCGTCGGCGAGGTTGCGCTCGCCGTGCTCGCGGTCGACCACGGAGTTGCGGGTCATGGAGATCGAGGGGATCGAGATGCCCTCGCCGTCCAGCACGGAGCGGAACTCCTCGACGCGGGCGTCGGAGAGGGAGGCCAGGGGCACCCAGGCGTCGGTGGGGTCGATCTGGTCGATCCCGAGCGCCTTGACCTGGCGCAGCTGGCTGGCCCAGACCGTGGCGGGCGCGTCCTTGATGTGGCCGCCGTCGGGGGCGGTCGCACCGAAGGACAGCATGTTGGCCGCGATCGGCCAGGTCTCAGCTGTGAACATCGTTGTCTCCTTCGAGAAGGTCAGGTTCCTATAGGATCAATCCTCGCTGTGGCGCTGTCAACCCTGTGGCCGCTGCCCGGAGGGCGGCCAGCGGGCGGAATCGTCGGCCGTGCGCGGCATCCCCGGGGCATCCGCGCCGATCAGCGCGGGATCCGTGCCGCCCGGTGGTCCGACCTATCCGCCCTGCGCGCCGTGGCGAGGCTCACGGGGGTTCGAAGGGGCGGGCGCGGCGGGGCGGCCGCGCCGCAGGCGTCCCGTGCGGGCCCCGCGCGCGGCTCCGTGCCCGCGACGGCGGAGCATCTGCCCTGCGTGCTGCTCTCTCCCGTCCCGCCGATCCGAGATGGTGCCCCGGCGCCGGTGCGGCCCGGGCTCGCGGCGGCGGCGTGAGCGAGGTCTCCTCCGCGGCGCTGCGGGGTCCCTGAGCTCGGGAGCGGGCTCCCATCCTCCGCGCGGGTCAGGCATGCTGAGAGACGAGACCCTTCCGCGACACCCCTGTTGCCTATAGGATTATCTCGACTCTGGGCGGCCCTGTGCCGCCGACCCCGTACTCGGCCGGTGCGGAAGCGCTGCGCGGCACGTCCCACCACGGAGGATCCACAATGACGTATCTCTTCAACTCCCCGTCCGACTTCGCGGCCGATGCCGTCGCCGGCCTCGTGGCGGCGCATCCCCAGCACGTGGCCTCGGTCCACGGCGGCGTGGTCCGCTCGACCCAGACCCCGCAGGGACAGGTCGCCCTCGTGATCGGCGGCGGCTCCGGGCACTACCCGGCCTTCGCCGGCTGGGTCGGCCCGGGCATGGGCCACGGCGCCCCCTGCGGCAACGTGTTCGCCTCCCCCTCCTCCTCGCAGGTCTACTCCGTGGCCCGCAACGCCGAGAACGGCGGCGGCGTGATCCTCGGCTTCGGCAACTACGCCGGCGACGTCCTCCACTTCGGCGTCGCCGCGGAGAAGCTGCGCGCCGAGGGCGTGGACGTGCGCATCATCCGCGTCAGCGACGACATCGTCTCCAACACCCCCGAGAACCACCGCGACCGCCGCGGCATCGCCGGCGACCTGCCCGTGTTCAAGATCGCCGGCGCCGCCATCGAGGCGGGCGCGGACATCGACGAGGCCGAGCGGATCGCCTGGAAGGCCAACGACGCCACCCGCTCCTTCGGCGTCGCCTTCGAGGGATGCACCCTGCCCGGCGCCGCCGAGCCGCTGTTCCACGTCGAGAAGGGCCAGATGGGCGTCGGCCTGGGCATCCACGGCGAGCCCGGCGTGCGCGACGAGCCCCTGGGCACCGCCTCCGAGATCGCGGACCTCCTGGTCGAGGGCATCCTCGCCGAGCAGCCCGAGCGCGTCGAGGGCGGCTACCAGGGCCGCGCCGCCGTGATCCTCAACGGCCTGGGCACCGTGAAGTACGAGGAGCTGTTCGTCGTCTACGCCCGCGTGGCCGAGCGCCTCGCCGAGGCCGGCATCACCCCGGTGCGCCCCGAGGTCGGCGAGTTCATCACCAGCCTGGACATGGCCGGCGCCTCCCTCACCCTCGTCTTCCTCGACGAGGAGCTCGAGCAGCACTGGCTGGCCCCCGCCGACACCCCCGCCTTCCACCGCGGCGCGATGCCCGAGGTCGAGCGTCCCGCCCGCGAGTCCTTCTGGACCGCGGACGCCGTCGAGATCCCGGCCGCCACCGAGGAGTCCCGCGCGTACGCCGCGAGGATCAGCGGCGTCCTGGACCTGTTCGAGCAGGTCTGCGCCCGCGAGGAGGCGGAGCTGGGCCGCCTGGACGCGATCGCCGGCGACGGCGACCACGGCCAGGGCATGGCCTACGGCTCCCGCGGCGCGGCGGCCGCGGCCCGCGAGGCCTTCGCCGCCGGGGCGGGCGCGCGCACCGTGCTGGTCCACGCGGGCGACGCCTGGGCCGAGTCCGCCGGCGGCACCTCCGGCGCGCTCTGGGGCGCGGCGCTCACCGCCGCCGGCAGCGTCCACAGCGACGACGCCGCCGGCTCCCCGGCGCAGACCCTGCAGTCCCTGCGGTCCGGCATCGACGCCATCCAGCGCCTGGGCGGCGCGAAGGTCGGCCAGAAGACCATGATCGACGCGGCCGTCCCCTTCCTGGAGGCCCTGGGCAGCGAGGACCCGGCCGATGCCGCCGATGCCGCCCGCCGCATCTCCGAGGCCGCCGCCGCCGCGCGCACCGCGGCCGATGCCACCGCGGACATCACCGCGGAGAAGGGCCGCTCGCGCGTGCTCGGCGAGAAGAGCCTCGGCACCCCGGACCCGGGCGCGCTGTCCTTCTCGATCCTCATGGCCGAGCTGGGCGCCCACCTGGCGAAGTGACCCCCGCACCACCCCCGCAACCCAAGGAGAGCATCATGACGTGGAAGATCGTCGTCGGAGGAGACAACGCAGGCTACGGCTACAAGGAGGAGCTCAAGGCCCTCCTGGAGGCCGATGATCGCGTCGAGTCCGTGACCGACGTCGGCGTCACCGGCCGTGACGACGCCGAGCTGTACCCCAACGTCGCCGTCGCCGCCGCCGAGAAGGTCGCCGCCGGCGAGGCCGACCGCGCCCTGCTGATCTGCGGCACCGGGCTCGGCGTCTCGATCGCGGCGAACAAGGTCAAGGGCGTGCGCGCCGTGACCGCGCACGACCTGTACTCCGTGCAGCGCTCCGTGCTCTCCAACAATGCGCAGGTGCTGTGCATGGGCGAGCGCGTGGTGGGCCTCGAGCTCGCCAAGGAGCTGGTGAAGGTCTGGCTGGACCTCGAGTTCGACCCGACCTCGGCCTCCGCCGAGAAGGTCGACGCGATCTGCGCGTACGAGGGCGAGTGACCTCACCTGCCTGACCCGTGCCGGGCGGCGGCCTCCCTGTGCCGCTGCCCGGGCGCGATCCACGGGACCAATACGGGGACATGGCGCATATTTCGGCCCATGTGCCCGTATTGGTCCCGTGGGTCGGCGGCTCCCGGCTTGGTCCCGTGGGTCGGCGGCTCCCGGCTTGGTCCCGTGGGTCGGCGGCTCCCGGCGGCGACCCCGTGTCGGCTGCCGCACCTCTCACCTCTTCTCCCGCCTCCGAAAGGGCCCTGCCATGACCGACCTGTGGATCGGCACCAGCTGGAAGATGAACAAGACCCTCGACGAGGCCCGCGCCTGGACGACGGGACTGGTCGACGCGCTCGGCGACTCCGCGCCCGCCGGGATCCAGCCCTTCGTCATCCCGTCCTTCACCGCGACCACGACCGTGCGCGCGCTGCTGGGCCAGGACTCGCCGGTGCTGCTGGGCGTGCAGAACGCGCACTGGGAGGACGCCGGGGCGTGGACCGGGGAGGTCTCCGTGCCGCAGGCGAAGGATGCCGGGGCCCAGCTCGTCGAGATCGGCCATTCCGAGCGTCGCGAGCACTTCGGCGAGACGGTGGAGACCACCCGTCTGAAGGTCGCCGCCGCCCTGCGCCACGGGCTCACCCCGCTGCTGTGCATCGGCGAGGACGCCCAGGTCAAGGCCGAGGGCGGCTCCAGCGCGTTCATCCTCGAGCAGGCCGCCGGCGCCCTGGACGGCCTCGACGCCGCGGAGCTGTCCCGGGTCGTCATCGCCTACGAGCCCATCTGGGCCATCGGCGAGAAGGGCCGCCCCGCCACCGTCGAGGAGCTGCGCGAGCCCTTCGCCGCCCTCGCCGAGGTCTACGGCGACCGCGTCGCCGGACTGCTCTACGGCGGCTCCGTCAACCTCGACAACGCGGCCGACCTGCTCGGCATCGAGCACGTGACCGGCCTGTTCGTCGGCCGCACGGCCTGGAAGCTCGAGGACTACCTCGAGCTGCTGCGCATCGCCGAGGCCCATCGGGCCGGCTGACCCCGCCGACCGCCGGCCGTCAGTCGTCGGCCGCCGGTCATCGGCCGCTAGCCGTCAGCTGCTAGCCGTCGGCACAGGCTGCCGGCGTGGCCTGTGGTCGGCGCGGCCTGCCGTCGGCGGCCTCAGGCGCCGTCGACGGGCGTGCGGACCAGGCGCTCCGCGGCGGTGCGCATGTGCGACTCCATGGCGCTCGCGGCGGCCTGCGGATCCCGGGCGGCGATCGCCTCGCACACCGCCCGATGCTCCCGGATGGCGACGTCGATGTCCGCCGGGTCCTCCACGCCGCGCTCGAACCACACCCGCAGCAGCGAGCGCGACGTCGACAGCAGCGCGGCGAGGATGGGGTTCCCGGCCATCGCGGCGAGGTGCTGGTGGAAGGCCATGTCCGCCTCGATGTAGGCGGCGGCGTCCCCACGGGCGGCCTCCTGGGCGGCGACGAGCTCCTCCAGCCGCGCCACCTGGTCGGCCGCCGGCTCCCGTGCCGCCTCCTGGGCCGCCGAGCGCTCGAGCGCCCCGCGCACCACGGCGAGGTCCTCCGTCGCGTCCTGGTCCACCAGCAGGCTCCAGGAGAGCGTCTGCGGCAGCAGCTCCGAGGTGGAGGCGCGCAGGTAGGTGCCGGATCCGGCTCGGGTCTCGACCACGCCGAGCACCTCGAGCGCAGAGATCGCCTCCCGGATCGCCGAACGTCCCACGCCCATCGCCTCGGTCAGCCGACGCTCCGAGGGCAGCCGGTCGCCCGGCCGCATGGAATCGCCCAGCAGCACGTCCAGCAGGCGGCTCGCCACCGATCCGCTGGGGGAGCGGGAACCCTGCGCGTCGCGGCGCAGCAGATCCAGCGGGTCCACCGGCTCGGAGGGCGTGCGCGGATCGGAGGCCGGGGCCGGCGCAGCTGCGGAATCGGATCGGGACGGGCGGGAGGTCTCGGGCACCCGACCAGACTAGTGCGCCCCGGCTCCGGCGTTCCGGCCGCACGGCGATGCCCGCCGCGGCGACCCCGCCCCTTGCATCGGCGTTCCCGCGCCCACCGTCCCGTTCTTCATCGTCCCGCGATCTCGCTGTGCGGCGAGCACCTGCGCGCGGTCGGTCAACTGGTTGACCAGTTGGGGGTGGCGAGGTTAGCGTGAGGCCACGCGCCCGGCACGACCGGCCGGGGCGGACCACGACGAGGTGACGCGGATGGACATCGGGATCGGCACGTACGCGCTGTTCTGGGAATGGCAGGACGCCAACCCGCGGCCGATGAGCATCGCCGGGATGCTCGACCGGGCGGCGGAGCTGGACTGCCAGGTCTTCCAGATCTGCGACGACCCGTGCGTGGACGGACTCTCCCGGGCGGAGCTCACGGCTCTGCGCGATCAGGCACGCGACCTGGGGCTGCGCCTCGAGCTCGGCACCCGCACCATCGGCCCCGACCATCTGCGCCGCTACCTCGACATCGCCGAGGCGCTGGGCGCCCCGGTGCTGCGCTCGATGATCCAGCGCCCCGAGATCGCCGGCGGCCGCGATCAGGCCGTCGCCGCGCTGCGGGAGGTCCTTCCGCGGCTCGAGTCGCAGGGCGCGACCCTCGCCCTGGAGACCTACGAGCAGGTCCCCACCGCCGAGCTGATCGCCGTCGTCGAGGAGGTCGCCTCGCCCCACGTGGGGATCTGCCTGGACCCCGCCAACTGCGTCTCCGCCCTCGAGCATCCCCGCGACGTCGTCGAGCGGACCGCCGCGCACGTGGTCGACCTGCACGTGAAGGACTTCCGCTTCGACCGCGCCGAGGGCTGGGTGGGCTTCACCCTCTCCGGCGCACGGATGGGGGAGGGCCTGCTCGACCTCGACCACGAGCTCGACGCGGTCTATCGCGAGGGGCGCACGCCTGCCGCGATCGTCGAGCACTGGCTGCCCTGGCAGGGCGACCTCGAGACCACGCTGCGCATCGAGCGCGACTGGACCCGCGCCACCCTCGACGCCCTGCGCACCTCAGCGCAGGCCGCCCCCGCGCCCGCACCCTGACCATCGGCCATCGGCCATCGGCCATCGGCCCATCGGCCCATCGGCCCATCGACCCATCGGCCCAGCCCGCACCGCACCCGCCTTCACCCCGAGCAAGGAGATCACCATGACCACCGATCGCAGCAAGGACCTCAACCCCCTCAAGGGCAAGCAGGTCGACCTCGATGCGAGCCTCACCGTCGCCGTCGTCGGCGCCGCCGGGAAGATGGGCACGCGCGTGTCCAACAACCTGAACCTCACCGATGCGACCATCCATTACTGCGAGTCCTCCCCGGCGGGCCGCGAGCGCGTCGAGGCGCTGGGCCGCACCGTGAGCAGCATCGACGACGTCGCCGGCGAGGCCGACGTCGTCATCCTCGCCGTGCCCGACGTGGTCCTCGGGACGGTCTCCGAGTCCGTGGTCCCGCAGATGAAGCCCGGCTCCGTGCTGCTGACGCTGGACCCCGCCGCCGCCTACGCGGGACTGCTCGCCACCCGCGAGGACGTCTTCCAGGCCTGCGCCCACCCCGCCCACCCCTCCGTGTTCCTCGAGCGCACCACCCCCGAGGAGTGGGCCGACACCTTCGGCGGCATCGCCGCCCCGCAGGAGGTCGTCGCCGCCTTCGAGGGCGAGGACCAGGAGGCGAAGGGGCGCCTCGAGCAGGTCATCCGGGCGATCTATGCCCCCGTCATCGACGTCCACTGGGTCACCGTGAAGCAGCTCGCCCAGCTCGAGCCGACCCTGGTGGAGACCACCGGATGCATGATCGGCCAGTTTCTCAAGGACTCGATGGACCACGCCATCCACGAGAAGGGGATCCCCGAGGACGCCGTGAAGGCGATCTTCTACGGCCACATCTTCATCTCCCTGACCAACGCCCTGCGCGGCTCCAACCCGTTCTCCGACGCCTGCCTGCTGGCGATGGACTACGGGCGCGAGGCGATCATCAAGGACGACTGGAAGCGCATCTGGGACGACAGCGAGCTCGACTCCGTCATCGCCACGATGCTGAAGCTCGACCGCGCCGAGGAGCGCTGAGCACCCCCACCCCCGATCCCGGGCGGCGCAGCGCTGCGCCGCCCGGGGAGAGGCAGTCATGAGCACCGCATACCTCATCGGCGTCGCCGTCCTGGCGATCGCCATCCTCCTGTTCACGGTCATGAAGCTGAGATGGCCGGCCTTCATCTCCCTCCTGTTCGTCTCCGTCCTCACCGCGGTCCTCGCGGGCATCCCGATCCAGGACGTGATCCCCACCGTCATCGAGGGCATGGGAGGCACGCTCGGCAATGTCGCCCTGCTGGTCGGCCTCGGCCCCATGCTCGGCGGCATCATCGAGAAGACCGGCGGCGCGGAGATCATCGCGCACCGCGCGGCGGAGGTCCTCGGCGAGAAGCGCCTGGGCCCGGCCCTGCTGATCGCCTCGGGCCTGGTCGCGATCCCGATCTTCTTCGACGTCGCCTTCATCATCCTGGTGCCGATCATCTTCAGCTTCGCGAAGGCCGCCGGGCATCGCTCGCCGATCGCCCTGGGCGCCCCGGTCGCGGTGCTCATGGTGTTCATCCACAACGCGGTGCCGCCGCACCCGGGGATCGTCGGCTCCACCACGCTGCTGGGCCCGGAGCAGCTGGGCCTGGTGACCGTGCTGGGCATCCTGCTCGCGATCCCGATGGGCTTCCTGGTGTTCTTCCTGTCCGGACGCATCATGCGCAGCACCACCTTCTCGGTCTCGCCCGAGGTCGCGCAGAAGTACGCCGATGCGGGCGCGGCCCGGTTCGTGGCCGCCCGCGCCGGCGCGGTCACCGTCCCGGCGGGCTCCGGCGGCTCCCTCGCCGCCGGGTCCGGGTCCGGGGCGGGCGGCGCTCAGGGAGCATCGGCCGATGCCGACGCGCCGTCCGGCGCCGACGCCGCCCCCGCGCGCCGCGTCACCGAGCCCTCGGCCGCGACGGTCATCGCGATGATCCTGCTGCCGATCCTGCTCATCGCCTGCGGCACCATCGGAAAGGTGCTCCTGCCCGAGGGGTCGCCCGCCCTGAACGTGCTCTCCTTCCTCGGCGCCCCCGGCTTCGCCCTGCTCGTGGCGGGCCTGCTGTCGATGTACATCCTCGGCTTCCGCCACGGCTGGGGTCGCCAGGACCTCGCCGACGTCATGGACGGCGCCCTCGGCCCGGCCGCCATCGTCGTGTTCGTGACCGGCGCGGGCGGCGTGTTCGCGAAGGTGCTGACCGTCTCCGGGATCGGGACGGCCGTCTCGGGCCTGCTGGTCGACGCCGGGGTGCCGGTGCTGCTGCTGGCGTTCCTGCTCGCGCTGATCTTCAAGGTGGCGCAGGGCTCGGGCACCGTGGCGACCCTGACAGCCGCCGGGCTGGTGCAGTCCACGGTCCTCGCGGGCGACTTCTCCGCGATCCAGGTCGCGCTGATCATCCTTGCGATCGGCATGGGATCGCTCGCGCTGTCGCATATCAACGACTCCGGCTTCTGGATCATGACCCGCTTCCTGGGGCTGTCGGTCGCGGGCGGCCTGAAGACGTGGACGCTGATGTGCACCGTGCTCGGCTTCACCGGGATGGCGATCATCTCCCTGGCCTGGCTGATCGTCTCGTAGATCCCCGGCGGATCCCGGAGGCCCCGGGCCGCCGCCACGATGCCGGAGGCCCCGGAGACGTTCCCGCGGGAACGCCTCCGGGGCCTTCGACCATGGTCCCCCGTTACCTTGTGAGGGCCCCGATGGTCGGGGTCTGGTCGCTCGGCCGGGTATGGCTTTGTTGCCCTGCCATCAA
>NZ_BAAAOW010000009.1:0-151135 GCF_039530785.1 Brachybacterium phenoliresistens
GGAGCCCGTCCTAGCAGTACTGGCCTCATCAAACACCTCCATGTCGTGGGGTGTTGCGCTGACCGTTGGAACCCGCCCGCGTCAGATGGTACGCAGAGCTGCAATTCCTCGAACGGCCGGGACGAGCATCCCGTCCCTCGCGTCCGGACGGCAGGCTCGCGCGGCCGTCGACCTCACGCGACGGAGAGGACCCGGGCCTCCCGGGGGCGTCGACCCCAGACGACGGGGAGGACCAGGCCCTCCCCGGGCCATCGGCCTCAGGCGAGCGAGGCGAACAGCCCTCCCGGGCCATCGCTCTCAGGCGAGGGAGAGGACGACGCAGCCGTGGGGCTCGAGGGCGAGGTCGTACCAGCCGTTCTGCGGGGTGACCTCGGCGCCGGTCCACAGCTCGTGGCCGGCAGCGCCCACGGGCACGTCGAGGTCCTCGGCGTGGATGCGGCGCTGCTCGGCCCGCTCCCCCAGCCAGAAGATCGCCCGGACCTCGCGCTCACCCACCCGCACCCGCCACACGACGAGGTCACGGTCGCGGACGATCTCTCGGGCGCCCACGCCCGTGTCGCCGATCGCGAGGATCTCCTCGCGGGTGAGGATCTCGAGGGTCTCGGCGGGGGTGTCGGGCAGATGCCCGCCCATCATCAGGGGCGAGCGCCCCAGGTTCCACAGGGTGAGCATGGTGCGCTGCTCCGCGGCGGTGAGCCGGCTGATGCGGTCCTCGCCGACATGGGCGCGGATGCCGATGCGGCCCAGCGGCAGCATGTCCAGGTCCGCGAAGCCGCCCTCGTGGTCGACGGCGGCCCAGCGGGCGGCGCGCTGGAACTGCTCGCGCAGGTCGTCCCAGGTGTCCCAGAGGTCGTCGGAGACCCGCCAGGCATCGGCCGATGCGGCGAGGAAGGGCGCGTGGACGGCGGAGAGCTCCTTGCCCGGGGACAGGCTCAGCAGCATCGGCCGCCCGCTGCGGTCGATGGCGGTGCGCATCATGGCGATGTCGGCGCGCTGGATCGGCGGGTAGAGGACGTCGTCGACCTTCACGTAGTCCACGCCCCACTGCGCCAGCAGCGCGAAGACGCTGTCGTACCAGGCCTGGGCGGCAGGATGGTCCGCGTGGACGCCCTCGAAGTCGGGGTTCCAGGGGCAGCGGTTGTCGGGGTCGGCGAGGTCGCGGGCGGTCGCGTCGGTCCCCAGGATCGGGGTGTCGAGCTCGACGGCGCGGCGCGGGATGCCGCGCATCAGATGCACGCCGAAGCGCAGGCCCAGGGCGTGGATGCGCTCGGCCAGCGGCGCGAAGCCCGCGCCGTCGGCCGCGGAGGGGAAGCGCCCGGGCGCCGGGAGGGGACGGCCGACCTCGTCGACGAGCGCGGCGGAGACCTCGGCGTAGTCGGTGCTGCCCGGCTCCGGCTCATACCACTGGATGTCGACCACGATCGTGTCCCAGCCCTGCGGGAGCAGGTGCCGGGCCATGTGCTCGGCGTTGGCGATCACCTCGTCCTCGCGCACGCTGCCGCCGAAGCAGTCCCAGGAGTTCCAGCCTCGCGGCGGGGCGGTCACGGTCGGTCGCAGGGGCGACGGGGTCATCGAGATCCTCTCGTGGCGGTGCCCGGAACGGCCCATGCCGCCGGGTGGGGGGTGCGCGCCGCCGGGGCGGGCGGCGCGGGAAGGCTGCTGGGGCTGGGCAGTCCCACCTGCTCGAGGAAACCCTCGAGGGCGAGCACCGCCATGCCCAGGCTCACCGATTCTCCGGCAGTGTCGGTGAACTCCATGCTCACGCCCGCGCCGGGTCCGGGAAGGCACTCCTGCTGGATCCGCTCGCGCACCCGCTCGCGCAGCTCCGTGCCGGCGTAGCGGGTGATCCAGCCGAGCACCGAGACGTGCTCGGGGTTCAGGAGGTTGACGAGGTTGCCCAGGCCCGCGGCGAGATGGTCCCCGGTGCGCAGCACGGCCTCGCGGGCGGCCTCGTCCCCGGCGGCCTCGGCGCGCATGAGCTGCTCGATGAAGGCCCGATGGTGGCGCACCTCGACCAGCGGATGGTCGGGGGCGATCTCGCCGAGGGTGGTGCGCATCCCCTCGACGCCGACGTACGCCTCCACGCAGCCGCGGCGGCCGCAGCGGCAGCCGCGGCCCTGCCACACGAGGGTGGTGTGGCCCCATTCGCCGGCCGAGTTGCCGCGGCCGCGCACCAGCTGGCCGTCCAGGATGATCCCGGCGCCGACGCCGGTGCCCAGGTTCACCGCCACGAAGTCGCGGAAGCGGCGCCCGGCGCCGAACCACAGCTCGCCGGTGGCCATCGCCATCAGCGGGTTGTCGACCCGGACCGGGGCGTCGACGGCCTCGGTGAGGGCATCGGCCACGGGCACGTCCCGCCAGCCCCAGTTGGGGGCGAAGACGTCCACGCCGCGCACCGTGTCGACCTGACCGGGCAGGGAGACGCCGGCGTGGAGGATCGGCTCCCCGCCGAGCGCCTCGCGGCCGCGCAGGGACCGAAGGGCCCCGGCGATCACCGCGGCGATGCTCTCGATGGACTGCGCGCCCGGGTCGAGCTCGACCTGCTCGCGGTCGACCCGGGCGAGCGCCAGATCGTAGACGTCCAGGCGCACGTACGTCTCCGCCACGTCGATCGCCAGCAGGCGGCCGCGCTGCGGGTTGGCCTGGAAGGTCACGGTGGGGCGGCCGCCCTGGGAGGAGATCCGGCCGGCCTCGCGCAGCACCCCCTCCTCGACGAGCTCGCCGACGAGGGTCGCGACGGTGGCGGGGCTCAAGGCGGTCTCCGCGGCGACCTGGGCGCGCGTGACCGTCCCGCCGGCGTAGACCGAGCGCAGGACCATGAACCTGCTCTCGTTGCGGATGTCCTTGGACGTCTTCGTTGCCATCGCTCCCCTCCGGACGTGCGGCGGCCGGTCGCCGCTCAGCTGAGGGCGTCGGACCAGCTCGCGCCCCCGAAGATACCTCCTCCCGCATCCAGCGGCTCGACGAGGAGGTCCACGACGGGATCCGCGGACGGCAGGTACGAGGCGGGGATCCACGAGCGTCCGGCGTCCCCGCCGGCGACGGCCGGGGCGCCGAGCACGTGCCGGGAGACGGCCCGACCGCCGGCCACGACGGTGACCTGCACGTCGGTGCCCTCGAGGTCGAGCTGCACCCCGGCTCCGGGAGCACGGTCCGAGCGCAGGCGGACCTGCAGCGCCCCGCCGGCGGGGACGGTCAGCGGGAAGGCGGCCGATGTCCGCTCCCGCTCGGCGCCGATGAGGGCGGTGAGCTCCTCGCGCGGGAGCAGGCGCACGCCGCGCACCCCGGGCGCCAGGGCGGTGAGCAGCTCGGCGCGGCGGACGAAGCCGTCCGGGACGTGCGGGGCGCGGATCGCGACCTCGACGGCGCCGGCGGCCCCGCCCGAGGTCCCGGAGCCGCGGCCGATGCCGGCCGGCGTCCCGGCGTCCTCCGTCGTCCCGGCGTCCTCCGTCGTCCCGGCGTCCTCGGCGGCTCCGAGCTCGAGCACGGGGTCACCGGGGGCGAGACGTCGCTCCGGGCCGCCGTCGATGCTCACGTGCACGGGACGGCTCAGGCCGTGCAGGCGCAGCAGGGCGTGCCCCTGCGCCGGCAGCGGCAGCTCCCGCACGTAGACCGCGTCCTCGCCGAGCCGGGGGCTCGACCAGCCGCCCAGCGGCCGCAGCGGCTCCTGGGCCTGGTCGGCGCCGCCGGCACGACGATCCGGGAGGCGGCGCACGCGCCATGTGTCGGTGACGTCCTGGGCGTCGACCACGGCGTGCGCGGTGCCGATGCCGCGCCCCGCCCCGAGGGCGAGGGCCGGGCGGCGGGCGTCGTCGAAGTTCGCGCGCCCCCAGGTCTCGGCGATGATCGAGACCTCCCCCGAGACCTCGTCGGAGGCATCTGCGGCGCCAGAGGCATCGGCGGCATCGGGAGCACCGGAAGTATCGAGAGCACCGGAGGCCGGCAGGAGGGAGACCGGTGCTCCGTGCGGGACGTGCACCCCGCGGTCCTCGCCGCCTGCGATCAGGCGGATCACATCGGCGGCTCCCCGCAGCAGCAGCTCCCGGGTTCCGGCGGGAAGGCGAAGGTCGGCGCGCAGGCGGCCGTCGCGCAGGCCCAGCTCCTCGGTGCTCGGCACGGCACGGAAGGCCTCGCCGGCGACGGCGGTCCCGGCGGCGGCCGTCGGCTCGGGCAGCGCGGCGACCTCGAGCGCGGGCGTGCGGCGGGCAGGCTCCGGATCGGCGACGCCCTCCGGCACGGGCGCGAGGGCGACCCGCACCGTGCCGGACTCGGCCTCGCCGTGGCCGGCGAGATCCAGCGTCCCCTCGGGGGTCTCCAGCAGGACGCGGGCATCGGCCGGCCCCTCGAAGCGGAGGGCGAGCGCGCCGTCCGCGCCCCGGTGCACGGCCACGAGCTCGGCGGTGGCCATCCGGATCGTGCCCTGCGCGCCCCAGGGCGCCAGCGGCACGTCCAGGGCCCAGAACGGGCACGTTCCCGCGGGAACGCGTGCGGACAGCGCATGGGCCTCATGGCCGGTGCCGGCGGCGGGGAGGATCCGCACCTCGGCGTCGCGGCCGTGGACCTCGGCGGGGCCGATGACGTGGCCGCCGCCGGGCAGGGCCAGCGCACCGCCCGCGTCGATGCCCTGCACCCCGGCCTGCTCGAGCGGGACCGGCGCGGCGGCGGCCAGGCGCTCGCCCCAGGCCTCCAGGGTGCGGGTCAGCCGCACGGCCTCGTCGTACTCGGGGCGGCGACGGCCGTCGGGGCCGATGTAGCCGCCGAAGTCGTAGTCGTGGGTCATGAGGTTGCCGGGGTCGCCCCAGTTCCCGGCCGAGGGCAGCAGCAGGTGGTTGAACCCGGAGGTCTGCAGGTACGGCGCGACCAGCCGTGCGCCGGCGAGGATCTCCCGGCGCAGGGTGCGGTGCATCCGGTTGGTCTCGGTGACCAGCAGGGGGAGATCGCGCGAGGACAGCTCCTCCGCGTAGTGGCGGGCCTCCGCGTCGAAGCTCGTGGACTCGTCCGAGGGGTACAGGTTCACGGTGGGCACCACGCCCTCGACGTCTCCGCTCGCGCCGTGCAGGTCGCCCTGCCCGGCGCACGCGATGATCGGCACCTCGATGCCGGCTCCCCGGGTCCGCTCGGCGAGCCAGGCCTGGTAGGCGGCCGGGTCCGGGCAGTCGAAGAAGTCCAGCTCGTTCTCGATCTGCACCAGGGCGACGGGCCCGCCGCGGGTGGTCTGGGCGGCGGCGAGGACCGGCATCACCGCGTCGTACCAGCGGCCCACCGCCTCGAGGTAGTCGGGGTCCATGGTGCGCACCGCGATGCCGCGGCCGTGCAGCCACCAGGGCAGGCCGCCGCCGTCGGTCTCGGAGCAGATGTAGGGCCCCGGGCGGGCCATGACCAGCAGTCCCTCCGCGGCCGCGAGGTCCAGGAAGCGCCGCAGGTCCCGTTCCGGGGAGGTGAGGTCGATGCTGCCCTCCACCTCCTCGTGGAAGCCCCAGTGCACGTACAGGTCCACCATCCGGTAGCCGGACTCGCGCACCCGGCGCAGGCGGTGGGCCCATTGATCGGAGGGGATGCGGAAGGGGAAGACCGAGGAGCACAGGAGGATCGACGGCGTGCCGTCGAGGCCCAGGCGCCCCGCGGAGAGGCTCAGCGCGGTCATCACTTGACCCCCGCGCTGCCGGCCGACAGGTTCATCTCGTACATGTATCTCTGTCCGAAGTAGTAGATGATGATCATCGGCAGCGACAGGAAGATCGAGCCGACCATGATGAGGTTCCACGGCGGGGTCTGCAGCTCCTGGCTCGTCGAGGTCAGGTACTGCACGCCGAGCGCGAGCGGCATCTTGTCCTCGCTGTTGATGTAGATCAGCGGGCCCATGAAGTCGCCCCACGCCGCGGTGAGGGTGAAGATCGCGATGGCGATGAGGATCGGCGCCATGAGCGGCAGCACCAGGCGCGCATAGATGCCGAAGTAGCCCAGCCCGTCGATCGAGGCGGCCTCGTCCATCTCGTAGGGGATGCGGGTGACGAACTGGCGCACCAGGAAGATGTTGAAGGCGTTGGAGAAGAACTGCGGCACGATCAGCGGCAGGAACGTGTCCACCCAGCCCAGCTCGCTGAAGATCCAGAACTGCGGGATCATCGTGATCTGGGCGGGGATCATCATCGTCGCGATGACGATGAGGAACAGGGCCTTCTTCCCCGGGGCGCGCAGGCGCGCGAAGGCGTAGCCGACCAGCGAGCTCGAGAGCACCTGGCCGATGGCCGAGGTCACCGAGATGATCACCGAGTTCACGATGAAGCTGCCGACCGGGAGGCTGGTCTGGAAGATCCGCACGAAGTTGTCGAACCGCCAGTCGCGCGGGAGGATCGTCAGCTGTCCGGTGGAGACCGTGGAGTCCGAGGACAGGGCGATGGAGATGACGAACACCAGCGGCACCATGAAGATCGCCGAGAGGATCACCAGCAGGCCGTAGGTCCCCGGCCCGGACCGGAATGCGTGCATGACGGGTTTGCGGGAGCTCATGAGCGCACCTCCGACTCGTAGAACACCCAGCGGCCGGAGGTCGCGAAGGCGAGGGCGGTGAAGGCCATGATGACGACGAACAGGATCCAGGCGATCGCCGAGCCGTAGCCCATGTGGTAGAAGCGGAACGCCTCGTCGAACAGCATCGGCACGGCCATCTGGCTCGCATTGTCGGGGCCGCCGCCGGTGAGGATGAAGACCTGCGCGAACACCTGGAACGAGCCGATGATGCCCATGATGAGGTTGAAGAAGATCACCGGCGTCAGCTGCGGGAAGGTGACGGACCAGAACTGGCGCATCGAGGAGGCGCCGTCGATCTCCGCGGCCTCGTACAGCTCCTTGGGGATGCCGTTCATGCCGGCCAGCAGCAGGATCGTGCCGCCGCCGGCCTGCCACAGCGACATGAGGATGAGGGCGGGCTTGACCCAGGCGGAGTCCATGAGCCAGTTCGGGCCGGTGATCCCCACCAGCGAGAGCGCCTGGTTCAGCGGGCCCGCCCCGGGGGCGAACACCATCTGGAAGATGAGCGCGACGGCCACGATGGGGATGAGGTGGGGCAGGTAGACGAGGGTCCGGAAGAGCTTGCGGAACCGCACCTTCTTGTTGAGGAGGTTCGCGATGAACAGCGAGACCGCCATCCCCAGCGGCACGGAGATGATCGCGTAGTACGCGGTGTTCCCCATGACCTTCCAGAAGATCGGGTCGTCGGTGAGCAGGGTGATGTAGTTCTCCAGCCCCACCCAGCGCGGCGGCGTGAAGGAGTCCCATTCCGTGAAGGAGAGGTAGATCGAGAAGATCATCGGCCCCAGCAGGAAGGCCAGGAACCCGATCACCCAGGGAGAGATGAACAGGTAGAACAGCAGCGCCTCCTTGCGGCGATGCGGGGGCATCTTCGCGCGGGGCGGGCGGCCCGCCGGGCCGGGGACGGTTCCCCGGCCCGGCACGGCGGCGGCATCGACGACGGTCACGACGGCATCACTCGCTGGGCTTGATGACGCGCTCGAGGCGGCTCTGGAGGTCGTCCGCCGTGGTCTTCGCGTCGGACTCGCCCAGCCAGAAGGAGGCCATGGCGTCGTCGACGGACTTCTGCATCTCGTTCCACTCGGGGATGAACTTCGGCGTGAAGATCATGTCCGCGGACTCGGGGAACGCCTCGAGGTTCGCATCGGCCTCGAGCCACTCCGGGTCCAGGAAGGCGTCGCTGCCCTGCAGCTCGAGGTTCGCCGGGACGTCCTGGCCGAGGTCCGCGATCGGGGTCTGGCCCTCGGCGGAGGTGAGGAACTGGATGATCTCGAAGGATGCCTGGGGGTTCTTCGCCGCGGTCGGGATCACCAGGGCGGAGCCGAAGGCGCTGACGGCCTTCTCCTTCCCGTGGAAGAACGGGGCGATGTCCCAGTTCAGGCCCTCGATGCCGGCGTTGCCGCCCACCGCCCAGAAGCCGGTGGAGTTCATGGCCACCAGGCCCTGCTGGAAGGCTCCGTCGGCCCCCATCTCGGGGCCCATGTTGGAGTAGTCCACCGCCGTCGGGGCGACCTTGTGGGTGAAGTAGAGGTCCTGGGCCCACTGCAGCGCCTCGACGGCCTCCGGGGAGTTCACGCTGGGCGCGCCGGTCTCGGGATCCAGCACCGCGCCGCCGTTCTGGGCGACCAGCGAGAACCACTGCGGCCACCATCCCACGCCGCCGTAGCCGAACTGGCCCTTGGCCGGGTCGGTGAGCGCCTTCGCCGCGTCGAGGAAGGTGTCCCAGTCCCAGTCCGCAGTGGGGTACTCGATGCCGGCGGCGTCGAAGAGGTCCTTGTTGTAGTAGAGGACCATGGCGCCCGAGCGGTCCGGGATGCCGTAGGTCTTCCCGTCCCACCGGTAGTTCTCGCCGACGGGCCCGAAGGTCGCGGCCATGTCCAGACCGGCGGCGGAGATGTAGTCGTCCAGCGGCACCAGCTGCTGCTTCGAGGAGTAGACGTTGACGTTCTCGGCGACCTGCATGATGTCCGGGCCGGTCTTGGACGAGATCATCGTCTGGACCTTCTGCTCGTAGTTCTCCGAGGGGATCAGCTGCAGCGTGATCGTGTAGTCGGGGAACTTCTCCTTCGCCAGGTCCACGCGCGCCTGGTAGGCGATCTTGTCGGCCTCGCCTCCCCAGACGGTCATGACCAGGTCCTTGTGGTCCGGGTCGGACTCCGGGGTCCCGCCGTCGCCTCCGGAGCCGCCGCCGCAGGCGGCCAGTCCGAGGCCGGCGCCGGCCGCGCCGGCTCCGGCGAGCAGGCTGCGGCGCGAGACGGTCCGGGAGATCGGGGATGTGGAACGGGTACGGCTCATCATCGTGCCTTTCGTCGGGGCGCGATCTCCGTTCCCGGCTCGTCCCGGGGGCGCGGGCTCCTCTGCCCGCCGATCGCGACATCCCTTAACCTAACCCTTGCCATAAGAGGTGTCCAGCCAGTCCGGGTCACAAGAGGATCTCGCCCCGAGGACCGGGGAGCGAGGGCATGCCCGGACATGCGCGACGGGGCCGCCGCGGGGCGCCACCTGCCCCGAGGGCAGGCGACGCGCCGCGGCGACCCCGTCGTGCGGGTCGTCCGGGGGACGCCGTGCGGAGGGCGCGCCGTCGCCGGCGCGCCGCCGCGGATCAGGCCAGCTGCAGCTCCACGGTCGTGAAGGAGTGCGGCGGCAGGACGATCTCGAGGCCGCGCTCGTGCGGGCGCACGTCCTCGAGGGCCACGGGCGCGACGGCCTCGGGCTGCTCGGGCGTGTTGTGCGCGGCCGTGCCCTCGCCGGTCAGGACGCGGGCGCTGAACCCGGCGACCTCGCGGCCGCGCAGGTCCAGCACCACAGTGCGCGGCGCGGAGGCGTCGAGGTGGGACAGCGACACCAGGGCGGTGCCCTCCTTGGTCGAGGCCGAGGCGGAGATCGCCGGCAGGGCGCGGCCGTCGACCACGCGCGGCTCCTCCTCCAGCAGCACGTGCGCCGCGAGCGAGGCCGCATCCTGGTGCCCCTTGTTCATCGCGAAGACGTGGTAGGTCGGGGTGAGGACCAGGGCGCCGGAGTCGGGATCGGTGAGGATCATCGCCTGCAGCACGTTGACGGTCTGGGCGATGTTCGCCATGAGCAGGCGGTCCGCGTGGCGGTGGAAGCCGTCGAAGTGGAGGCTCGCCACCAGGGCGTCGCGGACGGTGTTCTGCTGGTACAGGAAGCCGGGGTTGGTGCCGGGCTCCACGTTCCACCAGGTGCCCCACTCGTCGAAGACCAGCCCGACCTTCTTCTCGGGGTCGTGCTTGTCCATGATCGTGGCGTGGCGGGCCACGAGCTCCTCGGCGCGGGCCGCGCGCGCGAGGGCGAGGTACCACTCCTCCTCGCTGAACTCGGTGGCGGAGCCCTTGTCCTCCCACGGCCCGGTGTGGGTGTAGTAGTGCAGGGAGATGGCCTGGTAGGAGAACCCGGGCGAGCCGGCGCCCTGCATGAGCGCCTCGGTCCAGTCGTAGTCGTCGATGTTGGCGCCGGCGGCGATGCGGGTGACCGTGTTGCCGGCATGGTCGCGCACGAAGGTCGAGTACTGACGGGCCAGGGCCGCGTACTCGTCCGCCCGCATATTCCCGCCGCAGCCCCACGTCTCGTTGCCGATCCCGAAGAACGGCACCTTCCACGGCTCGTCCCGCCCGTTGGCACGGCGCAGCGCCGCCATCGGGGAGTCGTCATCGCGGGTGAGGTACTCGATCCACTCCGACATCTCCTGCACCGTCCCGGAGCCGACGTTGCCGTTGACATACGCCTCGGTGCCCAGCAGCTCCACCAGGTCCATGAACTCGTGCGTGCCGAAGGAGTTGTCCTCGACCACATCGCCCCAGTGGGAGTTCACCATCCGCGGCCGCTGCTCGCGCGGGCCGATGCCGTCCTTCCAGTGGTACTCATCGGCGAAGCAGCCCCCGGGCCAGCGCAGGTTGGGGATGTCCAGCGCCCGCAGCGCCGCGACGACATCGTCCCGGATCCCCCGGGTGTTGGGGATGTCGGAGTCCTCGCCCACGAAGAACCCGCCGTAGATGCACCGGCCCAGGTGCTCGGCGAAGTGCCCGTAGACGTGGCGGTTGATAATGGGGCCGGGAAGGTCGAGGTCGACGACGACGCGGGCGGGTGCGGGGGACGACATGGAGAGGCCTCTCTGGACGACGGTGTGGGGAGGTCGGTGCGGCGGCTCGCGCGCGGGCCGCCGGCGCGGCCGCACGGGCGGTGCGCCGACACGATGTGCAACGTTGTAGAAGCCTAGGCGTCCGGCGGGCGCACGGCAAGGCCGTGCCGCACCTCACCGTAGTGCGGGATCAGGCGCGCCCAACTCTGCACAGTCCCTGGACACATGCTGTGACCTGCTGGAACGGTGATCCGCGGAGGAACCGGCCGCCGCTCGGACGGGCCGGCCCGCCTCCGGCCCGCCCGCCGACGGGCCCTCCCCGTCGAGGTGCCGTCATGACCGAAGGACCGACGTGCCCGCTGCGCTCCTCCGCCGCCTCCTGCTCTGCCTGGCGGTCGCCTCCCCCGCGCTCGTCCTGCGCATCACGGGGCTCGCCCCGCATCCCGTGCTCGACCTGGTGGTCTTCGGAGCGGCCGTGGTCGCCGCCTCCTTCGTCCTGGCCTGGGCGGCGGAGGCCGCGCAGAAGGACATCTCCGGCGCCCTCGCGATCGCCATCCTGGCCCTGATCGCCGTGCTGCCGGAGTACGCGGTGGACCTCTACTACGCCTTCCGCTCCGGCTCCGACCCGGCATACGAGCAGTTCGCCGCCGCCAACATGACCGGCTCGAACCGTCTGCTGCTGGGGCTGGGCTGGCCGCTGGTGGCGCTGGTCGCGCTCGGGGCGGCCCGCCGCGCCGCCGGAGCCTCCCGCGGCGGCGGGAACTCCCGTGGCGGCGGGGCCTCCCGCGGCGGCGCCGGCATCGGGCGCGGACCAGCGTTCCTGCAGCTTCCCGCGGCCAGCCGCCTGGACCTCGGCTTCCTCGCGATCCTCGCCGTGGTCGCCTTCGCGATCCCGCTGATGGGCCGGATCCCCGTGTGGTTCGGCATCGCGCTGATCGCGGTCTTCATCGCCTACCTGTGGCGTGCGGGCCAGGCGCCCGACGACGGCGAGGAGGAGTTCGTCGGGGCCGCCGCGCTCATCGTGGAGCTGCCGCATCGCTCCCGCCGCGCCACCGTGATCGGGCTGTTCGTCGCCTCGGCCGCGGTGATCCTCGCCAGCGCGGAGCCCTTCGCGGACGCCCTGGTCGCCTCGGGCACGAGCCTCGGCATCGACAGCTACGTGCTCGTGCAGTGGCTCGCACCGCTGGCCTCGGAGGCGCCGGAGTTCATCATCGCGATCCTCTTCGCCCTGCGCGGGCTGGGAGCCGCGGCGATCACGACGCTCATCGCCTCCAAGATCAACCAGTGGAGCCTGCTGGTGGGCTCGCTGCCGCTGGCGCATCTCGCGGGCGGCGGCGGCACGGACCTGGGCCTGGATGCCCGCCAGGTCGAGGAGTTCGTCCTCACCGCGACACAGACGGTGATGGGCGTGGCGATCCTGCTGGCCCTGCGGTTCCACCGGGCCAGCGCGATCGCCCTGCTGACGCTGTTCGCCCTGCAGTTCGCCGTGACCGGCACGGAGGGCCGCTACATCCTCAGCGCCGTGCAGGTGGTCGTCGCCGCCTGGTTCCTCGGCGCCCACCGCCACGAGATCCTGCCGACGCTGGGCGCCCCGTTCCGCCGCCCCGCGGCCGATGCCGACTCGGCGCCGCAGGACCGGGTCCCCGCGCCGATCGCCTGAGGCGGCCGGTCAGCCCTCGCGCCCGAACACGAACCAGGTGCCGCCGTCCGCCCCGTACTGGGCGCTGCCGAACCAGGTGCCCGGGACGCTCTCGTCCTCGGCGTCCGCGGGCTCCGCCGTGCAGCGGGCGAAGCGGTGGTCCTCGCTGAGCGCGCAGTCGGTCTCCACCGAGAACTCCGGGTCCCCGTCCCGGTGCTGGCTCATCTGCAGGCCCCAGACCAGGGCGTGCTCGGCGTCCTCGCCGGTGAGCTCGTCCATCTCCGGATGCTCGGCGGCCACGGGGCCCCAGACGACCGGCGCGCCCGCGGGGAAGCTCGTGCGCTCGGGCAGCGCGTCGATCCTCCCGCCGATCTGCGTGAGCTGCAGCGGATGCTCGAACAGGCCGGTCACGACCGAGACCCGCACGGGGATCTGCTGCCCGTTGCCGGCGGTCCCCACGCATGTCGCGGGCTCCCCGCCCAGCTCCGTGCCCGTCTCGCACACGAGGTCGTAGACGAGGCCGAAGTACTCCAGCTCCCCCGCATCGCCGAGGGCGGCGGCCCCCTCGGCGTCCAGGGCGGTGCTGCCGTCGTACAGCACGCGGGCGATCACCATCTCGGTCGCCTCGCCCTCCGCGGGCGGAAGACCCGGGGTGCCGAGGAGCGTCCCCTCCCAGCCCGCCGGCACGGCGACCGGCTGCGCCGGATCCTCGCCCCCGGTCGGCCCGCCCGGGTCGGCCGGATCGGCCGGATCGGCCGGATCGGCCGGGTCGGCCGGCCCGCCCGGGTCCTCGCCCGGATCCTGCGTCGGCCCGCAGCCGACCAGCCCTGCGCCGCACAGCGCGACGGCCGCCCCCACGGCCGCCGCGCGTCGCCCCCACCCGTTTCCTGACCTGCTCGTACCCATGATTCCCCCTTGTGGACGTGACCCGCACCACCCCGATGCGATGGCGCGACTTTACGAATCCTTGACCATTACAGGGAAGCGTCTTTGCATTTCCTCCTACGGGTCTTCACAGGTCCTTCACACGAGGGAGTCGGGCTCCGGGCGCCTGGCTCCGGACCCCGGACGGTGGGACCGGGCTCCGGACGGAGGGGGCGGACGCCGGAGAGGGGGACGCGGCGTCAGCCGCGGGCGTGCTCGTCGGGGGCGATGCGCATGGCCTCGGCCGCCACCAGGGAGAGGTCCAGCTCCCGATGCTCCGCCTCCACGTCCCAGGAGACGGCCAGCACACCGGCGGCCTCGGAGCGGGCGTCCACGTGGAGGTGCGTGCCCAGGCCGATGCCGCGGGCGTCGAGATAGCGCAGCAGACCCGGGTCCCGGTCGGAGATCCGGGCGATGCGGCCGCACCGGCCCTCGCCGAGGTCGCTGAGGCGACCGGCATCGGGGCGGGCGACGCTGCCGTCCGGCGCGGGGATCGGGTCGCCGTGCGGGTCGGTGCGCGGATGGCCGAGATCGGCATCCATGCGTGCCAGCAGGCGGTCGGAGATGGAGTGCTCGAGCTGGTCGGCCTCCTCGTGCACCTCGTCCCAGCCGTAGCCGAGCCGCGCGACGAGGTAGGTCTCCAGCAGGCGGTGCCGACGCACCATGCGCACGGCCTCGGCACGACCCTGCGCGCTGAGCTCGATCGCGCCGTAGGGCTCGTACTCGATGAGCCCGTCGCGGGCCAGCCGCTTGAGGTTGCCGGAGACCGAGGACGGGGTCACCGAGAGCATCTCGGCGATCTCGCTGGTGGTGATGGAACCGCCGTCCCACTCCTGGGCTCCCCAGATGACCTTGAGGTAGTCCTGGACCATCGTGCTCGGTCGATCGGCAGGCATGCCTCGATGGTACCCAGGCGGCCCGCCCCCGGCGACAGCCGTTCGCCGCGCACCCGCGCGAGGACCGCCCGCCCGGCCCCGGTGCGCGGTACTCTGCCCCGTGGCCCTGCCCCGCACCTCCTGACCGCGCCGTGGGCCCCGGCGCAGAGGACCGCATCCGATGTCGCACGCTCCCTCCCCCGCACGCCCGTCGGCCCTGCTGGCCATGAGCCGGGGCCTGCCCGCGCAGCTGATGACCCCGGCGCAGCGCGCGCGGCTCGAGGAGCTGGTGGACCTGCTGCGGCCCGATGCGGTCGCGGACCTCGCCGACGTCCCGCCGGCGGAGCTCGCACGCGTCGAGATCCTCGTGACCGGCTGGGGCGCCCCGCGCGTGGACGCCGCGGCGCTCGCGCGGATGCCGCGCCTGCGCGCCGTCGTCCACACCGCCGGGTCCACGCAGCATGTGCTCGGCCCGGAGGCCTGGGATCGGGAGGGCTTCGTGGCGACCACCGCGGCGCAGGCCAACGCCGTGCCGGTGGCCGAGTACTCCCTCGCCCAGATCCTGCTGGCCGGCAAGCACCGCCTGGCCCGCGCCGCCGAGCACCGCCGCGGCCGCGGCACGACCGCCGCCTGGCGCACCGACACCGGCGGCGGGAACTACGGCGCCGTCGTCGGCCTGATCGGCGCCTCGCGGATCGGCCGGCTGGTCGCCGAGCTGCTGCGCCCCTTCGACCTGCAGGTGCTCATCGCCGACCCGTACGTCACCGCGGAGGACGCCGCGGCGCTCGGCGCCGAGCACGTCACGCTGCCCGAGCTGTTCTCCCGCAGCGACGTGGTCAGCCTGCACGCCCCGGACGTCCCCTCCACCCGCGGCATGATCACGCGCGAGCTGCTGGCCCGCATGCCCGACGGCGCGACCTTCATCAACACCGCGCGGCCGGCCCTCGTGGACGAGGACGCCCTGCGCGAGGAGCTGGTCTCCGGCCGCATCAGCGCCGTGCTCGACGTGCACGACGCGCTCGGCCCCGAGGACCCGCTGTGGGACGTGCCGACGGTGGAGATCACCCCGCACATCGCGGGATCGCTCGGCAACGAGCTGCACCGCATGGCGCAGATGGCCCTGGAGGACCTCGCCCGCATCGTGGACGGCCGGCCCCCGCGGCATCCGGTGGACCCGGAGCTCCGAGCGATCACCGCCTGACCAGGCCCGACGCGCCGTCCCCTCGGCTACCTCCCGGCAGAGCGACCCCCGCGGCAGGGTCCTGACGGGGGCATCGGCCGGTGAGCCCCGGCACAGCGGCAGGACAGCGAGGGCAGGGAAGGCTACCCTTCCTCCGATGTCCCTCGCCCCCCTCGAGAAGTGAGAACGATGACCGGCGTGCCGACCGTGAAGGTCTCCTCCGCCCTGGCCGCCGTGGCCCTCGCCGCCCTGATGCTCACGGGATGCGGCGCCTCGGAGGTGATCGAGGAGCCGACCGCGGCCGCCCAGGCCGAAGGGACCACCCAGTACCCGCTCACGATCGAGAACTGCGGGCGCGAGGTCACCGTCGAGAGCGCCCCGGCCCGCGTGGTCTCCCTCGACCAGAACTCCACGGAGATCCTGCTGTCCCTGGGCCTGCAGGACCACGTCGTCGGCACCGCCTCCTGGACCGACCCGATCCTCGAGGACCTCGCCGACGAGAACGCGGACGTCCCGCGCCTGGCCGACAACGCCCCCACCTACGAGGTGCTGCTGGGCGCCGATCCGGACTTCGTGACCGCCTCCTTCGGGCGCCACTACAACCAGGAGGGCGGCGTCGTCACCCGCGACCGGCTCGCGGAGACGGGCATCGGCTCCTACCTCTCCCCCACCGACTGTGAGGGCGCGATGAGCATCAACGGCGGCGGCACCCGCACCGTGCCGCTGACCGTCGACCCGCTCTACCAGGAGATCCGCGACATGGCCGCGATCTTCGACGTCCCCGAGCGCGGGGAGCAGCTCATCGCGCAGCTCGAGGAGCGCCGCACCGCCGCCCTCGAGGGCGTGGACCTCGGCGGCGCCCGGGTCATGTTCTGGTTCGCCGACACCCGCACCCCCTACATCGCCGGCGGCTTCGGAGCCCCCTCGTATCTGGCCGACCAGACCGGCATGGTGAACGTCTACGCGGACGTCCCCGACGACTGGCCCGCCGTGGGCTGGGAGTCCGTGGTCGAGCAGGGCCCGCAGATCCTCGTGCTCGGCGACCTGCAGCGCGACCGCTTCCCCGGCGACAAGCTCGAGGACAAGATCGCCTTCCTCGAGGACGACCCGCTGACCAGCACCCTGCCCGCCGTCCGCAACGGCTGCTACATCGCCCTGCACGGCGCGGAGATGAACCCCAGCATCCGCTACGTCGACGGCCTCGAGAAGATCCAGGCCTGGGCCCGCGAGTCCGGCGATTGCGCCTCCGGTGCCCGCTGACCTCGCCGCCCGCCGCCCCGTCCGCGCGGCGACCCCGTCCCTCGAGCACCCCTCCGGCCGCGGGCGGCGCATCGCGCTGATGGCAGGACTGCTGGTCGCGGGCGTGCTCGTGTTCCTCGCCTCGGTGGGCACCGCCATCACGCTGGGGCCGGCCGATGTCTCCCTGGTCAACGTCCGCGACGTCGTCACCAACCACCTGGGGCTGACGCAGATCCCGGTGCGCGTCTCCGAGGACGCGATCGTCTGGCAGGAGCGCCTGCCGCGCGCCCTGGTCGCCGCCTCCTGCGGTGCGGGGCTGGGACTGTGCGGGGCGATCCTGCAGTCCCTGCTGCGCAATCCGCTGGCGGACCCGTTCATCCTCGGCGTCTCCTCCGGGGCCTCGACCGGCGCCGTGCTCGTCGGGGTGCTGGGACTCGGCGGCGCGGCCGTGGGCCTCTCCGGCGGGGCGTTCGTGGGGGCGCTGCTCGCCTTCGGCTTCGTGCTGCTGCTGGCGCGCTACTCCGGCGCCGGCACCGGCAGCATCGTGCTGGCGGGCGTGGCCGGCACCCAGCTGTTCTCGGCGCTGACCTCCCTGGTGATCTTCGCCTTCGCGGACTCCGACGAGACCCGCGGGGTGATGTTCTGGCTGCTGGGCTCCCTGGAGGGCATGCGCTGGGACGATGTGCGGCTCACGGCGGCGGTCGCCGCCCTGGGCACCGGGATCGCCCTGTGCTTCCTGCGGGCCCTGGACGCCTTCGCCTTCGGCGAGGACGTCGCCGCCTCCCTGGGCATCCACGTCACCCGCACCCGGGTCATCCTGCTGGTGCTGACCGCCCTGCTCACGGCGGCGCTGGTGAGCGTCGCCGGGGCGATCGGCTTCGTGGGCCTCGTCCTGCCGCATGCCGCACGCCTCATGTTCGGCCAGCGCCACTCCCGGATCATCCCGGCCACGGCCGTGCTCGGCGCGATCTTCATGGTCTGGGTGGACGCCGCCTCGCGGGTGGCCTTCGCCCCCACCCCGCTGCCCGTGGGCGTGGGCACGGCGCTGGTCGGCGTGCCGGTGTTCGTGCTGCTGCTGGTGCGCCGCGGGAGGCGCGCATGAGCCTGCACGCGGACCGGGTCTCGTGGCGTCGCGGCGGGGCGCTCGTGGTCGACGGGGTCACCCTCGCCCCGCAGCCCGGCCAGACCGTCGGCCTGCTGGGCCCCAACGGCTCGGGCAAGTCCTCGCTGCTGCGCCTGCTGCAGGGCGTCTCCCGGCCGGATGCGGGCACGGTCCTCCTGGACGACGAGCCCATCCAGGCGCAGGGCCGGCGCTCCGTGGCCCGCCGGGTCGCCGCGGTCACCCAGCACGCCGAGACCGACACCGACATCACCGTGCACGACGTGGTGCGCCTGGGCCGCACCCCGCACCGCAGCCTCTTCGGCGGCGGCTCCGCGGCCGATGAGACCGCGATCCGTGCCGCCCTGGACCGCGTGGGCCTCACGGACAAGGCCGATCGCCTGTGGCGCACCCTCTCCGGCGGCGAGCGCCAGCGCGCCCACATCGCCCGCGCCCTCGCCCAGGAGCCGCGCGAGCTGCTGCTGGACGAGCCCACCAACCACCTCGACATCCGCCACCAGCTGGACCTGCTGCACCTGGTCTCGACCCTCGAGGTGACGGGCATCGTCGCGATCCACGACCTGAACCTCGCGGCGATGTTCTGCGACGCGGTGCTGGTCCTGGACCGGGGCCGCGCCGTCGCGGCCGGCACCCCGGCGCAGGTGCTCACCCCGCAGCTGATCCACGAGGTCTACGAGGTCGAGGCCGAGGTCACCCACGACCCGGCGACCGGCCGGGTGGCGGTGTCCTACCTGGTCCCGGCCCGTGAGGCCCCTGCAGTGCGCTGACCTCCCGGCGCCGGGCGGGGCACCGGGTCAGGGCAGGCAGCCGGGTCCGGACAGGCAGCCGGGTCAGGGCAGGTAGAAGTACTGCGGCAGGATCTCCTTCTCCCCCGCCGCACCGTCCGGGCCGGGGGCGAAGTACTCGGCCATGGCGGCCTCCCAGCGCGGGGCCACGTCCGCGCGGCCGATGGCCTCCTGCGCGGCGTCGACCTCATCGGCCTCGAAATAGCCGACGACCAGGCCGTCCTCGGCGCGCAGGAACAGCGAGTAGTTGCGCCAGCCGGCGGCGGTGAGCGCCTCGCGCATCTCCTCCCACACGTGCTGGTGGGCCTCGACGTACTCGGGCAGCTTCTCGGGGCGCACGTGGAGCAGGAAGCAGCAGCGGCCGGCGCTGCGGGCCTCGGTGGTCTCCAGCAGGCGGGCGAGGTCGGGGGCGGTCATCAGGACTCCTTCGTCGAGGTCAGGGCGGGCACGGCGGTCGCCTCGGGCTCGGCGGCCGCATCGGGCTCGGCGGTCTCGGCGGTCGCATCGGGCACGGCGCTCTCGGGGAGATCATCGCCGATCAGCGCGAGGTTCGCGATCGCGGCCAGGCCGTACTGGGCGGCATCGTTCGTGGAGACGAAGGCGGCCTCGTCCACCGGCTCGAGGACGCCGGGGCCGTCGATCCGCCGCAGCCGCCAGTCCTCCTGGGCGACCAGGGCGTTCCCGTTGAGCTGGTCGTCGAGCCCGCCGTGGAAGGCGTCCCAGGCGCGGCGCGCCAGCGCCGTGTCCCCCTCGGCCGCGGCGACCACGGCCAGGAGACGGCTGTAGGCGGGCACCAGGGAGATCCCCTGCAGCGGCGCGCCGAAGCGCTCCGTCTGCTGCTCCGGGGTGGCGAGGTAGAAGCGGCAGTACTCGTGCCAGGCGGCGGTGAAGCCCTCGTCCTCGAGGAGGTCGGTGAGCTCGGCGATGATCTCCACCATCCCGAACACGGCGGCGAGGTGCGAGACCTGCACCCGGTCGCGGTCCACGGCGAAGCGCCGCGCGTCCAGGTCCCACAGCGCCTCGCCGGTGAAGAACCCCTGGGGCAGGCGGCCGATGCCGGACATCGCCGCCCGCAGCTTCTCGTGCGCGGCCGCGTCCCCGTGCCGCTCCCAGGCCGTCAGCCAGGCGCCCAGCAGGGCGCCGAGGTCCGTGCCCAGCCCGATCGCGAGGGCACGGCGGTCCGGGGCGTACACGTCGGAGCGGACCTTGCGGGTCGCATCCACACGCAGCAGCGCCTCCTCGGAGGAGGCGACCTCGTCCAGCAGCTCGCCGGTGCGCTCATCGGCCGTCAGATAGTAGAAGTGGCGGCGGTACACGGCGCTGGAGACCCGCAGCTGCTTGGCGCTGCACCCGAAGTGCTGCACGTTGTGCCGGGTGCCCAGGCCCGCGAAACGGCCCACGTGGTACTGGTCGACCTCCCCGGTGTGGCGGGTCATCGCCTCGGCCAGGCGGTACGCGCCGGCGTCGCCGCTGCGCAGGAAGTCCGTCCACAGCCACAGGTCCGGGGACAGCTCGGAGTTGTCCCAGGCGTAGCCGCCCACGTCGTAGCGCCACTGGTGGCGGTCCGGATCATAGGTGTGCATGACGTCGCCGTAGTCCCAGAACCCGTACCAGCGGCGCTGCTCCACCTGGCCCAGGTAGAACTCGCGCAGGAAGTCCAGGCGGTCCTCGATGCGGGCGCGCTGCGGCGTGGAGCGGTCCACCACGTCCCAGGTCCCCAGCACCCGCGCGGCGCGCAGCCGCGACGGGGGCGCGCACAACTGCGGGGGCAGGGACGTGGCCGCCGCCAGCTCGGCCAGGTGATCGGTCGAGGGGGTCGCGGCGAAGGCGTCGATGCTCAGCTCATGGGTGCGGGCGATGCCGCGGGCGTCGCCGAAGCCGGGCTCGTAGTCCTCGTAGGTGATCTCGAGGGCGTCCAGCTGGTCGGCGAACGTCTCCTGCCCCAGCCCGTCGTGGTAGAACCGCAGGTCCATCGGCTCCGCGCTCGGGGCGTACATCCACGCGGTGACCTCGGCGAGGTCGCCGCGGGCGCCGGCGACGTCCAGCTGCGTAGGCACGAGCCTCCAGAAGTCCCGCAGCCCCAGGCCGATGCCGCCCTGCACGTCGCCGAGGTACGCGTAGCCGCGGCTGCGGGTGCCGCCGCCCGCGGGGATCCAGGGCCGGTCGGCGGCGGTGCGCTTGGCGACGCCGTACCCGTCGGCGGTGATCTGGCGCAGCGTCCACGCGTCCCAGGCCGGGACGCGGTGCAGGCGCCGGGAGACCTCCGGGGCCCAGCTGCCCTGCGGCGGGGTGGGCCGCCCGGCGATCTGCGCGGCGCGGACCTCCGCCCCCGGATCGCGGCGCAGGCCGGTCACGCCTTGCACGGCCTCGCTGAGGAAGCCGCCCTCGCTGCCGGCCAGGCGCACATGGCGGTCGGGCAGGGCGGCCCGCATCGGCACCTGCAGGCGAAGGCCCAGCGCGGTGAGGAACAGCCGCTCGGGGTCGGCGTCCCAGATGATCGTGTGGACCGCCCGCAGCCGGGTCGAGCCGGCGGTCGCGTACAGGCGCAGCACGAACGGCAGCACCTGCTCGCCGTCGACCTCGTGGTGCCCCTCCAGCCGCAGCACGGCCTGCACGGCCCCGGACCGCTCGACGCGGATGCCGGTGGTGCGGACCGTGTGCTCGCGGCGCGGCGCCTGCGGCTGCGCGCTCGCGGCCGAGCTCGCGACGATCCGCCCGGCGACGCCGACCTCGCGGCCGTCGACCACCAGGCGGCGGATCGGGGCGTCCTCGCCGGGGGCGACCTCGAGCCGCAGGACCCCCGTGTCGACGACGATCGCGCCGTCCTCCTCGAGCACGCGCACGCTCCCCGGGCGCTCCGCCCCGGGCTCGTCCCCGCCGCCGTCGGCGGCGAGGACGAGCTCGCGCTGCTCCGCTCCCTCGGCCAGCGCCGCATGCCCGGTCCACTTCACCGAGCCGTCGGGCCAGCGGGCCGTCACCCACGTGTCCACGGCGGTGCCGCTGCCCTCGCCGGGGCCGCGCAGCTGCATCGGCGCGGCCTCGGCGAGGACTCCGCGCGGCCACGGCACACCCCACTGGATCGGGACGGGCACGTCACCGGGAGCGGAGTCGATCCAGGTCAGCGGGGTGGCGGGAAGGGCGGACGGCATCGAGAACCTCTTCGGGACGAGAACCAGGCGGTGGGGACGGGGGCTGCGGGCGGGGAGGCGACGGGCGGTCGCCCGCGGGGAGGACGGTCAGCGCACCGGCTGCGCCCCCTGCGCGGGAGTGGTGTACCGCAGCGACGGCGCCGCCGGGGTCTCCATGCCCTCGCCCAGGAAGTAGCTGGTGTGCGGGGGCTGGTTGTAGGAGGTGTGCTGCCAGGCGATCGCGAGGCGGTACTGCGAGTCCGACAGCAGGGTGCGCAGGCGGTGCTCGGTGACGTCGGTGGTGGTGTAGATCCGCAGCGCCGAGGAGTCCTCGGTGCGGTAGATCAGCTCCTCGCGCCAGTCGCCGAGCAGGTCGGCCTGCAGGGCCGGGTTGCCCTTGGTGTCGTTGTTGGTCACGGTGCCCTCGGCGCGGAGGATCTCCACGGCCTGGCCGGACTCCGGGTCCCACTTCGCGATGGTCGGCACGCCGGTGCGCGGGCCGGAGTCGAACTCGTGGTCGACGATCTCGCTGAGCAGGTCGCCGTCCCACAGGGCGACGAAGTTCGCGGCCGGGATCTCAGTGCCGAGCTCCTCGCCGGAGGCCGCCCGCAGCGACCCGACCGGCGAGTTCCACTCGGCGCTGTAGCCGACGTTCCAGCCCTCGGCGCCCGGGGAGGACGGGTCGATGTCGGCCATCGCCCCGCGCCCGGTGTCCTTGTTCGCCGGGACGCTCCACAGCACCTCGCCGGTGGCGGCGTCGCGGAAGGTGGAGCCGAGGTTGCCGCTCGCGCTCATCGACTCGTGCACGGAGAACACCTCGAGCCCGGGGCGGGAGGGGTCGAAGTCGCCCACGTGCTGGGCGTCGCCGTGGCCCAGCCCGGTGGTGTACAGGCCGGTGCCGTCGTCGTCGATGGTCGCCGAGCCGTAGACGATCTCGTCCTTCTGGTCGCCGTCGACGTCGGCGGTGATCATGCCGTGGTTGCCCTGGCCCGCGTAGCCGCCGTTGCCCGGGTCGTCGGAGTCGAACAGCCAGCGCTCGGAGAGGTGCTGCCCGTCGAAGTCGACGGCCCAGAGGGTGGCGCGGGTGTAGTAGCCGCGGCCGAACACGGCGGTGGGGTGCTCGCCGTCGAGGTAGGCGGTGGCGGAGGTGAAGCGGTCCACCCGGTTGCCGTAGCCGTCGCCCCAGTCCGAGACGTTCCCGCGGGGGACGCCGTAGTCGATGGTGTCGATCGCGGCGCCGGTGCGCCCGTCGAAGACGGTGAGGAACTCCGGCCCGTCCAGCACCCGGCCCTCGCTGTTGCGCCAGTCCGCGTCCGGGTCGCCGATCACGGTGCCCTCGCCGTCGACCGTGCCGTCGGCCGTCTTGACGATCATCTCGGCCCGGCCGTCGGAGTCGAAGTCGTACAGCTGCGGCTGGGAGTAGTGGGCACCGGCGCGGATGTTCACGCCCATGTCGATGCGCCACAGCTTCGTGCCGTCCAGCTCGTAGGCGTCGAAGTACACGTTCCCGGTCACGCCGGAGCGGGAGTTGTCCTGCGAGTTCGTCGGGTCCCACTTCACGACCAGCTCGAGCTCGCCGTCGGCGTCGACGTCCGCGGTCATGGTGTCGTTGGCGCGGTAGGACTGCTGCGTCCCGTCCGCGGCGGTGAAGTCCGCCGGCCGGTCCAGGGGCACGTCCAGGTACTGCTGGGCCCACGGGGAGAACTCCTCGCTCGCCCAGACGAGGCTGCGGCTGCTGGCCCCGTTCTGGATGGCCACGCGGTAGACGGAGTCCGCCGTGCCCTCGGCGTCCAGCAGGTTCGTGGAACCGGTGATGGGCGTGTCGGTGATCCGCTCGCCGTCGCGGAAGATCACGAAGCCCGTGGTCATCGGCTCGTGCCCGAGCAGGCGCCAGGACAGGAACACGCCGTCCTCGGTGACGGCGGCGACGGCTCCGCGGTCCAGCCGCTCGGCGTCGCGCGCGAGGGTCGCGGTGCCGGCGGTCTCGGCGGGGGCGGTCTCGGCCGATGCCGGCGCCGCGGACTCCACGAGGCCGATGCCGGCCGTGCCGAGCGCGAGCGGGAGGGCCAGCAGCAGGGCCGCGGGGCGGCGCAGCATGCGGGACCAGGGAGAGCAGTCGGGGACGGCGGGCGAGGAGGGGGTGGTGCTCGGGTGCATCGTTGCTCCGATCATCGAGGGGTGGGGTGTCGGGAGGGGTGGACGAGGGGACACGGACGGGGTCGGGGGCGGCGTCCGCAGCCGCAGGGACGGGCGCTGGGACCGGGCGGGCCGCGCCGCCGGGCGGGCCGGTCCGGTCACGCCGGCGTGATGGTCAGGCCGTTGAGGTGGCCGGTCCGTCCGCCGATGCCGAGGACCAGCTGCCCGCCGACGACCTGCGCGGGCAGGACGACCTCGCGGGAGCCCGAGTCGACCGCGACGGTGACCGTCTCGCCGCCGGCAGGCGTCAGCTCGGTGCGGGCCGAGCCGAGGGCGTCGCCGACGGTCGCGACCAGGGTGTAGGCGCCGTCGGCGAGGTCGACGACGAGCTCGTAGGGGGCGTCGAAGCGGGCCACGAAGTCCCGGGCGACGGCGCCGCCGGCCTCCTCGCCGCGGTCGCGGGAGATCGCGCCCTCGGCGCCGCGCAGGCCGTGGCCCAGCGCCGCGTCGTACCGCGTCGTCTCGCTCACCCGGGTCCAGCCCTCGGCGAGCGGGGCATCGGCCGGGCCCAGGTCGAACCGGGCGATGGCCTCGGCGGTCGCGGTCCGCAGCGCCGGGCCGAGCTCGCCCTCGCCGTGCTCGTTGGCCGCGCTGACGCGGATCTCGTGCTCGGTCGCCTCGGCGAGGCCCCGGGCCTGGAAGCTCGTGCCGGCGGTCGCGCCGACGAACACGGGCTCCTCCCCGACCGGGGCGAGGTGCACCCGGTAGACGTCGGCATCGGCCGCAGCCGGCCAGCTCAGCTCCAGGGTCGAGGCCGAGGCGCCGGTCGCCTCGACGCCGCCGACCGGGGCGGGCACGCCGGCCGAGGCGTGCAGCGCCATCCGGTCGGAGATCGGCAGGTCGAGCGCGGCGACGTCGCGGGCCACGAGGCGGGCCATCTGGATCGCCCCGTACTCCTGGAAGTGGGTGTTGTCGGTGACGCCCGCCGGCCGGTTCGGGTAGATGCCCGGGGCGGCATGCAGGAACACGTCCGTCGCCGCGTCCGGGCCGATGCCGTCGAGGAAGGCCCGGCTGCTCGCGGACAGGTCCACCAGCGGCGCCTCCATCTCCTGCGCGATCGAGATCGCCGCCTCGACATACTCGGGGAAGCTCACCCGGAACAGCCCGGTCTCCGCGTCGTAGTCGCGCCGGCTCACCAGGGTCACCACGATCGCCTCGCCGCCGCGCTGACGGGTGCCCTCGATGTACAGCCGCAGGTACTCGCGGTAGTCCGCCGGCGGGGTGTAGCGCTCGGGCCGGTTCCACGAGGCGTCGTTGTGCCCGAACTGCACCAGCACGACGTCCCCGGGGCGGATCAGGCGCAGCACCTCGTCCAGCCGGCCCTGCTCGAGGAAGCTGCGCGAGGAGCGGCCGCCGATGGACCGGTTGTCCACCGCCAGGCCCGCCGTGGTGAAGCGGTCGAAGAACTGGCCCCAGCCCGCCTGCGGCATCCAGTACGGGTCGTACGTCTGCATCGTCGAATCGCCCAGGAGGAACGCGGTGGGCCGACCGCCCCGCTGACGCGGGGCCAGCGGGGTGATCACCAGGGAGCTCAGGTGCGCGGCCGTGCCGCCGATCTCGAGGGCGAGCTGCTCGCTGACATGCGCCAGCTCGAAGGACAGCTCGAGGATCTCGCCCTGCGCGGCGGCGGTCGGGGCGATCTTCGCGATCTGCGCGGCCGTCACGGCGATGTCCGCGGTCCCGTCCGGGTCGCCGGCGGTGAGCTCGAGGCGGTAGTCGCCCGGGGCGAGGTCGACCAGCAGGGTCGCGCCGTGCGCGGTCACGAAGTCGCCGCGCAGCGGGTCCTTCCCGCCGCGGTCGGCCTCGGCGAGACCGGCGACGTCCGCGAAGCCGAAGCCGCGCTCGGCGCTGTACGCGGTCTGCGCGGTGACCTGCTGGAAGCCCGGGGCGACCGCGCCGGGGCCGAAGTCCAGGCGCAGGGCGGTGCCGCCGCCGCGGGTCGGGCCGTCCGCCGCCGCCGGGGCGGCGACCATCGCCCCGAGCGAGGCGACGCCCATGCCGAGCAGCACGGACCGCCGGCCGGGGCGGGGGTGGGACGAGGAGGTAGAGGAGGAGGGGGTCAGGGACGTCATCGTCGATGCTCCTGGGGTGGGTGGGGTGGGGGTCCGCCGCGGCCCGGGGTGATGCTGACGGTGTCCGGGCCGCGGCGGGGATGTCCAGGCCCTGCTCCGCCCCCATCACGAAACGGGGCAGGACCTGGAGTTCTGGGGGCCAGGGCTCTCGTCGATCAGCCTGCTGGACCGGCTGATCTCCTCGGCACCGGCCTGCGCCGCCGCTCGTTCCTCGCGGCGGCTCCGGCCGGAGCCTTCGTCGATCAGCCCTTGACCGAGCCGATCATGACGCCCTTGGCGAAGTGCTTCTGGAGGAAGGGGTAGATGCACATGATCGGCAGCGTCGCGATGACGATCACCGCGAACTTCAGGCCCTCGGCCGGGGGGATGTAGTTCGGGTCGAGGTTGCCGATGGTGGTCGACGGATCCGTCGAGATCGTCACCTGGCGCACGAACATCTGCAGCGTCCACTTCGAGGAGTCCGAGATGTACAGCAGCGGGGACATGAAGTCGTTCCAGATCGCGACCGCGTAGAACAGCGAGAACGTCGCGATCACCGGCTTCGACAGCGGCAGCATGATCCGCCAGAAGGTGGTGAACTCGTGCGCGCCGTCGATCTCCGCGGCCTCCCGCAGCTCCCCGGGGAGCTGCTGGAAGAAGGTGCGGATGACGATGAGGTTGAAGGGGTTGATCGCCAGCGGCAGGATCAGCGCCCAGTACGAGTCCAGCAGCCCCAGGCCCTTGACCACGAGGAACATCGGGATCATGCCGCCCGAGAAGAGCATCGCGAACAGGATCAGCCGCATGATCAGCCCGCGGCCCACGAGGTTCGGGTCCGCCAGCGGGTAGGCCATGAGCAGCGTCATGGTGATCTGGACGGCCGTGCCCACCACGGTCACGCCGATCGTGACCAGCAGGGAGCGGATGAACGTGTCCGTGGAGAAGATGTAGCGGTAGGTTTCCAGCGTCGGGTCGTTCGGCCACAGGAAGAAGGGCCGGGAGGCGATCTCCACCTCCGTGGCGAAGGAGGCCGCCAGCACGTACAGGAACGGCAGGATCGTGAGCGTCGCGAAGCCGAGCAGCACGAGGATGTTGACGAGGTCGAAGACCTTGTCCTGCCGGGAGACGAATCGAGAGGACATCGGGGGCTCCTAGAACAGCGACGACTGGGTGAACCGCTTGGCCAGCCAGTTCGCCCCGAGGATGAGGATCAGGCCGACCACGGATTTGAACAGGCCGATCGCCGTGGAATAGCTGTAGGCCCCGTTGGTGATGCCCATGAAGTAGACGTACGTGTCGAACACGTCCGCGACCTCGCGGTTCAGCGAGTTGGTGAGCATGTAGATCTGCTCGAACCCCGTGTCGAGGAAGTTCCCGATGTTGAGGATCAGCATGATGATGACCGTCGGCGTGATCGCCGGGATCGTCACGTGGCGCATCTGCTGGAAGCGCCCCGCGCCGTCGAGCTCCGCCGCCTCGTAGAGGTTCTTGTCGACCCCGGCGAGCGCCGCGAGGTAGATGATCGTGCCCCAGCCGGTGCCCTTCCACAGCGTCTGCGCCATAATCAGCGGCCGGAACCAGTCCGGGTCCGCCAGGAAGTTCACCCGGGTGCCGAACACGTCGTTGAACAGCACCGTGATGGGCCCGATGTCCAGGGCGAACAGCAGATAGGTCAGGCCCGAGACGATCGCCCAGGACAGGAAGTGCGGGATGTAGATCGCGGTCTGGATGAACTTCTTGAGCATCTGCTTGCGCAGCTCGTTGAGCATGAGCGCGACGATGATCGGCGCCGGGAACGCGATGACGATGTTCAGGAACGCGAGGATCAGCGTGTTGGACAGGAGCCGGCCGAAGTCGGGCCCGGAGAACAGGCGCACGAAGTGGTCGAATCCCACCCACGGGCTGCCGCCCATGCCCAGGAACGGCAGATAGTTCTGGAAGGCGATGGTGATGCCGTACATGGGGGCGTACTTGAAGATCGCGAAGTACGCCAGGCCCGGCAGCAGCATCAGGTACAGGACGGGGGCCCGGCGCAGCCTCTTGAGGAGGCTCCGGCGCCGGGCCGGCTTCGGCGGGACGACGGGGGCCTCGTCCAGGCCCACCGGCACGTCCGGGGCGGGGGTGGTGGTCATGGTCATCGGCCGCGGACCTCAGGCCCCGGCCTGGTACAGCTCGTTCATCTCGTCGATGACCTGCTGGCCGCCGCTGTCGGTCCAGCGCTGCAGCTCCGACGTCAGGCCGGCCTCGTCGAGCTGGCCGGCGAGGAACTTCAGCCGCGCGTCGACGACGATCTGGTCGAGGATCGCGCCGTTCTGCGTGTAGGCGTCCGAGACGTACGCCGCGCCGGGGTTGAACACCGCGCTGTCCAGATCCGAGTCCGCGGTCGCCTGGCGCTTCTCCTCCATGGCGGCCTCGGCCTCCCCCGCAGGCTTCGAGCTCAGGCCCAGGTAGCCGTTGGACTGGGTGCCGATCTGCGCGAAGGCGGAGACGTCGCTGGAGACCAGGGAGCCCTCCTCCGACTCGATGGGGACGCTCATGCCGTCCTCCACCTCGTAGTTCACGCCCTCGATGCCGTTGTTCAGCAGGCGCTGGCCCTCCTCGGAGGAGAGCTTGTCCATCACCCCGAGCACCGTGGCCAGCTGCTCCTCGGTCTGCACCGAGCTCTTGGGGATCGCGAGGTAGCCGGCGTAGCCCGGGGTGGGCAGCGCCCAGAGCGTCCCGTCGGGGCTCTTGAGGTTGCCGACCATGGTGACCTTGTCCCCGTAGCCCTCGGGATCGGCCTCCTTGAACAGGCTCAGCAGCTGCTTCCCGCGGGAGCTGACATCGGCGATGATCCCGCCCTGGCCCTTGACGAAGGGGTCGTTCCAGGTGGCGGCGTCCATCGTCGCGTAGTCGGCGTTGGTGTGCCCGGCGTCGATGATCGCCTTCATGGAGATGTTGGCCTCGATGAACTCGGGGGCGAGGAATGCCGGCGAGAGCGTCCCGCCCTCCTCCTTCCACACGTTGGCGGTGCCGTGCCAGGTCTCCCACAGGTCGTAGGGGCCGTTGTTCCCGTACCCGCCCCAGGACGGGAGGATCAGGCCGTAGGTGGTCGAGCCGTCGCCGGCCGGGTCCTCCTCGGTGAAGGCGCGGGCGATCTCCTCGAGGTCCGTCGTGGTCACCGGCTCGTCGAGGCCCACCTTCGCGAGCCAGTCCTTGCGCAGGATCACCGAGGCGCGCATGGCGTCGCGCAGGCGGAACACGCCGTAGGTCTTCCCGTTGATGCTCGCGCCGTGGGCGACGTCCGGGTTCTCGGGGGTGAGGTTCGGGTACTCCGCGAGGATGTCGGTGAGGTCCCAGTACCCTCCGGCGGTCGCCGTCTGCACGAACTCGGCGGTCTTGCCGGTCTGGACCATGATGTGGGGGATGTTGTCCGAGGCCATGGTGACGGTGACGCGGTCGCCGTAGCTGGAGTTGGGGACCCAGGTGATCTCCAGCGGCATCCCCACGAACTCCTCGATGGCCTTGTGGAGCTGCCCCTCGGGATCGGGCGCCGTCTCCGACAGCAGCGGGGCCATGATCTTCAGGGTGGTCAGCGGCTCGCCGGAGCCGGAGCCGGAGCCCCCGCCGCAGGCGGACAGTCCGAGGGCGCCGGCGCCGAGGGCGGTTCCAGCCAGGAGGGTGCGTCGAGAGAACATCGTCGTTCCTTTCGTGGGGCGGCCCGTCGCGGAGGCGCGGGGGCCGGGAGGAGGTGCGGGGTCGAGTTCGGGCGGTGTCGGACAGGGCAGGGTCAGGGGGTCAGGTCGGTCGACGGCGGCGAGGCGCCGGGGCCCGGGGTGCGGGCGTGCCCGTCACGGGCTGCGGCGGGCCAGCAGGTCCTCGTTGCGGTCCAGCGACCGGTCCACGAGATGCTGGGCGATGAGGAGGGGGACGGCCGCCCCGAGGAAGGGGACGAGCCCGGGCAGGGCCCCGCAGATCGCGGCCCACAGGGCGAGGGCCGCCGCGAGGATCAGGGTGGTCGGCAGCTGCGCCAGGGCCAGCACGGCGGCGCGCCCCAGCACCTGCGTGACGGGGACGTCGTAGCGCTCCTCGATCCCGGGCACGTGCAGCAGCGACAGCACCAGGACCGCACCGGCCGCGGCGGCGGGGGCCGTGGCCAGCAGCGGCGCGTCCCGGGCGATGAGCGTGGCCAGGGCCAGCAGCACGAGCAGCCCGGGAAGGGTCATCGTCACCTGGCTGCGCCAGAAGGCGCGCCGCCAGGCGAGGGCCGCGCGGCGGGGGCTGAAGACCTCGCCGCGGGCGGCGCGGGCGGCGGTGTCGACGGCGGCCGCGGTCGCCGGGCCCCAGCCCAGCACGATCCCGCCGGCGAGGGTGCCCAGCACCCAGACCGCCTGGATCGCCAGCGCCCGCAGCACGAGGTCGGTCGCGCCGGAGAGGTAGCCGGCGGCGCTCGTCGGCCCGGGAGCGCGGCGCCGGGTCGGGGCGCCCGCGGGGGCCGCCGGGGCGGGCCGGTGCGCTGCGGCGGTCATGCCAGCGCCTCGATCCGCAGGTCCGAGTACTCCGCGATGAGCGGGGCCATCTGCCGCAGCCCGATGCTGCCGCCGCGCCGCGCCGGCCCGCCGACGGTGCCGTCGTCGTGCCAGCTCAGGCACGCGATCCCGTCGACGGAGAAGGTCACCGTGCCGCCGCGCCAGGTCAGCTCGAGGCGGTACGGCGCGTCGACGTCCAGGACGGCGGGCAGCGGGTCCGCGCCCTGGGCGACGAGGTGGAAGCCATGGCTCTTGCGGACGTTGCAGGTGTGCAGGCGCCGCTCGGTGGGCCACATGCGGCGGTAGTAGGACAGGTGGTAGGCGTCGATCGCGCCGGAGTGGTACTGCTCGTACTCCCCGGTGCGGGCGGGCAGCGCGGGATCGTGGATGCTGCCGCCGTCGCGGCCGCGCGCGGCCCAGAAGATCATCGCCAGGCCGGGCTCGCGCAGCGGGCGGAAGTCGTAGGAGATCCGCACATCGCCCTCGTGCTCGACCGGCAGCCAGGCGACGAAGTTCGCGGCCTGGCCCTCGGCGGGGTCGGCCGCGCTCTCCAGGCGCAGGCGGCCGGCGGGGAAGGATGCGACGGCCGGTCCCTCGAGGGTCCAGTCGGCGAGGTCCTGCGGTCCCGACAGGGCGCTGCGGTACAGCTCGGTGCTCATGGGGCGGGGCTCCTCTCCGATCCGATCGCAGCCGCCGTCCGTCCGGCGCCGCGATGCGCCCCGCCATCTTGAATCGTTCCACCGAGCCCGTCAACCGCTTTCCCGAAAGTCGCCGCGGATTGCTCCGGGAGTGCTCCGGGGCCGGTGTCGAGTGACCGTTCACTCGATGCGGGCCGCGGCGCCCGGCTCGGGAAGGAATCCCCCGCGCCGCTGCCCTGTGGCCTGCTATCTTGGCGTGAGAGGCCCGATGCAGGCGCCTGCTGGACCCGCCGGAGGGCTGTCACTCGGTGACGGCTGTCCGCCGGATGATGAACGGTCACTCCGTGATCGGATCGTGATACCGCCCCCTGCGTGGCCCCTCACCGCGACGCCGCGGCGCGGCCTCCCCCGCCCCCTCCGAGAGCCCCAGGAGATCCCCCGTGACGACGGTCCGCAGACCCACCATCCGCGATGTCGCGCGGCTCGCCGGCGTCTCCCATCAGACGGTCTCGCGACGCCTGCGCGGGGACCCGACCGTCTCCTCCATGCTCGCCTTCCACATCGACCAGGCCGTCGCGCAGCTCGACTACCGGCCCAGCCTGGTGGCCCGCGCGATGCGCAACCGCAGCACCGGGCGCCTGGCGCTGGTGCTGCCGGCCGGCAACGCCACCAGCTCCCTGCCCCTGCTCAGCGGCGCCAACGAGGCCGCACGCGAGGCCGGGTACGCCGTCGAGGTCGTCTCCCTGCCCGCCGCCGAGCTGCGCGGGAACCGCGTGGTGGAGCTCGCCGACTCCGGCCTCTACGAGGCGGTGCTGTCCCTGACGGACCTGCCGGACCCGCCCCGCCGCCGCACCGATACGGCGCCGATCATCTCGGCCCCCGTCTACGACGAGCAGATGCGCGACATCGGGCCGATCTCGGAGGCGACCCGGATGGCGGAGCTGGTCACGCATCTGGCCGAGCACGGGCACCGCGACTTCCTGCACGTCACCGCCGATCGCGAGCATCCCGCGTGCACGCGGCGGCGCGAGGCGTTCGAACGGCAGATCCGCGAGCTGGGGCTGCGCTCGGCCGGCACCATCGACTGCCGGGGCGATGCGGACCGGGCGCGCCGCGCCGTGCTGGACCTCCCGGCCGGGACGCCGGTCACCGCCGTCCTCGCCTCGGACGACACCCTCGCCGCGGGTGCGGTGCGCGGCGCCGTCGAGCGGGGCTGGCGGGTGCCGGAGGACCTCAGCGTCACCGGCTGGGACACCCATCCGCTGAGCGCCGCGATGATCCCCTCCCTCACCTCGGTGGCCGTGGACCATCGTCGCCAGGGCGCGGAGCTGCTCGTCGAGCTGCTGGGCATCCTCAGCGGCGGAGACCCGGTGATGGACCGGCCGGCGATCACCGCGATCCTCTGGCGCGAGTCCACGGGCCCGGCCCCGCAGCGGGCGCGGGAGGCCTGAGCGGGGCGCGGTCCGCCCCGCGCCCCGCCCGACGGCACGCGCGGGGCGTGCCGTAGGGTGCTGGCGACCCGACCCGAGCTCACCGAGGAGTCCGAGTGCCCCCGCATCCCATCGACCGGCGCGCGCTGGTCACCCGCCATGACGTCGAGCTCACCGAGATCGACCCGCGCTCCCCGCTGGGCGTGGGCACCGGGAGCCTCGCGATCACGGTCGATGCCACCGGGCTGCAGACCTTCCCCGAGGCCTACCCCGTCTCCCCGCGCGAGGACGACCGCCCCGACGGCACCCTGCTGGGCACCCTGTCCACCTGGGGCTGGCACAGCCACCCCGAGGCGGCCCACCACGACTGGCGCGACGCCCTGGTCGAGTACGACTCCCCGCGGGGCCCGGTGCCGTACGTGGACATGTCCGAGAACGCGCCGGCCGGCGCCGCGGGATCGGCGTCCGAGGGGGCCGGCGCGGAGCGCGACCGGGTGCTGCGCGGGAACCCGCACCGCCTGGACCTGGGGCGGATCGGCCTGCAGCGCGAGGGCCGCTGGGTGCCTGCGGCCGAGGTCCGCCCCGTCTCCCAGCGGCTGTCGCTGTGGGAGGGCGTGATCCGCAGCGACTGCGAGATCGACGGCCGCGCGGTGCGCACGTGGACGGTCGCCGATCCGGAGCGGGACGTGCTGGCGTTCCGGGTGCGTTCGGCGGCTCTCGTCGAGGGGCTCACCATCGCCCTGGCCTTCCCCTACGGGGGCGCCGACTGGCACAGCGCGCAGGACTGGGACAGCCCCGAGCGGCATCGGACCCGGTGCACCGCGCAGGGCGAGGACCGCTGGCGCATCGACCGCGTCCTGGACGCCACCCGGTACACCGTCCTCCTGGCGACCGCCGGCGAGGTCACCGTCACCGGCGACCACGAGATCCGCGTCGCCGCCCGCGGGGAGGAGCTGGACCTCGTGGTCGAGTTCCTGCCCGGCGCCCCCGAGGACCGCGCCGAGAGGCCGGTCGCCCTGCCCTCGGTCGAGGAGGTGCTGGCCCGCTCCGCCGCGCACTGGCAGGAGCTCTGGGAGACCGGCGCGGCCCTGGACCTCTCGGCCGCCGACGATCCGCGCGCGGCCGAGCTCGAGCGCCGCGTGGTGCTCTCCCAGTTCCTCACCGCGATCCACTGCGTCGGCGACATGCCCCCGCAGGAGACGGGCCTGGTCTGCCCGTCCTGGCGCGGGAAGGCGCACCTGGAGATGCACTGGTGGCACGCCGCGCACTTCCCCCTGTGGGGACGGCCGGGCCTGCTGCGCCGCAGCCTGGACTGGTACCGGTCGATCCTGCCGAACGCCCGCGAGATGGCGGCCCGCCAGGGGTTCGCCGGCGCCCGCTGGCCCAAGCAGGTGGGCCCCGAGGGCGAGGAGTCCCCGAGCCCCATCGCCACCTTCCTCATCTGGCAGCAGCCGCATCTCATCCATCTCGCGGAGCTGCTGCGCCGCGCCGAGGGCGAGGCGGTGATGCCCGAGCTCGACGACCTGGTCACCGAGACCGCCGAGTTCATGGCCTCCTTCGCGCTGCCGACGGAGCGCGGCGCCGAGCTGGGGCCGCCGCTGATCCCCGCCCAGGAGAGCTACGGCGCCCTGCGCCGCGAGGTGTGGAACCCGACCTTCGAGCTGGTCCAGTGGCACTGGGCGCTCGCGATCGCCTGCGCGTGGAAGGAGCGCCAGGGCGCGGAGGTCCCGGCGCACTGGGCGCAGGTGCGCGATGCCCTGCGCGCACCGCTCCCCCGCGAGGGCGTCTACCCGGCGATCGCGGTCGCGCCGTACACGATCCGGGAGGACCACCCCTCGATGCTCGGCGCGCTGGGCGTGCTGCCGTCGACCGACCGGATCGACCCGGCGGTGATGCGGGCGACCCTCGAGGACGTGCTGGCGGACTGGGACTGGGACTCGACCTGGGGCTGGGACTACCCCATGATGGCGATGACCGCCGCCCGGCTGGGCGAGGCGGATCTCGCCGTGGACCTGCTGCTGACGCCGGAGGGCAAGAACGAGGTCCTGCCCAGCGGCCACACCCGGCAGACCGGATCGCTGCCGGTGTACCTGCCGGGCAACGGCGGCCTGCTGGCCGCGGTCGCCCTCATGGCCGGCGGCTGGGACGATGCGGCCGAGGGGCCGTGCCCGGGGCTCCCGGCGGCGTGGCGGGCGCGCGCGGAGGGGTTCGTGCGTTCGCCCTGAGGCCCGTGCCCTGAGACTCGTGCCCTGAGGCCCTCGCCCCGTGCTCGCACGGCCGATGCCGCGCGCCCGGGCGGGGGGCGGCCCGCCGGGGCCGCCTCAGCGCGCCACCCGCTGCCCGTAGCGCTCCAGCTCGATCTGCTCGAGCGACTTCCCGCGCGTGTCCGGGGCGCCGAGCACGCCGACCACCAGGGCGACCACCAGGAACGCGATCATCAGCAGGCCGACGACGGGCACGCCGCGCGCCTCGAGCAGGGTTGGGAAGAAGAAGCTCAGCACGCCCACCAGGATCCGGGCGATGAAGAACAGCACCCCCTGGGCGGTCGCGCGGTACGGGGTCGCGAACATCTCCGCGGTCCACAGGGCGTAGAAGGCCTGCGCGCCGATGCCGGCGGAGACGCCCCACAGCACCGCGAACAGCACCAGCAGCGGCATCGTCACGTGCGCGAACACCAGCAGCACCCAGGCGGCGATGCCCAGCACGGCGCCGATCCCGTACAGCAGTCGGCGGTCCATGCGGTCGCCCAGGAGCATGAAGCCGAGGTAGGTCGCGATGACGGTGAGCGTCCACACGAGCACCTGGAGGAGGTTCTGGCTGGCCGCCGATTCCACGCCCGCGCTCTGGTAGACGCGCGGCATGAAGATGCCCATCTGCCCGGCGACGAGGTTCCACAGCGAGTAGACGCCGATGAGGAACAGCAGGGCGCTCACGTTGCGCGGGTGGGAGAGCAGCTCCCGGAGCCCGCGATGGCGCACGGCCGCGCCCTGGGCGGCGGCGGCCTCGCGCTCGGCCTTCTGCGCGGTCCAGATGTCGGATTCGGCCAGGCCCCGCCGCACCCACCAGGTGATCAGGGCGACCACGAAGAGGTGGGCGAAGATGAGCCGCGAGCCCAGCAGCCCCAGCGGCACCAGCGCGGTGGCGATCGCGAAGACGATGGCCGGGCCCAGCGACCAGGCCAGCTGGGCGGTGCCGACATGGCGGGCGCGGCGGTCGTGCGGCGCCTGCTCGGCGATGTAGGTCCAGGCGACGGGGACGCCGGCGCCCACCGCGATGCCGGTGAGCACGACGCCGAGCACGAGCATCCATGCCTGGGCCGCGAAGACGACCAGCAGGGTGCCCGCCATGTAGAGCACGAGGTCGTAGGTGTAGATGAACTTCCGCCCGTACCGGTCCCCCAGCGGGCCGCCGATCATGGCGCCGATGGCCGCGCCGAAGGCGTTGGCGGAGATCGCGGCCACGAACCCGACCATCCAGGTGGAGAAGCCGAAGAACTCCTGCCAGAAGGTCAGCGAGGTGGCGAGGGCGATGATCGATCCGGCCTCGATGTAGTTGGACATCGCGACGGCGATGGTCGCCTTCCAGCCGCGGATCCGCCCGCCGGGGGCGGCGTCCTGGACCGTTCCGGCGGCCTGCTGCGGGGTCATGGCGTGTCTCCTTCGGCGCGGGGCGGGATGCGGGGGCCGATGCTAGCGACCGTGGTGAGTCGTTTCAACACGTCGTCGCCGGAGCCCCGGCGCCCGCCGAAACCTTCTCGCCGGATGCTCGCGCGTGCTAGTGTGCGTTGAGTCGTTTCAAAGACGTCGGATCCCGAAGGAGCACCCCATGCCCACCCCCTCCGTCCTTCCCGATCAGGTCGCCCGGGACCTGCGGGAGTTCTCCATCGAGGTCCCCAGCTGGGCCTACGGCAACTCCGGCACCCGGTTCAAGGTGTTCGGCACCCCGGGCACCCCCCGCGACCCGTTCGAGAAGATCGCCGACGCCGCCCAGACGCACCGGTACACGGGCCTGGCCCCGCGCGTGTCCCTGCACTACCCCTGGGACCGGGTCGAGGACGTCGCGGCGCTGCGCTCCCACGCCGAGGACCTCGGCGTGAGCATCGGGATGATCAACTCCAACACCTTCCAGGACGACGAGTACAAGTGGGGCTCGCTCACCGCGGGGGACAAGACCGTGCGCCGCCGCGCGATCGACCACCACCTCGAGTGCCTCGAGGTCATGCGCGCCGCCGGGTCGAAGGAGCTGAAGATCTGGCTGGCCGACGGCACCAACTACGCCGGCCAGGATTCGATCCGCGCCCGCCAGGACCGTCTGGCGGAGTCCCTCGCGGAGGTCTACCAGGGCCTGGGCGAGGACGAGCGGATCGTCCTCGAGTACAAGTTCTTCGAGCCGGCGTTCTACCACACCGACGTCCCGGACTGGGGCACGAGCCTGCTGCACTGCCTGGCCCTCGGCGAGAAGGCGCTGGTTGTGCTGGACACCGGGCACCATGCCCCGGGCACGAACATCGAGTTCATCGTCGCCCAGCTGCTGCGCCAGAACCGCCTGGGGGCCTTCGACTTCAACTCGCGCAACTACGCCGACGACGACCTCATCGTGGGCCTGGCCGATCCGTTCCAGCTGTTCCGGATCCTCTTCGAGATCGTCCAGCAGGATGCGCACCGCCCGGCCTCCGGCGTGAACTTCATGCTCGACCAGTGCCACAACGTGGAGTCGAAGATCCAGGGCCAGATCCGCTCGGTGCTCAACGTCCAGGAGACCCTCGCCAAGGCGCTGCTGGTGGACCGGGAGGCGCTGGCCGACGCCCAGGAGCGCAACGACGTGCTCGAGGCGAACGGCATCCTCATGGATGCCTTCTGGACCGACGTGCGCCCCGCCCTGGCGGCCTTCCGCGAGGAGCAGGGCCTCCCGGCGGATCCGTTCGAGGCCTTCCGCGCCTCGGGCTACGAGGAGAAGGTCGCCGCCGAGCGGGTCGGCGGGAACCAGATGGGATGGGGGGCCTGACGCCCGCGCCCCGCATCGCGCGCCCCCACGGAGCCCCCGCCTGCGCGGACGAGCAGGCGGGGGCTCCTGCGCGCGCGCAGGCCGCATCCCGCCGCGACCCCGCCGCGCCTACCCCTCTTTTCACACGCTCTCACATCATCTAACATGTTCTGACAGACCTCGGCGGGTCGTCCGCGCCCGCCCCCGACACAGGAGTCATTGCATGTCCCCGACAACGACGTCGCCGACGACCGGCCGGAGCTTCCTCGGGCTCTCCCCCGCCCTGCTGTGGGGCTACGTCGCGATCGCCTTCTTCATGACCGGCGACGGCCTCGAGCAGGCCTTCCTCTCCGACTACCTCGTCACCCACGCCGGCTTCACCACCGCCCAGACCGGCAGCATCTTCACCGTCTACGGGCTGATCGTCGCCCTCGGCGCCTTCGCCTCCGGCGTGCTCGCGGAGTACTTCGGGCCCCGCCGCGTCATGATCCTCGCGACGATCATGTGGATCGTCTTCCACGTCGGCTTCCTGTACTTCGGCGTCATGCAGGGCGACTTCGCCATGACCCTGGTCATGTACGCGATCCGCGCCGCCGCCTACCCGATGTTCGTGTACAGCTTCGTCGTCTGGATCTCCTACGCCGCGCCGGGGGACCGCCTGTCCTCGGCGATGGGCTGGTTCTGGTGCTTCTACTCCATCGGCGTCGGCGTCTTCGGCTCCTACCTGCCCAGCCTGACCATCCCGTGGATCGGCGAGATCGCGACCCTGTGGGCCTCGATCGCCTTCATCGCCGTCGGCGGCCTGCTCGCCGGCCTCCTCGTCCGCGGCCGGGGGCCCGAGCAGCACGGCCCGCGCACCCTCGCCGGACTGCTGGGCGTGCTCACCGAGACGCTCGTGATGCCCGTGCGCAACGTGCAGCTCGCCTACGGCATGATCCAGCGGATCATCAACCAGATCTCCCTGTACGGCTTCATCGTCATGCTGCCGATCGTCTTCGTGCGCGACCTCGGCTTCGCGCAGGGCACCTGGCTGAAGCTGTGGAGCCTCGTCTACCTGGTCACCGTGTTCACCAACCTCCTGTGGGGCGTGCTCGGCGACCGGATCGGCTGGGTGCGCACCGTACGCTGGTTCGGCGCGATCGGCATGTGCGCGGCGACGCTGCTGCTGTACTTCGTGCCCGTGATCTTCGGCCCGAACCCGTGGCTGACCGCGGCGGCGGTCGTCGTCTTCGGCTTCGCCCTGGCCGCCTACGTGCCGCTGTCCGCCCTCATGCCGGCCCTCGAGCCGCATCGCCGCGGCAGCGCCGTGGCCCTGCTGAACCTCGCCGCCGGGCTCTCCCAGTTCATCGGATCGCTCATGGTCACGCTGCTGTGGGACCGCATCGGCACCACCGGCACGGTGATCGCCCTCGCCGCGACCTACCTCGTCTCCTTCGGCCTGAGCTTCCTGCAGAAGGTCGACCAGCGCGCCCTCGCCCAGGACGCCGGGGCGCCGGCCGCCTCCCCCGCCGCCGCGACGGCCGGCGAGGCCGCGGGCCGATGAGACCCCGGCACCGCGCGGGGTGCGGCTCAGAGTACGCGGGGCACGCGCCCGCGGTACTCCTGGAGCTCGGGCGCGGCGGCGGGCAGCTCGGTCGCGAGCACGCCCACGCGCTCGAGCGGCACCGCCGCCGCCGTCGCCACGGCGCCCAGCTTGTCGGAGTGCGCGCCGAGCACCACCTGGCCCGCGGCGCGGGCGAAGGCCTTCTTCACCTCGGCCTCCTCGAAGGTGTCCTCGAAGCAGAACTGCGGATCTATCGCCGCGGCGGAGGCGAAGAACGCGGTGAAGCGCATCGCGTCGAGCGTCGCGGTGGCGACCGGGCCGATCAGCGAGTCGCTCCGGGCGTCCTGCCTGCCGCCGGTGAGGATCGCGACGATGCCGGGCCGGCCGCGCAGCGCCTCGAAGGTGAGCAGGCCGTTGGTGACCACCGTGAGGTCCCCGCCGCCCTCGATCGCCCCGGCCAGATGGTGCATGGTGGTCGAGGAGTCCAGGGCGATCACGCCCTCCTCCGGGACCAGCGGCAGCAGCTTGCGGGCGATCTCCCGCTTCTCCTCGCTGTGGGAGCGCGAGCGCCCGCCGAAGCTCACCGGCCCCGCATACACCGCGCCCCCGCGCACGCGGCGCGCCAGCCCCCGTTCCTCGAGCCGATCGAGGTCGCGCCGCACGGTCATCTCGCTCACGCCCAGCTGCATCGCGGCATCGGACAGGGCCACGGACTGGGTCGCACGCAGCTCGGCGAGCAGCCGGTCCTGACGCTCCTGGGCCGCGAGAGATACCACCTGACCAGCATAGAGCAGCCCGCGCCCCGCCCCGGGGCATGAAAGGACACCGCATGTCGACGCCCCCTCCGATCCTCGCCGCCGGCGACCGCTTCATCCTCCCGGAGCTGTTCGCCGAGGCCGCCGCCCGGCGCCTCGGCGAGCGCGCGGACATCTCCACCCTGCAGCTCGAATGGCCCGACGTCCCCTTCCACAGCGTCGGCGGCATCCACGAGGCCTCCGGCACGGAGGAGGAGCTCCTCGAGGCCCTGCAGGGCCGCGCGGCGGTCCTCACCCAGCTCGCCCCGCTGTCCGAGCGGGTGCTGCGCGAGAGCCCCGACCTGCGCTTCATCGGCGTCTCCCGCGGTGGCCCCACCAATGTGGACCTGCGCACCGCGCAGGAGCTCGGGATCCTCGTGGTCAACGTGCCCGGCCGCAACGGCATCGCCACCGCGGAGATGACCCTGGGCCTGCTGCTGGCGGCGTTCCGCCGCATCCCCACCGCGCACGACTCCCTGCTGGAGCGGCGGTGGCGCGGCGACCTGTACCGATACGACCAGGTGGGCCGGGAGGTCCACGGCGCGACCATCGGCCTGATCGGCGCCGGGGCCGTGGGGGCGCACGTGGCCCGCGTGCTCGCCGCCCTGGGCGCCGAGGTGCTCGTCTTCGACCCCTACCTCGCCCCCGGGGCGCTGGACGGGATCGCCGAGCAGGTCGCCGAGGTCGAGGAGCTGTTCCGCCGCAGCGACGCCGTCTCCGTGCACGCCCGGCTGAGCGAGGACACCGCCGGGATCGTCAGCGCCGAGCGCCTGGCCGCCATGCGGCCCGGCGGGATCCTCGTCAACGCCGCCCGCGGCGGCCTGGTCGACTACGCGGCCGTGGCGGACGCGATCCGCTCCGGACAGCTGGGCGCGGCCGCCTTCGACGTCTACCCCGACGAGCCCGTGGACATGGACGAGGGCGTGCTGGCGCTCGCCCGGGAGGGATACGACGTGGTGCTCACCCCGCACATCGCCGGGGCCAGCCGCGAGACCGCCGCCCGCGCCGCCGAGGGCGTCGCCGAGGAGCTGCGGCGCTTCCTGGACGGCGAGGCGCCGCTGCACCCCCTCACCGAGGTGCCCCGATGACCGCCGCGACCGGACTGCTGCTGGGCATCGACGTCGGCACCAGCGGGGTGAAGGTGGTCCTCTCCGATCGCGACGGCGCCCTGGTGCGCGACGGCGCCCGCCGCTACCCCACCTCGGTGGACGCCCGCGGCGGCGCCGAGCAGGACCCCGGGGCATGGTGGACGGCGCTCACGGAGCTCACCCGCTCCCTCATCGGCCCCGAGCCGATCGCCGGGGTCGCCGTGACCAGCCAGGCCCCGACGCTGGTCCCGCTGGACGCCGAGGGCGAGCCCGCCGGTCCCGCGCTGACCTGGCTCGACCGCCGGGCCGAGGCCGAGGCCCAGGAGATCGCGGCCGTCGCCCCCGGGCACCGGCACGGGGCCGATCCCTTCTTCGGCACCGCGAAGCTGCTGTGGCTGCGCCGGGAGCGGCCCGAGGTCCTCGCCCGCACCCGCACGGTGGTCTCCGCCAACGGCTTCGTCGTCCGCCGCCTCACCGGCCGCGCCGCCCTGGACGACAGCACCGCCGCGCTGCTGCAGGCCTTCGACGAGACCACCGGCGCCCTCGATGCGCGCCTCGCCGAGGCCGGGGTGCCCGCGGAGCTGCTCGGCGAGATCGTGCCGACCACGGCCGTGGTCGGCGCCGTCACCGCGGCGGCGGAGGCCGCCACCGGCATCCCCGCGGGCACCCCGGTGCTGGCCGGGGCCATCGACTCCGTCGGCTCCGCGCTCGAGGCCGGGGCCCTCGCGGTGGGCGATCCGCTGGTGGAGATGAACGGCTTCTCGAGCGTGACGATCCTGCCCGTCCCCGCCGGCGTGCACGTGCCGGGGTTCATCCATACCCGCCACTGCCTGCCGGGGGTCGATCTGCTGATCACCGCCCAGGTCACCGCCGGGGCGACCGTCGACTGGGTCAACGGCCTCGCCGGAGGCCCGCAGGACCTGCGCGAGGCCGGGCCGCTGCTGGCGCGGCGGCGCCCCTCCCCGCTCATGGTGGTCCCCGCGCTTGCCGGGGAGCGCACGCCCAGCTGGAACCCCCGCACCCGCGGGATGATCGACGGGATCGGGCTGGACACCGACGGCGTGGACCTCATGCTCGCCGCCATGGAGGGCAACGCCCTCGCCCTCGCCGCCGACCTCGAGCAGCTGGCCGCGCACGGCTTCCCCGTCCCGGAGATGCGCGCCACCGGCGGCGGCTCCGCCTCGGACGTGTGGATGCAGATCAAGGCCGACGTCCTGGGGATCCCCGTCTCCCGTCCCCGCACCGGCCACGGCGCCGCGCACGGCGCGGCCTTCCTCGCCGGCATCGGCCTGGGGCTGCTCGAGCCCGCGCAGCTGCGCGAGCGCACCGCGGAGATCACCCGCACCTTCACCCCGGACGCCGCGCTCACGCAGGACTACGCCCGGCGCCGCCGGCGCTTCGCCCGCCTGCTGGAGCTGGCCCGGGACCGCGAGGACGCCTCGGCTTAGGATCGCGGCATGCCGATCACCGGAACCCTCAGCGCCGAGCAGCGCCGCAGCGAGCTGACCGCCCGGGTGGATGCGCACGGCGACGTCCGCATCGAGGAGGCCGCCCGGGAGCTGGGCGTCTCGGAGATGACGATCCGCCGCGACCTCGCGGCGCTCGAGGCGGCGGGCGAGATGCGCCGGGTGCGCGGGGGCGCCGTCCGCGCCAGCGGCCCGCGGCCCTTCGACGAGCGCCGCGAGAGCGGCCGCGCGGCGAAGACCCGCATCGCCCAGAAGACGCGGGACCTGGTCCCGGCCGCGGGCACCATCGCCTTCGACGCCTCGACCACGGTCGCCACGCTCGCGGGGATGCTGGGACCGCGGGAGGACCTCACCGTCCTCACCAATGCGATCCAGACCCTGTCCGCCCTGGTCGCCGTTCCCGGGGTGACCCCGCTGCTGCTGGGCGGGCAGCCGGACCCCCGCACCGGCAGCCTGGTGGGCCCCCTCGCCTGCCGCAGCGCCGGCGAGATGTTCACCGAGCTGTTCGTGACCTCGAGCGGCGGCGTGGATCCCCGGGCCGGGGCGAGCGAGGCCTCCCTCGAGGAGGCCGAGGTCAAGCGCGTCCTCGCCGCCCGGGCCCGCCGCACCGTGCTGTGCGTGGACTCGGGCAAGCTGGGCGTCGCGGCCCTGGCCCGCTCCCTCGACCTCGAGGAGGTGGAGGTCCTGGTCACCGACCTGGATCCGGCCGATGCGGCCCTGGACCCCTACCGGGACCTGGTCGAGATCCTCTGACGCGGGCCCGCGTCTCGACCGGGCCGATCGGATCCTCCCGACCCCTTCCCTCCCGATGTTCTAAGTTGTAAACTCTCACACGATCGAACAATCGACCGTGCGCGTCCCCGACCGCAGTCAAGGAGTCCCCATGAGCGACGCCGCTCGCACCATCGCCGACCTCCTCCAGCGCTCCAACGCCCTGGGCTCGGACCCGGCGAACACCAACTACGCCGGCGGCAACACCTCCGCCAAGGGCACCGACCGCGACCCCGTCACCGGCGAGGACGTCGAGCTGCTGTGGGTCAAGGGCTCCGGCGGCGACCTCGGGACGCTGCAGGAGAAGGGCCTCGCGGTGCTGCGCCTGGACCGCGTGCGCGCCCTGCGGGAGGTGTACCCCGGCCTCGAGCGCGAGGACGAGATGGTCGCCGCCTTCGACCACTGCCTGTTCGGCAAGGGCGGCGCCGCCCCCTCGATCGACACCGCCATGCACGCCCTGGTCGACGCCGCGCACGTGGACCACCTCCACCCCGATGCCGGCATCGCCCTGGCCACCGCGGCCGACGGCGAGCGCCTGACCCGCGAGGTCTTCGGCGACGCCGTCGTGTGGGTGCCGTGGCGCCGCCCCGGCTTCCAGCTGGGCCTGGACATCGCCGCGATCAAGGAGCAGAACCCCCAGGCCATCGGCTGCATCCTGGGCGGGCACGGGATCACCGCCTGGGGCGAGACCTCGCAGCAGGCGCAGGAGAACTCGCTGCGGATCATCCGCGAGGCGCAGGCCTACCTGGACGCGCACGGCGCCGCCGAGCCCTTCGGCGCCCACGACGCGGCCCGCGCCGCCCTGCCCGAGGCCGAGCGCCGGGCGAAGGCCTCCGCCCTGTTCCCCGTGATCCGCGGCCTCGCCTCGACCGATGCACCGATGGTGGGCCACTGGACCGACTCCGCGGACGTCCACGAGTTCCTCGCCTCCGAGAAGCTCGCCGCGCTCGCGGACCTGGGCACCTCCTGCCCCGACCACTTCCTGCGCACCAAGGTCAAGCCGCTGGTCCTGGACCTGCCCGCCGATGCCTCGATCGAGGACTCCGTGGCCCGCCTGAAGGAGCTGCACGAGGCCTACCGCGCGGACTACACCGCCTACTACGAGCGCCACGCCGAGGCCGACTCCCCCGCGATCCGCGGCGCGGACCCGGCGATCGTCCTGGTCCCGGGCGTGGGCATGTTCTCCTTCGGCAAGGACAAGCAGACCGCGCGCGTGGCCGGCGAGTTCTACGTCAACGCCATCCACGTGATGCGCGGGGCGGAGTCCGTGTCCACCTACGCCCCCATCGACGAGGCGGAGAAGTTCCGCATCGAGTACTGGGCGCTGGAGGAGGCGAAGCTCCAGCGCATGCCCGCGGAGAAGCCGCTGGCCCGCCGCGTCGCCTTCGTCACCGGCGGCGGCTCCGGGATCGGGAAGGCGACCGCGGAGCGCCTGGTCGCCGAGGGCGCCCACGTCGTCATCGCCGACCTCAACCTCGAGAACGCGCAGAAGGTCGCCGAGGAGCTCGGTGGCCCGGACAGGGCCGCCGCGATCCGCGCCGACGTCTCCGACGAGCAGGCCGTGATCGACGCCGTCCACGAGGCGGTGCTGTTCTTCGGCGGGCTGGACCTCATCGTCAACAACGCCGGCCTGTCGCTGTCCAAGCCGCTGCTGGAGACCACCGCGAAGGACTGGGACCTCCAGCACGACGTCATGGCCCGCGGCTCCTTCCTCGTCTCCCGCGAGACGGCCCGCGTCATGCTCGACCAGGACATGGGCGGGGACATCATCTACATCTCCTCGAAGAACTCCGTGTTCGCCGGCCCCAACAACATCGCCTACTCGGCGACCAAGGCCGACCAGGCCCACCAGGTGCGCCTGCTCGCCGCCGAGCTCGGCGGGCACCAGATCCGCGTCAACGGCATCAACCCCGACGGGGTGGTGCGCGGCTCCGGGATCTTCGCCGGCGGCTGGGGCGCCTCCCGCGCCAAGGTGTACGGCGTCGAGGAGGAGAACCTCGGCGAGTTCTACGCGCAGCGCACCCTGCTCAAGCGCGAGGTGCTGCCGGAGAACGTCGCCAACGCCGTCTTCGCGCTGACGGCCGGGGACCTCTCGCACACGACCGGCCTGCACATCCCCGTGGACGCGGGCGTCGCGGCCGCCTTCCTGCGATGAGCGGCGCGGACGCCGCCGGGCCGGCAGCCGCATCCGCTGCGGCACCCGCATCGGCCGAGGCAGCGGCATCGTCCGAGGCGGCCCCATCGGCTGCGGCCGATGGGGCGGCAGCCGACCCCTCCCTCGCCGTCGCGGCCGTGGACCTCGGGGCGACCTCGGGCAGGGTCATGCTCGGCCTCGTCCGCCCGGGCGAGACCGCCCGCCTCGAGCTGCACGAGGCGCGGCGCTTCCCCAACGTCCTCGCCGAGCGCGACGGGCACCTGAGCTGGGACATCGACGCGCTGTGGGAGCAGATCCGGGAGGGTCTCCGCGCCGCCGGCGCCCTCGCCCGCGAGAGGGGGCTGGAGGGGATCTCCTCGATCGGCATCGACTCCTGGGCCGTGGACTACGCCCTCGTCGGGCCGGACGGCGCGCGCCGCGGCGAGGTGATCGCCTACCGCGACTCCCGCACCGACGGGGTCGCCGACCAGGTGGCGCAGATCGTCTCCCGCGAGCGGCAGTTCGCGCTGACCGGCATCGCCCAGCAGCCCTTCAACACGCTCTACCAGCTCGCGGCCGATGACCGCCTGGGCCGGCTGCCGGAGGGCTCGCAGCTGCTGATGGTCCCCGATCTCGTCGCCTTCCTGCTCACCGGGCAGCGGCGCACGGAGGTCACCAACGCCTCGAGCACCGGCATGCTGGAGGCCTCCTCCCCCGCCTGGGCCACCGAGCTGCTCGCCGCCGCGGCCGGCGGCCGGGACGCAGCGGATGCGGCCGGAGCGGGCGGTACAGCCGGGGCGGACGGTCCGGCCGGAGCGGCCGGCTCGGCCGGGCTCGACGCCGGCCTGCTGGCCCCGCTCGTCGAGCCCGGCGAGCGGGTCGGCACCGTCCTGCCGGAGCTCGCGACGGAGCTGGGCATCGGCGAGGTGCCGGTGATCGCCGCGGCCTCGCACGACACCGCCTCGGCGGTGCTCGCGGTGCCGGCCGCGGCGGACGGCCCCGTCGCCTACATCTCCTCGGGGACGTGGTCGCTGATCGGCCTCGAGCTGTCCGCGCCGATCACGACCGAGGCCGCCCGCGAGGCCGGCTTCACCAACGAGCGCGGCGTGGACGGGACCTTCCGGTTCCTCAAGAACGTCGCCGGGATGTGGCTGGTCAGCGAGTCGATCCGGCAGTGGGAGGAGGACGGCGCCTCCGTCGAGCTGGACGGGCTGCTGGCCGCCGCGGCCGCGGTCCCCGGCGGGCGGTTCCGCATCGACCCGACCGATCCGCAGTTCCTCGCCCCCGGGCGCATGGCCGACCGCGTCACCGCGGCCGCCGAGGTGATCGGCGGCGAGGACGAGTTCCCGCGCTCTCCCGCGCAGCTGGTGCGCTGCATCCTCGAGTCCCTGGCCGAGACGTACCGCACCGAGCTGCACACCGCCTGCCGTCTGGCCCGTCAGCCGCTGCCGGAGCGCCTGCACGTCGTCGGCGGCGGCAGCCGCAACGCCCTGCTGAACCAGCTCACGGCCGATGCCCTCGGCATCGAGGTGGTGGCCGGCCCGATGGAGGCGACCGCGCTGGGCAACGTCGCGGTCCAGGCCCGCGCCCTCGGGGCCATCGGCTCTGCGCCGGGTGCGATGCGCGAGGCCGTGCGCGCGAGCGTCGACCTGGAGGTCTTCACGCCGAGCGCCTGATCGCGGCGCGGCCGCCGATCACCGCACGGCCGCGAACACGAACGGCCGCCCCAGAGCCTCGAGCCAGGCGATTGCCTGGCTCGAGGACCTCAGAGCGCCTTCCGTGTCCGCCCGCCCCGGCAACGCCCGCCGTGGACGGGACGGGGTCACCGCGCCGCCAGGTGCGGTCCCTGCGGCGGGCCGGACGGGATCACCGCCGGGAGCCGGGCGGGATCATTGCGGCGGGCCGGGCACGGAGGCCGTGTGCCGGCCGGGGCCGAGCACGGGGGCGCCGGCCCCCTCGCCGACCCGGCAGGTCATGCCCTCCGGGACCGTCACGGCGAGCTGCGTGAGACCCTCCGCGTCGGTGCGGGCGAGGACCTCCAGGCAGCCCGGCGGCAGCATCATGCGGGCGCGGATCTCCCCCATCGCGGCGGGCAGCTGCGGGACGAGGGCGACCTCGGAGCAGCCGGGGACCAGGGCCGTCAGGCCGAGGAAGGACTCGGCCACGAGGAACAGCGGGGAGGCCGCCCAGGGGTGGGCGCAGCTGACGTTGGGCTTGAGCCGCTCGCTCCAGGCCTCCATGGTCGCGCCGGCGCCCGCCTCGAGCATCGCCGTCCAGGATCGCTCTCCCGTCCCGACGAGGAGGGCGTGCGCCGCATCGGCCCGGCCGCCCAGGATCAGGGCGTCCAGCAGGTAGGGCGCCGCGTACACGCTCACCCGCATGCCGCGCCGGGCCAGGAAGTCGGCCGTGCGGCGGGTGCGCTCGGCGTCGGCCGCGCCCATGGACACGGCGAAGGCCCCGGCGTGGGAGCCGGCATGGGGAAGGGGCGCGCCGTCGGCGTCGAGGCCGTCGTGGTAGGTGCCCTGCGCCTCGTCCCACAGGTGCGCGCCGATGGCGGCGCGGAGGGCATCGGCGGTCTCGGCGTGGCGCCGGGCCCCGGGGTGCTCCAGCGCGGCGTCGATCCGCGCCATCGCGTCGATCGCCCCGAGGGCGACGGCGTTGACCACGGTGTTCACCGGACCGAAGAGGTAGCCGTCCCGCTCGGACGGGGGCCAGTCGACGATGTCGTGGTCGATCCGGCTGCTCGAGCCGTCGCTGCCGTGCCGCTTCCGCACCAGCCCGGTCGCGGGGTCGATCCATGCCAGGGGCAGCAGCTGCGCCAGCTGGTCGCGGCGGCGCGCGAGCGCCTCGCGGTCCCCGAAGCGCAGGTAGTGGTGCCAGGCCAGGAGCACCAGGTAGAACGGCCATTCGGTGGGCCAGGTGCGGCGGCGCAGCAGGTAGTCCAGCGCGTAGCCGGCGAAGGGCTCGTCCGTGCTCAGGGCGGCGTTCGCGCGGGCCTGGAGGTAGGCGTCGGCCTCGTAGGGCTCGCGCTCGCGGCTCCACGAGTCCACCAGCAGGTTCCCGTTGTTCTGCACCATGGTCCGGGTGCACAGGTCGAGGATCCGCTGCAGCGCCGGGTCGCTCGCGGTGTAGGTGCTCAGCTCCCCCAGGGGCAGCTCGTGGCCGAGGGCGCGGATCCCGGAGGCGTCGAAGCCCTCGGGCAGCCCGCTGATCTCGGCATAGCGGAACACCCTCCATCCCCAGGTGGCGACGGGGCCCTGCCGCCCGGTGAGCTCCCAGCGGTCCTCGTAGTGGTTGCCGGTGGACAGGCGCGAGCGCACCCGGCCGTCGGCGTCGAGCATCTCCCCGAAGCGCAGGGTGAGGTCGCAGGCCTCCGGCACGCCCTCGAGGGCGAGGCCGCCGACGACCGTCCCGCCCAGGTCCAGGGCGAGCGTGCCGTCGGCGAGCCGCCGCGAGGAGATGGGCCGATGCATCACGGCGCGCACGGGACGGGCCGGGTTCACCGCCAGCGGGGCCAGGGAGGGCCGCAGGACGGGGGCGTCCCAGGCGGAGTCGTCGAAGCCGGGCAGGTCGAAGCCGTGCGGGTACGCGGGCGCCCGCAGATGCTCGCGCGGGGCCGAGAAGTAGCCGGTGCCGATGCTGCCGGCCGGCGGGTAGGCGGCGTCCCCGGCGAGGGCGCGCCAGCTGCCGTCGGTGAGGATCCGGTGCACCGCGCCGCCCGAGAGGACGACCTCCAGCTCGAGCTGGACGCGCTGGTCGGCGCTGGTGCAGGCGATGATGCCGAGGGCGTTGGCCCCCGGGCGCACGGCCGCGGCGGCATCGAGCACCTCGACCCGATGCTCCTGCGCGATGGCGCGCACGGGACCGAGGCCCAGCTCCTGGCCGTTCAGGCGCACCCGCGCCACGAACTGCCGGGCCGGCTCGGCCGATGCGGCGGCCAGGCGCACCGTCGCCGAGCGGACCGCCTGATCGGCGGGGAGGTCGAACCCGCGGCGCAGGAAGGCCCACTGGGCCTGCGGCGGCAGCAGGCCGCGGGAGCGCTCGGCGAGGTGGAGCACCCCGTCCTCGTCGCGCTCCCCGCTGGCAGGGCGGTCCCAGGGGGTGCCGTCCCCGGCCAGCAGGGCGCCCTCGCCGTCGCGGGCGCAGAACCGCAGGATCTGGGCGCGGGCGCGGCCCGGGCAGCCGATGCCCACGGCCCCGTGCGCGAGCGTCCCGTCGCGCGCCTCGAGGATCACCGTCCCGCCGACCTCGAGGGTGAGGCGGTCGCCGCGGGCGGCGAGGCGGACGGTCTCCTCGGCGCGGTCCTCGAGCGGCCACTCCCCCGTGGCCAGCGGCGTCTCGACGCCGGCCTGCAGCAGGACGAGGCTCGCCCGGCCGGCCTCGGGGTCGACGGTCGCGACGTACGCGGTGCCGGCATCGGCCGCGCGCACCAGCAGCTGGAACCGGCGGGCGCCGTCGGTGTCCATGCCGGCTCCGACCACGGGCCGCGCGCCGTCCTGGCGGATCGCGTCGCGGCGCACGGTCGCCTCGAGCACCACGTCCCTCCAGGGGACCGGAGCCGCGGGGGCCCAGATCGCGGCGGCCTCGGCGAGATGCCCGAGGGAGGGATCGGCGGACGGGCCGGCGTCGGCGGCGACGGGCATGGGGGACCTCCTGGTCCGGTGGGGTTCGGGCTGGTCCGGTGGGGTGCGGGCCGCGGCTCGGCCGTCGGGCGGCCGGCGCGGCGTGCGGTGGGGTCAGCGCCCGTCGGTCTCCATCGGGTCCTTCGCCTCCGGGTCGGTGGAGCGGCGCACCACGAGCTCGGGGCGGAAGGTCACGTGGCGGTGCACGTGCTCGTCGCCGTAGGCGACCTCCTCCTCGAGCAGGGCGTAGGCGGTGCGGCCCATCATCTCGGCGGCCTGGGCGACGGAGCTGAGCGGGACGATGGTGCTGCGCGAGAAGGCGATGTCGTCGTAGCCGATCAGCGCGACATCCTCGGGCATGCGGATGCGGTCCTCGAAGGCGAAGGCCTGCATCACGCCGGCGGCGACGAGGTCGTTGACGCAGAACACGCCGTCGGGCCGCTTCCGCGCTGGGCGGGCGGCGATCGCGGAGCCGGCCGCCCGGCCGGCGAGGACGGTGAGGTCATCGGCCTCGATGATCTCCAGGCTCGCGCCCTCGACGGCGTCCACCGCGGCCCGGGCCCCGGCGATGCGGGCCTCGACCTGGCGCAGCTCGAGCTTCGCGGCGACCACGGCGATGCGCCGCCGGCCCGTCTGCAGCAGGTGCGCGACGGCCATGCGGCCCCCTGCGCGGTCGTCGGTGGAGACGGAGCAGAAGGAGTCCTCGTGCTCGTCGGTCTCCATGAGGATGATCGGGGTGCCGCGATCATGGATGGCGCGCACCAGGTCCTCGGTCCCGCCGCGGGAGGCCAGCAGGATGCCCCGCACGCGCTGCTCCTCGAACAGCGACAGCTGCAGGCGCTCCCGCTCGACGCGATGGCCCGAGTTCCCGGTGAGCACGCCGATACCGGAGGACTCCGCCGCCATCTCCGCGCCGGCGGCGAGCTGGGCGTAGAACGGGTTGGAGATGTCCAGGACGATGCACCCGACGGTCTGGGAGCGGCCCGCCTTCAGCTGCCGGGCCGCGTCGTTGCGCACGTAGCCGAGCTCCGCGATCGCCGCCTCCACGGCCGAGCGCCGGGCCGGGGAGACGATGTCGGGCCGGTTCAGGACGTTGGAGACCGTGCCGATGGACACGCCGGCGGCGCGGGCCACGTCCTTGATGCTTGCCATGTCGGGCATGCTCCTTCGCTGGTCAGGGTTGCCTGGAGCCTATCGGCCCGGGCGGCGCTCCGCGGCGGCTCCGCTCAGCCCAGGGCCGCCTCGGCCTCGGCGACCGCGGCCGCGCTCGCGGTCGCCGGGTCCGCGCGGCCGAAGACGACGTCCTCCATCGCGCGCTGCACCGCATCGCCGACGGCGCTGCCGCCCGGCGGGGTGATGTGCGGCGGGTCGCCCAGCTCCTCGGCGATGGCCGCGATGAAGTCCGCCGCCTTCGCATCGGAGGCCCCGAGCTCCCCCGCGATCGCCTCCCGCACGTCGAGGTTGGCGGGCACGCCGCGCTCGGCCAGCAGGATCCTCCCGGCATCGGGAGAGTTGACCAGCCAGTCCACGAGGGCCACGGCGGCATCCTGGTTCGAGGAGCTCGCCGAGACGGAGAAGTACATCGAGGCCTTGTACCAGAGCTGGGCATCGGCCGCCGAGCCGGTCATCGACGGCATCCGCAGGGGGACGACGGTCCCGTCCAGCGGCCCGTCGAGGGTGACGATCTGGTTCGACCACTGCGACTGCAGGGCGCACCGGCCCACCGCGAAGAGCGACTGGTCGACCGTCTGCCCGGACTCCTCGACGGCGACGTCCGCCGGCGGGGCGGCGCCGGTGTCCTGCAGGCGCAGGGCGAGCTCCATCCACTGCTGGAGGTGCTCGGCGGTGAAGCCGATCCCCTCGTCGGAGAACCTCTCGGCGCCGAGCTGGCGCAGGTAGACGCTCAGCGGCGGATCGCCCTGGATGCCGATCTGCTGCACGCCGTAGGTGCCGTCCTCGGTGCCCTCCGTGATGCGGGAGGCGAGGTCGACGAGGTCGTCCCAGGTCCAGGTGGAGTCGTCGGGCATCTCCACGCCGGCCACCTCGAACACGGCCGGGTTCGCCAGCAGCACGGGGGTGTTGATCCCCGCGTTGATCGCGAACAGTCCGCCGTCGACCGTGCCGGCATCCAGCGCCGCCGGGTCGAAGGCCGATGTCTCCAGGTCCGTTCTCGAGAGGTCCAGCAGCACGTCGCGGCTGGCGTACTCGGCCAGATACCCCTCGTCCATCTGGATGATGTCGGGGATGTCGCCGCCGGCGATCTGGGTGGCGAGCCGGTCCCAGTAGCCGCCCCAGTCGGTGGGCTCGGCCGAGACGCTCACGCCGTCGTGCTGCTCGAGGTACAGCTCGAGGGCCTGGTTCGTGAGCGCATCGCGCTTCTCGTTGCCCCACCACGCGAAGCGGAGGGAGCCGTCGCCGCCCTCGCCGTCGCCGCCTCCGGACCGGTTCGGCCCGCAGGCGGAGAGGGCGAGCAGGGCGGGCGGAACCGCGAGGGCAGCGCGGCGCGGGAGTCGGGAGGCGGTCAGGGGGCGGGGATGGGCCGGCATCTGTTCTCCTTCGAACGGCGGGTGCGGCGCTTCGAGCCTAGTCACAGCGTTTTGAAACGTGCAAGAGGACCGTCCGCCCGGGCACCCGCCGCCTCGATCAACCCTTGACCGCGCCCGAGGTCATGCCGGCGACGATCTGGCGGTTGAAGAACAGGAAGACCAGCAGCGGCGGGATGGTGATGAGCAGGATGTCCATGAACAGCAGGTTCCACTGCGTGGAGTACTGGCTCAGGAAGTTGTACAGCGTCAGCTGCACGGTCGCGTTCTCGTCGCCGGGCAGGAAGTACAGCGGGTGGACGAAGTCGTTGAACACGGCCACCGACTGCACCACGATCACGGTCACCACGGTCGGCTTCAGCAGCGGCAGGATCACCTGGAAGAACAGGCGCAGCGGCCCGCAGCCGTCGATGATCGCGGCCTCGTCCAGCTCCCGCGGGACGGTGCTGACGAACGCGCGGAACAGCAGGACGCAGAACGCGAGCCCGTAGGTGATCTCGATGAGGATCAGGCCGGGGAGGGTCTTGAACAGCCCCAGGCTCTGCAGCACCCAGATCGTCGGCACCACGGCCGGCGGCACGATCAGCCCCATCAGCACCATGGCGTTGACCAGCCCGTTCACCCGGCTGCTGCGGCGCTGGAGGACGAACCCGACCATCGCGGCGACCACGACCATCGCCGCCACCGAGGTCACGGTGAGGATCGTCGAGTTGATCATCGCGGTGACGAGCATGTAGTCCCGGGCCGCGAACACCTCCTGCAGGTTCTCCAGCAGATGGAAGGAGGTGGGCATCGACAGGTCGAGCTTCGCCGATTCCTGCCGGTCCTTCACCGCATTGTTGATCACCAGCGCGAACGGCACGACGAAGACCACGAAGAAGACGAGGAAGGTCAGCGCGCTGACGACGTTGACACGGACCCGATGCCTCATTGCTCGACCTCCGCCTTGCGCATGAAGTAGTTCAGCGGCAGCACGATCGCCATGACCACGATGAACATGACCACGTTCCCGGCGGTGGAGAGCCCGTAGAACCCGGCCTGGTACTGCTTGTAGACGACGGACGCGAGGACGTCGGAGGCGAATCCCGGGCCGCCCTTGGTCATCGCCCAGATGAGGTCGAAGGACCGCAGGCCGCCGATCAGCGACAGCGTGATCACCGTGAACGTCGCCGGCCGCGCCAGCGGCAGGGTGATGTGCCAGAATGAGCTGGCGGCGCTGGAGCCGTCGACCTTCGCGGCCTCGTAGTACTCGACCGGGATCGCGGTGATGCCGGCCATGTAGATGACCGTGGCCAGGCCCACGCCCTTCCAGATGTCCACCAGCGCCACCGAGATCAGCGCGAGCTGGGGGTTCGCGAGCCACTTCGGGCCCTCGATCCCCACGATCGACAGGGCGCTGTTGATGAGCCCCTCGGTCGGATGCATCATCGTCGTGAACATGATGCCGACGCCGATGGTCGAGACCAGCACGGGGAAGAACACCATCGAGCGCAGCAGGCCGCGGGCCCGGATCTGCGAGGTCAGCAGCAGGCCCAGCGCCATGCCGAGCACGACCTTCGCCCCGCTGGTGAGGAAGGCGTACACGACCGTGTTGCGCAGGGAGCCGATCATCTGCGGCTCGCTGAGGAACTGCGCGTAGTTCTTCAGGCCGATGAACTCCCAGTCGAACAGCGACCAGCGCGTCAGGCTGAAGAAGAACGACGCGAAGGTCGGCACCACGAAGAACACGAGGAAGAGCACCGCGGCGGGCAGGTAGTACCACAGCGGGTAGCTGCGGTGCAGGTAGCTGCGAGCCCGGTGCCGCGGCGGCGATGCGGCCGTGAGCGCGGCCGGGGCGGCTGTCGTCGCCATCGGATCACCAGCCCTCCAGGCCCAGCTGCTGGGCCTGCTTCTCGACGTCCTTGTCGTAGTTCTGGGCGGCGGTCTTCGCATCGATGGAGCCGGTGCCCAGCTCGATGAGGATGTTCTCGAGGTTCGGCCCCTTGATCGGGGAGAGGAACTCGAGCGCGGGGGTGGTGGCGCCCTCGGTGTCGAAGTAGACCTGCAGGTCCTTGGTCGCGGTGGGGACCTCGGCGGGCAGGTCGACGTCGGTGACCATGTAGGGGCCGGTCGGCGGGGCCTCCGCGGCGAGGATGTCCAGGCCCTCCTGGGAGGTCACGAACTCGATGAAGGCCAGGGCGGCGTCGGGGTTCTCCGCGAAGGCGGGGACGTACATCCCGCTGGGCAGCCAGATGGTCAGGCCGTTCTTCGCGGCGTCCTCGCCCGGGATGGCGAAGAACCCGAGGTCCTCGACGAGGTCGGGGGTGCTCGCGGCGATCTCCGCGACGGCGCTGGAGAGGATCGGGTAGTGGGCGCCCTCGCCGGCGGCGACGTACCCGATGGCCTGCTGGTACGTGGCCGAGACGTAGTCCTCGTTGATGAAGTCGGAGCTGCACACCTCGGCGGTGTGCTCGAAGCCGCGCAGGGCGTTGGGGTCGGTCGCGAAGCCGATCTGGTGGGCCGTGTACTGCTCGGCGAAGTCGGGGTTGTTGGCCGCGACGTTGTGGAAGTCGCCGAGCACCAGCAGCTGCGAGGTCCAGGTGTCGCCGAAGCTCTGGATGATGCCGGTGACGCCCTCGGCGTGGGCGGCCTGGCAGTTGGCGATGAAGTCGTCCCAGGTCCGCGGGATCTCCAGGCCCAGCTTCTCGTAGGTGGGGCGGTGGTACATGATGCCGCCGGCGGAGGCGCCGCCGTAGGGCGCGCCGTACACCGCGTCCTCCGCGGAGACGGCCGGCACGAAGCTCTCCTGCAGACGGGTGACCCACGGCTGGTCGGAGAGGTCCGTGAGGTTCTGGGTGGGGCGGATGGCCTGGAACAGGGAGCCCGAGTTGTAGACGAAGACGTCCGGCATGTCCTGCGTGGACAGGCGGGTCTTGACGAGGTTGTCGCCCTCGGTGCCGCCGGGTCGCGTGTCGACGGAGAAGGTGTACTCCTCCTGCGAGGAGTTGAACGCCTCGGTGAGCGCCTCCGCCCCGGCCACGGCGCTGGGATCGTTGTCGATCAGGAAGGTGACCCCTCCGCCGCCGCCACCGCCGCGGCTGCAGCCGGTGATCGCGATGACGGAGGTTGCCGCGGCGCTCGCGCCGAGGAAAGAGCGTCGGTTCATGAACATGGTCGGTCGTCCCCACTTCGTTGTCGGGTCGCGTCCCGTCCGGGTCGGAGGGACTGAGGGAGGAACGTCGTTGAAACGCTCCAAGCATGACGAGAGTAGGCCCGGGTGCGGCGGCTGTCAACGACGTGACACCGCTTCGTGACCTCCCGAAATCCCGGGACTGCCTGGGGAAACGCTTACCGGCAGGCCAGGCGGGCGCGCCGCGGGCGCGGCCCGGGATCGCCGGCCCCGGGCCGCGCACCTGCCAGGGCCCGGGCGAGGCCCCGAGGGCTTCACCGGCACGCTTGTCGCCCTCCGCAACGGCGTGCTAGCTTCCGGTTGATTCGTTTCACGCCCTGACACCCGGCGGCTCGATCCGCCGCCGCACCCGGGACCGCCCCGCCGGCGCATCCGTGCCCGGCTCCCGCCGACGCCTCCCGCCGCGACGCCGCCGTCGCGGCTCCCGCACCATCCCTCGACCATCACCGAACCAGAGGTGCTCTCCATGACCACGACCCCCGCCCCCGCTCTCTCCGTCCTGGACTCCGCGACCGCCATCTGCGCGCCGGAATCCCTCCCCCGCGCCGTCACCGACGTGCATGCCTTCCTGCGCACCGTCGAGCTGGACTCCCCGGCCGACCAGGTCGAGAGCGCCGAGCTGCTCGCGACCGCGCACGGCGTCTACGAGGCGAGCATCGACGGGACGCCCGTGAGCGAGGCAGTCCTGAGCCCGGGGTGGACCGTCTACGAGACGCGGCTGCAGGTCCAGCGCTTCGACGTGACCGCGCTGGTGCGCGCCGCGGGCGACCGGCTGGAGGTGGGGGTCGTCCTCGCCGGAGGCTGGTGGCGCGGCGACTTCGGCTTCGCCGGCGCCCAGGCCAACTACGGGGACTCCACCGCCTTCCTCGGCGCCCTGGTCATCACCTATCGCGACGGCAGCACGCAGACCGTGACGACCGACGAGACCTGGGGAGCGACCACCACCGCGATCGAGTCCGCGAGCATCTACGGCGGCCAGCGCGAGGACCGCCGCCGCGAGGCCCCGGCGCCGGTGCCCGCCGCCGTCGGCGACATCGACCGGGGCACGCTCATCGAGCAGTCCTCCCCGCTGATCCTGCGCCACGAGGCCCGCGCCCCCGAGAAGATCTGGACCTCCCCCTCGGGCAGGACCCTGGTCGACTTCGGCCAGAACCTGGTGGGGTGGCTGCGGCTGACGGTCACCGGGCCCGCCGGCACCGAGATCACGCTGCGCCACGCCGAGGTGCTCGAGCACGAGGAGCTGGGCACGCGCCCGCTGCGCGGAGCCGCCGCCACCGACACGATCGTGCTGGCCGGCGACGCCGACGGGGAGACCTTCGAGCCGACCTTCACCTTCCACGGCTTCCGCTACGCCGAGATCACCGGCTGGCCCGGGGAGCTGGACCCCGGCGCGATCGAGGCCGTGGTCGTGCACTCCGACATCCCCCGCACCGGATGGTTCGAGTCCTCCCACGCCGGCGTGAACCAGCTGGTCTCCAACTCCGTGTGGTCCCAGCGCGGCAACTTCCTCGCGGTGCCCACCGACTGCCCGCAGCGCGACGAGCGCCTGGGCTGGACCGGGGACATCGCCGCCTACGCCGCGACCTCCGCCTTCCAGTTCGACGTGAAGTCGTTCCTGCACACCTGGCTGATCGACCTGGCGGCCGAGACCCGCCTGAACCCCGAGGGCTACGTCCCCTTCGTCATCCCCGACATCCTCAAGTACGCCGCCTTCGATCCCGGCTCGGATGTCGAGGCGGCGGAGGCCTGGAAGGGAGCGACCGCCGTCTGGGGCGATGCCGCCGTCTGGGTGGCCGAGGCGCTGTGGACCGCGTACGGCGACCTCGACCAGCTGCGCGAGCAGTACCCCGGCATGGTGCTGCACCTGGAGTCGGTCGAGAAGGCCCTCTCCCCCACGGGACTGTGGGACACCGGGTTCCAGTTCGGCGACTGGCTGGACCCCGATGCGTCCCCGCATGCGCCGGCCGATGCGAAGGCCGACAAGGGCGTGGTCGCCACCGCCTGCCTGATCCGCTCCGCCCGCTTCGCGGCCCGCACCGCGGAGCTCATCGGTGAGCCGGCCGATGCTCAGCGCTGGCAGCAGCTGGCCGACCGCACCCGCGAGGCGTTCCTGTCCGCGTACGTCTCCGAGGACGGCACGGTTCTCTCCGACTGCGCGACGGTGTACTCCCTGGCCATCGCCTTCGACATCCTCCCCGAGGAGCTGCGCGAGAAGTCCGCGGCACGGCTCAGCGAGGTCGTGCGCGCGGCCGGCTACCGGGTCTCCACCGGTTTCGCGGGCACCCCCTTCGTCACCTGGGCGCTATCGGAGACGGGGCATGTCGAGGATGCGTACCGCCTGCTGCTGGAGGAGGGGAACCCGTCCTGGCTCTACCCCGTCTCCATGGGGGCGACGACGATCTGGGAGCGCTGGGACTCCATGCTCGAGGACGGATCCATCAACCCCGGCGAGATGACGAGCTTCAACCACTACGCCCTCGGCGCGGTGGCCGACTGGATCTACCAGGTGGTCCTCGGGATCCGCCCCGCCGCCCCGGGCTACTCGCAGATCCTCGTCCAGCCCACCCCGGGGCCGGGCCTCGACTGGGCGCGCGGCGCCTACGAGTCGGCCGTCGGGCGCATCGAGGTGGCCTGGCGCACCGTCGACGGCCCGTTCCAGCTCGAGGTGGCCATCCCCGAGGGCGCGAGCGCGACGGTCGTCCTGCCCGACGGCACCACGCACGAGGTCGGCGCGGGGACGCACGAGTTCTGATCGGCCGCCACGGGCCCTGCTCCTCGATCCCGAGGGGCGGGGCCCGCGGCATGTCCGGCGGCGGCGGGTGTGCCCGGGACGCCGGCGTCGGCCGATCTCGGCGGCCGCAGTGAGTCCGGCGGCCGCGGTGATCCCGATGCCCGCGGCAGGGGCGGCATGCCGGGTCAGACCGGGAGGCGCACCTCCAGCACCGGGGACTCCCGCAGACCCACCGCGTGCTCGTCGAGGGCGCGGTCGAGGTCCTGCAGCGTGAAGCGGTCCCCGGAGGCGCGCCGCGCGCCGGCGACCGTCTCGTCGAGGTGCGGGTCGGCGGCGAGCGCCGCGGCCGCCGTCCCGTGGACCTCCAGACGCAGGGTGCTGGTGCCCGCGCGCAGATGCTCGGTGAGATCGAGGCGGAAGGGAGCGTCCCACAGCACCCCGACCTGGACCCCGTCCAGGCGGACGACGGCGATCTCGCGCACGGGCCCGTGGACCTCGGCGCGGTAGCCGTGGGCATCCGCGGGGGCGGGCGCGGGCGTGCAGGGGCCCAGGTCCAGGACGACGCCCGCCCCGGGCCGCAGCCAGGCCGGGTCGATCTCGAGAGCTGCCTCGTGGACGTGCTCGGCGACCTCGGTGAGGCGCAGGCCGACCCGCTCTCTCCGGTGCGCGGCGGGCGCCGTGTCGTCGGTGTCCGGGCGGGCCGCGGCGAGGGTCTCGGCCCTCGCCGCGGCGTTCTCCACGGCATCGGCGCCGGCCAGCACGATCGCTGCGTAGGGGTGCAGCTCCACGGCGCTCAGGTCGACGGGGCGCCGGTGCCCGGTGGCCGGGTCCCAGGCCTCGTAGGCGGCGTGCTCGTCGCGCGGCCGCAGCGAAAGGGTGCGCGTGCGGGGGCCGGTGTTGGCGACGAAGTAGACGTCGCCGTCCTCCAGGCGGCGGTGGACGACGCCGATCTCCCCTCCGTCGCCGTCGAGGGCGAGGTCCGGGGCGAGCGCCGCGCGCAGGGCGGCGGCGAGGCCGCCCTCCGGGACGTGTGCGGTCGCGAGCTCTGCCATCGGCTGCGGGCCCTCGGCGGGGCCGGCCGGCGGTGTCGTGCCGGAGGCCGCGACCGCCAGGACGGCGCCGCCGGCGGCGCGGATCGCCGCGATCCGGTGCGCGGTGCCCGCCGGAAGGCGGCGGGTGCCGGGAAGGACGAGGATCGGGACCTCGGCGGGGTCGAGGGTCTCCAGGGCGCGGTCGTCGACGAGGTCGAGGTCGTAGCCGTTCTCGCGGATCGCAGCGGGGATGTCCGGTCCGATGCGGGCGGCGACGGCGCGCCACAGGTCCAGCGGCCCCGGGTTCTCGACGCGCACGTCGTCGGCCGGGACGTAGATCTTCACGTCGGCGACGCCGCGGCCCTGGCGCAGCAGCCAGCACAGGCCCGTGAGGTACCGGGTCAGCTCCGGCATCGCCGGCCACCAGGGGTTGCGGTCGTCCAGGGCGCCGGCGGCGTAGAACACCCAGCCGAGGCCGGGGGCGTCGGGCGGCGAGTACGGCCAGCCGTGGCCGACGAAGTGGGTCGAGCCGAGCAGCAGGTGCTCGTGCGCCTCGCCCTTGAGGTCCAGCGGAGTCGCCCGGAAGGACGGCGAGTGCACCCAGGTCCAGATCTCGGTGGAGACGACGTCCCGCCCGTCGAGGTGGGCGGCGGAGGTGGCCCACCGGGTCTGCGGGAGGCCCTTCCAGCCCACCCCCTCGCCCTCGATGAGGTCGACGAGCCGGTTGGTGCTCAGCTCGATGGGCGGCTCGCCGTAGCCCTGCAGGCGGAAGCGGACCCCGTGCTCGCGGGCCCATTCCTGGCAGGTGGCCACGAAGCCGTCCTCGACGAGCTCGCTGCGCGTGCGGCCGAGGTCGATGCGCAGGCGGGCCGGGTCGACGTCCGCGCCCTCGCCGGTGATCCGTGCGCCGTCCAGGACCAGCGGCAGCACCGGGAGGAGGTCGTAGCCGCGGCGCCGCCGGAACTCCTCGGGCAGGCGCGGCGTCCAGTCGGCGCCGTACACCTCGAGGCTGTCGCTGAACACGGATCCGATGAGCTCTGCGGGGACGGCGTCCAGCAGCGCCGTCCCGACGACGTCGAGGTGACGGCGGGTCGCCGCGGCGCTGAAGTGGTCCAGCACGGGCCCCTCGGCTCCCGCGGCGGCCCGCTTGACCTGCTGGCCCGTGGGGCGCGACCAGGCCAGCAGGACGCGGCGCGGCCCGCGGCCCGGCGGGATGGTGAGCGTGCCGCCGGTGCGGGGCAGCAGCTGCCAGTCGGCGGCGTCGGCGCCCTCCCCGAGGTAGGCGGCCACCAGCTCGTCCCCGGGCCAGCCCCCGTCCAGCGGCACGGCGAGGCTCTCGAGGCCGATGTCCCGGCGCTCCCAGTGCAGCCGGCGCGCGGCATGCTCGGGGCCGATGTGCCCGCCGCCGTAGGACCAGCCGCTGCCGAGGGTCACGTCGAAACGCAGCCCCAGCTCCCGGGCGGTGCGGGCCGCATGGGCGAGGGCCTCGCGATGGGCCGGCGAGAGGAAGGGGGTGGTCGTCTCCCGCAGCGGGTAGACGAAGGCGACCTCGGCGCCGCCGATCCCGGCCGCGGCCATGGCCCGCAGCTCGCGGTCGATCTCGGCGTGCTCGACCTCGGGCCCGAACCACCACCAGCGCATCATCGGCCGCGCGGAGGGGTCCGGGTCCGCGAGGCCGGCCCGGGCCTGGGCGAGGGTCACCGCGCGAGCAGGCATGCCACCTCGTCCCGCAGCACCCCGCGCAGCCAGGCGTCCGCGGGGAGGTCCTCGCCGAACACCTCGCGGACCCCGAGGAGGTTCTCGACGATCGCCCCGGCGTCGGTGCGGCCTCGGGCCAGCTGCGCGAGACGGTCCGCGATCGGGTCGTCCAGGGGGAGGTCGGAGGCCACGTAGGCCATCCAGGCGGCGACGCCGCGGGCGGCGGCCAGCGGCTCGGCGCCCGCGGTGCGACGGTCGCGGATCGTGCCGAGCAGCCGCAGCGGCAGCTTCTGGGAGCCGTCCATGGCGATCTGCACGGTGCGGTGCGCGAGCGCCGGGTTCGCGAAGCGCTCGAGCACGGTCTCCCCGTAGGCGACGAGGTCGGTGCCGTCGGGCGCGGTGAGCGTGGGGATGACGTCCTGCGCGATGAGGTCGCGGGCGGCCTGCAGCACCTGCGGGTCCGCGACGGACTCGGCGATGGTCTCGTGGCCGCGCAGCGCGCCGAGATAGGCGAGGGTCGAGTGGGCTCCGTTGAGGGTGCGCAGCTTCATCAGCTCGAAGGGCGCCACGTCCGCGGTGAGCTGGGCGCCGCCCTGCTCCCAGGCGGGCCGCTCCCCGGCGAAGGAGTCCTCGACGACCCACTGCAGGAAGGGTTCGGCGACGACGAGGCCGGCGTCCTCCAGGCCCAGGATGGCGCGGCCCTCGGTGCGGTCGGCGTCGGTGGTGGCGGGGACGATCCGGTCGACCATCGTGGACGGGAAGCGGACGTGGGCGTCCAGGAAGGCGGTGAGCTCCTCGGCCTCGGCTGCGGGGAGGGCCTCGGCGAAGTCGCGCACCAGGCGTTCCAGGACTTCGCCGTTGGCGGTGAGGTTGTCGCAGCACACGACGGTGATCGGGGCGCCGCCGGCGCGGGCGCGCCCCTGCAGGCCGCGGGCCAGCCGCCCGACGGCGGAGGCCGGCGCGGCTCCTGCTCCCCCGGCGATGTCGGCGGCCACCAGCGGGTCGGACAGGTCCAGGCGGCCGTCCGCGCGGCGCCGGTAGCCCTTCTCGGTGACGGTGAGGGTGATGATCCGCAGGGCCGGGTCCGCCAGCAGCGCATCCAGCCGGTCCTGCTGCTCGGCGGGGAAGATCACCTCCCGGACGGCGCTGATGACCTGGGCCTTCGCCCCGGCGGGCGACTTCTCCAGGACCGTGTAGAGGCCGTCCTGGGGGGCGAGCTGGCGGCGCACGGAGTCCGAGCGCTGCGTGACGCCGGTGATCCACCACGAGTCGTCGCCGGTGTCCTCCATCGCCGCCTGCGTGATGACCGCCTGGTGGGCGCGGTGGAAGGCGCCGATGCCGAAGTGGACGATCCCGGAGGGCGCGCCGTCGGCCGGCAGGTGCGAGGGCAGGACGAGGTCCTCCCGCGGAGTGAGGGTCGGCAGGGAGGTGCGGTCCAGTCGGGTCATGGGCTCGTGTGCTCCTGGAGCTCGGGGAGGGGGCTCTCGGGCGAGGAGGTCCCTCGCTCGGGATCGGGGAGGGAGATGCGCAGCTCGCCGTCGGGGCGGGCCTCGTCGATGCGGAGGGGGGCACGGGAGGTGCTGGCGCGCAGGACCAGCTCGGTCCCCAGGCGGATCGCCCCGCCGGTGCCGCCGGCGATGATCTCGCCCAGCAGGTCCACCGCCGTGCGCCCGGCCTCGCGGCGGGGCATGCGCACCGTGGACAGGGCGGGCCGGGCCATCGCGGAGAACTCGATGTCGTCCCAGCCGATGACGCTGACGTCCCTCGGGACGTCCAGCCCGAAGGTGCGCAGGCGGTCCATCAGCCCCAGCGCCATCAGGTCGTTGTAGACGATCGCGGCGCCGAGCCGGAGGGCCAGCAGCTCCTCGGCGGCCGCGGCGCCGCCGGCGGCATCGGGCTTCCGCGCTCCCAGCGGGACGACCTCGAGGCCGATCCGCGGGGCCAGCTCCGCGAGGCTGCGGCGGCGCCGGTCGTCGGAGCTGGAGGTCGCCGGGCCGCCCACGTAGCCGATCCGGGTGTGGCCGAGGGCGTGGAGATGCCGCAGGGCGGCCTCGACGCCGGGCCCCGGGTCGAGCACGACCGACGGCAGGTGCCCGTGCTCGCGGTTGACCAGCACCGTGCGGGTGAGCGAGGCGGCCTGGCCGAGCTCGTCCTCGTCCATCCGGCTCGAGCAGAGGATCACGCCGTCGACCTGCGGGGCGAGGGTGCGCACCAGCGGGAGCTCCTCGGCGGGGGACTCGTCGGTGTCGGCCAGCAGCAGCTGCAGACCGAGCTCGCGGGCGCGGGCCTGGGCGCCCTTGACCACGGCCGGGAAGAACGGGTTCAGCAGGTCCGGGACGATGAGGCCCAGGGTCGCCGTGCGCCCCGTGCTCAGCGCCCGGGCGGTGCGGTTGGGGGTGTAGGCCAGCGCCGCCGCGGCCGCCCGGACCCGTTCCCGGGTGGCCTCGCCGATGCGCTCGGACCCCTGCAGGGCCCGCGAGGCGGTCGCGACCGACACCCCGGCGCGGGCGGCCACGTCTCGCAGCGTCGTCGCCATGGGACCTCCTCGTCGGCTCGCTCGCGCGGATGCGTCATCCGGTGCATCGCCGGGTCCCGGACGGGATCCGCAAACGTTTGCACCGCCTCCATCTTGCGCGACGGGCCGGGAATGTGCAACCGTTTACGCACCGTCTCGTGCCCGCGTCCGCTCCGGCACGGACACCGCCCCGTCGAAGGAGATGGCATGACCTCGTCCCGCCCCGCGACCGCGGACTGGACCCTCCACCCCCATCGTGCCCTGCCCGCCGAGCCGGGCCTGCGCGACATCGCCGTGCGGATCTACGAGCAGACCGCCTCCCTCCCGCTGGTGTGCATGCACGGGCACGTCGAGGCCTCCGTCTTCGCCGACGACGAGCCCTTCGCCGACCCGGCCCAGCTGCTCATCGTCCCCGACCACTACGTCACCCGCATGATGGCCTCGCAGGGCATCCCCCTCGAGTCCCTGGGCGTCCCGCGCCGGGACGGCGGCCCGGTGGAGACCGACTCCCGGAAGATCTTCCGGACCTTCTGCGAGAACTGGCACCTGTACCGCGGCACGCCCTCGCGCTACTGGCTCGAGCACGAGCTGGTCGAGGTCTTCGGCGTCACGGAGCGGCCCAGCGCCGAGAGCGCCGATCGCCTCTACGACCGCATCTCCGAGTGCGTGGCGGACCCGTCCTTCCGGCCGCGCGCCCTACTGGACCGCTTCAACATCGAGATCATCTCCACCACCGACCCGGCCTCCTCGGACCTCTCCGTCCACGGCCGGATCGCCGAGGACGGCCTCGGCGAGCGCGTCGTGCCGACCTTCCGCCCCGACGGGGTCCTGCAGCTGGAGCGCCCGACGTGGCGCGAGGAAATCGCGACGCTGGCGGAGGTCTCCGGCACCGACACGAGCAGCTACGCCGGCTACCTCGACGCGCTGCGGGAGCGCCGTGCCGCCTTCGTCGCGGCGGGCGCCCGCGCGACCGACCACGGCCACCTCTACGCCGACACGCATCCGATGGATCCGGCCGATGCCGCCTCCCTGTACTCCCGCGTGCTGGGCGGCGAGACGCCGACCGCCGCGGAGGCCCGGGCCTTCTCCGCCCACATGCTCCTGGAGATGGCGGGGATGTCCTGCGAGGACGGCCTGGTCATGCAGATCCACCCGGGGGTGCTGCGCGACCACTCGACGCAGGTGTTCGAGCGGCACGGCCAGGACAAGGGCTACGACATCCCGATCGGCGCGGAGTACGCCCGCGCCGTGCGGCCGATGCTCGAGCGCCACGGGCTGGACCCGCGCTTCCGCGTCATCCTCTTCACCATCGACGAGACCGTCTACTCGCGCGAGCTGGCGCCGCTGGCCGGCGCCTACCCCTCGGTGCGCCTCGGCGCGCCGTGGTGGTTCCTCGACTCCCCGGACGGCATGCGCCGCTTCCGCGAGCTGGTCACCGAGACCGCGGGCTTCGCGAACATGTCCGGCTTCGTCGACGACACCCGCGCCTACGCCTCGATCCCGGCCCGCCACGACCTCGCGCGCCGCGTCGACGCCGGATACCTGGCGCGGCTGGTCGCCGAGCACCGCCTCGAGGAGGACGAGGCGATCGAGACCGCCGTCGACCTGGCCTACCGCCTGCCCCGGCTGTCCTACCCGAAGCCGGTGCCGGCATGACCGGCACGCCGGCCGCCGCGCTGCGGCTGCTGCACGCCGGGGACCACGTCGCGATCGCCCTGCGCGACATCGCCGCGGGCGAGCAGCTCGCCGTGGACGGCCAGGACCTCAACGTCGCCACCGACGTCCCGCGCGGGCACAAGGTCGCCGTCCTCGCGCGCGCGAACGGCGAGCCCGTGGAGAAGTACGGCCACGTGATCGGCACCGCGACGGCGCCCATCGCCCCGGGCGACCACGTCCACTCCCACAACCTCACCTTCTCCGCGCACGCCGCCACCAGCGCCGCCCAGGCCGGCTCCACCGGCTCCTGGACCCCGCCGGAGCTGCCCGAGCGCCGCACGTTCCTCGGGATCCGGCGGGAGGACGGCCGCGTGGCCACCCGCAACCACATCGCGATCGTCGCCTCCGTGAACTGCTCGGCGACCGTCGTCAAGGCGATCGCCGACCGCGTCGAGCGGGCCGGCATCCTGCCGGACACGGTCGACGGCGTGCTGCCGCTGGCCCACGACCTCGGCTGCGGGATGGCCCCCAGCGGCGAGGGCATGGACATCCTGCGCCGCACGATCCTCGGCTACGCGGACCACCCCAACGTGGGCGGCGTGCTCGCGATCGGCCTGGGCTGCGAGGTCAACCAGATGGAGCAGCTGTTCGCGGAGTTCGAGACCGGGCCGCATCGGCCCGCGCGCGACCTGCCCCTGGTGCGGATGACCATCCAGGACTCCGGCGGCACCCGCGCCACCATCGCCAAGGGCATCGAGGCCATCGAGGCCATGCTCCCCCGGGTCGCCGATGTGCGGCGCGAGGAGGTCCCCGTCTCCGAGCTGGTGCTGGGCCTGAACTGCGGCGGCAGCGACGGCTGGTCGGGGATCACCGCGAACCCCGCGCTGGGCCACGCCTCGGATCTCATCGTCGCCCAGGGCGGCACGAGCGTCCTCGCGGAGACCCCGGAGATCTACGGCGCCGAGGACCTCCTCGTCGAGCGCGCCACGGACCCCCGGGTGGCCCAGGATCTGCTGGACGTGATCGCCTGGTGGGAGAAGTACACCGAGTCCACCGGCGCGAGCATGGACAACAACCCCTCCCCCGGCAACAAGGAGGGCGGCATCACGACCATCCTCGAGAAGTCCCTCGGCGCGGTCGCCAAGGGCGGTCACGCACCGCTGGCCGCGGTGTACCGCTATGCGGAGAAGATCGACACCCGCGGGTTCGGCTTCATGGACACCCCGGGCTACGACCCGGTGTCCGTGACGGGCCTGGTCGCCGGGGGCGCGAACCTCGTCTGCTTCACCACGGGCCGCGGCTCCGCGCTGGGCAGCCGTCCGGCGCCGACCCTCAAGGTCGCCACGAACTCGGACCTGTACCGCCGGATGGGTGACGACATGGACATCGACGCCGGCGAGATGGTCGAGCACGACGTCTCGATCGAGGAGAAGGGCCTGGAGATCTACCACGCCCTGCTCGACCTCGCCTCCGGGACGCAGTCCGCGAGCGAGGAGCTGGGCTACGGGCTCGAGGAGTTCATCCCCTGGCACATCGGCGCCGTCATGTGACGGTGCCTCCGCAGCGGGCCGCAGGGCCCCGAGGACGGGAGCAGCATCCATGGAGCACCAGGAGAGAGCCCTCGCGGCCTATGTCGAGCAGGTCGCCGAGGATCCGGCGACCCTCGGCGTGGTGCTCGTCGGCTCGCTGGCCCGCGGCACCGAGCGCGAGGACTCCGATGTCGACGTCTATCTGATCGTCGACGCGGCGCGGTTCGCGCAGCTGGGCCGCGAGGACCGCTGGGCATGGACCGACCGGGTGGGAGCGGACTATCCGGGCTCCTACGTCGACGTGAAGGCGGCGAGCCCGGACTACCTGCGCACGGCGGCGGCGTCCGGGGACGATCCCACGCGCGCCTCGTTCCTGGGCGCCCGGGTCGCCTTCTCGCGCCGCGAGGAGCTCCCCGCACTGGTCGCCGCGATCCCCCGCCTGTCCGAGGACGCCTGGGCCGGCCGGGTGCGTTCGCATCTGGCGCAGGCCCACCTGCACGGCGGCTACTTCCTGCGCCAGGCCGAGCAGCGCGGGGACCCGTTCCTGCTGCAGCATGCGGGCACGCACCTGGCCCTCGCCGCAGCGCGCGCCGCTCTCGCCGCGGACCGCCGCCTGATGCCCGGGGCGAAGTACATCCACCGCCTCGTCCGGGAGGTCCCGAGCCCCGACGGGTTCGTCGAGGCCTGGGACCGGCTCCTGGCCGGCCCGTCCATCGGGACCGCCGGCCGCCTGGTGGAGATCCTCGACGAGTGGCTCGGCCCCGAGGGCGGGATGAGCGTCGACGAGTCGCTGTCGGTGTTCATCCGCGACAACGAGCTCGCCTGGCTGCGCGGGACGCTGCCGGCGGAGTACTTCTAACCAACAGCCGCACTCCACCTCTGCGCATCCGTCGGCCACCGCGTCGGAGACGTTCCCGCGGGAACGTTCCCCGGCTGAGCAGCCGCGCGCCTCAGCCTTCGGACGGCGCCGTCCACGCCTGATAGCCGCCGTCGAGGTGGCGCAGGCGTCCCTCGCGCAGGGCCCAGTCCGGGCGCAGCCGCTCCAGGGCCCGCGCCGAGCGGACCCCGCCCTGGCAGTACAGCACCACGTCGTCGCCGCGGGGCAGGGCCGCGGCGCCGCCGTCGAGCACCTGCTGCAGCGGGACGTTGACCGCGCCGTCGATCGCCCCGGCCGCGAACTCCCACGGCTCGCGCACGTCGACCAGGGTGACCTCCCCGCGCACGACGCCCTCGGACCCGGCATCGGCCCGGCCCAGCAGCTCCCGCAGCTGGGCGGCCTGCAGGGTCTCCTCCGGCGACGGACCGCCGATCCGGCAGGACGGATCGGCGGCGGCCGGGATCTCGACCCGGGTCGCGGGGGCCCTCTCCGGGTCCGGGGCGATGCGCAGGGTGCGGGTGGTGCTGGTGGCCTCGTCCCACAGCAGCAGCCGGCCCACCAGCGGCGACCCCGTCCCCGTGATCAGCTGGATCACCTGCGTGGACATGATGGTGCCGAGCAGGCCCGGCAGGGTCCCCAGCACCCCGGCCTCGGCGCAGGAGGGCGCCTCGCCGGGGGCGGGCGGCTCGGGGAACACGTCCCGGTAGTGGGCGCCGCGACCGGGCCAGAACACGCTCACCTGCCCGTGCCCGCGCAGGATCGCGCCCCAGACCACGGGGACGCCGGTGATCTCGCTGGCATCGGCCACGACGTAGCGGGTGGCGAAGTTGTCGGTGCCGTCCAGCACCACGTCGTAGCCGCGCATCAGCTCCACGACGGTGTCCGGGCCCACGCGTTCGCGGTGGATCCGCACGGCCACCTCGGGGTTGATCCGGGCGACGGCCGCGGCGGCGGAGTCGGCCTTGGGCCGGCCGAGGGCGTCCATCCCGTGCACGACCTGCCGGTGCAGGTTGGTGACGTCCACGAGGTCGTCGTCGACGATCCCGAGGGTGCCGATGCCGGCGCCGGCGAGGTACTGCAGCGCCGGCGACCCGAGCCCTCCGGCGCCGACGACCAGCACGGAGGCGGCGCGCAGGCGGCGCTGCCCCAGGGTGCCGATCTGGGCGAGGGTGATCTGGCGGCGGTAGCGGGCGATCTGCTCGGGCGTCAGCTCCGGGCCGGGCTCGACCAGCGGCGGCAGCTCCGCTCCGTCGGCGCTCACAGGGACTCCGCCTCGCGGCTCGTGCCGGCGGTCTCGATGATCCCCTCGAAGCTCGAGGAGGCCAGCGCCAGCTGCCGCCGCGGGATCCGCCCCGCGCGGGCGGCCTCGCGCCCGCCGCGGACGGCGAGGTCCATCGCACGGGCCATCGCCTCCGGGTCCTGCGCCCGGGTGACGGCGCTGGCGACGAGCACCGCGGAGCAGCCCAGCTCCATGGCCTGCGCGGCCTCGCTCGCGGTGCCGATCCCGGCATCCAGCACCACCGGCACCCCGGCGCGCGCGGTGATCAGGGCGATGTTGTGCGGGTTGAGAATCCCCAGCCCCGTGCCGATCGGGGAGCCCAGCGGCATCACCGCGGCGGCGCCCGCCTCCTCCAGCTGGCGGGCGAGGACCGGGTCGTCGGTGGTGTACGGCAGCACGGTGAATCCGCGGCGCACCAGCTCCTCCGTCGCCTCGAGCAGCTGCACGCCGTCGGGCAGGAGGGTGTCCTCATCGGCGATGACCTCGAGCTTGACCCAGTCGGTCTCGAGGGCCTCCCGCGCGAGCTCTGCGGTGAGGACGGCGTCGCGGGTGCTGTAGCAGCCGGCGGTGTTCGGCAGCGCCATGATGCCCAAGCGCTGCAGCAGGGCGAACACCGAGGTGCCGGCATCGGCGGAGAAGCGGCGCATGGCGACGGTGGTCAGCTCGGTGCCGGAGGCGATCAGCGCCCGCTCGAGCGCGGCGAGGTCGGTGGCGCCGCCGGTGCCCATGATGAGGCGGGATCCGATGGTCCTCCCGGCGATGACCAGCGGGTCCGCGGCGGCTCCCGGCTGCGCGGGGGCGGTGGTCGAGGGCGCGGCGGCGGGGGCGGCGGTCGCCGGGGTGGGGGTGTCGGTGGTGGTCATGCTCAGCCTCCTTGGACGGCGGTGACGAATTCGCAGCGGGCGTCGGCGGCGAGCGCCGTGGCGGCCCAGCGGCTGCGGGGGACGACGGTGTCGTCCAGCGCGACGGCGACGCCGAGCGCGCGGCCGTCCAGGGCGCGGCCGTCCTCGCCGACGGGGTGGCCGATGCGGTCGGCGACCAGGTCGCGGACGGTCCAGCCGGCCGGGACCTCGGCGGGCTCGCCGTTGATGGTCACGGGGATCATGCGGGCTCCTTCGTGAAGCGCTCGGGGCGGACGGCCGCGGGCAGGGACGCGTCGCGGCCGTCGATGATGTCGGCGGTGCGCTCGGCCGCCCAGGCCGAGAGCAGGATGCCGTGGCGGTGGTAGCCGGTGGAGACGATCACCTGCTCGTGGCCGGGGACGGGCCCCAGCAGCGGCAGGTCGTCGGGGGTGCCGGGGCGGTCGCGGGCGGTGACCTCGACCAGCTCCGTCTCGCGGATCGAGGGGAGGATCTCGGCGCTGTCCTGGATCAGCTGCAGCACCCCGCCGGTCGAGGGTCCCTGCAGCGTGTCCTCCCGGCTGGTGGCGCCGAGGACGATCCCGCCGCCGTCGCGCGGCACGCAGTACACGGCACGGCCGCGGACGATCGCCCGGACGGTGCCGGTCAGCAGATGCTCCTCCCCCGGCATGAGCAGGGACGAGGGGACGCGCAGGCGGAGGATGTCGCCGCGCACGGGACGCAGCGCGAGGTCGAGCTGCTGATGCGGTCCCGCGATCGCCGGCGCCCCGAGCCCGGCGGCCAGGACGATGCGGTCGGCGGGGACGGCGTCCAGGCCCGGGACGGCGCCGATGCGCAGGCGCACCCCGTGGGCCTCGAGGGCCGCGACCACGGTGCGGGCCAGGGTGCGCGGGTCGACCTGGTGGTCGCTGCCGATGCGCACGGCGCCGGCGATGCCGCGGGCCAGCGCCGGCTCGAGGCGGCGCGCCTCGCGGGGCAGCAGCTCCTGCACCTCGGCTCCGGCGCGGCGCTGCAGGACGGCCAGGTCGTGCAGGGCCGCGAGGTCGGCATGGTCGCGACCGACCACCAAGGTCGGGTCATCCCGGTATCCGGCGGATCGCGCCGTCGCCGGCCGGGAGAACTCGCGCGTCAGCTCGGGAAGCCGGGCGGCGAGGCGCCGATGGGCGAGGGCCGCCTCGCGCATGATCCCCCACAGCGGCCCCTGACCCACCTGCACCTCGGCGGCGGGGGCGAGCATGCCCGCGGCGGCGTGGGTGGCGCCCTCGGCCACCCCGGTGGAGCGGACCTCGACCTCGTGGCCGCGACGGCGCAGCTCGAGCGCGGTGAGCAGACCGACGATCCCCGCGCCGATGACGACGACATGCACGTGTGCGATTCCTCCTGACGGCGGCATGACCCGCATCCAGTCGTAGTGGTCGGCGCCTGACGCCCTCTCAGCCCGTTCCTCCGGGCTCCCACGGAACGTCCGCGAGTGTACCTGTGGGACGCTATGACCATGAGTGCTGACCAGCTGACGGGCGCGGAGCCCCAGGACATGCCGGGGGTCCCCGCCCCCGCCCCGGGCACGGAGGAGCCCGCCCCGAGCACGGCGCAGTCCGGCGCGGGGACGGAGGAGCCCGGCGCGGGGACGGAGGAGCCCGGCGCGGGGACGGAGGAGCCCGGCGCGAGCACGGCGCAGTCCGGCGCGGCGGCGACGGCGGCGGCCCGGCGACGGGCGGTCTCGCCGGAGGGCGCCCGGCGTCGCGGCCGGCTGACCCGCGCCCGGCTGTACGTGTGCGTGGACCTCTCGCGCGGCCTCGAGGAGCTGCTCGCCTTCGCCGAGGCCGCCTTCCGCGGCGGCGTGGACATCCTGCAGGTGCGCGACAAGTCCGCGGAGGCGCGCGCCGAGGTGGAGGCCCTGCGGGCCCTGCGCCCGATCGCGGACCGTTTCGGGGCGCTGCTGGCGGCCAACGACCGGGCCGATGTCGCGGTGCTCGCGGGCGTCGACGTGCTCCACCTCGGGCAGGGCGACCTGACCACGGCCGATGCCCGATCCCTGGTGGGTCCCGACGTGCTCATCGGCCGCTCCACGCGCACCGAGGAGCAGATGCGGCAGGCGCACGACGACCCGGGGATCGACTACTTCTGCACGGGGCCCGTCTGGGAGACGCCCACCAAGCCGGGCCGCGCCGCGGTGGGCCTGGCGCTGCCGCGCGCCGCGGCCGAGCACCGCGACGCCGCCGCGCATCCGACGCCGTTCTTCGCGATCGGCGGCGTGGACCTGGACCGGGTGCCCGAGGTGCTCTCCACCGGCGCCGACCGCATCGTGGTGGTCCGCGCCGTCACCGAGGCCGAGGATCCGGAGGCCGCGGCCCGGGCGCTGCGCGCGGCCGTCACCGGGGCCTGACCCGGACTGCGGGGCTCAGCGCTCCCGCAGGCGGCGGGCCATGCGGTCCATGCTGGCGTGGGCCTCGGCCAGCCCCACTTTGTTGAGATGCCCGTGCGGGACGCCGCGGCTGAGCGCGAGCTCGACCTCGACCCCGGCGGCCTCGAGCTGCTGGGCATAGGCGCGACCGCTGGGGCGCAGCCCGTCGAACTCGGCGACGTCGATCAGCGTCGGCGGCAGATGGTCGTGCCGCGCCGCGAGGGCCGGGAACTCGTAGCCGGTCGCCTCGCTGCGGGGACGGCCGGTGTAGGTCTCCCCCATCACCGCGACGGACTCGGCGGGGAACCCGCCCAGCGGGGCGCAGGCCGCCAGCGCCGCGGCCTCCTCCGCATCCGGGGCCGGCATCTCGATGTGCGCGACGGGGTACATGAGGAAGGACTGCCACGGCGGCGCGCCCTCGTCGGCCAGGCGCAGGCTGAGGCAGGCGGCGAGGTCGCCGCCGGCGCTCGCCCCGCCCACGGCGATCCGTGCCGGGTCCGCCCCCAGCTCCGCGGCGTGCTCGCGCACCCAGGTGAAGGCGGCGTGCACGTCGTCCAGCGGGATCGGCGCGTGGATGCCCGTCTCCCCGTCGAGGTTCGGGGCGGGCCTGCCCGAGGGCTCGTCGCACAGGCGGTAGAACACGGAGACGACCACGGCGTCGGCGCGCCCGGCCACGCCCCGGGAGACCTCGTGGGCCTCGGGCATGTCGAGGTCTCCGTGCTGGAAGCCGCCGCCGTGGATCCACACCAGCGCCGGGCGGGCGGGGGCGGTGGCGGCATCGGCCGCCTCGACCGCGTCCCCGGAGGCGCGCGGGGTGTAGATCCGCACCGGCACCCGGCCGTGCGGTCCGGGCAGGTCGCGGTCGACGATGTCGAGGTCCCAGCTCTCCGGCGCGCCGAAGGGCGCGCGCCAGGCGGCCTCGGCCTCGGGCGACAGGGCGTCCTCGGGGCCGAGGCCCTCGAGCAGGTGGGCGCGGGCGGCGAGCTGCGGCGCCCAGGCGGCGTCGGCGGCAGGGGACATGAGAGGGCTCCCGGGGTCGAGGGGGCGGTGGGGTCAGGACGGGCCCGGCCGCGTCAGGGAGAGTCGCGGCCGGACCGGGGCAGGGCAGGGCAGGGCAGGGCAGGTCGGTCAGGGAAGATCGCGGACGGTGATGCGGAAGGCACGCGTCAGCGGCTGCTCGGCGGTCGTGGTGACCGGGCTGTCCCAGGCGATCGCCGATCCCAGGCCGGGGTACCCGGCCACGCGCACGAACCACGGGTCGTCGTGCTCGTCGAGGTGCTCGATCCGCACCGCGAAGCGTCCGCCGGTGGCGGCCGTGCCGCACAGCTCCACCCACGGGGCACGGGCGCCGTGGACGGCGTCCTCCCCGGTGAGACGGCCGCCGTCGGGGCCGGGCACGGCGACGGTCGCCTCGGCCAGCGGGGCCAGGCGCAGGAACAGGCCGCCGTATCCGCCGCCCTCGCGGCCGTGGCTGCCGGGGCTGCCCAGTTCCATGGCCTCCGCGCTCACGGGGCGCAGCTGCGAGGTCAGCTCCACGCTCCAGCCGCCCTCGACGGGCGCGAAGACGTGGGTGCGGGTCTCCTCGAGCTCCACGCGCGGTCCGGGCCCGTCCGAGGGAGCGGAGCCGCCGGAGGCATCGGCCGCAGTGACATCGGCCGCGGAGGTATCGGCCGCGGGCTCCGGGCCCCGCCAGCGCAGGCGCTGCGTCCAGGCGGTGCCGTCGGCCGAGGTCTCCTCGAAGGCCTCATGGGCGATGGTGCCGTGGTCCTCGCGCCAGATGTACCCGGCGCCCTCGACGTAGGTGCGCCCGCCCCAGAAGTTGACGTCCGCGACGTCCTGGATCACCACACCCAGGCCGTTGTGCCAGTCGTGGTCGGCCGGGTGCGCGTCCGTGATCACGGTCCCGCCGAGGGTGCGCAACGGGTGCAGGTAGGGGCGCGGGCTCGACCGCGGGATGATGTCGCTGCCGTCCACGAGCACGGCGATCTCGGACCCGGCGATCTCCTGGGTGCGCAGCACCCGGCGCGGGGACCAGCGGTGGACGGCCGAGGCGTCGCCCCAGGGGGCGCCGACCTCCGCGAACGGAGCCCCGGAGTCGAGAGCCGCGGTCATCCACGCCTCGACGTCCTCGACCACCGGATGGGCCGCCGGCCCCTCCCCCACCCAGGTCACGTGCTCGGGGCCGATGGGCGTGGGATCCGGGACGGACTGGGTCGCATCGAGCACCGCGGTGAACGCGCTGGTGGACTCCAGCGGGCATAGCAGCGGGACGGAGGCGTCCCGCACGTGGCGCAGCAGGTTCTCGACCAGGGAGATCCGCTCGTAGTCCTCGCGGCGGGCGGCGGCGCCGATGTCCGCGGCCGCGACCCCGGCGGGCACGATCTGCGAGGGCACGACCTGCGCGGGGCCGATCTCGGCGCGGTCGGCGGTGTAGTACAGGCGGGCGCGGCCGCGCTCGGCGACGACCTCGACCCACGGGTCGGACTGGTCGGGGGCGGTGGTCACCAGGGCGCAGTGCACGGGCGGCAGGTCCGACTGCGCCGGCAGGATGCCCAGGTAGGTGGTGTCGTCCGCCTCGATGTCATGGGCATGGCGCAGCTCGGTGGTGACCTCGGCGATCTGGTCGGCGCGATCGATCCCCGCGACGGTGAGCGCGGCGTGGACGCCGTGGGCCAGCGGGTTCGTGGCCACGCCGTCGGCCACCCGCTCCCCGCCCAGCCGCCGCAGGCCGGCCCAGCGGCTGCGGGAGTAGTAGGCGCGGTCGCGCTGCCAGGCGCCGTAGGCGGTCACCCGCAGCACCCGTCCCAGCTCGCCGCCGCGCACGATGCGACGCAGGCGGTCGATGCCGCCACCCCCGCGGGCCTGGAAGCCGACCTGCACGGAGCGCCCGGCCTCGCGGGCGGCGCGCAGCAGCTGCCAGTGCTCGGCCAGGGATCGCACCGGCGGCTTCTCCAGCAGCACGTGGCAGCCGGCCGCGAGCGCCTCGAGGGCCATCGCCATGTGGGTGGTGATCGGGGTGGCGATGATGACGACCTCGGGAGCCCGCTCGCCGGGCAGCTGCTCGAGCAGCTCGCCGAGGGTGAGGAACCACGGGGCGGTGACATCGGCCTCCGGCTCGGCGACGTCCACGACGCCGACCAGCTCCGCCAGCCCCTCGGAGATCTGCTTCTGCAGGCCCTGGAAATGCACGCGCCCGAAGCCGCGGGTGCCGACCAGCGCGACGCGCACGGCGCTCATGCGCGGGCGCCGTCGGACTCGAGGGCCTGCTGCGCGGCTCCCTCCGGCGCGGCCGGCGCGCCCGCCGAGCGCTCCGCGGCCGCGGCGGCGGCCGCGCGCAGGTCGATGCCGAGGAAGTCGGTGACCTCCACCGGCGCGCCCGTGGCCAGGGACTCGTTGCCGCAGATGCCGACGGAGATGGCGCGCAGCCCGTCGGTCCAGTCGGCGGCGCGGCCCAGCGGGTCGTGCTGCCGGCCGCGGAAGACCTCGGCCAGCATGAGCGCGTCGCCGCCGCCGTGGCTGCCCTCGCCCTGGACGATCTCGACCTCCTCGGCGGCCTCGAAGTGGCGCTGGACGATGAGCCGCTCGCCCTCGGCGCGCACCTGCGCACCGGTCTCCACGCGCACCGCGCTGGGGTCGACGACCTTGCTGCCGTCGTCGGTGGGGATCACCTCGGCGCGCTCGACGACCTCGAGCTCGGCGCGGCCCTCGGTGCCGTTGACGTGGACGCGGTAGCCCTCCCAGGGGCTGTGGGCGTTCAGCGCATAGGTGAGCACCGCACGGCTGTCGAAGTCGACGATCGCGGTGAGGTTGTCCTCGGTGGTGATCCCCGCGCCGAACACGGACTGGTCGCGGCGGTAGCCGTCGTGCTGCTCCTGCTCGAGGTACAGCGCCCGCAGGCGCTCGTCCCCGCGCAGGTCCAGCTCGAAGGGGGTGTGCTCGCCGTCGTGGGTGCCGCGCTCGGCCCCGAGCTCCTGGCCGCGCTCGCGGGCGTTGTCCTCGCCGTAGAAGCGCAGGCCGCCCCGGGCGTACACGCGGGAGGGGACGGCGTCCAGCCACCAGGAGGCGAGGTCGAAGTGATGGCTGGCCTTGTGGATGAACAGGCCGCCGCTGTTGGTCTTGTCCCGGTGCCAGCGGCGGAAGTAGTCCGCCCCGTGGGAGGTGTCCAGCACCCACTCGAAGACCATGGAGACGGGGGTGCCGATCCGCCCCGAGGCGATCACCTCGCGCAGCGCGCTGTTGCGCGGGCTGTAGCGGTAGTTGAAGGTCACCACGACCTCGCGCCCCGTGCGCCGCGCCGCCTCCTCGATGGCGCGGGCGCTCGGGGCGTCGATGGTCAGCGGTTTCTCGACCACGACGTCGGCCCCGGCCTCGAGGGCCCGCACCACGTGCTCGGCGTGGCAGCGGTCGATCGAGGTCACGATCACCCGGTCCACCCGCTGCTCGCGGATCACGTCCTCGAGATCCTCGGGGGCGGCGAGGACCGCCTCCTGGAACGCCGCGTGCTGGTCACGGTGCCAGGCGGCGCGCCCGGGGTTGATGTCGATGAGAGCTACCAGGTCGGCGACCTCGGCGTGGTCGCCGGCGATGGCGTTCATGTACATCTGGGCGCGGTGTCCGGTGCCGATCACGGCATAGCGGGTGGTCATGAGGGGAATCCTTCCGGGGATCCGAGGTCGGGACGGGGTCACTTGATGCCGGTGGTGGCGAAGCCCTTGACGAGGAACCTCTGGCCCACCAGGAACACGAGGAACAGCGGGACCAGCGAGAGGATCGACATCGCGAACATCGCGCCCCAGTTCGAGGTGCCCTGCGAGTCCAGGAACGACTGCAGCGCCAGCGGCACCGTGAAGTTCTCGGGCGTGGTCAGGTAGATGAGGGAGCCGAAGAAGTCGTTCCACATCCACATGAAGGTGAAGATCGTCGTCGTCGCGAGGGCCGGCAGCATGAGCGGCAGGATCACCTGGAAGAAGATCCGGAAATGGCCGCAGCCGTCGATGCGCGCCGCCTCATCGAGCTCGCGGGGGATGCCGCGGATGAACTGCACCATGAGGAACACGAAGAACGCGTCGGTCGCGAGGAACTTCGGCAGGACCAGCGGGACCAGGGTGTTCACCCAGCCGGTCTGGGAGAACATGATGTACTGCGGCACGATCACGACGTGGATCGGCAGCATGAGCGTCATGAGCATGATGGCGAACGCGATGTTCCGGCCCCAGAACCGCAGCCGCGCGAAGGCGTAGGCGGTCAGCGAGCAGGCCACCAGGTTGCCGATCACGCAGCCCAGCACCAGCAGCGTCGAGTTGATGAGGTAGTGCGAGAAGGGCTGCGCCAGCGCGTTCCAGCCGTCGACGTAGTTGGAGACGTCGAAGCTCAGCGGGAGCAGCGAGGGATTGCGGAAGATCTCGTCGTTGGGCCGCAGGGAGGAGACGATCATCCACAGCAGCGGATAGATCATGACCAGGCTGACCGCGATCATCACGATGTGCTTGATCACCGAGCGCGTCGGATTCGTGCGGCGCACCCGCAGGGCGGGAGCGGCGGCCGGGGCGGGGGCGGTGGCGGTGGAATCAGTCATCGTAGAACACCCAGAACTTGGAGACGAAGAAGTTGATCGCGGTGAAGATCGCGACGATGGCCAGCAGCAGCCACGCCATCGCCGAGGCGTAGCCCATGTCGAACTGGGTGAAGCCCTTCTGGTACAGGTACAGGGTGTAGAAGAGCGTGGAGTCCGAGGGCCCGCCCGTCCCGCCCGAGACCACGAACGCCTGGGTGAACGACTGGAACGCGTTGATGACCTGGAGCACCACGTTGAAGAAGATGATCGGGGTCAGCAGCGGGATCGTGATGTGGAAGAACTGGTGGAGCTTCGAGGCGCCGTCCACTCCGGCCGCCTCGTAGTACATCTGCGGGATCTGCCGCAGCCCCGCCAGGAAGATGATCATCGGCGAGCCGAACGTCCACACGTGCAGCAGGATGATCGTGCCCAGCGCCGTGTCCGGGTTGGAGACCCAGCCGGGCAGGTTCGTGAAGCCGATCGCCTCCAGCAGCTGGTTGACCAGGCCGCCGGCGCCGAACATCTGCCGCCACAGGATCGAGATGGCGACCGATCCGCCCAGCAGCGAGGGCAGGTAGAACACCGAGCGGTAGAAGGACAGGCCCTTCATGCCCTGGTTCAGCAGCACCGCCAGCAGCAGCGCCACGATGAGCTGCAGCGGCGTCCCCACGAGCACGTAGATGAACGTGACCGCGAGGGACTTGTGCAGCCGGGTGTCGCCGATCATCTCCTTGTAGTTGTCCAGCCCGGTGAACTCCGGCGGGGCGATCAGGCTGTAGTCGGTGAAGGAGAGCACGAACGAGGCGATCATCGGCAGGATGGTGATGACCAGCAGGCCGATCAGCCACGGCGCCATGAACGCCAGGCCGGCCCGGTTGTCCGGGTGCTTCTCCTTCGGACCGCCCGCGGAGCGGCGCTTGGCCAGGGAGGCGAGCTCGCCCACGGCGCTCATGCGATCCCTCCCGGGGGCGGGGTGCTGATGATGGTCATGTTGCTCCTCGGTCGATGGGGGTCTGCGCGATGCCGGCCGCTCAGGCCAGCGCCGCGTTCAGCTCGTCGACGAGCCGCTGGCCGCCGGCGGCGGCATCGATGGTCCCGAACAGCAGGTCCTCGCTGACGCGGGTGAGGATCGCCTCGAACTCGCCGCCGCCCTGCGGGGTGATGGCCGGCGGCTCGCCCAGCTCGGACTCGACGGAGTCGAGGTACTCCACGGCCATGACGTTGGCCGCGTCGAGCTCCGGCGTGATCGCCTCGCGCACGTCGAGATTGCCGGGCACGCCGCGCTCGACGGAGAGGATCTTGCCGGCGTCGGGCGAGTTCACGAGGAAGTCCACGAACTTCACCGCGGCCTCGGGATCGGCGGTCTTCGCCGAGACCGACCAGTACATCGAGGCCTTGTACCAGAGCTGGACGTCCTTGGAGCTGCCGGTCATCGACGGCGGGCGCAGCACCTTCACCCCGCCGGGGACCAGCGCGTCATGGGCGACGACCTGGTTGGACCAGACCATCGTGATGCCGATCTTGCCGGTGGCGAACAGGGACTGGTCCATGGACTTGGAGGCGTCCTCCACGGAGACGGAGGCGTCGGGGCAGGCCTTGGTGTCCTGGAGCGACTTGCCCCACTCCAGGAACTGGGTGGCGGCCGCGGCGTCGAAGCCGACGCCCTCGGCGTTGTACTGGTCCTGGCCCAGCTGGCGCACGTAGAGCTGGAAGACGCCCTGCACGCCACCCATCTGGGACATGCCGTAGGTGCCGTCGGGGGTGGCCTCGGTGATCTGCGCGGCCAGCTGCGCCATCGACTCCCAGGTCCACGTGGAGTCGTCGGGCAGCTCGACGCCCGCCTCCTCGAAGACGGCGGGGTTCACGATGATGGACACGGCGTTCAGCCCCGCGTTGATGGCCATCAGCCCCTTGTCGGGGACCTCGCCCACCTCGACGGTGCCCGGGGCGAACTTGCTGGTGTCCAGGCCGGCCTCGGCGAGGTCCAGCAGGGCGCCGCGCTGCCCGTACTCGGAGAGGTACTTCTCGTCCATCTGGATGATGTCGGGCATGTCGCCGCCGGCGGTCTGGGTGGCGAGCTTGTCCCAGTAGCCGCTCCACTCCCCCGGCTCGGCCGAGATCGTCACGGAGTCGTCCACGCTCTTGTACGCCTCGATGACGTTGGCGGTGTTCTCGTTGCGCGTCGGGTTGCCCCACCAGGCGAAGCGGAGCGTGCCCGAGCCGCCGTCGGATCCGCCGCTGCCGCCGGAGCCCGAGTTGGGCCCGCAGGCGGCGAGGGCGACGAGGGCGGGGGCTGCGGCCCCGAGGGCGATGGTCTGGCGCCTGGTGAACATGAGATCTCCTCTGATCTGCCGGCTCGGCCCGGAGGCACGAGCTCGTAGTGTCGGACGGCGGGGGTCCCGCACGGTGCCGGGCGACGACTTCGGCGCATCCGGCTGCCTGACGGAACGGAACCACATGTGGGGAGGAAACTCCCGCATGGTGATCGGATCGTGATGAAAGGTTTCATATCGGGCGTCCGACGCCGGGTCGGTCGCCGCGTCCCCGCCGGGGGAGACGGGGCGGAGCAGTGCTTCGAGGGACCAGGAAAGCGCTTGACGGGTCGCTTGTCAACCTCCACACTGGACTCACCCACTCCGGGCCGCCGCTGCCCCGGACCCGACGGAGGCCGATGATGACCACTCGACGCACTGCTCTCGCCCTGCTCGCCGCCGCAGGCGCCCTTCCCGCCCTCGCCGCCTGCGGGCCCAACGCCGGCTCGGGCGGGGACGGCGGCGGCGGCGCCGTGCGCATCTACTGGTGGGGCGGCGATCTGCGCAACTCGATGACGAACGAGGCGCTGGACCTGTTCTCCCAGTCCCACGAGGACATCCCGGTCTCCCCCGAGTACTCCGAATGGACCGGCTACTGGGACAAGCTCGCCACCCAGACCGCCGGCGGCGCCATGCCCGACCTGCTGCAGATGGACGAGTCGTACATCGACTCCTACGGCACCCGCTCCACGCTGCTGGACCTCGAGACGGTCTCCGACCAGCTCGACCTCAGCGCGATGGATGCCGCGGTGCTGGACACCGGTCGTCTGGCCGACGGCACCCTGGTGGGCGCCCCGCTGGGCATCGGCATCTTCTCCGTCGGCGTGAACACCGCGATCCTCGAGAAGGCCGGGATCCCCCTGCCCGATGACACGACCTGGACCTGGGACGAGTTCCTCGCCCTGTCCCAGCAGGTCACCGACTGGGCCAAGGGCGCCGGCGAGGACGTCTACGGCTTCGACTTCTTCGGCCGCGGCGCCGCCGAACTGGGCGCCTGGGCCCGCCAGAGCGGGGAGCAGCTGTTCCCCCGCGAGGGCGAGTCGCCGCTGACCGCGCAGACCGTCACCGAGTTCCTCGAGTACTCCGCGAAGCTCGTCGAGGTCGGCGCCGTGCCTGCGGTCTCCGAGCAGGTCGAGGACGGGGCCGCCGGCGTCGAGCAGGGCCGCTTCGGCAACAACCGCGCCGCCTTCCATCTCCAGTTCCACTCCCAGGTGCAGACCTTCATGGCCTCCTCCGGCTCGCCGATGACGCTGCTGCGCCTTCCCGCGCGCACCAGCGGCGACCACCAGATGGTCAACAAGGCCTCCATGTACTGGTCGATCAGCGCGAAGTCCGCCAGCCCCGAGAACGCCGCGACCCTGATGGACTTCCTCCTGCGCGATCTCGAGTGCGCGAAGATCCTCCGCCTCGAGCGCGGCGTGACCTCGTTCCCGGAGGTCCAGGACTCCCTCGAGTCCGTGCTCGACGAGAGCGAGATGATCGTCCTGGACTTCGCCCGCGACATGCAGGCCGAGGTGGTCCCCCCGCCGATGGTCACCCCCGCCTCGGGCGTGTCCTTCGGCGACGAGTTCACCCGCATGGCCGAGGAGGCGCTCTTCGGCACGCGCCCCGCGGCGGAGGTCGCCGAGGAGATCGTCGCCAGCCTGGAGGGCATGCAGCCGAAGGCCTGAGCGTCCCTCCCTCCCCCGACCGGCCCTCCCCCGACCGGCCCTGCCCCGACCGCGCGCCCGCACCTCAGGAGCCCCCGTGTCCCGTCGTCGCCCTGTCCCGCTCCCGCGCCGCAGCGCCCTCGCCCTGGGCGCGGCGGCGCCGGCCCTGGCGACCCTCGCCGCCTGCAACCCGAACCGCTCGGCGGGCCGGGACGCCGAGGCTCCGCTGCGCTTCTCCTGGTGGGGCAACCCCGAGCGCGCCGCCACCACGCAGGAGGTCATCGATCTCTTCGAGCAGCGCCACCCCGGGATCACCATCTCCCCGGAGCCCGGGGACATCGCCGGCTACTTCGACCGGCTGGCCACCACCGCCGCGGCCGGGGACGAGCCGGACGTCATCACCATGGGCGGCGCCTACCCCGCCGAGTACGCCGCCCGCGACGTCCTGCTGGACCTGTCCAGCGTCTCGGACACGCTCGACCTGTCCACCATGGACGAGGCCGCCCGCCGCAACGGCCAGGTGGGCGGCACCCCGTTCGGCGTCACCACCGGCATCAACGCCCTGGCGATGGTGATGGACCCCGCCGTGATCGAGGCGGCCGGGCTCGAGGCCCCCGACGACACCGCCTGGACGTGGGACGAGTTCGTGGCGCTGTGCCAGGCCATCACCGAGGCCACCGAGGACGGCACCTTCGGCACCGGCACCACCCTCAGCCACGACTCCCTGGACCTGTGGGCGCGCCAGCACGGGGAGATCCTCTACACCGAGGACGGCGCCCTGGGCCTGACGGTCCCCACCGTGCAGTCCTTCCTCGAGTTCTCGAAGTCCCTCGTGGACACGGGCGCCGGGCCCGCAGCGGACGTCCTGGTCGAGCTCACCGACGTCGGCCCCGAGCAGACCCTCATCGGCCGAGGACGGGCCGCCTTCATGCTGACCTGGTCGAGCTCGCTGACCGCGCTGGCCACCGCCTCGGGAGCGGACCTGCAGCTGGTGCGGATCCCCGGGGAGTCCGCCCGGCCGGGGGTCTGGCTGCAGTCCTCGCAGCTGTACACGATCTCCGCGCGCACCGCCTCCCCCGAGAACGCCGCCGCCTTCGTCGACTTCCTGGTCAACGACCCCGACGCCGGACGGCTGATCCTCACCGACCGCGGCGTCCCGGCCGTCGCCGCCGTCCGCGAGGCGATCCTCCCCGAGCTGTCGGAGACCGCCCAGCGGGAGGTCGCCTACATCGACGACCTCTCCACCCTGGACCTCCAGCCCACCTGGGTGGGGCCGGCGGGCTCGACGGCGATCGAGGAGATCACCCCGCGCTACCAGTCCGAGGTGCTCTTCGGCCGCATGACCCCGGCCGATGCCGCGCAGGGCTGGTTCGACGAGGCCACCGCCGCCGTCTCCGGCTGACCGTGTCCGGGCGGGCGGGGCGGCGACCGGCCGCCCCGGCAGGAGGCGGCCACGCCCCGTTCACCGCGGCGCCACCCGAGGCCGATAGCGTGCGGCCATGTCCCTGGCCGACCTCGCCATCTCCCTGATGGAGGCCCTCGGCGGGCCGGGCATCGCCCTGGTGATCGCCGCCGAAGCGCTCTTCCCCCCGGTGCCCGGGGAGTTCCTGCTCCCCTTCGCCGGGGTCACGGCGGCCGCGACCGGGCAGAACGTGCTGGTGCCGATCTTCTGGACGACGCTCGGCTCGGTCCTCGGCGGGCTGCTCGTGTACGGCGCCGGCCGGGCGCTGGGCCTGCGCCGCACCCGGGCGCTGGTCGCGCGGATCCCCCTGCTGGACGCGGCCGACGTCGACACCGCCGTGCGCTTCTTCGACCGCTTCGGCTTCCCCGCGGTGATGCTGGCCCGGTTCGTGCCGATGGTGCGCACCTTCATCTCCGTCCCCGCAGGCATCGAGCGCATGCGCGTGATCAGCTTCGTCGCGGCGACGGGGCTGGGCTCGGGGATCTGGAACGCCGCCTTCGTCCTGGCCGGCTATCTCTTCGGGATCGCGGGAGGCGAGGCCCTGGAGTCCTTCGTGCGCACCTACTCGCTGGTCCTGGCGGTGGTCGGGTTGCTGGGGATCGCCGTGTTCGCGCGCCGCCGGCTGCGCGCACGGCGTAGCGTGAGCAGGGACGCCGCAGGCTGAGCGTGCCCGCGGCGCTCCCCGCCGCCGCGACCCGGCCCCGCCGCCCCGACCCGACTGCCCGGCCCGACCATCGGCCGCCCGCACCCCTGGAGGACCCGCATGCGCGCAGAGCGCCTGACCGATTCCATCTGCTACCACGCCGAAGGGCCGTTCTGGTCCTCGACCTGGGGCGGGCTGCGCTGGGTGGACCTGCTCGCGGGCGACGTGATGTCCCTGCGCGAGGACGGCTCCGCCGAGCGCCGCGCGACGGGCTCGCCCGTGGTCGCGTGCGTGCGGCCCCGCGCCGGCGGCGGCGCCGTGCTCGCGGTCGAGAAGGGCTTCGCCCTCGAGGACCCGGAGGGCGCGGTCACCGTGCTGCCCCCGCTGTGGGACGCGGCGATCCGCATGAACGAGGGCGCCGTCGCCCCGGACGGCTCCTTCCTGTGCGGGTCGATGGCCTACGGCGCGACCCCCGGCGCCGCCGCCCTGTGGCGCCTGCACCCCGACGGCCGCACCGAGCGGCTGCTGGAGGACCTCACCATCTCCAACGGGCTGGCGTTCACCGCCGACGGCTCCCGCGCCTACTACGTGGACACCCCCACCGGCCGCGTGGACGTCATGGACTGGGACGACGCCGCGGGCCTGGTCGACCGCCGCCCCTTCGCCGATGTGGCATCGCTGGGCGTGGACGGCCACCCGGACGGCCTCACCCTGGACGCCGCCGGCCACGTCTGGGTGGCCCTGCACTCCGGCAGCGCCGTCATCGGGCTGGACGGCGAGGGCCGTCTCGCCGAGCGCATCGAGGTGGGCGCCCGCCAGGTCACCGCCTGCGCCTTCGGCGGCGAGGACCTGCGCACCCTGTTCATCACCACCAGCCGCGAGGGTCTCGACGCGGACGACGACCCGCAGGCCGGCTCCCTGTTCACGGCCGTCCCGGGTGTCCAGGGCGCGACGGACGAGCGCGCCTTCACCGGCTGATGGAGCCCGCGGACGTCGGCCGCTGGTTCTCCACCGCGAGCCCGCTCGCCACCGCCCGCGGCCTGCGCGGGAGAGCCTGGGGCCCGCTGCCCAGCGAGCTCTACGGCCGGCAGAGCCCGCCCGCCGAGCTCGACGCGGCCCTCGAGATCCTGTCCGGCGCCCGGACCTGCGTGCTGACCGGTGCGGGCATGTCCACCGCCTCCGGCCTGCCGGACTACCGCGGCCGCGACGCGGTGCCGCGCAGCCCCATGACCTACCAGGAGTTCACCGGCTCCGATCTGGCCCGACGGCGCTACTGGGCGCGCTCGACGGTGGGGTGGACGCGCTTCGCCGCCGCCCGCCCCAACCCCGGGCACGACGCCCTGGCCCGGCTCGGCCCGCTGCTGCCGGTGCACGGCATCATCACCCAGAACGTCGATGACCTGCACCGCCGCGCCGGCTCGTCCCCCGTCGTGGACCTGCACGGCCGGCTGGACGCCGTGCGGTGCCTGGGGTGCGACGCCCTCACCTCGCGCACGGTCCTGCACGAGCGGCTGCTGGCGATGAACCCGGAGATCGCCGCCCGGCTGCCGCAGCTGGCGGCCGATGCCGCGAGCGCGCCCGACGGCGACGCCGAGGTCGACCGCACCGACGCCTTCCGCTACCCGCCCTGCGGGCTCTGCGGCGGCGTGCTGAAACCCGATGTCGTCTTCTTCGGCGAATCGGCCCGCCCGGAGACGGTGCGCCGCGCGATGGCGATCCTCGAGGAGTCCGGCGCGCTGCTGGTGCTCGGCTCGAGCCTCACCGCCTGGTCGGGGCTGCGCTTCGTGCGTGCCGCCGAGCGGGCCGGGACCCCGGTGGTGATCCTCAACGACGGCCCCACCCGCGGCGACGTCCACGCGCGCCTGCGCCTGCACGGCCGCATCGAGTCGGTCCTGGCCCGCTGGGAGTCCCGCCTCGCCGCGGCCGGCTAGGGCGAGCCCGCCCCGGCCGGCCAGGGCGAGCCCGCCGCATACCGCGCCTCCCGGCCGATCCACCCCCGAACACGAACAGTCACCGGGCGATCCATCCGCGGGGCGCGAAGGGTTCGCCAGGTGACTGTCCGTGAGCTCGAGAGCCGGTTCACGCGGGGAGCTGCCGGGTGAGCAGCCCCGCGGCCGGCCCGCAGCCGATCAGGCGGTGGCGGTCCCGGCCTTGGCCGCCTTCTGCGCCTCGTGGGACTCGTCGATCTCGCCGTGGGCGGTCTCGAAGTCCGCGAGGACCTCGGCCGAGGGCGGCCGGGTGGCCAGGCTGACCACGATGGTCAGCACGAGCGAGACCAGGAAGCCGGGGATGATCTCGTACAGCGCCGAGTCCAGCAGGCCGAACAGGGTGCCCAGCTCGGTCTTGCCCCAGACGAAGGCGACCACGGCACCGGAGATCATGCCCACGATCGCGCCGGGCGCCGTGAGGCGGCGCCAGAACAGCGACAGGATCACGAGCGGCCCGAAGGCGGAGCCGAAGCCCGCCCAGGCGAAGCCGACCAGGTCCAGGATGGTGTTGTTCCGCTGGATCGCGAGGATGCCCGCGACCAGGGAGACGACCAGCACGCCGATGCGGCCGAACCACAGCTCGGCCTTCGCCGAGGAGCGCTTGCCGAAGATGCCCAGCAGGTCCTCCACCAGCGCAGAGCTGGTGACGATGAGCTGGCTGGAGATGGTCGACATGATCGCGGCGAGCACCGCGGCCAGCAGGAACCCGGCGATCAGCGGGTGGAACAGGAACTGCGAGAGGTCCAGGAACACGGACTCGCCGTTCTCGGCGTCGGTGAGGACGGCGCCGGGGTTCTGCTGGAAGTACGCCAGGCCGGACATGGCGGTGAGGATCGCGCCGACCACGCACAGGATCATCCAGCCGATGCCGAAGGTCGCACCGTACTTCGCGTCCTTCGAGCTGCGCAGGGCCATGAAGCGGACGATGATGTGGGGCTGGCCGAAGTAGCCCAGGCCCCAGGCCAGGTTCGAGATCACGGCGATCACGCTGACGCCGGCGATCATGGAGCCGAACTGCGGGTTCGCCTCGTGCACGGAGGTCATCATCTCGGCCGGGCCGCCGACCACGATGACCGCGGTGATCGGCACGGCGATGAGCGCCAGCAGCATGATCGAGCCCTGCACCATGTCGGTGTAGGTCGCGCCGAGGAAGCCGCCGAACAGGGTGTAGAGGACGGTGATGCCGGCGACCACCAGCATGCCCACGACGTACGAGCCGCCGAAGGTGGACTGGAAGAAGATGCCGCCGGCGACCATGCCGGAGGACACGTAGAAGGTGAAGAACACCAGGACCACCACGCCGGCCGCGACGCGCAGCACGCGGCTGCGGTCCTGCAGGCGGTTCTCGAAGAAGCTCGGCAGGGTGATCGAGTTCTTGGCGACCTGCGTGTACTTGCGCAGCCGCGGGGCCACGAAGATCCAGTTCAGGGCCGCACCGACGGTCAGGCCGATGGCGATCCACGCCTCGACCATGCCGGTGATGTAGAGGGCGCCGGGCAGGCCCATGAGGAGCCACCCGGACATGTCCGAGGCGCCGGCGGACAGCGCCGCCGTGAACGGGTGCAGTCCGCGCCCGCCCAGCATGTAGTCGTCGCCGTCGGTCGTCTTGCGGTAGGCGTACAGGCCGATCGCGAGCATCACCGCGAAGTAGACGCCCACGGCGATGATCTTGTACGTCAAATCCATTATTTCTCCGAAATCTCTGGGAGCACGGGGTCGCGTCACGCTAACGCATCGAGCGACGCGACGAAACCCGGGCCCCGGGATAATGAGGCAGGATCGTGACATGAGCACCGCGACGACCGCTGCCCCGATCGACCTCAACGCGGACCTCGGCGAGGGCCTCGGCGCCTGGTCCATGGGCGACGACCAGGCGATGCTGCAGGTCGTCACCACGGCGAACGTGGCCTGCGGCGGGCACGCCGGAGATCCGGGCACGATGCGCCGCTGCGCGGCGATGGCTGCGGCGGCCGATGTCGCGATCACCGCGCATGTCTCCTATCCGGATCTGGCGGGATTCGGGAGACGATTTCTCGACATTTCCGCCGATGACCTGCGGAATCTGGTCCTCGTCCAGGTCGGTGCGCTGCAGGCGATCGCCCGGGCGGAGGGCACGCGGGTGCGGGGCGTGAAACCGCACGGCGCGCTCTACAACGCCCTGGCCCATCACGAGGCGCAGGCGGGCGCGGTGGTGGCCGCGCTCGCGGATCTGGGCGGGCAGCTGGCGCTGGTCGCCGCCCCCGGCTCGGTGGCCGCGCGCCGCGCGCAGGAGGAGGGCATCCCGGTGGTCCTGGAGGCCTTCGCCGACCGAGGCTACCGATCGGACGGGACGCTGGTGCCGCGCGGCGAACCGGGAGCTCTGCTGACCGACACTTCGCAGGTCCTCGAGCGCGTGCTCGGGATCGCGCGCGAGCACGGGGTGCGGGCGGTGGACGGCAGCTGGGTGCGGCTCGGGGCGCGCAGCGTGTGCCTGCACGGGGACACGCCGGGGGCGGTGGAGCTCGCCCGGGCGGTGCGCTCCGGCCTGGAGGATGCGGGCATCCCCCTCGGCCCGGCGATCCCGTGACCCCGCGCCGCGCTCCAGGCCGATCGGCGCAGCAGCCGCCGGGTCCGTCCCGGATCGGCCCGTCGGCCGCAGCGGGAGACGGCCCGGAGAGCCTGCGCCCGCGGGCCGTGCATCGCGCCGGCGCCCGCGCCTGGCTCGCCGAGTACGCCGGCACGCCCGACGTGCTCGCCGCGGCGCGCGCCCTGCGGAAGGCTCCGCCCCGCGGGATGGTCGATCTGGTCCCCGCCGAGCGGACCCTGCTGCTGTCCGCCGCCGACCCGCTGGACATGCCGGGGCTGCGCCGCCGCCTCGAGTCCCTGCGCCCTGCGCCCGACGCGATGGCGGCTCCCGCCGCCGAGGTCGAGATCCCCGTCGTCTACGACGGGGAGGACCTCGCCGATCTCGCCGCGCAGCTCGGCATGACCTCCGAGGCGCTGGTGGCGGCGCACGGGGCCGAGACCTGGACGGCGGCCTTCGGTGGCTTCGCCCCGGGCTTCGCGTACCTCCTTCCGGAGGGCGAGGGGCTCGGCGAGGTGCCCCGGCGCGCCGAGCCCCGCCCCCGCGTCCCCGCCGGATCGGTGGCGCTGGCCGCGCGCTACAGCGGCGTGTATCCGCGCTCCTCCCCCGGCGGCTGGCAGCTGATCGGCCGCACGGAGGCCCGGCTGTGGGCACCCGAGCGGGAGGACTCCCCCGCGCTGCTCTCCCCCGGCACCTCGGTGCGCTTCCGCGCGGTGCGTGCCGGGGCGCGGCTCTCCGCGCGCCGCGCGGGCGGGGAGGCAGGGCGCTCCGCCGCCTCCCGCACCGATCCCCGGACCGGCGCCCGCGCCCCGTCCTCCGGGCGTCCGGCGGCCGATGTCCTGCGGGTGCTGTTCGCGGGCCCGCTGCTGCTGGTGGAGGATGCCGGGCGGCCCGGCTATGCGGACCTGGGGGTGGGCCGGTCCGGGGCGGCCGATCACGGCGCTCTCGTCCAGGCGAACGTCGCGGTGGGGAACCCGCCCTCGGCGAGCGCGCTCGAGCTGCTGCTGGGTCCCGCGTCCTTCGTCGCGCAGCGGGCGGTGGTGCTGAGCGTCGCCGGCGCCCCGGCCGAGCTGACCGTGCACCGGGCAGGCTCGGAGGCCGGCGCCGATGCGGACGGCCAGGTCCCGGCTCTGCGGGTGCCGAGGGGCCGTGCCGTCGCCCTGGATGCCGGGGACCGGCTCGACATCGGCGCCGTCCGCCGCGGGCTGCGCGTGGTGATCGCCGTGCGCGGCGGGGTGGAGGCGGGCGAGGGCCCCGTGCTCGGGTCCTGGGCGCGCGACACGCTCTCCGGGCTCGGCCCGGCACCGCTCGCGGCCGGCGACCGGATCGGGGCAGGCCCCACCATCGGCCTGGACGCCGTTCCCGCGCCGCCTCTCGACGCCGAGGCGGAAGACGACGCCGAGGCCGATCCGCAGAGCATCGACCCCGGAGCCGACGCCGGCCCCGATGCCGATGCCGATGCCGATGCCGATGCCGGTGCCGATGCGATCGTGCTCCCCGTGGCTCTCGGCCCGCGGGCGGAGCTGCTCGGCGCGGAGGCTGTCGCCGCGCTGACCGGGCGGACCTGGCATGTACGACCGGACTCGGACCGCGTGGGGGTGCGGCTGGACGGCATGCCGCTTCCGGTCCCCTCGGGGGCGGGCACGCTGCCCAGCGAGGCCATCGTCCCCGGCTCCGTGCAGGTCCCGCCGTCCGGGCTGCCGGTGGTGTTCGGTCGCGACCACCCGGCCACGGGCGGGTACCCGGTGGTGGGCGTCGTCGCCGAGTCCGGGCTCGACCTGCTGGCCCAGGCCCCGCCGGGAACGGCGGTGCGCTTCCGCGCCGTTCCGGAGGCTTGACGGAGCAGGCATGAACGCCATCTCCCGAGAGGAAGCCATGAACAGATGCACCCGCCGTACGCTCCTGATCGCCGGCCCGGTCATGCTCACCGGCGTCATGTCTTCGTGCGGCCCCCGAGAGGAGATAGGCGCCGGAATGTCCGGTTCCCGCGCAACGATCTACGACTCGCTCGACTCAATGCGGGCAAACTGCGACCTAGTCGTAAAAGCGATCGTTGACTCATACGCAAATGGTGAACGAACATTGCTGGACGGCGACACTTTATCAACGACCGAAGTGCGGGTAATAGTTGAAGATTATTCGTCACCTGAACCCCAGGGAAGCGATAGCGAACTCCTCCCGACGTCGTTTCCTGAGCTGATCGTCATCCAGCATGGCTCGCCTGACATGCAGGAAACGCCAGCACCGATCCTGGAACTGGGAAAAACGTACATTCTATTCCGAAATCAGACGCAACCGGCTGGTCAAGATTCGGAAAAGTTCTTCATCGCCGGAGGCGACGCCGGCATCTACCTGCAGGAAGTGACACTCAACCTAGCAACCGAAGAATCTTTCAGATCAATCGGGGAGAGTGGGGACAACATCCCGGAATCGGCGACAATCGACGAGCTTTTCGGCCGGTAGCTCCAGCACCCATTAACCGACTGCCGGGAAAACGGCCAGACACAGCGATGGACCGAAGCGCCGAAGGTGAGGGTCAAGCAATCGACAGGACGCCGTCCGCAAATGAGTACGATAGCAGAACGGAGGCAGAGCCCACCGGCCAGACGAGCCGCGGCAGAGTCGGCCGCAGGACGAGGGTCGGGGTCAGCCGCCGAAGCCGATGAGGTCGGCCGGCTCCTCGCCGCGCAGGACGCGCATCGCGGTCAGGGCCCGGCGGGAGCCCCAGGTGCTGAGCATGTGCAGCTGCGACTCCTCGACCAGGCGCCATTCCTCGAGCTCGGACTCCTGCAGCACGACCTCGCGCTCGAGGACGTCGGACGGGATGACGCCGCCGTCGAAGACGAAGTGGACGCCCATCGGCCGCCCGGACTCCGCGAGGGCCGGCAGCCAGTTCACGGTCAGCAGCCGCCCGACCTCGATGTCCAGGCCCAGCTCCTCGCGCACCTCCCGGCGCGCGGTCATGCGGACGTCCTCGTCCGGGTCGACGTGCCCGCCGGGCAGCAGCCAGTGGTCGCGGTAGCTGGGCTTCTCGATGAGCACCCGGTCCCGCTCATCGCGCAGGATCACCGACCCGGAGGAGTACACCTTGGGGAGGGAGGCGAAGAAGACGGGATCGGGAAGCAGCTCGGCCATGGCGTCATGCTCGCACAGCCTGCCGGGGCGAAGCGTGCGACTCCAGCACGGGCAGGCGGGAACGTACTGGTCTGAGCGGACCACGGCGATCCGGGCGACGTCGCGGCCGGAGCCCACGGCAATCGGGCACTGACCGGCGCGGTGGCAGGATCGCCCCGACCACCCCGCCGAATGAGAGTCCCGGCATGGGAGCTCCGAACGGAGCGACGATGGGTCCGACGAGCGCTACTCCGGAACCGACCCCACACCGCCCTGCACGCAGGCGGTCCGGTCGTTGCGAACCTGGTCGAGGGGAACGCTGCGCCCGTCCTCGAAGACCGCAAACCCCTCCGGAGCGGTCCTCCGCTTCGATTCCGGGGGAAGGATCATGGCGGGGTAGCTTCTCAGCACAGTGCCGACCATGACCACCACCTCCTCGTCGAGCACAGAAGGCTCCCCGTACTGGATGGAGTACAGCCGTCCATCCACCGGGGCTCCGCCACGAAGTGCGACGCGAGGGTCGGCGAGGACGAAGCCCGCGCCGCCACCCATCGCGTCAGGCGGCATCGCATAGATCTCGGTCACGAGGCCGAAGCAATCCGGAATGACAAATCGAAGGGTCGAAGAATCATAATAGTACGCGATCTCGTGAGAAACCCCGTCCGCGGGCTCGTCGTCGCGGTCACCCGGCAAGTCCTCTATGAAGACACAGCCCGCCAGGACCAGGCAGGAGGCCGCCGTGAGGACTCCTATCCGAAGAGGGCGCCGTCGCCATGCTCGCACGTCTCGCCCCCTTTCGCGATGACCTGAAGCTCGAACGACTCCCCGGCGCCGTTGAGGAACACGTTCGCATCCTCAGGCCAATGAGCTTCTTCGACGCCGACCCATTGGATGATGCGTCCCACCGTCTGCGAACGGACATCCACGTAGAGGTCCAGCGTCGTGTCGTAGGAGCCGTCAGATTCTCGGAACGCCGAACCTCCGAGCACAGACGGCCCGCGCTCCTCGGAGACCTCGCCGAGCCCCCACCACGTGGGCCTCGTGTCCGACCCTCCGCCCGCAAGGCGAATCCTCGTGCTGGAGTACCAGACGGCGCCGTTGCACTCCGGAATGGCGGCTGTCAGGACTCCGTCGTCGACCCGAAGGCCGCACAGCCGCTCGGTCCACGGGAGATCGACGGTGCGGCTGATATCCCGGGATCGAGGCCCGCACGAGCTCATCAGTGCGCCGACGACGAGCGACGAGCCACCGAACAGCAGCGTGCGCCGTCGTACGCGTCGGGCATCCGGCACGGCCGTGAGAGGACGGTTCACGACACTTCCACCGTCGACATCCAGAGCCGCTGGACCCACGGGTCCTGGGCATTCATCCGCACCGCAGGTTCCTCCACCCACTCGCGGCATCGCTGCCGCTCCACCCCCTCCGGGGCCGGAGATTGAGCACAGTATGCTCACAGCGAACCTGCAGGCCATGACCACATCAGGTCACAGTTGCGTCACGCCGCGGCAGCTCTCCTCCGTGGCTCGGCCATGGCGTCATGCTCGCACAGCAGGCTGGCGCGACGGACCTCAGACCGCGCCGACGGATCGGGCCAGCTCCACCCAGTCGCAGGGGTGCGGGCCCGCCAGGTCCTGGCGGAACCGTGCCACCGTGCGTGCCTGCGCCACCATCTCCCCCACCAGGTCGTCGCGGCCCCAGCACAGGAGATAGTCCACGGGCGGCGGGGCGACGTCCTCCGGCAGCCGGGCGGAGATGCCCCAGAGGTCCCGGGCGAGCAGCGGGCAGGCCGCTTCCGGCTCCTGCAGCAGCGCGAGCAGGGGCAGGGCGTGCTCCTCGACGGCATCGGCGATCTCCTGCGCTGTCCGGTCGCGCTGCGGGTCCCCGATCTCCCAGCGCCGCCCCTGCGCACGGGAGGTCAGCAGCCCCAGCGGCACCGACAGGACGCTCCCCTGTTCCGCCGGAAGATCGTGCTCCCGGCGCCACCGCCCCAGCCGCTGCGCGGTGACCTGCACGTGCACGATCGCGGGGACGGAGCGGGTGCCGGTCGGCCGCGAGGGCAGCTGAAGGGTCAGGCGCAGGGCGAAACCGTCGTCCCCCGCCCATGTCAGCGCGCTCGCCCCCGCGCGGCAGGGCCGGCTGCTCGCCTCCGCGATCAGGGGGACCAGCGCCGCCTGGGCCTCTCGCGCCGCAGTCATCGCCGGTTCGCGCCGCGGAACGGCGGCGCGGGAGGACGGAGGGTCATGCCGGACAGTCTGCCCCACCTCGCGCGATCGGCACCATCGGTTCGCGCGGATCCTCTGGATCTGCGGACCTCCGTCGCGGGCGCACAGGTGGGAGCATGACCCCATGAGCGCACCGCAGCAGTCCGCCGCCCCCGCCGTCCCCGACACCGCCGTCCGCGACACCGCCGACTCCGCCCCGGCCGACTCCGCCTCCGGGGCTGCGTCCCCGTCCGCGCCCGAGGCCGCCTACGACGTGATCGTCCTCGGCGGCGGGCCCGTCGGCGAGAACGCCGCCCAGTACGCGATCGAGGATACCGACCTCACCGCCGCGATCGTCGAGGAGGCCCTGCTGGGCGGGGAGTGCTCGTACTACGCGTGCATGCCCTCGAAGGCGCTGCTGCGCCCGATCGACGTCGCCCGCACCACCGAGACGCTGCCGGGCGTGGCGACCGCGGCCCTCGAGCCCGAGGCGCTGCTCGCGCGGCGCGACGACTGGGTCTCCCACTACGACGATGCCGGCCAGGCGCGCTGGGCCGCGGGAGCGGGGCTGGCCCTCGAGCGGGGCCACGGACGGCTGGTCGGCGAGCGCCGCGTCGAGGTCCTCGCGGCCGACGGCACGCGGCGCGTGCTCGCGGCCCGCCACGCGGTGGTCCTCGCCACCGGCAGCGAGGCCGCGATCCCCGGCCCGCTGCAGGGGATCGAGCCGTGGACCTCGCGCGATGCGACGGGCGTGGTGGAGGTGCCGGAGCGTCTGGTGATCATCGGCGGCGGGGTGGTGGCCTGCGAGGCGGCGACCTGGATGCGGGCGCTCGGCTCATCGGTGACGATGCTGGTGCGCGGGGATGCGCTGCTGTCCTCGGCGGAGCCCTTCGCGGGCGAGGCCGTCGCGGAGGCACTCGAGGGCGCCGGGGTCCGGATCGTGCGCGGGGCGCGCGTCGCGCAGGCCCATCGGCCGCAGGCCGAGGCGACCGGGCTGGGGCGGGTCCACGGCGGGCCGGTGACCCTGCGCTGCGAGGACGGCACCGAGCACGAGGCCGACGAGGTCCTCGTGGCCACCGGCCGCCGGCCCCGGCTGCGGGACGTGGGCCTGGAGAGCATCGGCCTCGACGCGGACGATGTGCTCGCCGGCCGCCTCCCGGCCTGGCTGCACGCCGTCGGCGATGCGAGCGGCGAGGCGCCGCTGACCCACTGGGGCAAGCACCGCGCCCGGGTGGTCGGGGCGCGGATCGCGGCCGCCGCGACCGGGACGCAGCCGCCCTTCGAGGTGCCGGACGCCCCGGTGCCGCAGGTCGTGTTCACCGATCCGCAGGTCGCGAGCGTCGGCGAGACGGAGGCGCAGGCCCGGGAGCGGGGCGCCGAGGTCGTCACCGCGCAGGTGCCCTTCGGGGCCGCGGCCGGGACCGCGCTGCTGCGGGACGCGGTGCCCGGACGGGCGCAGATCGTCGTGGACCGCGCCACGGGGCTGCTGCTCGGGGCGGCCTTCGTCGGCCCGGAAGCCGCTGAGCTCGTCCACGCCGCGACCGTCGCGATCACCGGGCGGGTGCCGGTCGCCGTGCTGCGCCACGCCGTGGCGTCCTACCCGACGGCCTCCGAGCTGTGGCTGCGGCTGCTCGAGGAGCTTCCGCGCGAGCTGCGCGCTCCCGTCGGCCCGCCGGTCAGCGCGCCAGGCCGTTGATCCGGGCCCGGGCCTCCTGCGGGGAGGCGCCGACGCTGCGCTCGGGCAGGGCGACGCCCTGCAGCGCCGCGGCGTGCGGGACGCCCTGGGCGGCGAGGCCCTGCTGCAGCTGCGCGGTGATCACCTCGGGGCGGCCGGAGTAGGCGAAGGCCCACATCTTGCCGCCGCGCACCGTGTCCGCGGCGGTGTCGAACATGCCCCCGCCGAGGGCGGAGCCCTCCCGGGCCTGGGCGGCGGTGGGCCCGTCCAGGAGGATCCCGCGCCGGGACTGCGGGAAGTAGAACAGGGTCGAGCCGTAGCTGCGACCGGTCGCGCGGGAGAAGCGGCCGATGTCCTCGACACAGGTCACGCCGCGTGGCTCGATCGCGCGGTACGGGATCGCGTAGGGCGGCATGCCGGGGAAGAAGCGGCCGATGAGCAGGCCGCCCTCGCACAGCACGAGGCGCACATCCGTGAGCACCCACCAGGCGATCCCCGTGGCCAGCAGCGGCACGGAGATCCCGGCGACCTTCCCCGCCACGGGCACGGTCTGGTTCAGGGACACCGCCGCGACGATCACCAGCACGATGCCCACGAACAGCAGATGCCACCACAGCGGGAACGCCTGGCGGTAGCTGTGCAGCGGGCGGCCCAGGCCGCGGCGCCGGGCGACGCGGGCGGCCTTTCCCACCCTCACGCCTCCTCGTCGCGCCGCACGAACCAGGCCGCGAGGTCCGTCAGCTCCTCCCGGGAGACGGGCTTCAGGGTCAGCCGCGGGGTCTCGCTCTCGAGGTCCTCGGCCTGCTGGGCGAGGACCTCCGTGGTGGTGGCGTAGACCGTCAGCTGCTTGACGTCGTCGGTGCGGGTGTCGAGCGCGGACAGGATCGTGATGGCGCGGGCATCGGCCAGCCGCTGCGCGAACCGCCCGCCCGGGGCGAGGTCGCCCTCCTCGAGCAGGGTCGGCTCCCCGGACTCGCCCGCCGCCGCGTCCTGGTCCACCAGGGTGATCATCCGCGCGGGCACGGCCTCGGGACGCAGGACCCGGAAGACGTGCATGCCGGAGGCGGTGACCTCCTCCTCGAGGATGCCCTCGCGGTGCACGTAGTAGTAGAGGCGATGGGTCTGCGGCCCGGCCTCGCCCTGGACCTGGCGCTCGGCCGAGCAGAGCACGTCGGCGGTGCGGCGCAGCACGCTGCAGCCGTTGATGGCGGGGTCCACCAGCCAGCGCCTCTCCCCCGTGTCCAGGTCCTGTCCGAGCGCGACCTGGCCGGAGGCGAGCAGGGAGCGCAGGCCTGCGGTCGCCGCCACGGCGCGGTCCTGCTCGTGCAGCTCGAGCCATGGCAGCGCCGTCAGCTGGCGGCGCAGGTGCCCGTCCACGCCGACGATCTGCTCGTCGCTGAGGGTGATGATGTCCTGCGGCTCGTCGCCGTCCTCGATGCGCTGCAGCAGGGCGAGGGCGCAGGCCGCGTCGTACGTGGTGTACGCGATGGGGGCGTCGGCGTCCTCGCTGCGGCCCACGCCGTAGGGGAACTCGGGCGAGGCGGGGGCGGGCGTCGCGGTCTCGGTCATGGGAGGTCCTCGTGCAGATCTCGACAGGCGGCGGGCGGGTTCAGCATGTCAGAAGAGCGATCCGATCGCTCCCAGCGGGTCGTCGACGAAGTCGCCCACCGCGTCGGTGGTCGCATCCCACGCATCGCCGACGGCCTCGGTCGTGGAGTCCCAGGCGTCGCCGACGAACTCGGTGGTCGCGTCCCACGCCTGCCCGGCGGTCTCGGTGATCGAGTCCCAGTTCTCCACGATGTACTTCCCGGCGTCGATCGCCAGGGACACGCCGCCGGCGACGAGGCCGACGCCCGCGACGATCGGGGCCGCCGGGCCGCAGAACGGCGCGGCCAGCAGCAGCCCGCCGCTGAGGGTGCTCAGGCCGCCGGCGGCGATGTCCCAGCCGTCCTCCGCGGTGACCATCTGGTGGATGCCCATGCCGATATCGAGCACCGGCAGCGCCTTGCCGAGGAACCTCCCCGCCCCCTTGACGATCCCGGAGTCGAGGATCCCCGAGGCCATATCGGCCATCCGCGTCCAGCCCCTGCCCTGCAGGAACTCCATGATCCCGCGCGCCGGGCCGCGGGTCTTGTCCACGAGCTCGTCGATGAACTGCTGGTTGATCAGCCCCTTGAGGCCCTCGAACCCGGCCTTGCCCAGGGCGGAGAGCTCGGAGAACAGGCGGAACGCCTTGAAGGCGCCGTGGAACTTCTTGGCCGCGGAGAGCAGACCCTTCAGCCCGTCCCCGAGCGAGGAGAACAGGTCGCCGATCGAGTCCAGCAGCCCGCCGCCCTCGCTGCCCGGGTCCGAGGCCTGGTCCTGCTGCTCGGCCTGGTCCTCCAGCTCGGGCCGGCGCCGGGCGATGCCCTCGACCGCGTCGGAGATGCGCGCGCTGGTGGCCGTCCAGCGGTCCCGGAACGCCTCGGCATCCGGCCCCGCCCACACTTCCGGGCGCATGACGGCGGTCTCCATCTGCGCCCGCAGCTCCTCGAGCCGTCGGCTGCGCGTCTCGAAGACCCCTGCCATCTCCCGCAGCGCGTCGGTGTCCGCTCCCAGGAAGGTCGCCATGTCCCGCTCCTCGTCGTCCGATGCCGGACGCTGTGCCGTCCGTCGCGGACCACCCTAGGAAGACCGGCGTCCCGGGGCCATGGGGAGGAGTCCCCATGGCACGCCTCTGGCTCACCGCCCCCCGGGCTGTTCCTCAGCGGGCTCACCGGGACAGCTGGTTCGCTCCTCGGTGGCGATCATCGCCTCCCGGCAGGTGGCGAGGCTCAGCCAGGCATGGGCGCATCGATGCTCGCGGACCACTCGCGGATCGCATCGCGCTCGCTCTCGTCGCAGACGTATCCGTAGCCGACCTCCACGGAGTCGGTCTCCAGCGTCCATTCGTCGTAGTAGGTGAGGGCGTAGCAGTCAGCCATCAGCTCTACGCTGCCCTGGAACAGCCCCTGCTCGAGCAGCTCGTCGTATTCGCTGGACCCATCGTCGAATCTGGCGCGATCCGCTCGCTGGTAGACGTGTGCCAGTTCATGCTGAACGGTCATCTGTATGTCCCATTCCCCGGTGAACGAGTCTTCGGGCTGGAGATGGACAGTGAGCGCGTCCGCCCCGAGGACGCAGCCGAACGTGGTCCAGCCTTCCCTCTCGCTCTGCGCGCACACGGCATCTGCGTCCCAGCGGATATCGATGAGTCCGTCCCCGGCCTCGTCGACGAGACCCTCGCTGAGGGAACCCGAGCTGTTGGCGGCGCGATCCGCCGCGGCGTCGACGTGCTGCTCCAGGTCCTCGCGACGCCGCTGCGCCTCCTGCGCCACGGTCTGCGCCGAGAACTCGTTGGTGCCCACCGATGCCGCCCGGTCCTCCAGCCGTGCGTACTGGCCGGGAAGGGTCACCAGCGGAGCAGCGGGATTGCCCTCCAGCTCCGCCACGAGCTCGTAGTATCGCTCCCGCTCCGCGTCGAAGATCGCCAGCTGCTCGTCGACCGCGGGGTCACCGGAACCGCCCGAGGGCGAGGGGTGATTGCCACCGGCTGCGGGGCGATCGGATCCGTCGGGCGAGAGCAGCGCGCCGGCACCGAGGATCACCATCGCCACCAGCACGAGCACCAGCGTGGAGCATCCGCACCCTGCGAGACATCCTCCGATCCCACCACGTCGCGGCGGCGTCCGAGGAGCAAGGGGCGGGCGGCCGGGCGGCGGAAAGCCGGCGGGCGGGCGGCCATACCGCCTCGGAGCAGCAGGCGCCGCGGGCGGGCGAGCCATGCCGTGCGGGTTCACCGAGGCGATCCAGCGGCGCAGGGCCGGATGGGTGCGCGGGTTCGCCGCGATGACGGCGTGAAGATCCCAGCGGCGGCCGGCCAGATCCGCCAGTTCCTGAGGGGAAGTCCTGGGGTCCCCGGCGATGTACCGTTCCCGATCCCCCTGTGCCACCATGCGGGCCACTATACGGAGCCGCCGCAGGGCGCAGCCGCCCTTCGAGGTCCCGGACGCCCCGACGGCAGCCTCCCCCACCGCAGAGGGCTGCGCCGCCCATCGCAGACGGAGCGGCGCAGCCCATCGGACGCATGATCGTGCTCAGGCCGCGGTGTAGCCGCCGTCGATCGAGAGGACCGAGCCGGTCACGAAGCTGCTCGCATCCGAGGCCAGGTAGACGGCCGCGCCGCCGAGCTCGTGGGGCTCGCCCGGGCGGGACATCGGGGTCATCAGCATCCACTGGTCGATCTGCGGGCCGCCGGCCTCGAAGAACTCGCGGGTGAGCTCGGTCTTCATGTACCCGGGGGCGATCGCGTTGACCCGCACCCCGCGGTCCGCCCACTCGAGGGCCGCGCTGCGGGTGAGGTTGTGGACGGCGGCCTTGGAGGCGTTGTAGGACGCCTGGGCCTGGGGGACGTTGGCGATGATGCCGCTCATCGAGCCGGTGTTGATGATGCTGCCGCTGCCGCGCTCGAGCATGTGGCGGCCCACGGCCTGCAGCACGTGGAAGACGCCGTCGAGGTTCAGCGCCATGACCTTGCGCCAGTTCTCGGCGGTCACGTCCTCGAGGTTCTGGTGGATGACCATGCCGGCGTTGTTGAGCAGGATGTGGATCCCGCCGAACTCGGCGACGACATCGGCCACGACCGCGTCGACGGCATCGGGCGAGGTGACGTCGACGTGGCGGTAGCCGGTGCGCACGCCGGCGGATTCGGCCAGCTCGGCGGCCGCCTTCTCGCCGACGGCGTCGTCGATGTCCGCCAGCACGATGTCGGCGCCGTGCTCGGCGAGGGCCCAGGCCATCGCCAGGCCGAGGCCCTTGGCGCCGCCGGTGACGAGGGCGGTGCGGCCGGTCAGGTCGAACAGGGGGGAGATCGGGGTGGGCATGGTGGCTCCGTTCGTGGAAGGCGAGGTGTGCGGGAGTGCGGCGGTGGGAGGCGGGGACGGGGGCGGGGCGGGCCGCCCCGGGGCGGAGGGACCGGGACGGTGCCCTCAGGCGCGGACGGCATCGGCCTCCGGGACCGGGCCGTGCAGCCGGGGCTGATGGACCTTGAGGAAGAAGGTCATCACGAAGGCGCAGCCGTAGAGGGCGACGAAGGCCCAGACCACCCCGACGTCCCCGCCCCAGGGGCGGACCAGGGCGACCACGGCGGAGCCGAGGAAGGTCGCACCGCCGGCGGCGGTGGTGTACATGGCCATCGCCGCACCCTTGTGCTGCGGGGCCAGCGCCGGCATGATCGCGCCGAGCGGCACGAAGCCGGCCAGCAGGATGCCGAAGACGGTGCCCGCCGCGACCGCGACGACGAAGCCCCAGTCCGAGCCGGCCGGCACCCAGTGCGGCACGTACCACCAGGCCAGCAGGCCGATGGCGGAGCCGACGATGCCGAACCAGCGCACCGTGGTGGTCCAGCCGATCCTGTCGCCGAGCGCCCCGAAGGCGGCGTTGAACAGGATGTTGCCGGCGAAGATCACCGAGGTCATGAGCAGCCAGCGGGACTGGCCCCAGCCCAGGGTGTCGGCGATGACGGTGGGCAGGATGATGAACATGCCGAACTGCGGGGCGGTGTTGATCAGGCGGGTCAGGAAGCCCATCATCACGCGGCGGTTGGTGGCGGCGAGGGTGACGCCGGACAGGATCACCCGGGCGGCGCTCTCCCCCGCGGGGGCCAGGCGCTTGTCGCCGTGCTCCTCGCGGACGCCGAGGCGGGCGATGAGGAATCCGGCGATGACGATCGCGGTCGAGGCGATCATCGTCCAGCGCTCCCCGCCGAGCCCGCCGCCCAGACCCGGGATCAGCACGATCGCGACCAGGGAGCCGATGGTCGGCATGCCGCCGGTGAACATGACGTAGAACCAGCCGACCGCCGCGCCGTTGCGCTCCTTGTTCACCACGGTGTTGATCCACACCAGGAACGCGAAGGCGAACAGCGGGAAGCCGAAGCCGCGCACCGCGTAGGTGAGGAAGATCAGCGGCACGGAGCCGGTGGCCAGCGCGCCGACGAAGGCGGCCTGGAAGACGACCCACACCGTGACGCCCAGCAGCATGACGCGCCGCGGGCCCCACAGGTCCGACAGCGCCCCGGCGAGGTAGGAGCCGATCAGGGCCGACAGGCTGTACACGGTGATGATGGTGGCGGCGAGGTTGATCTTGTCGTCGCCGCCGCCGAGGACGTTCGCGATGTGCGGGGAGACGAAGTTCGTCTCCACGCCGTTGCCCGTCATGAAGACGAGCACGCCCAGGAAGCCCCAGCGCAGGGCGTGGGGGATGCCGAGCCGGTCCAGGAAGGACTCCTGGTCGGTGCCGGGGATCGGGGCGGCCGATGCCGGCGAGGAGGTGGAGGTCGAGCTCATGGGGGCACTCCTTCGTGCGGGGAGGGACGGCGACGACTCAGGAGCCGGGGACGATGGAGACCTTGACGGAGGCGCCGGAGGAGTCGCCGACGGTGTCCAGCGCGGTCTGGAAGTCCTCCAGGCCGAACTGGTGGGTGCAGATCTCCTCCATCGGCAGCACCCCGGACTCGATGATCTTGATGGCGGCCGGCCAGCAGTTCGGCCCCAGGTGTGCGCCGAGGACGTCGAGCTCCTTGTCGTCGGAGATGATCGACCAGTCGACGGTGACGTCGTCCTTGAACACGGAGTACTCCACGAAGCGGCCCAGCTTGCGCAGCAGGGTCAGCCCCTGCTTCACGGCGCTGGGGTGGCCGGTGCACTCGATGTAGACGTCGGCGCCGTAGCCGCCGGTCAGGGCGCGGATCTCCTCGACCACGTCGACCTTCCCGGGGTTCAGGGTGAGGTCGGCGCCGCACTTCTTCGCCAGGGCGAGCTTGTCGTCGTCGAAGTCGAGGGCGATGACCTGCTTGGGGGTCTTGTGGCTCGCGCCGATCACCGCGCCGAGGCCGATGGGCCCGCAGCCGGCGACCACGACGACGTCGTCGAAGGTGATCTGCGCGCGCTCGACGGCGTGCAAGGAGCAGGACAGCGGCTCGGAGAAGGCGGCGTGGTGGGCGGGGATGTCGCCGGAGACCCTGTGGGCGCGGGCGAGGCTCGGCACGATCATGTACTCGGCCATGGCCCCGTCGTAGTGCTTGAAGCCGAACATGTCGTGGGGGCCGCACATCCAGTACCAGCCGCGGGTGCAGTACATGCACTCGCCGCAGGGGACGATCTGCTCGCAGGCGATGCGGTCGCCGAGGGAGACGCCGTGGTGGGCCAGCGCCTCGTCGGATCCTGCGACGACCTCGCCGACGAGCTCGTGGCCGGGGGTGACGCCGGGCTGGACCCAGCGGTCGCGGTTCTCGTCGCCCCAGAACTTGGTGGCGCCGTGGTAGCACTTCAGGTCGCTCGCGCAGACGCCGACGGCCTCGACGCGGATCAGCAGCTCGTCGGCGGCGGGCGTGGGGACCTGCAGCTCCTCGAGGCGGTAGTCCTCGGGGGCATGCATCACGACGGCCTTCATGGTGGCGGGGATCTCGCGGGCCGGGGTCGCGGCGGTGGGGTCGGTCGCGGGGATCGTCTGGGTCTCGCTCATCGCGGTCATCTCCTTCGATGGGGTCCATCCCGTGGGGTCGGGCAGGGTCGAGGCTAGGCCCGTCACGGAACATCCGTCAAGCACAAATGTTCCACCGCAGGTCGCGCGCCGATCCGTCCGGTCACGGCCCGTGAGAGCGGGCACACTCGCGCGGGTACGGGCGCGCTCGAGAGGGAGCGGTCGCATTCGAGAGAGAGCGGGCGCATTCGAGAGAGAGCGGGCGCACTCGAGAGAGAGCGGGCGCACTCGATCGAGTCGGAGTGGGCGGGTTCGCGAGGGAGCGGTCGCACGAAGGAGGCTGCGGGCGCGTTCGAGAGATTGCACCGTCCTGTTCCCGGAAAGCGCCATCTCTGGAACAGTCGCGTGCAATGGCTCGAGGGGGCGGAGCACATGCCCCGCCCCGCCGGTGCTGGGGCGACTGCCCGCGCGGGCGCCGATGCGCCCGGGGCTCAGGCCTCGGCGAGCACGGCCTCGGCCGTGGGCACGTCGGTGATGAGGTGCGTGAACAGCTGCGCCCGGGCGCCGGCCCGGATGGAGCGGGCCTTCTCGCGTCCCGCCGCGAGCGCGAAGATCGTCGGCACCGCGTGGAGCTGGTCGAGGCTGGGCCGCACCAGGCGGTCCGAGCCGGGGAAGGCCATCGGCTCGCCGTCGTCGCCGAAGAAGTGCAGGCAGATGTCGCCCGCCGCGGCCTCGAGGGAGGGCTCCTCGCGCGGGACCACGCTGGTGAGGGATTCGCGCCGCGCGTACGGGGCGCCGACGCCGACGATCACGGCCCGCGCCCGGTCCCACAGGTCGGTGATCTCCCGGAAGCTCGGATCGGCCTGCAGCGAGGACCAGAGGCTGGCGCTGGGCAGGGCGGGCGCGAAGATCGAGCGGGACTCCGCACCGGTGCGGGCGGCGATGCGGCGCGCGGTGTCGTTGGTCTGGTAGGCCTGGTCGGGCTCCTGCAGGCCGCCCACGGTCGGGGCGATGATCACGCCCGGCAGCGGGGGCAGCATGGGCATGCCGCTGACGGCGAAGGTGGTCCGGCCCGAGGAGATCAGCAGCGCGTCGCCGCGACGCAGACCGAGCGCGGCGAGCTCCTCGGCGAGCAGCTCGCCGAGACCGCGGTACTCGCGCTGGACCTGGTCGCCCGGGGCGATGCGGACCGACTCCACCCCGAGCGTCTCTCGCAGCCGCGCGGCGAGATCGTCGAGATCGGCCGTGGTCACGTCGAGCACCTCGAAGCGGACCATGCCGATGCGGCGCGCCTCCGCCAGCAGCTTGCTGACCGTCGGGCGGGAGACGCCGAGCTTGGCCGCGATCTCCGCCTGGCGCAGGTCGTCGAGGTAGTAGGCCGAGGCGGCGCGATGCAGCAGCTGCAGATCCATGGTCGTCTCGAGCACGCGCACCTCCTCCTCGTCGCGGCGGGCCGCCGCTGGGGCCCGGGTGCGGGCACGATCCTATAGATACCTCCCGGTCCCGCGCCGTCCCGCCCGCCGGATCCGCCGCGCGCCGGCTCCTGCCGGGCGCCGCATCGGCCGTGGCGGGAAGCGCGCGGGGGCGTGGCAGGATGACAGCGTCGCCCGGACCGGTCCGCGCGGGGCGGACGACGAGGTCACGACGACGAAGGGTGCAGTTCCATGGCTCCAGGCACGCAGCGGCCCGCGCCCGCCTCCGGCAGCGTGGTGCTGGGCGTGGACGTGGGCACCTCGAGCACCAAGGGCGTGCTCGTCGCGCCGGACGGCGAGGTCCTCGCCACGGCCGTGCGCGAGCACCAGGTCTCCCGTCCCGCCCCCGGCCACGTCGAGGTGGACGCGGGGATCTGGTGGGAAGAGTTCCTGGGCATCGCCCGCGAGCTCGGATCGGCGGCCCTGGCCCGCGGATCCCGGATCGCGGCGATCGGCGTGTCCGGCATGGGGCCCTGCGTGCTGCTGGTCGACGAGGACGATGCCCCCGTGCGCCCGGCCATCCTCTACGGTGTGGACACGCGCGCCGAGGCGCAGATCCGCGCCCTGGACGCCCGGCTCGGCCCCGAGGAGATCCTGCGCCGCAGCGGGTGCTCGCTCACCGCGCAGGCCGCCGGCCCGAAGATCCTCTGGGTCGCCCAGAAGGAGCCGGAGCGCTACGCCCTCGCCCGCCGCCTGCTGATGCCGTCCTCGTTCCTGGTGCGCCGCCTGACCGGCGCGTACGTCCTGGACCATGCGAGCGCGGCCCAGGTCGCGCCGCTGTACGACATCGCCGCCCGCGACTGGCACGCCCCCTGGGCCGAGGCCGCCGCTCCGGGCCTCGATCTGCCGCGCCTGCTCTGGGCCGACGAGGTCGCCGGGCACGTCCTGCCCGGCGTCGCCGCCGCGCTCCCGGGCGTTCCCGCGGGAACGCCCGTGCTGGCGGGCACGATCGATGCCTGGGCGGAGGCCGTCAGCGGAGGCGTCCGCGCCCCGGGGGATCTCATGCTCATGTACGGGACGACCACCTTCCTGCTGGCCATGACCCCGCAGCCGGTGCCCAGCCGGCATCTGTTCCCGACCCCGGGCACCACCGAGGGCACCAGCATGCTCACCGGCGGCATGGCGGCCTCCGGGGCGATCACCACCTGGCTGCGGGACCTGCTGTCCGCCCCGGACGTGGGCGAGCTGGTGGCCGATGCCGCGCTGAGCCCTCCGGGCGCCCACGGCCTGCTGGTGCTGCCGTACTTCTCCGGGGAGCGCTCCCCGCTGGCGGATCCGGAGGCGCGCGGCGTGGTCGCCGGGCTCACCCTCTCGCACGGGCGCGGGGACCTGTACCGGGCCGTGCTCGAGGCGGCCGCGTACGGCGTGCGCCACCACCTCGAGGAGCTGCGCGCGCAGGGATGCGCGATCTCCCGGACGGTCGCGCTGGGCGGCGGCACCCGCACCGGCCTGTGGCCGCAGATCGTCGCCGACGTGACCGGGCTGGCCCAGGAGCTGCCGCGCGTGACCATCGGCGCCTCGTACGGGGACGCGATGCTCGCGGCGGCCCGCGTGCTCGGGGCCGATGTCTCCTCGTGGAACCCGGTCCAGCGGCGGTGCGAGCCCGACCCCGCGACCCGGGAGCGCTACGACGCGCTGTACGGGCTGTACCGGGAGCTGTACCCCGCGACCCGCTCCATCAGCCACGCCCTCGCACGGATGCAGGAGGAGGACTCCCCCGCACCGCGCATCTGATCAGCTCCCGGCTCCGGCCGGGAGCGCCGGGAGCGCCGCGGCGATCATGTGATCCCCAGCAGATGCGGCAGGTAGGCGACCGCGAGCACGACCACGAGCCCCACCAGGTAGAACGGCAGCAGCGCGCGGGCGGTGGCGAGCACCGGGACCCGCCCGATCGCCGCCGAGATGAACAGGGTGGTCCCCACCGGCGGGGTGTACAGGCCCAGCGCGAGGGTCACGACCATGATGATGCCCAGGTGGACGAGGTCCAGACCGATCGCGTCCGCCAGCGGCAGCAGCACGGGCGTGAGCAGCAGGATCGCCGGGGCCATGTCCAGGAACATGCCCGTGACCAGCAGGATCACGATCATCGCGAGGATGACCATCCACTCCTGCCCGAACGCTCCCGTGATCGTCCCGGCCAGCGCCTGGGGCGCCTCCTGGATGGTGAGCAGCCAGGCCAGGGCCGAGGAGAACATGATCAGCACGAGCACCACGGCGCTCGCCGCCGCCGATTCGACCACGGCCCGGCGCAGCTGCGTCAGGCTGAGGTCCCGGTACAGCAGCACGCGGATCGCGACCGCGTAGATCACGGCGAGGACGGAAACCTCGGTGACGGTGGCGACGCCGGTGAACAGCACCACGCGGATCAGGATCACCGGGATGAGGATCGCCGGGGTCGCGAACAGCAGGTCCACCAGCAGCCGCTTGAGGGTGAAGCGCGCCTTCACCCGAGGGAACCCGGCCTTGGCGGCCACCGCCCAGCACAGCACCAGCAGCAGGACGGCCGTGAGCACGCCGGGGCCGACCCCGGCGTTGAAGACCTCGGCGACCGAGGCGCCGGAGGCGGCGGCGAACAGGATCATGGGGATCGACGGCGGCAGGATCACGCCCAGCGTGGCGGCGGAGGCGTTGACCGCTGTCGCGTACCCGCCGCCGTACCCCAGCCGCTGCGTCCAGGGGATGACGACCTTGCCGATGCCGGTCGCATCCGCGACGGCCGATCCGGAGATCCCCGAGAAGACGGTGTTGGTCAGGACGCTGGTCATGCCGACGCCGCCGCGGAACCGGCCCACCACCCGGGTGGCCAGCCCGATCACCTGGCCGCCCAGCGTGCCGCTGAACAGCAGGTCGGCGGTGAGGATGAAGAAGGGGATGGCGAGCATCGAGTAGTCGCCCACCGGGCTGAACGACTGCTGGGCGAGTCCCTCCATGGGCAGGGAGCCCACGGCGAACAGGCCCACGATCGCCCCGGCGATGATGGAGAAGGCGACGGGCACGCCCATCAGCAGCAGGACGAGGAAGACGACGATGGCCAGCAGGGCTTCAAGCACCGGGAACCTCCTGCGTCGGGGCGGCGGCGCTCGCGGCGGCCACGCGGTGGTCGGGCTCGGGGGCGCCGTGGCGGGCGTAGTGCACGGTGCGGGCGGCGGCCTGCACGGTCATCACGGCGACCATCACGATGAATGCGCCGAAGCTGCCCAGCTGGGGCCAGCCCATGATCGGCGTGGACTGCGCCGCCATCGGCGGGATCAGGTAGGCGGCGAGATAGGTGAGGTACCCCAGCAGGACGGTCACGAAGGCCCACGTGAGGATCTGCGCGCGATCGTAGGCCTTCCCGTGCAGGCGGCTGACCAGCACGTCCACGGCGATGTGGCCGCGGGTGGCCTGGGCGACGACGGCGCCGCCGGCGATCAGCCAGGGGAAGAGGTAGGTCGGCCCCTCGGAGGCCACGGGGAGCGACGAGTTCAGGACGTAGCGCAGGACCACCGAGACGGTCACGAGCACGACGATGATCGCGGTGCCCGCGATCGCGAGAACGGAGCCCACGGTGGCCGCGACGGCGTTGACGGGGTCCTCGGGGCGGGACTCCTCGGCATGGCCGCCGGTGGTGTCCAGCGCCTGCAGGTCCTCCTCGGTGATGACGGGGGCGCGCCCGTCGGCCGAGGCCGGGGACGACGGGGAGGATGCTCTGGGGCTCATGCCGGCTGCTCCTCGTGCTCGGCGCGGATCGCCTCCGCGGCGGTGGTGATCTGGTCGAAGAAGTCCGGGTGCTCCGCCTGCCATCGCTCGGCGACGGGAGCGGTCGCCTCGCGGAACGCGGCGCGATCGGGGTGGGTGACCTCGAGGATCTGTTCGAACTCCGTGTAGATCGCGGCGGTCTGCTCGGTCATCAGGCGGCGCTGCTCCTCGACGGCGCCCTGCGCGGCCGAGGCGATGACCTGCCGGATGTCCTCGGAGAGGTTCTTCCAGCGGGTCGTGGACATGACGAAGGGGTTCACCTCGTACTTGTGGCCGGTCACCGCGAGGTGGGACTGCACCTCCTGGAGGGAGGAGCTCTTGATGTTGACCACCGGGTTCTCTTGGCCGTCGACCGCCCCCTGGCGCAGCGCGAGATACAGCTCGCCGAAGGCCAGCGGGGTCGGGTTCGCTCCGAGCTCGCCGAAGATGTCGATGGTCATCGGATCGTCGGGGGTGCGGATCTTGAGCCCGGCGACGTCCTCGGGAGAGGCGATCGACCGGACGGAGTTGCTGATGTCGCGCATGCCGTTGTCCCACAGGTTCAGGACGTGGAAGCCGACCTCCTCGGCCCGTGCCGCGATGGTGTCCTGCAGGGCCCCGTCCAGCACGGCGTAGGCGTGCGCGGAGCTCTCGAAGAGGAACGGAAGGCCGATGAGGGCCGCCTCCGGCACATAGGAGGAGAAGGGCCCCTGGGAGTTGATGGACATGTCCAGGGTGCCGGCGGCCACCGACACCATCATCTCGGTGTCGTTGCCGACGGATTCCTGACCGAGGATCTGGATCTCGACCTCGCCGCCGGACTGCTCGGCGACCAGCCGCTGGAAGGCGAGGGCGCCGTCGGACCGGGGGTTCCCGGGGGCGGCGCCGTGGCCGAGGATGATGCGCACCGAATCGGTGCGGCGGGGTCCGTCGCCTCCGGCGCAGGCGCTCAGGGCGGCCGCGCCGGCGGCGGCGCCGGCCAGCCCCTGCAGCAGGCTGCGGCGGCGCAGGATGCGGCGGCCCTGGGGCACGTCGTCGTGCATGTCTCCTCCTTCGGAGTACGGGGTTCGGCGAGGGGCGCCGGAGCGGTCAGCCCGCGACCGCGCCGGTGACGAGATCCCGCACGAGGGCCAGGCTGCGGGCCACATCGGCCTCGCGGTCCTGCTCGGCGATGTCGTGGGTCTCGAGCTCGAGGACGTACCGCACGCCGGGGACATGCTCCTCGAGGGCGGCGACGACGCCGGGGAGGTCGACCTGCCCGGCGCCGAGGGACAGGTTGAGGTCGCCGGGGACGGCGTCGCGCAGATGCACGCGCTCGATGCGGCTCGCCGCGCGCGGCACCCAGGCCACCGGGTCCTCCCCGCCGGCGACGACGTGGGAGACGTCCAGCAGCAGGCCGATGCTGTCCGGGCCCACCCGGTCCAGCAGCTCCTCGGCCGCGGCGATGGTGTGGATGTAGCGGCGATGATGCAGCACCTCGACCAGCAGGCGCACGCCATGGCGGCCGCAGATCCCCGCGGCGCGGTCGAGGCGCTCGGCGATCAGCGCCATGTCGGCCGCGTGGTCGCGCACGGGGCGGTGATCGGCGCGGCCGGCCGGGACGATGAGCGCGCCCCCGCAGGCCGCGGCGAGCGCGGCGAGGCCCTCGAGGGTCTCCTCGAGGCGCCCCTCGTCCAGGGCGGGGTCGTTGAGATCGCCCGGGTCGGCGTTGACGGCATCGGCCGCGAGCCCGGCCGCGGCGACCTCCGCCGCGAGGGCGGCCGGGTCGCCGGTGAAGGGCACCGGCACGTGATCGGTGACCGCGGGGATCGCCCCCAGGTCGATCCGGGTCGCGCCCATGCCGGCGATGAGCGCGAGCGCCTCGGCGAGGGGACGGTGGCGGAAGGAGATGGTGGAGACGCCCACACGGTCGGCGTCGGGCAGGGCGGCAGAGGGCAGCGAGGAGCGCGTCATCGGGTCCTGGTCTCGGGAGCGGGGCGGAGGGGCGGGGGCGCGGCGTCGTCGACGCCGCGCCGGGATCCTCAGGAGATGTAGGCGCCGCCGTTGATGGACTGGGTGGTGCCGGTGATGTAGCCGGCGTCGGGGCCGGACAGCCACACCACCAGCGCGGCGATCTCCTCGGGCGAGGCCTGGCGGCCCATCGGGATGGAGGCGTTGATGGCGGCCTCCGACTCCTCGGTGGCATCGGCCGCGCGGATGTTGGTGTCCGCGGCGCCGGGGGCGATGGCGTTGACGGTGATCTGGTGCGGCGCCATCTCGCGGGCCAGGGAGCGGGTCAGCCCCAGCACGCCGGCCTTCGCGGCGGAGTACGGGGTCTTGGAGAAGACGCCGCCGCCCTGCTGCGCGGAGACGGAGGACATGTTGACCACACGGCCGTACCCGCCCTCGAGCATCGCCGGCAGGAAGGCGCGGGAGGTGTAGAAGGAGCCGGTGAGGTTCACCGCGATGATCGTGTCCCACAGCTCGTCGGTGACCTCGAGGAACGGCACGGGAGAGGCGATCCCCGCGATGTTGGCGAGGGCGCCGACGGCGGGCAGCTCGGAGGCGGCGATCTGTGCGGCCACGTCGTCCACGGCGGCGCTGCGGGTCACGTCGACGGCGAACCCGGCGGTGGGGACGCCGTGCTCGGCGGCGACCTCCTCGGCGACGGCCTTCGCGCCCTCGCCGTCGCGGTCGAGGATCGCCACGGCCCATCCCTCCCGCGCGAAGCGGTGCGCGGTCGCGCGGCCGATGCTGCGGGGCGCGGCACCGCCGGTGACCACGGCCGTGCGCTGCACGGTCTGCTGGTCGCCGGTCTGGGGGGCGGGGGCGGGAGTCGTGTCGTTCACCGCGGGTCCTCTCACATCGTCGTGGCGCCGCGCTCGGCGCGGGCCGCCCGGGACGCCGGGCGGAGCTTCTGGGAGGAGACGCTATGCAGTGGCCCCGGCACGGACAATCGGTCCGACCATCCCCGGACGAGGCTCGCGGGCATCGCCGCAGGCCACAGGCATGGAAGACCCGCACCATTGGTCTGACCAATCCTGGTCGCCGCCTTCCGTCCCCGCATGCCGCCCTGCCGACCTCCCGCATGCCACCCTGCCGGTTTCCCGCATGCCGCCCCGTCGGCGCTTCCGTCCCCCGTCGCGCCGTCCGCCGCCACCTCTCCCGTCGTGCCGCCTGCGCGCCCCCGCACACACCGGCCCCGTCTCGCGCGGCGTCCGCAGATCATTGGTCGACCAATTTCTGTGCCCTGCTGTCCGCCCCTGACCTGCGCCGTCATCCGGTGCAGGCCCTCAGGCGGCGGGCGGGACGCGTTGCCGCGGCGGGGTCGGCGTGATTCGATCCTCTCGCCCGTCCCCCGCGACCGAAGGAGGTCCCATGGACTCCGATGCCCTGGAGTTCCTGGACACGCTCGTGCGGGAGGGGACCCGGACCGAGAAGGGGATCCGTCTGCCCACCGAGCGGCGCCTGGCGGAGATCAGCGGCCTGTCCCGGTCGCAGGTTCGCGAACGGCTCTCGGGCCTGCAGATGCTGGGCATGCTGCAGAAGGTCCAGGGCTCCGGGAACATGCTGGTGGATCCGTCCACCAGCGGGACCGGCAACGTGTTCACCCTGATGCAGCGGGCGGGCCTCGTCTCGACCGCGCAGATCGCCCAGGCCCGCGAGATGCTCGAGATCGCGATCGCCCCGCGGATCCTCGAGCACGTCACCGAGGCCCAGATCCTGGCGCTCGAGCAGACGGTGCACGACATGATCGACGCCTCCGCCGCGCGGGACTTCGCCGCCGGGCTGAAGGCCGATCACGACTTCCATCTGGCCCTGTTCGACATCCTCGACAACCCGATCATGACCTACATGGTCGGGAGCATGAACCAGGCCCTGCACGACCTGCTGCTGGAGCGCCGCCGCGTCGTCATCAGCCGCGAGATCGCCGAGAACGGCGGCGTGATCCCGGAGATGTTCACCACCGACGAGGTGCACTTCGAGATCACGCGGGCCCTGCGTTCCCGCCGCCGCGAGGCGGTGAGCGCCGCGATGGTCGAGCACTTCGAGCGCTGGCGCCGCGTCTCGCGCCCGCGCCCCCACACCGCCCCCGCCCCGCGAGGAGAGTCATGAGCACACCGCAGACCCCGCCCGTCCCCGAGGCGACCGCCGGGCCGCCCGCCCCGCAGGCCGCATCGACCCCTGCCCCGGACCTGGATCTGGCCCTGGATCCGGAGCGCATCGCCCGCATCCAGGAGGCCGCCTACCGGATCCGCCGCAACTCCCTGATCCAGGCGGAGGTGCAGGGCCAGGGCTACATCGGCCAGGCCCTGGACATCGCCGACGTGCTCGCGGTGCTGTTCACCGACCAGCTGCACCTGGACCCGCTGGACCCCGAGTCCGAGGACCGGGACCGCTTCCAGCTGAGCATCGGCCACTACGCCCTGGCGCTGTACGCGGCGCTCACGGAGGCGAAGTTCTTCCCGCTCGAGGAGCTGGAGACCTACGCGACCGACGACTCCCGCTTCCCCATGTCCTCCATGCGCACCTACACCCCGGGCGTGGAGATCTCCGGCGGCTCCCTGGGCCACGGTCTCGGCATCGCCAACGGCGTGGCCATGGGCCTGAAGCGCAAGGGATCGGACCGCTTCGTCTACAACCTGCTCTCCGACGGCGAGCTGGGCGAGGGCTCCACCTGGGAGGCCGCGGCGGTCGCCGGGCACCACCGGCTGGACAACCTCATCGCGATCGTCGACTTCAACGACCAGCAGGCCGATGGGAAGAGCACCGACATGCTCTCCATGGAGCCGGTCGCCGACAAGTTCGAGGCCTTCGGGTGGATCGCCCGTCGCTGCGACGGCAACGACGTCGCCGCCGTCCTCGCCGCCCTGATCGAGCTGCGCGAGATCCAGGACCCCCGCCCCCGCGTGCTCATCGCCGACACCCGGCTGGGCAAGGGCGTCGACTTCCTCGAGGACCGCGAGAAGCTCCACTTCATGCGGGTCGAGCCGGAGGAGTGGGCGCGCGCCCACGAGACGTTGAAGAGGTCCCACCAGGCGCTGGCCGCCTCCCCGCGGAAGGACGACGCCCGATGAGCACGACGACCCCGAAGCTGACCAGCGGCGCCATGAGCGTCGACATCGCCAAGGAGGGGCAGCGCACCGTCGCCGCCCCGCTGGGCCACGCGCTGCTCGAGGCGGCGCGGGAGGACGAGCGCATCGTCGGGCTCTCGGCGGACCTCGCCAAGTACACCGACCTGCACATCCTCCGCGACGCGATGCCGGAGCGGTTCTACCAGATCGGCATGGCCGAGCAGGCGCTGCTGGGCGCCGCGACCGGGCTCGCGATGGAGGGCTTCATCCCCTTCGCGTCCACGTATTCGGTGTTCGCCACCCGGCGGGCCTACGACTTCCTGTGCCTGGACATCGCCGAGGCGGACCTCAACGTCAACATGGTCTGCGCGCTGCCGGGCCTTACCACCGGCTACGGCCCCTCCCACCAGGCCACCGAGGACGTCGCGATCCTGCGCGGCATGCCGAACCTGACCATCGTGGACCCCTGCGACGCGATCGACATCCAGCAGGCCGTCCCCCAGCTGGCCGCGAGCGACGGCCCCACCTATATGCGGCTGCTGCGCGGGAAGGTGCCCGCGGTGCTCGACGAGTACGGCTACTCCTTCGAGCTCGGGAAGGCGACGATGATCCGCGAGGGCGGGGACGTCCTCATCATCTCCACCGGCCTGATGACCGAGCGCGCGCTGGAGGCCGCAGCGCAGCTCGAGAAGGACGGCGTGGGCGTGGCCGTGCTGCACTCCCCCACCCTCAAGCCCTTCGACGAGGAGAGCGTCGTCGCCGCGCTCGGCAAGGGCCGCCTGGTCCTCACCGCCGAGAACCACTCGGTGGTCGGCGGGCTGTTCGACGCCGTGGCCCGCACCCTGGTGGGCCGCGGGATCGGCGAGAGGGTCACGCCCATCGGCCTGCCCGACGCGTTCCTCGACGCCGGCGCCCTGCCCACCCTCGAGGACCGCTACGGCGTGTCCACCGCGAAGATCATCGAGCGGATCCGCGAGCTGCTCTGAGCCGCACCCCGCCCCCGACGGCGCACCGCATGGCAGACTCGGAGGGCATGACCGGGGCGCCCGGGCCGGGCAGGGGGACCGCCGCCCGCGCTGCGGCGCCCTGGGCGGCGGCAGGCATCGCGCAGCTGGTCCCGTCGCCCGCCGCTCTCGCCGTCCGTCCATGATCACGGGGGATCCTCGATGTCCGCAGCTCCAGAACCTCCCCTCGCCCGACGCGATGAGGAGCGCACCATGCCACCCGGGATCGCCGCGGCCGCCGGAGCGGCGGGCGCCATCGTCCACGGGATCCTCACCGGCGCCTGGGTCGTCCGGTCCATGGTCGAGTCCACAGGGTTCTTCGCGGTCTCGACCGCCGGAGGCGCCTCGTTCATGTCGTGGAGCATCCCGGTCCTGCCCGGGCTGGGAATCGCGCTGCTGAGCGCCCTGGTCCTCGCCGCGCTCACCCTGCTCGCCTCCCGGCTGGGCCCGGCAGCGGGCCGCGCGCTGCGGCTCGGCTATGCCGGCGGCGGCCTCGCCATGATCGTCGCGGCCTTCGTCCTGGCGGCCGGCCCCCGGGGGTTCGACCTCGGGCCGATCGGGTGGGTCGTCCTCGGCGGCGCCGATTCCGCCTTCCAGCTCTGCGTCCTCGTCGCGCTCGCCCTCCTCCTCGCCGACCGGGCGAGGGCCTGGTCCGCGCGGGCCGCGCGGACCAGGCCTGCCGACGCGCCCGAGGCGTAGGGGGCCGCCCGCACCGCGCGGCTCAGATCAGCTCGAGCACCGGCCCCTCGTGCACCGCCCGGTAGACGCGGTTGCGCAGGGCGTTCGCCTCGGCGGCCCAGAGCGTGGACTCCAAGGGTCGCAGGACGATGCGGATCAGCAGGTTCTCCTGCTCGGGGCCGATGCCGAGGCGCTCGCGCGCCGCGGCAGGCAGCTGCGCGGCCGGGGTGCGGGAGAGGATCGAGACGGACTCGAGCAGCTCGGCATCGTCCCCGAGGGCGGTGCGCACCCGGTCGCCGAGGGTTTCCTCGTCCTCCCCGGCGGGCAGCACCACGGACAGGTCGCGACGGGCGGCGGGCTGGGAGGAGACGGGCCGCCACGGCGCGAGGTCGCGCATCTGCGCGAGGATCCGCGGATCCCGCGCCCGCAGCAGGCGGACGTCGGGGATCTGCTTGCGCAGCATGAGCGCCCGGTCCAGGCCCATGCCGAGCGCCAGCCCGGACCAACGGCGCGGGTCCAGGCCAGAGCGCTCGAGCACCGCCGGATGGATGCGCCCGCATTCGGCGATCTCGAGCCACTGCCCATCCAGCAGCACGTCGATCTGGCGGCCGCCGTGGGTGTACGGGTGGGTGGCGGGGGTCAGGCGGCGCCGCGCGCCGGGCAGCACGGCCTCCACCACCGCGTCGATCATGGCGAGCATGTCGGCGTCGGAGGTGCCGGGGTCCTCGCGCAGCCGCCACAGGTCGACCTGATGGGGCTCCCCGACGTGGCTGCGGTCCACCGCGTCGCGGCGGTAGACGAGTCCGGGCACGACGATCAGCTCGTCCACACCCTCGCCCTCCCGGCCCCGGTACTCCTCGAGGATCGCCGGCAGCTGGGCGCTGGTGTGGCTGCGCAGCATCGTGGTCGGCGAGAGGTACCGGGTGTAGCGGCGGGCGCGGGTGACGTCGTCCGGGGCGTAGCCCAGGCGGTCGTAGTTGTCGCGCACGGGGACGATGGGCGGGGTGCGCACGGTGCGGACCGTCCCGCCCCCGGACGGGCGCAGGGCGTCGGTGACGGCGGCGAGCAGCAGCTGCATGGCGTGCTGCCCCTGGCCGGGGTCGGTGAGGTCGCGCAGGGTGAGGGCGCGGTGCAGCTGCTCAGGGGTGAGGTAGTCGTCCGGCGTCGGGGCCGGGAGGGCAGGGGCGGGAGCGGGCTGGGCGGTCATGGGGGTCTCCTGCAGGAAGCGGTCCGATCGGGGCGGGTGCTCCCCCGGCCGTGCCTGCGCGGACCCGGCGCCTGCTCAGCGCAGCATCAGGACCCCGCGGCCGTCATCGGCCGGGGGTCGGGAAATCGCTGCATGCGCCTCATGGTCCGGAAGGGTAGCACCGCCCCGCGCCGGCGGGCAGGGCCGGGGCGGGGCGGTGCGCCGCATCGCGCGGATCCCTCGGCACCCTCGCGGGGCCGCGGGGCCGCTGCTCAGCGGGCGATCTGCCGATGGATCCCGAGGTCGACGCGCCCGGGCAGCAGGTCCTCGCGCAGCGCGCGGCTGCCCCGGTAGTCGCCCTCGCGCAGGGACCGGAAGGGGACCGGCCGCTCGGCGTCGATCCCGGCCAGGCGCTCCCGAAGCCGGTCGACCTCGTGCGCGACGCCCTCGGCCCCGAGCGCGTCGGCATCGGTGACGAGGTGGATGTCCAGCACCTCGATGCCCACGTACCAGAGCGTGCCGTGGGTGAGCGGGAACAGCAGCGACTCGATGTCCCCGCTGATCCCGCGCGGGCCGATGGAGGCAGGGTCCTCCCCCGCCGTGACCACCACCAGCGCCCGCCGGCCGGCGAGGCCGCCGTCCCCGTAGCGCCGCGGCACCGCGAGCTCCGGGTCCATGTCGCCGTAGGCGAAGCCCTCGGTGAGCACGCGGTCCAGCCACCCCTTGAGGATGGCCGGCGTGCCGTACCACCACAGCGGGAACTGGAGGACCAGCAGATCGGCGGCGGCGAGCTTGCGCTGCTCCTCGCGCACGGGCTCGGGGATCTGCCCGGCGGCATGGGCCTGCGCGATCCGGGTGGCCAGGTTCCCGGCCTCGGTCGCGCGGTCGCCGGCGTCCTGCGTGCGCAGCACCGGGTCGAAGCCCTGCCGGTACAGGTCGCTGCGGAGCACCTCGCCGCGACGGGCGAGCGCCGCCGTGCCGGCGCGGAACAGCTGGTCGTTGAAGGACCCTTCCTGCGGGTGCGCATGCACCCACAGCGAGGTGCCGGGGGTCGGGGCGTGGGCGAGCAGCGCCGGGGCGAGGTCGGGCGAGGCGGCGTGTCCGGGGGTCGAGGGGGTGTTCGTCGTCGTCATGCGCCCCAGCCAACCAGCACGATGCGAGACGCTGAATATCGCAGAATCTCGCAGCGATGCGCGAGCGTCTACGCTGGGGGCATGGACGCTCTGACCCGCCTGATCGAGCGCATCCGCGCCTCGGGTGCGCTGCTGGGCACGAACCTGCTCACCCCGCCCTGGCGGATCCGCCTGGACGAGGGCGCGACGATGACCGTGGTGACGATGCTGCGCGGCAGCGCCTGGCTCGAGACCGGGGACGGCCCGCCGCGGCTCCTGGCCCCGCGCGACCTCGCCGTCGTCACCGGGCCGCGCGCGTTCTCGGTGACCAGCGATCCGGACTCCCCCGTGCCTTCCCGGTACGTGTGCCTGGCCGATGGATCGTGCACCGATGCGCACGGCGCGGCGCTGCCCGAGAGCGAGATCGCGCTGGGGACCCGCGCCTGCGGGGATCGCCTGGACGCCGAGCACGCCCTGTTCACAGGGTCGTTCGCCGCGACGGGGCGGCTCACGCGGCGCCTGCTGGAAGGCCTGCCGCGCGTGCTGGTGGTGCCGGCGGAGCGCCGGAGCCGCGCGCCGATGGACCTGCTCGAGGAGGAGCTGCGCCGGGACGAGCCCGGACAGCAGGCCGTGCTGGACCGCCTGCTGGACCTGGTGCTCATCGGGGCGCTGCGCGACGGGCTCGCCCACCCGGAGGACGCCCCCGACGGCGCCGCGGCACCGGCCTGGTTCTCCGCGGCGGCGGACCCGGTGGTCGGCCCTGCGCTGGAGGAGATCCACGGCAGTCCGGAGCTGCCGCACACGGTGGCGTCCCTGGCGGATCGGGCGCAGGTCTCCCGCGCCGCCTTCGCCCGCCGCTTCCGCGATCTGCTCGGGGAGTCCCCCATCGCCTACCTCACCGGGTGGCGGCTGTGCCTGGCCGCGGACATGCTGCGCGAGGGCGAGGACACGCTCGAGACGATCGCCCGGCAGGTCGGCTACTCGAGCGCCTTCGCGCTGAGCACGGCGTTCCACCGGGAGCACGGCGTCCGGCCGAGCGCCTACCGGGCCGAGGCCTTCAGCGCCTGACGCCAGCGGCCGGCACCGGACCGGCTCCGCCCGCGCCCGGCCGCCGCGCAGGCCGGCGGCCGTAGTCTGGGCGCACACGAGAGCCTGCCGCACGGCGGCACGAGGGGAGAGCACCGATGAGCGAGAGCACCGACCTGACCGGCATCGAGTTCGCCGACGCGCAGGGCGCGACGCGGACCCTGCGGGACTACGCCGGCGGGCCGGTCCTGATCGTCAACGTCGCCTCGCGGTGCGGCCTCACGCCGCAGTACGCGCAGCTCGAGCAGCTGCAGCGCGACTACGGCCCGCGGGGCCTGACGGTGCTGGGCTTCCCCTGCGACCAGTTCATGGGCCAGGAGCCCGGCAGCATCGAGGAGATCCTCGAGTACTGCTCGACCACCTGGGGAGTCTCCTTCCCGATCCTCGACAAGATCGAGGTGAACGGCGAGGACGCGCACCCGCTCTACCGGGCGCTCACGCAGGTCCCGGACGCCGAGGGCACCGCCGGCCCGGTCCAGTGGAACTTCGAGAAGTTCCTGGTCACGGCCGATGGGGCCGTGACCCGCTTCCGGCCGAAGGTCACGCCGGACGCGCCGGAGGTCATCGAAGCCATCGAGGCGGCGCTCCCCCGCTGAGCGCCCCTCGCCCCGGCCGCGCAGAGCAGTCCGTGGGCTGCTCCTGCTCCGGCTGCTACTCCTGCCCGCCCTGTCCCGGCTGCGCGGCCGCGAAGGCGGGGAGGACGACGTCCTCCCGCAGAGCGCGCCGCGCGGCCTCCGGGCCGAACCCCGCCTCGAGGCCGCTCAGGACCGTGCGACGGACGTCCTCGAGGGTCCAGTCGAAGGCCTCGGCGAGCCGGGCGAGCTCGCGGCTGGTGCAGGTGCGGCTCATGAGGCGGTTGTCGGAGCTGATCGACAGCGGGAGCCCGGCGCGCAGCAGGGCGTCGGCGGGATGCGCGGCCATCGTCTCCGCCGCGCCGGTCTGCAGGTTGGAGCTGGGGCAGACCTCGAGGCAGATCCCGTCCTCCCGCACCCGGGAGGCGATCGGGCCCGGCCGCCCCTCCGCCGAGAGGTCCTCGGCCAGCCGCACGCCGTGGCCCAGCCGTTCGGCGCCGCTGTCCAGGGCATCGCGGATCGAGGCGAGGCCATCGGCCTCCCCGGCGTGGACGGTCACCCGCAGCCCGGCCTCCCGGGCCCGGGCGAACTGCTCCCGGAACGGGGAGGCGGGGAAGCCGCGCTCGGGCCCGGCGAGGTCCACGCCCCACACGCCCTGCTCGCGGCGGGCGGCGGCGACGTCGACGAGCTCCGGGTCCGCCGGGAGGTGGCGCAGGAAGCACAGCAGCTGGCCGACGAGGAGGGGCCGGCCCGCAGCGCGCGCGGCGGCCATGCCCTCCTCGAGCCCGGCCTGCACGGCGTCGACCGCCTCGGCGAGGGTGAGGCCGCCGTCCAGGTGCTGCATGGGCGCCCAGCGGGTCTCGGCGTAGACCACGCCGTCGGCGACCATGTCCTCGACGAACTCGCGGGCGATCCGCCGCAGCGCGGGGGCGGTCTGCATGAGCTCGAGGGTGCGGGAGAACGTCGCGAGGTACCGCTCGAGGGAGCCGGAGTCGGCGGACTCGGCGAACCAGCGGGCGACCGCGTCCGCCGCGCCCTCGGCCTCGCCGCCATCGCCTGCGGCAGATCTCGTCGCCGGTGCGGACCGGCCGGGAGCATCGGCCGAGGGCGGGAGGATCCCCTGCTCACGGCACAGGTCCAGCACGGTCTGCGGGCGCAGGCCGCCGTCGAGATGGTCGTGGAGCACGACCTTCGGCAGGGCGCGCAGGGACTCGAGGGGCAGCGGCATGGGCTCTCCTGGCGGGGGCATGGGGTCGGCGAGGGGCGGGGGTCCAGTCTGCCATCGGCCGCTCAGGGCTCCGCGCGGTGCCTCCAGGTCGAGTCGAGGTCGAGCGGGGCGCCGCCGAGGGCGGCGATCACGTGGCGCTCGTAGTCCGGGATCGGCGCGGGCAGCGCATCCAGCGCGAACCAGTCCAGGCCCGCGCACTTGTGGGGCTCGACGATGCGGGGCTCGCCCTCCCAGCGGTCCGCGCACCAGAACCAGTCCACCCGCTGCTCGATCGGGGCGTCGGTGCCGTCGGTGCGCTGCATGACGGTCAGCAGCGCGAGGTCCTCCGGGGCGATCCGCACCCCCAGCTCCTCGCGGGCCTCGCGCACGGCGGCGTGCCGGGCGGCCTCGCCGAGGTCCACGTGCCCCGCGGCGCCGGCCACCCAGTGCCCGTCGCGGTAGCCGGTGTTCGCGCGCTGCTGGAGCAGCACCTCGACCCGGCCGCCCTCGCCGCGCCGGCGCAGGTAGACGTAGGAGGCGGGGATGAGGGCGGGGTGCGCGACCATGCCCGGACCCTACCCGGGGACCGGGGACCCCTGGCGCAGGCGAAGCGCTTCGACTAGTGTCCCGTGTCATCCGGGTCACAGTGGACGTGAACCGGACGTCGGCCGCCTGCCGCTGCAGGCCCCATCGGCCCTGACTCCTCATCAGGGCGGCCATGACCTGGAGATGTTCCCTCACGAAGGAGTGCGTGGTGCACCGATCCCTCCCCTCTGCCCCGAAGCGAAGCGCTTCGATCCTCGCGGCCTCGGCGCTGCTGCCGCTGTGCCTGGCGGGCCTGCCCGCCGCGGCCGATGCGCCCGGCGCCCGCCCCGTCGGAGCGACCCCGGCGACGACCTCCGGCCTCACCTCCCCCCTGCGGCCGGGCCCCCGCGACCCGGCGCCCTCGCGCCCCGCCGCCGCCGGCTACACCTGGGGGAACGTCCAGATCGAGGGCGGCGGCTTCGTCCCCGGCATCATCTACAACCCCACCGAGGAGGGGCTGGTGTACGCGCGCACCGACATCGGCGGGGCCTACCGCCTGGACCGCGAGGCCGACCGCTGGGTGCCGCTGCTGGACCATGTGGGCTGGGACGACTGGAACCGCAACGGCGTCCTCAGCCTGGCCACCGACCCCGTGCGCACCGAGCGGGTCTACGCCGCGGTGGGGATGTACACCAACGAGTGGGACCCGGACCACGGCGCGATCCTGCGCTCCGAGGACCACGGCGAGACCTGGCAGGCGACCGAGCTGCCGTTCAAGGTCGGCGGGAACATGCCCGGGCGCGGCATCGGCGAGCGCCTGCAGATCGACCCGAGGGACCCCGACACCCTGTACTTCGGCGCCGAGGGCGGCAACGGCCTGTGGCGGTCCACCGACGCGGGCGTCACCTGGGCGGAGGTCGAGTCCTTCCCCAACGCCGGGGACTTCGTGCCGGTGCCCGGCAGCGAGTGGAGCTACGAGACGCAGAACGTGGGCGTGCTGTGGACGGCCTTCGACACCCGCGGCGCCGTCGCCGGCGAGGGCTCGCGGACGATCTTCACCGCCGTCGCCGACACCGAGGACATCCTGTACCGCTCCGACGACGGCGGCGAGACCTGGGCCCCCGTCCCCGGCGCCCCCACCGGATTCCTCCCCCACAAGGGCGTCATCGACGAGGCCAGCGGCAGCCTGTACCTCACCACCTCGAACACGGCCGGCCCCTACGACGGCTCCGACGGCGAGGTGTGGCGGTACTCGATCGACGACGGCACCTGGAGCGACATCACCCCGCAGCAGCGCCCCGTCGGCGGCGACTTCGGCTTCTCCGGGCTGAGCGTGGACGCCTCCGACCCCGACACCCTCATGGTGACCACCCAGATCCAGTGGTGGCCGGACATCCTCATCTTCCGCAGCACCGACCGCGGCGAGACCTGGACGCCGATCTGGGACTACACGACAGGGCAGGACGGCGAGAGCGTCCTGGAACGCCGCTACACCCAGGACATCTCCCGCGCCCCGTGGCTGACCTTCGGGGCGCAGCCCTCCGAGCCCGTCGCCGGGGCGGAGCCCTCGCCGAAGCTCGGCTGGATGGCGGAGTCCTTCGAGATCAACCCCCACGACCCCGACGAGGCCATGTACGGCACGGGGGCGACGATCTACCGCACCGAGAACCTCACCGCCTGGGACGAGGAGGGCGGCACCGTGCGGATCAGCGCCCAGGCGCAGGGCATCGAGGAGACCGCGATCCAGGACCTCGTCGCCCCGGAGGGCGAGGTCGACGTGCTCTCGGCGATGCTGGACCTGGGCGGCTTCGTCCACGAGGACGTCGACACGGTCCCCGGCATGATCACCGACCCGTACATGGGCGGCTCCACCAGCGTCGATGCGGCCGGCACCGCGCCGGAGGTGCTCGTGCGGGCGGGCACCGACGGCTCCGGCGTGCACCGCGTGGCCGTCTCCCGCGACGCCGGCGGCAGCTGGGCCGCGGGCTCCCCGGTCGAGGGGGCGCAGAGCCCGGGCCTGGTGGCCGTCACCGCGGACGGCGGCCGGATCGTGTGGTCCGCCCCCGGCATCGGCGTGCAGGTCAGCACCGATGACGGGGCCACCTGGACGGCCTCGGCCGGGATCTCCGGCGCGGCGCGCGTGGAGGCGGATCGGGTCGATCCGCAGCGGGTGTACGCCTGGAGCGAGGGCACGTTCCTCACCTCCCACGACGGCGGGGCGAGCTTCGCCGCGAGCGCCGGGGCCGGCGCGGGAGATGCCCCCGGGGCATCGGCCGCCCTGCCCGTCCAGGGCGAGGTGCGCTTCGGCGCCGTGCCCGGGGTCGAGGGCGAGGTCTGGCTCGCCGGAGGCGCCGAGGGCGAGCCGTACGGCCTGTTCCGCTCCCGCGACGGCGGGGACACCTGGAGCGCGCTGCCCGGCTTCGACGCGGCCGATGCGGTCGGCTTCGGCAAGGCGGCGCCCGGGGCGAGCACGCCCGCGGTCTACGTCTCCGGCGAGCGCGACGGTGTGCGCGGCATCTTCCGCTCGATCGACGGCGGGGCCGGGTGGACGCGCATCAACGACGACCAGCACCAGTGGGGTCGCACCGGCTTCGCCATCACCGGCGACCCGGACGTGTTCGGCCGCGTCTACATCGCGACCAACGGCCGCGGCATCGTGATGGGCGACATCGACGTGGCCGGGAAGGCCGACGGCCGGCCGGGGCGCGGACGCGGCTGACCGGGCTCCGTGTGGCGGGGCGGCATCGGCTGTGGAAGCCTGAGCACCTGAGCGCCGGCATCCCGGGATGCCGCCCCGACCCCCAGGAGAGCCCCATGACGTCCGCCCCCTCCGCCCCGTCCACCGCTGCGCGGGACGCCGCCCCGATCCGCACCGCGATCCTCGGTTACGGGCTGTCCGGGCGCATCTTCCACGGGGCGTTCCTGCGGCACGATCCCGCCTACCAGGTCGCCGTCGTCGCGACCTCGAACGGAGAGCGCGCCGCCCAGGCCCGCGAGGACCACCCGGGCGTGCGGATCATCGCCGATCCGCTCGAGGTCGTCGACCACGCCGCCGATCTCGACCTGGTGATCGTCTGCTCGCCGCCCGCGGCGCATGTCGAGCACGCCTCCGCCGCCCTGCGGGCCGGCCTCGACGTGGTCGTCGACAAGCCCTTCACCCCCACCAGCGCCGAGGGCGAGGCGCTCATCGCGCTCGCCGCCGAGCAGGGACGCCGGCTCTCCGTCTACCAGAACCGCCGCTACGACGCGGACTTCCTGACCCTGCGCGGCCTGCTCGAGGACGGCGCGCTCGGCACCGTGCACACCCTGGAGTCCCGCTTCGAGGGCTGGAAGCCGGCCGGCGGGCGCGGCTGGAAGGCGCACACCTCGGCCGCGGCCGGCGGCGGGATCCTCTTCGACCTCGGCGCGCACCTCATCGACCAGGCCGTGCAGCTGCAGGGACCGGTCACCGAGATGCTGGCCGATGTCCGCTGCGTGCTCGGCGGCCCCGACGACGTCGCCCACCTGATCCTCACCCACGCCTCCGGCGCCGCCTCCTACCTGACGATGACCAGCCTCTCCGCGATCGAGGGGCCGCGCTTCCTGGTCAGCGGCGACCGCGGCGCCTGGCGCACCGAGGGCAAGGACCCGCAGGAGGCCGCGCTGCGCTCCGGCGTCCAGCCCGATGCGCCCGGCTTCGGGGTCGAGTCCGAGGCCGAGCGCGGGCAGATCAGCACCGGCGAGGGCACCACCCCCACCCCGGCCGGCACCGGCGACTACGGCCGCTACTACCGCGAGCTCGCCCAGGCCCTGCGCACCGGCGGGCCGCTGCCCGTCGACCCCGCCGACTCCGTGGAGGTGCTGCGGATCATCGAGGCGGCGCACGCCGGCCGGCGCACGGTGTTCTCGTGACCGCGGCGCCGCGCACCGCCGTCGTCCTCGGCGGCGGCGCCCTGGGTACCTCGGTCGCCACCCACCTCGCCCGGGCGGGCGTCGCGGTCACCCTCGCCACCTCGGGCGCGCTGTGCGACGGCGCCTCCGGCCGTTCGCTGTCCTGGCTGAACTCGGCCGGGGACCGCAGCGCCGCCTATCACGCGCTGCGCCTGTGCGGCATCGACCGCTACCGCACCCTCTTCGCCGCCGATCCGACCCGGGACTGGCTGCGGTTCCCGGGCGGGCTGTGGTGGACGGCCGATGATCCCGGCGGCGCCGCGGAGACCCGCGCCCGCCACGACGTCGAGACCGCCCGCGGGTACGCCTCGCAGCTGCTGACCCGCGAGGACGTCGCCCGCACCGTCCCCGACCTGGATCCCGAGGCCGCCGCGACCGCCTCCATCCTCAACCCCGGCGAGGGATGGGTGTCCCTCCCCCACCTCGTCGAGCATCTCGCCGCCGAGCTGCGCGGGCGCGGCGGGGAGATCCGCACCGGTCTCGGCGAGTGCGCCCTGATCGTGGAGGACGGCCGCGCCGTCGGCGTGCGCGACGCCGCCGGCTCCGCGCTGCGGGCCGATGCCGTGGTCGTCGCCTGCGGCGCGGGGACATCGGCCGTGATGGCGCGGGCCGGCGTGGAGATCCCGGACGCCTCCCCGCTGTCGATGCTGGTGACCACCGAGCCGGCCGATGTGCGCGCGCCCGTGCTGAACACACCGCGGGCGGCGGTGCGCCCGAACCCCGGCGGCACCTTCTGCGTGGACCACGACTGGTACGTCGACCGGATCCTCGAGCACGAGGACGGCCGCTGCACCGTCGACGAGGCGGTCGTCGAGGAGCTCCTCGCGGAGGCCTCGCGCCTGTTCGCGCCGGGCACCCGGCTGCGCGCCGCCGGCTGGGCGGCGGGCCGCAAGCCCATCCCGGCCGACGGCGAGCCGGTGCTGGGCGCCGTCTCGGCGCTGCCGGGCTGCTCGGTCGCCTTCACCCACTCGGGCGCGACCCTCGCGCTGATCGCCGGGGAGACCGTCGCCCACGAGGTCGTCACCGGCCGCCGCCACCCGCTGCTGGCCGAGTTCACCCCCGACCGCTTCGCCGCCTGATCACCACGGCACGACCCCGTCGACGTCGAAGAACGTGCCGGTGGGGCCGTCATCGGGCAGCGTCGCGGCCCGGATCGAGCTGACCGCCCCCTCCTGCGGGGTCTTCGTGCCGCGGTGCCCGTTGAGGTCGGTCGCGACGAATCCGGGGCAGACGGCGTTGATGAGGATGCCGCTGCCCTCGAGCTCCCGGGCGTACTGCACCGTCACCGCGTTCAGCAGCGTCTTCGACGGCGAGTAGGCGACGGCGATCGGTCCGGTGTTCTCCTGCGGGTCCTGCTGGCGGGTGAGGGACCCGGCGCTGCTGGAGACGTTCACGATCCGCGGTGCCGGGGATCGGCGCAGCATCGGCAGCATCGCATTGGTGACCCGGACGACGCCCAGCACGTTGGTGTCCAGCACCCCCGTGAAGACGTCCAGATCCACCGAGGTCGGCATCTGATCGAGATCCCCGACGATGCCGGCGTTGTTCACGAGCACGTCGAGCCCGCCGCCGTGCCGCTCAACGATCTCCGCGGCGTGCATGACGCTCTCGGTATCAGTGACGTCGAGCGGCACCTCGAAGGCATCCACTCCCTCGTCCTGCAGCCGGGCGACGGCCTCCCGCCGCCGCTGATCATCCCGGGCGCCCACTCCGACCTTCCAGCCCAATGCGCCCAGGCCACGGGCGGTCTCGAATCCGATTCCCTTGTTCGCGCCGGTCACCAGCGCCGTTCTCTTCTCGCTCATACGATGAGGCTAGGCTGACTCCACCCGGCACGTCCAAGACCGATCCGGGCACGATCAATACCCGTGACGCAATGATGTGGGGGCGACATGCTGGAGACCCGCGAACTGACGTACTTCCTCGCCGTGGCGGAGGAGCTGCACTTCGGGCGGGCGGCCGGGCGCCTCGGCATCGCCCAGCCGCCGCTGTCCCGCGCGATCCGACGGCTCGAGTCGCAGCTGGACGCGCAGCTGTTCGAGCGCACCAGCCGGTCCGTCGCGCTGACGCCCGCCGGCCGTGTGCTGCGGGAGGAGGCCGGCAGCGCGCTGACGGCGCTCGAGGCCGCCGAGCGCCGCACCCGTCGCACGGCCCGCGCCCTCGCCGAGCGGCCCTCCGTCGCCCTGGCCACGAAGGCGGGAGCATCGGTCGACCTGCTGACCGATCTCCTGGACCGCTACGCGGCGGCCGACGGCGCCCGCGTCGAGGACGTCGACGTGCTGCTGTGCGGCATCGGCGAGCAGGAGCAGATGCTGCGCGACGGCCGCGCGGACCTCGCCCTGCTGCACCTGCCCTTCGACTCCGCGGAGGGGCTGGACTACGAGGAGTTCCTCGTCGAGCCGCAGGTGCTCGTCCTGCCCCGCCGGCACCCCGCCGCCGAGGCCCCGGAGCTGAGCCTCGCCGAGGCGTCCGCCCTGGAGGACCTCCCTCTGGCACGGTTCCCCCGCGGCGACGGCGGCCATGACCCCGGGCCCGGGCCGACGTTCACCGATCACGTCCAGCTGATGCAGCTGATCCGCATGGGACGGGCCGCCGTGGTCCTCCCCGCCTCGGTGCGCACCCAGCTCGACCCCTCGCTGGCCTGCGTGCCGGTGCCCGACGCCCCCGCGGTCACGACCGTGCTCGCCTGGCCCCCGCACAGCCGCTCGCGTACGGTCGCGGCGCTGGTGCGGGCCGCCGTGCGCCTCGCCGAGGAGCATGCCTCGATCGCGCCCGCCGTCGCCCCCGCATAGCGGACCTGCTCCATCTCGTGGCTCTCATCGGCCGAGCGCGGCCTGGGCCTCCTCGAGGTCGATGAGGTCGGCCATCGTCATCGAGCCGCGCCGAGGGGACGTGGCCGCGTGCTGCGCCGCGAGCGCGGTGAGCCGGCCGGTCGCCTCGGACTGCCCGACCCCGTCGACCTGCAGGGTCGCTCCGGTGCGGCGGTTGCGAACGAGGACATGCCACCGGTCGCTCCCGGCATGCGGCACAGCCCTCAGGAGGCCGCGCAGCCGCGGGATCCTGCCGACCGCGCCGAGGGCCGCGGTCAGCGCCGGCGAGCTGAGCGCGAGATAGGATCGCACATCGATGCCCCGCTGCGCGCGGAGCAGGACGTGATCGGGGAAGTCCGCGCGGAGATAGTGGCGGGACCTGCCATCGCGCCCGACCGCGCGCGTGCTGGAGCGCAGGTTCCGCACCGGTCGACCCTCCGGGGGCCGATGGACGTCGGCCCCGACCAGGGACGCCGTCCACGCGACGGCGGCGGGTCCGTGCGCTTCCCCGGATCCGAGCATGAGGAGGACGTCGACGTCGTCGCCGGGACGCGGCTCGAGCGACGAGACGAGGACGGTGCTCAGTCCGGGCACCAGCCCTGCGCCCAGCACGACGGCGCCCGACGCCGCCGTGCGCAGCTCCTCCAGGTATGCCCCGGTGGCCGAGATCTCGACGAGGGGCGTGCCGCCGACGGCGGCGGCGAGCTCGGCCCGTTCGATGCCCGCGGCGTTCACGACGACGTCGTGAGACCGGGACAGACGGGACAAGGCCGCGAGGTCGCCGCGCAGGTCGACGACGGCGTCCGCGTCGGCGTGCCGGCTCGCCCCGGTCACGGTGTGGCCCTGCCGGGTGAGCTCTCGCCGGACCACCTGTCCGACGGCGCCGCGGGCACCCAGCACCAGCGCCCTCATCGCGCGAGCTCCTGGCCGGGCCGCGGAGCTCGCGGATCGACGGCCACCGCCGCATCGGTCCGCGCCGGCTGCCCCGCGCTCCCGGGCCGGCCGGGATCGGCACCCGGACCGCCGTCGCCGGCCCCGACACGGGTGCTGACGGCGGCACCGCCGTCCGCTCCGACTGCGATCAGGAGGACCACGGCTCCGCTGGCGATCACGACGATCCAGCCCGCGACCGTGGACGGCGCGACACCGCCGGCGGCGGGCCCGACGACCAGGGTGCCGGCCAGGGCGATGCCGATCGCGGTCCCGACCTGCCGAGCGGTGGAGGCGATGCCGCCGGCGACGCCCGCACGGTCCGATGACAGGGTGCCGACGGCCGTGCTGGTGATCGGGGCGTTGGCGAACCCGACGCCGATCCCGACGAGGAGGGAGGAGAGCAGAAGCAGCGCCGAGGGGTCCTGGCCCAGGGCGAGAAGCGCCGTCGGACGGGTCGTGAGCAGGAACAGGACACCTCCAGCGGTCAGCGCGGAGCCGGCGATCAGCAGGGGCGGGCGGGGCCCGATCCGCCCGACGAGGGCACCGGAGAGCGGGGCGCAGACGGTGGCGCCCAGCGCCATCGGCAGGATGACCGCCCCGGCGTCCAGCGGAGACCAGCCCTGGGTCTCCTGCAGGAGGGCGGTGCTCATCAGCAGCGTCATGCTGAAGGCGAGGAACACGGCCACGGCTGCCAGCACAGCCCCCGCGAACTGCGGCGACCGGAACAGGGAGGGCTCGATCAGCGGCTCCCTCCGGCGCGCCTCCCCGAGGACGAACGCGGCCGAGAGCGCGACGAGCGCGCCGTACCCGAGGATCGCCCACGGCGAGCCCCAGCCCAGTCGCCGCCCCTCGATCAGCAGTGCCACCCCGAGGACCAGGATCAGCACGAGAAGGACCTGCCCCACCGGATCGAGCCGACGAGCCCGCCGTCCTCGCGATTCCGGGACCACGGCCGCCACCAGCAGCAGCGCGACCAGCACGACGGGGACGTTGATCCAGAACAGGGCGCGCCAGTCCAGCAGTGCGAGAAGAGCCCCTCCGGCGACCGGTCCGACCGCCATGCTGAGCCCGAAGACCGCTCCCCACACGCCGATGGCCGAGGCGCGCCCACGCGGGTCGGGCATCGCGTTCACCACGATGGCCAGGGCGACCGGCGAGAGCATCGACGCCCCTGCGCCCTGCACCGCGCGGGCGGCCACGAGGATGCCGGGCGCGGGCGCGGCGGCGCACGCCAGCGATGCCGCCGCGACGGTGATCAGCCCCGTCCGGAACACGCGACGGCGACCGAAGCGGTCCGCCAGGGCCCCGGAGCTGATGAGCAGTCCCGCGAAGACGACCGTATAGGCGTCCACGACCCATGCCAGGCGATGTCCCTCGATGCCCAGGCCGCGGCCGATCTCCGGCAGCCCCACCGTCACGATCGTCGTGTCCAGCCCCACCAGGAACAGCGCCAGCGCACAGACCCCCAGCACGGCCCACCTCCGGCGGGCGCTCAGGCCGCCACCTGCGGCACCGGTCTTCTCCGTCATCCGGGCATCGACCTCTCATCTCGCGCCCGCCGGGTCGACGGGCTCACCAGGTCCGACAGAGCGCCGGACCGGGATCATCCTGCGCGGACGAGGAGCGGCTGCCGAGCGATCTTGCAGATCCTGCACACTGTTCGCATGGAGACCCCTGTCGCGGAGATCATCGATGGCATCGGCCCGAGGCTGCGCGCGATGCGCCTCGAACGCGGCCTGACCCTGGCGGACGTCGCCGAGCGGACCGGCCTCTCGCAGAGCGGGCTGTCCCGGCTCGAGACGGGCCACCGCCAGCCCACCCTCGACCTCCTGATCCCCCTGGCGGAGATGTACCGGGGGTCATTGGAGCGGATCATCGCCGCGCCCGCGACCGGGGACCCCCGCATGCATCTGGTGCCGCACCGCCACGCGAGCGGCGGAGTCGTCGTGCCGATCACGCGGTATCCCGGCCGGATCCAGGTCTTCAAGCACGTGCTGGGACCGCGCGAGCCGCGCCTGACGAGCCACGAGGGACACGCCTGGCTCTTCGTGCTCGCCGGGACCCTCCGGCTGCTCCTCGGGGAGGACGAGCACCTGCTCGCACCCGGGGAGACCGCGGAGTTCGCCGCGTCGACGCCGCACTGGTTCGGTCCCGCGGACGGGAGCTCCGTCGAGATCCTGCACCTGTTCGGGCCCCGGGGCGACGCCGCCGTCCCCCGGGTCTCGCCGCGCGGCGCGGGCCGTCCGGCCGGGGACCGCTGAGCATCGGCCCTGACATGCCGCGAGGCCGGCGGACCAGGATCCTCAGGATCTGGTTCGCCGGCCTCACGAGATCGCGCCGACCGGAGCGCTGCCGCTCAGGCGGGCCCGATCAGGCGGTCGCCGCCTCGGTGTCCTCGTCGACCCAGTCGAAGGTGCGCTCGACGGCCTTCTTCCACAGGCGCAGGGACCGCGCGCGGGTCTCCTCGTCCATGTTCGGCTCCCAGCGCTTGTCCTCGGCCCAGTTGTCGATGACGTCCTGCTCGCCGTTCCAGAAGCCGACCGCGATGCCGGCGGCGTAGGCCGCCCCGAGCGCGGTGGTCTCGATGACCTTGGGCCGCACGACCGGGACGCCCAGGATGTCCGCCTGGAACTGCATGAGCGTCTCGTTCATGACCATGCCGCCGTCGACCTTGAGCTCGGTGAGGTCGACGCCGGAGTCGGCGTTCATGGCCTCGAGCAGCTCGGCGGACTGGAAGGCGGTGGCCTCCAGCGTCGCCCGGGCGATGTGGTTCTTCGTGATGTAGCGGGTCAGGCCCACGATCGCGCCGCGCGCATCGGACTTCCAGTACGGGGCGAACAGGCCCGAGAACGCGGGCACCACGTAGCAGCCGCCGTTGTCGTCGACCTGCTTGGCGAGGTCCTCGATCTCGGGGGCGTCCTTGATCAGGCCCAGGTTGTCGCGCACCCACTGCACGAGCGAGCCGGTCACGGCGACGGAGCCCTCGAGGGCGTAGATCGGCTTGTTGTCGCCGATCTTGTAGCAGACCGTCGTCAGCAGGCCGTTCTCGCTGCGCACCAGCTCCTCGCCGGTGTTGATGAGCATGAAGTTGCCCGTGCCGTAGGTGTTCTTGGCCTGGCCGATCTCGAAGCAGGCCTGGCCGAAGGTCGCCGCCTGCTGGTCGCCGAGGATACCGGCGATCGGAGCATCGACGAGGACGCCCTGCTTGCGGCCGTGCCCGTAGACCTCGGAGGAGGACTTGATCTCCGGCAGCATGGACAGCGGGATGCCCATGTCCGCGGCGATGTCCGCGTTCCAGTCCAGGGTGTCGATGTTCATGAGCATCGTGCGGGAGGCGTTGGTGACGTCGGTGACGTGCACGCCGCCGCTCGCGCCGCCGGTCAGGTTCCACACCAGCCAGGCGTCGGTGTTGCCGAACAGCAGGTCCCCGGCCTCCGCCTTCTCCTTGGCGCCCTCGACGTTCTCGAGGATCCAGGCGACCTTGGGGCCGGAGAAGTAGGTCGCCAGGGGCAGGCCCACGCGCTCCTTGTACTTGTCCGCGCCCTCGTCGCCGGCGAGGCGGTCGCAGATCTTCTGGGTGCGGGTGTCCTGCCAGACGATCGCGTTGTACACGGGCTCGCCGGTGTTCTTGTCCCACACCACGGCGGTCTCGCGCTGGTTGGTGATGCCGACGGCCGCCAGCTGGTGGCGGTTGATCTCGGCCGCGGTGAGCGCCTCGCCGATCACGCGCCGGGTGTTCTCCCAGATCTCCATCGGGTCGTGCTCGACCCAGCCGGACTTCGGGAAGATCTGCTCGTGCTCGCGCTGGCCGGAGGCGACGATCTGGCCGCCGTGGTCGAACACGATCGCGCGGGTCGAGGTGGTGCCCTGGTCGATCGCGAGGATGTACTTCTGGTCGTCGTTCATCGGTTCTCCTTCGTTGGACGGTTCGATGGGATGAGGGGAGGGCTCAGAAGTAGAGCTGGGATGCCACGCCGGCGAGCACGCCGCCGATCAGGGGGCCGACGACCGGCACCCACGAGTATCCCCAGTCCGAGCTGCCCTTGTGCGGGATCGGCAGGATCGCGTGCGCGATACGGGGGCCGAGGTCACGGGCAGGGTTGATGGCGTAGCCCGTGGGCCCGCCGAGGCTCGCGCCGATCGCGAGGACCAGCAGCGCGACGGCCAGCGGCCCGAGGCCGCTGGGGGTGTTGCCGAACTGGATGATCACGAACACGAGGACGAAGGTGCCGATGATCTCGGTGACGAGGTTCCAGCCGTAGGAGCGGATCTCCGGGCCGGTGGAGAAGGTGCCGAGGATGGTGCCCGGGTCCTCCTCCGCGTCGTAGTGCTTCTTGTACGCCAGCCAGCACAGGACGGCGCCGACGAAGGCGCCGATGAGCTCGGCGACCAGGTAGGCGATCGTGGTGCCGACCGTGATCGGAATGCCCGGGCCGTACTCCGTGGCCCCGCTGGTCAGCAGGCCGAAGGTGACGGCAGGGTTCAGGTGCGCGCCGGTCTTGTAGGCGACGTAGACGCCGGCGAACACGCCGAGGCCCCAGCCGAAGTTGATCAGCAGCCAGCCGCCGCCGTTGCCCTTGGTGCCGCGCAGGATCACGTTGGCGACGACGCCGCCGCCCAGCAGGAGCAGCATCGCGGTGCCGGCGATCTCCGACAGGAAGATCGTGCCGATGGTTCCCATGGATTCTCCTCATCGAGTGGTGCTCCGCGGGTGCGGAGCGGGAACGGTATGTCCGTTTCGGGGCCGATGCGGCCCGCGAGGGGACCGGCATGGTGCCGATCCCCGGGAAGGAGCCGGCGGGTGCCGGTCCCGGGGTGGGTGCCGGCGGATGCCGGCGCCCGGTGGGACGCGCCTGCGGGCATCGGCCCGCGGGCGGGGTTCAGGAGCGCGCCGGGACCTCCGGCGCGGAGGCCGCGGCACGGGCCGCGGAGGCATCGTCCGAGGTCGCCTCGGAGGCGAGACGGGCGTCGATGAAGGCGCGGTAGGTCTCGACCTCGCGCGCGGTCGTCGCCGCATCCCAGCCGAGCAGCGGGCCGACCAGGGCCGCGATCTCGTCGGCGGCGTCGGCCCCGCGGTCGCGGGTCTCGTAGTCCAGCCGGGTGCGGCGCTGGAGGACGTCGGCCAGGTGCCGGGCGCCCTCGGCGCGCACCGCGTAGACGGCCTCGGCCCGCAGGTAGCGGGGGGCGTGCTCGAGCGGGGTGCCCAGGGAGGGGTCCTCGTCGATCAGCGCGAGCACGTCGTGCAGCAGGGTGCCGTACCGGAACAGCAGGCGGTCCATGCGGATCTCGTCGAAGCCGTAGCGGGCGGCGATCTCCGCCTTCTCCCGCACCAGCGCCGCGTAGCCCTGCGCGCCGATCACGGGGACGGTGCGGGTGAGGCTGGGCCGGCCGGGCTGGTCCTCGCGGATCGCGAAGTCGACGACGTCCTCGGCCATCACCCGGTAGGTGGTGAACTTGCCGCCGGCGATCGCGCTCAGGCCCGGCTCGACCTCCATCACGGTGTGCTCGCGCGAGACCTTGGTCGAGGCGCCGCCCCCGGCCTTCTTCACCGGCTGCAGCAGGGGCCGCAGCCCGGTGTACACGCCGATGACGTCCTCGCGGGTGAGGTCCTGGGCGAGGATCGCGTTGGCGTGCTCGAGCACGTAGTCGATGTCGGTGCTGGTCGCGGCCGGGTGGGCGACGTCCTCCGTCCAGGGGGTGTCGGTCGTGCCGATCACCCAGTACTCGTCCCACGGGATGATGAACAGCACGGACTTCTCGGTCTGCGTGATGATCCCGGTGTCGGGGACGGCGGGGATGCGGTCGCGGGCGACGGTCACGTGGATGCCCTTGGAGGCGAGGACCTCGAGGCCGGCATCGGCATCGGCGAGCTCCTGCTGCTCCTGCGTCCACACGCCGCCGGCGAGGATGGTCTCGCGGGCGTGGATGTCGAACTCCTCGCCGGTCTCCTCGTCGCGGACCCGGGCGCCGATCACGCGCGGCCCGTCGTGGAGGTAGTCGATGACCGTCGTGTAGTTGGCGACGGCGGCGTCGTGCTGGGCGGCCGAGCGCACCAGCATCATCACGAAGCGGGCGTCGTCCATCTGCGCGTCGTAGTACTCCAGGGCGCCGACGGCCTTGTCCCCGTCCAGCGCCGGGAACACCTCGAGCATCTTCGCGTGCAGCAGGTGGCGGTGGAAGGGGACGGCGCGCTTGCGGCCCACGGACTGCATCGCGTCGTACAGCAGCACGCCGGAGCCGATGAAGCCGCGGTCGATGACCTTCTTGAAGAAGGGGAAGACGAACTTGATGGGCTTGACCAGGTGCGGCGCGGTGCGCTCGATGAGCAGGTCGCGCTCGCGCAGCGCCTCGGCGACGAGCTTGAAGTCGAGCATCTGCAGGTAGCGCAGGCCGCCGTGCATGAGCTTGGAGGAGCGCGACGAGGTGCCCGAGGCCCAGTCCCGGGCCTCCACGAGGCCGACGCCCAGACCGCGGGTCGCGGCGTCGAAGGCGGCGCCCGCCCCGTTCACCCCGCCGCCGACGACCAGCACGTCCAGCGGGGCATCGGCCGTGGCCGCCCGCAGGCGCGCGAGGTGCTCGCGGCGGGAATCAGGGGTGAGTTCGGACCGCTTCAGTGCAGGCGTCGCAGGCACGGGGAGCTCCTTTGCTGTGGCGTTCTTGCGCCCATCCTGGAACTGTCGTGCACCGCACCGCAAGCGGGATGCACATACGTGCAACACTGGTCCGATGGACCCTGCGAATCGGCTCGAGGCGGCGTTCGCCGCTGCACGGATGTACTACGCCGAGGGGCAGACGATGGAGGCGATCGCCGGCGCCCTGTCCGTCTCCCGCTCCACCGTCTCGCGGATGCTGCGCGACGCCCGCGCGGAAGGCCTCGTGGAGATCTCCCTGCATCCGCCGGGCGTCCAGCGCGTCGAGGAGCTGCGCCGTACCATCGCCCACCGCTTCGGGGTGCGTGCGCACGTGGTCGCCGTCGGCCCGCCCGACAGCGAGCGCGAGCGCCTCCAGGCCGTCGCCGCCGCCGGTGCCGGCGTCCTCGAGGAGATGCTCGAGCCGGGCATGACCGTCGGCATGGCCTGGGGCACGACCATCGCCGCGCTCGTCGCCCATCTGGACCCGCGACCCACCCCGGGCCTGCGGATCGTCCAGCTCAACGGCGCCATCAACACCGAGGGCGCCGGCATGACCTACGTGTCCACGGTGCTGGCCCGCGCCGCCTCCCTGTGGGACGCGACCGTCCACCACTTCCCCGTGCCCGCCTTCTTCGACTTCGCGACCACGCGCGAGGCGATGTGGCACGAGCGCTCCGTCCAGCGCGTGCTGGAGACCCAGCGCCAGTGCACCCTGGCCGTCTTCGGCGTCGGCGCCTTCGACGCGGAGGTCCCCAGCCACGTCTACACGAACAACTACCTCACCGAGGAGGACCTCGCCTCGCTGCGGGCCGATGCCGCGGTCGGCGACGTGTGCACCGTCTTCCTGCGGGCCGACGGCTCCTTCCGCGACATCGCCATGAACCGCCGCTGCTCCGGCCCGGACCCCGCGCAGCTGGCCCGCATCCCGCGCCGCCTGCTGGTCGCCGCCGGCAAGTCGAAGTCGCTGCCGCTGCGCGCCGCCCTGCGCGCCGGCGTCGCCACCGACGTCGTCGTCGACGAGGTGACCGCGGCCAGCCTCCTCGCCCTGCGCTGACCGCGGCGCCCACGCCCCCGAGGATTGTCACTCCCTATGCCCTCAGAGAGCTCCAGATGTCATGAGGAGTGACAATCCTGCGCTGGTCGCCCGTGGATCACTCGGAACCGCTCGCAGACGATCGGCATGTCCGGACGGAAGCCCCTCGTCCCGTAGTCCCGCCAGAACGCCTCATGGATGCGTCGCCAGTCCGCGAGGCTGCGATCGCCCTCCCCCTCGCTGTGGGCGTGCTCCTCGCTCACCTGGTCGAAGGGGACGGTGCGGACCTCGGTCACCTCGAGCACCGCGCGCGGCGCACCGGCTCCGTCGAGGATGATCGAGAGGTCGCCCACCTCGGGAACCTTCTCCCCTTCGGCCTCGTAGTCCCACAGAGCCCCTGCGGTCCCCGTCTTCGTGCCCGCGAGCACCAGCGCGAGGAGACCGTCCGCGTGCTCGGGCGTCGCGCCGAAGGCCCATGCCGGCGGCAGCTCCTCCGGAAGCGACGGGTGCACAGCTCGGGCATCGGCCCAGAAGGAGGTCAGGTCGTCGGAGCTCATCGGACGAGGTTATCGCGCCGCGAAGGGGGACGAGGACGTGGACTTCCTGGGGATCTCCGGCTGGGAGGGCGTCATGCTGATCGGGACGCTCGTGCTGGTGGTCGGGGCGCTCGCTGCCATCGTGCTGGCCGCCGTCCAGCTCATCGCCATCGGCCGACGCCTCGAACGGCGCCGCTCTCGGGGGGAGCATGACCAGGACACCGCCGCCGGGTGCGGGCTCGAGGATCAGCGATAGCGGGGCTGGCGCCGGGCGAGCTGGAGCGTGAGCCCGCGCGATGGCAGAGCGGCCACCACGCCCGTGATGTGATCGTCGCTCGGCACCGCCGCCCCGCGCTCGCGCAGCGCACGCGCGAGGCGCAGAAGGATGCGCAGGGGGCGCCGCGCGTCCTCGCCGTTCGCGCGGGCGAGGGTCCATCCGAGCGCGGCGAGCTCATCCCGGCGGGCCTCGTCGTCGCGCCACTGGTCCTTGGTGGTCCGATGCCCGTCGCCGTCGTATTCGAGGGCGAGCATGACGTCCTTCCACGCGAGGTCCAGCAGCCGCCGCCTTCCGGTAACGGGGTCGACGACCGGGAGATTCGGATCGGGCTCCGGCAGTCCGGCGGCCAGGATCAGCATGCGCATGAGGGACTCCCCGGGCGAGCGCACGTCCTCACGAGCGAGCACGAGCGCAGCGCGCAGCAGCGGAGCGCCGGGCTGGCCCTGCTGTGCCTCGAGGTGGCAGCCGATGTCTGAGCGCCCGACGCCGGAAACCGGCTGCGTCGTGCTGAGCACGCCGTCGACCGCAGCGACCAGGTCGTACAGCGGCATCATGGTGGCGAGCTCCCGGAGCACCTCCTCCGGCGTCGAGACCACCAGCTCCCCGAGCTCCTGCACGGGTCCTGGTTTCCAGCGGTGCACGATCACTCCTCGACGCGCGGCCTTCCCCGCGGACGGTGGGATGCGGGCGTGGATCTTGGGGAGCTGGGCGCCGCTGCGCAGGGAGAGTCCTGGTCGCACCGAGGGGATGATCGGCACCGCGTTCCACCGTTCCCCTCCCTCGTCACCCGGTCCGGGACGCAGGAAGGCGACGCCGTTCTCGAGCGTCCACGGCAATCGGACCCCGTGAAGGAGCGCGGCCGTCGTATGGCTGATCACGCACCCGGGGAGCACGTGCCGCTGCAGCACGTACGCCATGGCGTTCACGCTCGCCGGATGGTCCGTCGGCGTATGGAACCCGCGGTAGACCACGGTGAACTCCGGGCCCGAGAGGTCCCGGCAATGGTGGCCCAGTGCCTCCCACTGCGCCCGCGAGAGCAGCGCGCCTCGATAACGATCCGGATCCCGTCGCATGCAGGCGACGCTAGGCGGATCCAGATCCTCGCGCGCCGCCCGCCCTCGGATTGTGGATAACGTGCTTCACGGCGCAGGCGCAGAGCACTCGGTGGCCGCCGGGCGCCGGGCGCCGGACGCCGGACGCCGGGCGCCGGGCGCCGGGCGCCGCCACGATTGTCAGTCCCTATGCCATCCAGGGCCCGCAGATGGCATAGGGACTGACAATCCTCGAAGCGTTGGGCGGACGGAGGCCGCCGGGCGCCCGATCTTCACTCCGCGTCGGAGAGGTCCAGGCGATCGGGGTGGGTGTAGACGTTCATGCGGCCGTCGCCGGCGGAGGCCCCCTCGGCCCCGCCGCCATCGGCCCCGCCGCCATCGGCCCCGCGGAGGAAGCCGATGAGGGTCATCCCGACCTCGTCGGCGGTGTCGACGGCGAGGGAGCTGGCGGCGGAGACGCAGGCCAGCAGCGGGATCCCGGCCATGTACGCCTTCTGCACGATCTCGAAGCCGGCGCGGGAGGAGACCAGCAGCATGAGGTCGGACAGCGGGAGCATGTCCTGCAGCAGGGCCCAGCCGATCACCTTGTCGACCGCGTTGTGGCGGCCCACGTCCTCGCGCTGGACGAGGACCTCGCCGCGCGGGGTGACGAGCGCGGCGCCGTGGATGCCGCCGGTGCGGCGGAAGATCGTCTGCTCGGCGTCGAAGGCGCGCTGGGCCGCGAACAGGGCGCGGGGCGTGGTCGTCCAGTCCTGCGCGAGCGCGAACCGGCCCTTGCGGCGGACGTCCTCGATGCTCGCGGCGCCGCAGACCCCGCAGGCGGAGCTGGTGACGAACTCCCGCGCCAGCACGGGCAGCAGCTGGGGGCGACGGGTGGTGAAGTCCATGACGTTGTAGGTGTTGCGGGCGTAGCCGGACTCGTCCTCCACCACGGCGCCGTCGCAGTAGCGCGCCTCGGCGATGTCCTCGCGCGCGGTGATGCGGCCCTCGGCGTGCAGGAGCCCGTGGACGAGCTCGGTGTCGTGGCCGGGGGTGCGCATGGTCATCGACAGCGGCTGCCCGTTCAGGCGGATGTCCAGCGGCTCCTCGACGGCGAGATGGTCGCCCTTGCGGCCCCGGTGCAGCCGCCCGTCGCGGATGCGAACCGTCGTGATCCTCCTGGCCTGCGTCACCCTGCCCATGTCCCCGAGCCTAGCCCGGGGACAGGGACGTCGGGTGCGCCGGTCCCGTCCGCCTCACCCTCAGGCGACGATGCCCTTCTCGGCGAGCCACTCGCGGGCGATGTCGGCGCTCTTGGCCTGCTCGTCGATGCTGCGGGTGTTCAGCGCGATGAGCTCCTCGGTGGTGAGCGCGCCGGTGACCTTGGCGATCTCGGCCGCGGCGGCGTCGTCGACCTTGGACGAGGCGATCGGCACGACGTTCTGCGGGAGGATCAGCGACTCCGGGTCCTCGAGGGTGACCAGGCCGTTCTTCTGGATGGCGGGGTCGGCGGTGTAGATGTCGGCCAGCTGCACGGTGCCGTCGGTGAGCGCCTTGACCGTCAGCGGGCCGCCCGAGTCCTCCACGGGCACGAGGGCGACGTCCACGCCGTAGGTCTCCTTCACGCCGGCCGGACCGTAGGGGCGGGCCTCGAACTCGCTGTTCGCGGCGATCTTCAGGTCCTCCTGCACCCCGGCGAGATCGGGGATCGCGGTCAGCGAGTTCGCGGAGGCGAAGTCGGCGGTGGTGGTGTAGGAGTCCTGGTCGGTGGCCTCGGCGAAGGGCAGGGCGGTCAGGCCGTCGGGAAGGACCCCGGCCAGCGCCTCGGCGATCTCCTGGGGGCTCGCCGAGGGGGCGTCCGCCTGGTAGTACTGCAGGAGGTTGCCGGTGTACTCGGGCAGCAGGTCCACGGCCCCGGACTCGAGCTCGGGCAGGTACACCTCGCGCTGACCGATCTGGTACTCGCGGGTGATGCTCAGCCCCGCCGCCTCGAGGACCTGCGCGAAGAGCTCCGCGATGATCTCGTTGGAGTAGTAGGCCTGGGAGCCGACGACGAGCGCGCCGGCGGCGCCGCCTCCGGCATCGGAGGCCCCGCCGCCCCCGCCGGAGGCGTCCGTGGTCTCCTCGGCGAGCGGGTCGGAGCTCGAGCAGGCGGCGGCGAGGGAGGCCAGGCCTCCGGCGCCGAGCGCGGCGAGGGCGCCGCGGCGGGCGATGGGTCGGGCGGTCCTGCGGTTCATGAGGGCTCCTTCGGGAGGGTGTGCGGTCTGGGGCGGCCGATGGGCGGTGGGGCGGCGTCAGCCGGCGGGCACCGCGCCGCGGGGTCGGGTGACGGCCTGGACGAGCAGCAGCGCGCCGTCCAGGACGAGCGCGAGCGCGATCACGAGCAGGGATCCGGCGAGCATCTGCGGGTAGTCCTGGGTCTTCAGGCCCAGGAAGATGAACCGGCCCAGCCCGCCGTTGCCGACGTACGCGGCGAGCATCGCCGTGGAGATGACCTGCAGCGTCGCGGCGCGGATGCCGGTGATCAGCAGCGGCATGCCCAGCGGCAGCTCGACGCGGGTGAGCACCTGCATCTCGGTCATGCCCTGGGCGCGGGCGGCGTCGACGGTGCGCGGGTCCACGGCCTCGCAGGCGGAGTAGGCGCCCGCGAGCAGCGAGGGGATCGCGAGGATCACGAAGGCGAGGGTGGGGGCCAGCAGGCCGATGCCCACCAGCAGGGCGAACAGGGTGACCAGGCCCAGGGTGGGCAGGGCGCGGGCGGCGCCGCTCGCGGCGACGGCCAGGCCCCTCCCCCGCCCGGTGTGGCCGACCAGGAGGCCCAGCGGGATCGCGACCACGGCGGCGAGGACGACGCCGAGGGCGGTGTAGCCGAGGTGCTCGGCCAGGCGCATCGGGATGCCGCCGGGGCCGGAGTAGCGGGCCGGGTCCAGCAGCCAGTCCAGGGCCGCGAGCAGCTGGTTCATGCGGCACCTCCTGCGGCGGCCGCCGGGTCCGGGGCGCCGGCGGGTGACGGCTCCGCCGGGGCCTTCCCGGCCGATGCCCACGGCATCAGCGCCCGCCCCGCGAGGACCAGCAGGCCGTCCAGGGCGAGGGCGATCGCGGCGGTGAGCACGATGCCGGCGAGGATCTCGGCGGTGATGCCGCGCTGGAACCCGTCGACGAACAGCATGCCCAGGCTGGGCACGCCGAGCACCCCGCCGACGGTCACCAGCGACACGGTGGAGACGACGACGACGCGCAGCCCGGCCAGCAGCACCGGTCCGGCCAGCGGCAGCTCGACCGCCCAGAAGCGGGCGACGGGGCCGTAGCCCTGCGCGGTAGCGGCGCGCAGCACGTCGCCGTCCACGGAGCGGAAGGCGTCGATCGCGGCGGGGACCATGAGCGCCAGGCCGTAGAGCGTGAGGGCGACGATCACGTTGATCATGGAGCGGATCGAGGTGCCCAGCACGATCGGCAGCACGATGAACAGCGGCAGCGAGGGGATGGCGTACATCAGCGCGGCGGCGGTGCTGATGCCGCCGCGCAGCACGCCGAGGCGTCCGGCGAGCTTCGCGACCGGCAGCGCGAGGACGAAGGCGAGCACGATCGCCGGGAGGGCCTGCAGCAGGTGCGCGCCGGCGTGGCCGCCGATGACGTCGAGGTTGCCGAGGACCCAGCTCATGCCCGGTCCCTCGCGGGGGCGTCCGGCACGGCGAGGTCGCCCTCGGCCGCCTGCAGCACGCCGGCGGCCCGGCCAGTGCCGTCCACGACGATCCGCGTCCCGTCCCGCTCCTCGAGGCGCAGGGCGCGGCGGCCGCGGTCGGCGCCGATGAACCGCTCGACGAAGTCGTCGGCGGGGGCGGCGAGGATCTCCTCGGCGGTGCCGGCCTGGGCGACCTCGCCGCCGGGGCGGAGGATCACGACCTGGTCGCCGATGAGGAAGGCCTCGTCGATGTCGTGGGTGACGAAGACGATCGTCTTGCCCAGCTCGCTCTGCAGTCGCAGCAGCTCCGTCTGCAGCTCCCCGCGCACGATCGGGTCCACGGCGCCGAAGGGCTCGTCCATGAGCAGGATGTTCGGGTCCGATGCCAGCGCCCGGGCGACGCCCACGCGCTGCTGCTGCCCGCCGGAGAGCTGGGAGGGGTAGCGCGTGGCGAGGCCCCGGTCCAGGCCCACGGTCTCCAGCAGGTCCAGAGCGGCGGCCCGGGCCTCCCGCTTGGGGGTGCCGGTGAGCATCGGGACGGTGGCGACGTTGTCCTGCACGGTGCGGTGCGGCAGCAGCCCGGAGGCCTGCATGACGTAGCCGATGCTGCGGCGCAGGGCGACCTTGTCGGTGGTGGCGACGTCCTGGTCGTCGATGAGCACGCGGCCCGCGCTCGGGTCGACCATGCGGTTGATCATGCGCAGCAGCGTCGTCTTGCCCGACCCGCTCGAGCCGACCAGCACGGTCGCGGTGTGCGAGGGGATCGTGCAGGAGAAGTCCTCCACCGCGACGGTGCCGCCGGGGTAGCGCTTCTGCACGGATTCGAATCGGATCACGGAGGGTCTCCTCGCGCTCGGGGAAGGCGCTCCTGGGAGCCTATGCCACGGCCGGGACGGATGGCGCGGCGCTGACCGGCCGGTTCCCTCTCCGCGGACAGACCCTGTCCGCAGCAGCCCCGATCAGCTCTTCGGTCCGGCCGCCGCTCTCTTCTGCATGCGCGCGTCCAGCACCAGCGCCACCCGCGTCAGCAGGAGGTTGATGACGATGTAGATGCCGGAGACCACGAGGTAGGTCTGCACCAGGAAGCGGGTGATGGAGACCATGTTCTTGCCCTGGAACTGGAGCTCGTTGTAGCTGACCACGAAGCCGAGGGTGGAGTCCTTCAGCAGCGAGACGAGCGCCAGCACGAGGCTGGGCAGGACCAGGCGCACCGCCTGCGGCAGGATCACCGAGACCATCGACTGCCGGGGCATGAGGCCGATGGCGGCGGCCGCCTCGTGCTGGCCGCGGTCCACGGCGCGGATGCCGGCGCGGAAGACCTCCGCCGTGGTCGCCGAGGACACGAGGATCATCGGCACCACGAGCATCCAGAAGCGGTCGAAGGTGACCCCGTAGGCGGGCAGCGCCAGCAGGAACGCGTACACCACCAGCAGCATGGGGATGCCGCGGAAGAACTCGATCCACGCCGTCGCCGCCCAGCTCAGCGGTCGCAGCGGGGCCAGCCGCGCGAGCGCCAGGACCAGGGCGAAGGGGAAGGCGATCACGGCCGCGACGGCGGTGGCCCGCAGCGTGCCCCAGAGCCCCTCGCCGAGGAAGGCGATGTAGTCGCGCCGCAGGTAGGGCAGCCACTTCCCGGCGTCGAGCTGGCCGTTGACGGCGAACTGCCACAGCCCCGCGCCGATCAGGCCGGCGATCCCCAGCACGCTGAGGACGGACAGCAGCAGGATCCGCCGGCGGCCCTTGGGGCCGGGGGCGTCGAAGAGGACCTGGGTCGCGCTCGAGCTGTTCGCGCTCATGCCTGCTGCGCCCCCATCATCGCCTGGGTGGTGGTGGGCCTGCGCCGGCGGCCGGGGGCGAGGGCCTTCTCCAGGGCGATGCCGCCGGAGGCCGCCGCGAGGGACAGCGCCAGGTAGATGACGCCGGCGACGAGGAACAGCAGCACCGCCTCGGCGGTGCGGATGTTCAGCTGCTGGGTGACGTAGGTGATCTCGGCGACGGAGATCGCCGCGCACAGCGAGGAGCCGATCAGCGTCCCGATGAACACGTTGACCAGCGGCGAGATCATGGTGCGGAAGGCCTGCGGGAGCACCACGTAGCGCAGCACGCCGAAGAAGCCCAGGCCGATGGACCGCGCCGCCTCGGCATGGCCGATGGGCACGGTGTTGATGCCGGAGCGGACGTTCTCGCACACGAAGGCGGCGCTCGAGAGCGTCAGCCCCAGCACCCCGCACCAGAAGTACGGCAGCAACAGCCCGGCGTCCGGCAGCCCGAAGGCGATGAGGATCAGCAGGCTCAGCAGCGGGATGTTGCGGAAGATCTCCACGTACACGGTCGCCGCGCCGCGCAGCGGCGGGATCGGGCTGACCCGGCACACGGCCAGCGCCGTGCCCAGGATCAGCGCGAAGCCGTAGCCCAGCACGGTCAGGGCGATCGTGGTGCCGATGCCGCCCAGCAGCATCGGCCAGTTCTCGAGGATGATCTCCATGCCGCCGCTCCGATCAGGCGGGCAGCTCGCCGATGGTCGGCGGCGTGGGCGCCTCGCCGTCGATCACCTGTCCGATGGTGGCGTCGTAGAGCTTCGTCCAGGTGCCGTCGTCGATGATCGTCTGCAGGAAGGCGTTGACGAACTCGAGGGCGTCGGCCTTGTCCTTGTTCAGGCCGATGCCGTACGGGTCCTCGGTGAAGGGCTCGCCGACGACGGTGACGTCCGGATCGGCCTTGGAGTTTCCCAGCAGCACGCCCTGGTCCAACACGTACGCGTCCACGCGCCCCTGCTTGAGGGCGGCGACGCAGGACTCGTTGTCGGCGAGGGTCTCGACCTTGCCGGGGTTGGGCACGTTGTCCTCGATGGCCTGGATGCCGGTCGAGTTCGACTGGGTGACCAGGTTCTTGCCCTCGAGGTCCTCCGGACCCGTGATGCTCTCGGCGTCCTCGGTGCGGACCTGGATGGACGTGCCCGAGAGGTAGTACGGGCCGGCGAAGTTGATCTTCTCGAGGCGCTCGGGGGTGATCGAGTAGGTGGCGATCACCGCGTCGACGGTGTCGTTCTGGACCATGGTCTCGCGGGTCTCGACGGTGGTGTCGATGTACTCGACCTTCTCCTCGCCGCCCTCGCCCAGGATGTAGCGGGCCAGCAGCTGGGTGATCCCGGCGTCGAAGCCGGTGACCTTGCTGGTGGCGGGGTCGATGATCGAGAAGACCTGGTTGGCGGTGGTGCCGCCGCGCACGAAGGAGTCCTTCTCCTTGATGGCGGTGGCCCAGGCGCTGCCGGAGACGGCGGCCTCGTCGGCCACGGGCCCGGCGGCGATCGCCGCGTCGTAGGCGGAGGCGCCCTCGCCGCCGCCGTCGCTGGCGCCGTCCCCGCCGCCTCCGAGGGACGGGGCATCGCCCGTCTCGCTCGAGCAGGCGGCCAGGGCGATGCCGGCGGGGAGCGCGGCGGCGGCGGCGATGAGGGCGCGCCGGCCGGGAAGAGGACTGCGGCCGGGAAGAGCGCTGCGGAGGGTCATGGGAACTCCTGGGTTCGGGCCGCCGGGCGGCGGCAGGGGTGTCGGGACGGGGCGTCGGGGAAGAGGGGGACGGGGGACGGTGCGGCCCGCCGCGGGTCAGTGCGCGAGCACCTTGCCGAGGAAGTCCTTGGCGCGCTGACTGCGGGGAGCGGTGAAGAAGGCCTCCGGCTCGGCGGACTCGACGATCTCCCCCGAGTCCATGAACACGACCCGGTCGCAGACGTGCCGGGCGAAGCCCATCTCGTGGGTGACCACGAGCATGGTCATGCCGGCCTCGGCCAGCTCGGTCATGACGTCCAGCACCTCCTTGATGACCTCCGGGTCCAGGGCCGAGGTGGGCTCGTCGAACAGCATCGCCTTGGGATGCATGGCCAGGGCCCGCGCGATCGCGACGCGCTGCTGCTGACCGCCGGAGAGCTGGGCGGGGAGGCTGTGCTCCTTGCCCTGCAGGCCGACGCGGGCCAGCAGCTCCATCGCCTCGGCGCGGGCCTCCGCCTTGGGGACGCCGCGCACCTTCATCGGCCCCAGGGTCACGTTCTCGACGGCGCGCAGGTGCGGGAACAGGTTGAAGGACTGGAAGACCATGCCCACCTCGCTGCGCAGGCGGGCGAGCTCCCTGCCCTCCTCCGGCAGCGGGCGGCCGTCGACGGTGATCACGCCGTCGCTGACCGTCTCGAGGCGGTTGATGCAGCGGCACAGGGTCGACTTCCCGGATCCGGAGGCGCCGATCAGCGCGACCACCTCCCCGCGATGGATGTCCAGGTCGATGTCCTTGAGGGCCGCGAAGTCGCCGAAGAGCTTCGAGACGCCCCGCACCGAGATCAGCGGCTCGCCGACGGCGGCCGCCGCGCCGTCGGGCGGGGGGACGGGAGTGTCGCGCGCGTCGGTCATAGGCATCACTATGTCCCCGGCCTGGGCCGATGTCCACGCGCGGGGGCATCGGCCCAGGATCCGGGACCCAGATGTGACCTCGCGGTCAGCGCACCGGGCCGGCGGCCTCAGGCGTGCGACGGGCCGGAGTAGGCGCCCTGGTAGACGGCGTCGAAGGGGGCATGGCAGGACTGGCGGTTCTCGATCGCGCTGGTCACGACGGCCTTGGCGGTGCGGGCGGCCTCCAGGGGCGTGGCGCCCTTGGCGAGCTCGGCGGTCACGGCGGCCGCCAGGGTGCAGCCCGCGCCCGAGACCCGCTCCTGGCCGACCTTGGGGCTGCGCAGCTCGACCAGCTGGTCGCCGTCGAAGAAGACGTCCACCGCCTCGTCGCCGGCGATGCCGACCCCGCCCTTGGCCAGGACCACGGCGCCGGAGGCCGCGTGGATGACGCGGGCGGCCTCGGCCAGCTGCTCGACGCTCTCGATCGGGCGGATCCCGGAGAGGATCTCCGTCTCGGCGAGGTTCGGGGTGACGAAGGTGGCCTGCGGCAGGATCTGCGCCTTCAGGGCGGTGTCGGTGTCCAGCGCGAAACCGCCCTCGGACTCGTCCTTGCAGATCAGCACCGGGTCCAGCACGACGTTCGTGAAGGCGTGGCGCTCCAGGGCCGTCGCGACCACGTCGATGGTCGCGGGGGTGCCCAGCATGCCGATCTTCACGGTGTCGATGTCGTGGTTCGCGGTCGTCGCCTCGATCTGGTCCTCGATGACCTGCGGCTCGACGGGCACGAAGCGGTGCCCCCAGCTGTTCTGCGGGTCGAAGGAGACGATGCACGTCAGCGCGACGGTCCCGAAGGTGCCCAGCTGGTGGAAGGTCTTGATGTCGGTCTGGGCGCCGGCGCCTCCGGTGGCCTCGGAGCCGGCGATGGACAGGGCGACACGGGGCATGGGTGCTCCTCCTCGGATGCAGGTCGGTGGGGCATCGGCCGATGGCACGATGCGCGTCCGAGCGCTCCCAGGACCTCCCCGTCGGGGGCCGGTCCGTCGCCACGGCGAGGGATGATCCTACGCTCATCGGCCTCCCGGGCGCAGACGCGCCCCCACGGCGGCCGGTACAGTGCAGGGCGTGCTGCGCGGTCTGCTCGACCGCCACCTCCGGCCGAGCCTCAAGTTCCTCGCGGTGGGTGGCCTGGTCTTCCTCCTCGACGCGGCCCTGTACAACCTGCTGGTGTTCTGGGATCCCGGGCAGGGGTGGGGCCACGGCGTCCTGTTCGCGCACCCGATCATCGCCAAGGCCATCACGATCTCCGCGGCGTCCTGCCTGACCTACCTCGGCAACCGGCTGTGGACCTTCGGGGACCGCCCGGCCCCCGGGACCACCCGCTCGGTGATCGCCTTCGTGCTGGTCAACATCATCGCCACCCTGCTGCAGCTGTCCTGCCTGGCGTTCTCCCGCTACGTCCTGGGGCTGGACTCCCCGCTGGCGGACAACATCTCCGGCACGCTCATCGGCCAGGCGGTCTCGACGTCCTTCCGCTACGTCACCTACGGGCGCTTCGTGTTCCCCTCCGCGGCGCGCGCCGCGCAGGACTCTGCGCCGCGGATCACCACAGCCGTCTGACGTCCGCCTAGAATCAGGCGAGCCCCCTCGTCGGGTCGGCCCTCCCGGCCCTCCTCCCCGACGATGTCGCGCTGCAGGGTCCCGCGCTGCGGGATCCGTCGTCCTCGGACACCACGGGAAGGATCAGCGATGACCACCACCACCGAGACCCGAGCGGGATTCAGCCCACGGGTCGCCCTCCAGAAGGTCGGCACATCGCTGTCGAACATGGTGATGCCGAACATCCCGGCGCTCATCGCCTGGGGCATCCTCACCGCCTTCTTCATCCCGGACGGGTGGACGCCCAACGAGCCGCTTGCCGCCGCCGTCGGCCCGATGATCCACTACCTGCTCCCGCTGCTGATCGCCAACACCGGCGGCCGCATGATCTACGAGGCGCGCGGCGCCGTCGTCGGCGTCATCGCGACCATGGGCGTCATCGCCGGCTCCGACTGGCTGATCGCGCAGGAGAACGCCGCCGAGCTCGAGAAGTGGCTGGCCGCCGGCAACGCCGAGGCCGACTTCGCGGCGCTGGGCCAGGTCCACATGTTCATCGGCGCCATGATCATGGCGCCGCTGGCGGCCTGGGTCATGAAGAAGCTCGACCGCCTGTGGCAGGACCACATCCCGGCCGGCTTCGAGATGCTCGTGAACATGTTCTCCGCCGGCATCTTCGGCTTCATCGCGCTGGTGGCGGGCTTCTTCGGCCTCGCACCGATCGTGAACGGCCTGATGAGCGCCCTGTCCGCGGGGGTGGGGGCCCTGGTCGACGCGCATCTGCTGCCGCTGGTGTCGATCCTCATCGAGCCCGCGAAGATCTTCTTCCTCAACAACGCCATCAACCACGGCGTGCTCACCCCGCTGGGCCTGTCCGAGGCCAGCCAGAACGGCAAGTCCGTCCTGTTCCTGCTCGAGGCGAACCCCGGCCCGGGCGTCGGCATCCTGCTGGCGTACACGATATTCGGCCGCGGCGCCGCGCGCGCCTCCGCCCCCGGCGCCGCGATCATCCAGTTCTTCGGCGGCATCCACGAGATCTACTTCCCGTACGTGCTCATGAAGCCGATCCTGATCCTCGCCGCGATCGGCGGCGGCATGGCGGGCGTGGCCGTGAACGTCGCCTTCGGCACGGGCCTGATCGCGCCGGCCTCCCCCGGGTCGATCTTCGCGATCTTCGGCGTGGCCGCCCGCGACTCCTACCTCGGCATCGCCCTGGCGGTCCTCGCCGCGGCCGCGGTGAGCTTCACGCTCTCGGCGCTGCTGCTGCGCATCGGCAAGCAGGACGACGGCGACATCGCCGCAGCCACCGCGAAGATGGAGCAGATGAAGGGCAAGAAGTCCTCCGTCGCCGGGGCGCTCACGGGCGCCGGCGACGGAGCCTCCGGCATCGCCGTCTCCGGCCACACCGGCCCGATCTCCCGGATCGTCTTCGCCTGCGACGCCGGCATGGGCTCCTCCGCGATGGGTGCGACGGTGCTGCGCAAGAAGGTGCGCGCCGCCGGCTTCGCGGACGTCGAGGTCACCAACAAGGCGATCTCGAGCCTGTCCGACGAGTGGGACGTGGTGGTCACCCAGAAGGAGCTCGCCGACCGCGCCCACGAGCGCACCGCCTCCGCCGTCCACGTGGCCGTGGACCAGTTCATGAACTCGCCCCGCTACGACGAGGTCGTCGAGCTCGTGAAGGCCCGCAACTCCGGCGGCGCCCCGGAGGCCGACGCCGCCCCGGCGGCTCCCGTGGCCGCTGCCCCCGCCGCCGAGGCCGGCCCCGAGATCATGCCGCTGTCCTCCATCGTCATCGCCGGCACCGCCCGGGATGCGGCCAGCGCGATCGACGAGGCCGGCGGCCTGCTGGTCGCGGCGGGCGCCGTGGACGAGGGCTACGTCGCCGCGATGCATCAGCGCGAGGCGACCGTCTCGACGTTCATGGGCAACGGCCTGGCGATCCCCCACGGCACCGGCGAGGCGAAGGCCTCGATCAGCCGCTCGGGCATGTCGCTGATCCGCTACCCCTCGCCGATCGACTGGAACGGCAACGAGGTGCGCTTCGTGGTCGGCATCGCGGGCGTCGGCAACGAGCACCTGGACCTGCTGCAGAAGGTCGCGATGATCTTCTCCGACCCGGCCCAGGTGCAGCGGCTCGAGGATGCCGGGACGGCCGAGGAGATCCGCGCGATCTTCGACGAGGACTGAGAACATGGGCCGGCCCCGGACGGGCACGGACATGACGCGAACGCGAGAAGAGGGAGACCGATGAAGGCAGTGCATTTCGGCGCAGGGAACATCGGCCGCGGGTTCGTGGGCCTGCTGCTGCACGAGGCGGGGATCGAGGTGGTCTTCGCCGACGTGCAGGACGCGCTGATCACGGCCCTGAAGGAGGCGGACTCGTACACGGTCCACGCCGTCGGCAGCTCGGGCCGCGACACGGTCGTCGAGGGGTTCCGGGCGGTGAACTCCGCGAGCGAGCTCGAGGCCGTCGTCCAGGAGATCGCGACCGCGGACATCGTCACCACCGCCGTCGGCGCGCACATCCTGAAGTTCGTCGCCCCCGCCATCGCGCAGGGGATCGCGGCCCGTCCGGCCGATGCGGGACGCGTCGCGGTGATGGCCTGCGAGAACGCCATCAACGCGACCGACATCCTGGAGGCGGAGGTCCGCAGCGCCTACGAGGGCGAGGACCTCGAGGCGCGGGCCCTGTTCGCCAACACCGCGGTGGACCGCATCGTCCCCGCCCAGGCGCCCGATGCCGGCCTCGACGTCACCGTCGAGACCTTCTTCGAGTGGGCGGTCGAGCGCGGCCCCTTCGACGGCGCCGAGCCGGACATCCCGGGGATCACCTGGGTGGAGGACCTCGAGCCGTACATCGAGCGGAAGCTGTTCACCGTCAACACCGGCCACGCCGCCACGGCCTGGTTCGGCTGGGCCGTCGGGATCGAGAAGATCTCCGACGCGATCTCCGAGCCGTCGATCCGCGGGAAGGTCGCCGCGGCCCTCGCCGAGACCGCCACCCTGCTCGTCACCAAGCACGGGTTCTCCGCCGAGCAGCAGCAGGCGTACGTCTCCAAGATCCTCGAGCGCTTCGCCAACCCGCACCTGCCCGACACCGTCGAGCGGGTGGGCCGCGCCCCCGAGCGCAAGCTCTCCCGGCACGAGCGGATCATCGGCCCCGCGGCGGAGCTCGCCGAGCGCGGACTGGACCACCACTCGCTGGTCGCCGTCCTCGCGGCGGCGCTGCGCTTCACGCCTGAGGGCGACGAGGAGGTCGTCCGCGTCCAGGAGCTCCTGGCCACGGGCGACGCCGACCAGGTGACGGCGACGCTCACAGGGCTCGCGGCGGAGCATCCCCTCCACCCCGCCGTGCGCGAGGCCGTCGCCGCCCGCATCGCCGAGCTGCAGGCCTGAGCGCCGGGGCCGCGCGGGCGGGCTTTCCCGTCCGCGCAGCGCCCGCACCGCCGCCGAGGTAGCGTTACCTCTACGACCATCGCTTCCGTCGCCCCCGGACCATCGGGGCGGCTCCGAGAAAGGCTTCGAACATGGCAGAGCGCACCGTCACGGTTGCCAGCGCGTCCGGGCTCCACGCCCGTCCCGCCTCGATCTTCGCCAAGGCCGCGGGCGAGCAGCCCGCGCAGGTCACGATCGAGAAGGTGGGCGGCAACCCCGTCCAGGCCTCGAGCATCCTCATGCTTATGACCCTGGGCGCCGGCAACGGCGACGAGGTCACCCTGCGTGCCGAGGGCGAGGGCGCCGAGGAGTCCGTCGCGGCCCTGGCCGCGCTGCTCGAGAAGGATCTCGACGCCGAGGAGTGAGCCTCCTCCCCCGGAGACGGAAGAACGGCGGCATCCCCTCGGGGGTGCCGCCGTTCTCGCGTCCGGGCGCTCAGCTCACAGGCCGAGCTCCTCGAGGATCGGCAGGCCGGCGCGCACGGCCTGCTTCGCGGCGGAGGCGGTGGGGGCGGCCACGGCCGCGGCCGCGAGCTCCTTCGCCTGCTCGAGGGAGAC